>CAZPSH010000009.1:0-114736 GCA_964589625.1 uncultured Thermoanaerobaculia bacterium
TGGAATCGTAAAGGTTCGTGTCACCTAACGTCGCAAAAGATCGTGTCACTTGACATCCAGGAGAAGATCCAGCCTCAGGCCATCGTAGAGCAAGTGCGGGCCGAGGCCAAGAAGGACGCCCCTGGCCTCGCCTCCCTCTTCTCGGACTTCAACGGCATCGTCTTCGAGGACCTCGTGGACTTCTACCACCACCAGCAGAACTGGACGAACCGCATGATCCTGGGCGATTCGCTCCTCGTCATGACCTCGCTCGCCGAGAAGGAGCGCCTCAAGGGAAAGGTCCAGATGATCTACCTGGACCCGCCCTACGGCATTGAATTTCGCTCAAACTGGCAGGTGTCCACTAGGAACAGGGAAGTCCAAGACGGACGGGTGGAGGACGCCACGCGCCAGCCGGAGCAGATCAAGGCCTTCCGCGACACCTGGGCCCTGGGCATCCACTCCTATCTGAGCTATCTCCGCGATCGGCTCATTGCTGCGAGGGATCTCCTCACCGAGAGCGGGAGCATCTTTGTGCAGATTGGGGAGGAGAATGTCCACCTCGTTAGATGCATGATGGATGAGGTCTTTGGAGCACAGAATTCGGTCGTCACTTTCGTTGTGAAAAAGAAAGGGAGCCAGAAGAGTAACCTTGTGGACCCAGTTAACGACTACTTGGTCTGGTATTCCAAGACTTCCAGATTGGAGCCTGGCAATCCCATCAAGTTTCGCGCCCTTCTCCAGGTTAGAGATCTCGACCAAGAGACCCTTAGCGAGTTCAAACTCGTAGAACTGCCAAACGGCATGTCCTATCCGTTTTCATGCGTCCCGGACAGGGAAGGCAACGAATGGGACTATCGCCTCAACCCGAAACAGCTGTTTAAGGATCACCCTGGCGCACGCCTCTATAGGTCGAACCCCCTCACGAGCGGCGGCGAAAGGGCGAACCAAAGTCTGCCATTCACATTTCGAAACCGAGTGTACGATCCGGGCAAGGGAAACTGTTGGAAGCACACTGCGAGACTGACTCCGGGCGAGCTTTGTGGCATGGAGAGGCTCGCTGCATCTGATCGGCTGCTGCAGGGCAAGAACCAACTCCGATTCAAGAGCTATCTCGAGGACCACCTTCATAAGCCCATTTCAAATTGGTGGGATGCGCTCGGTGGCGCATCGGACCCGATCTACGTTGTTCAAACGAATACCGAGATTCTTCAACGATGCATTCTCATGACAACTGATCCAGGCGACTTGGTCCTCGACCCGACGTGCGGCTCGGGGACGACGGCCTATGTGGCCGAGCAGTGGGGTAGGCGCTGGATCACAATCGATACCTCCCGCGTGGCTCTCGCCCTGGCGCGAACGCGCCTCATGGCGGCGCGGTATCCGTACTACCTCCTGGCCGACTCGCCGGAGGGACTCCGCAAAGAAGCGGAAATCGCCGGCCACGTCCCGCCGGACATCAAGACGGGCGGCGACATCAAGCGCGGCTTCGTCTGCAAGCGTGGACAGCACGTTAGCTCGGGCCACATCGCCAACAACGAGGAGATTGACGCCATCCACGAGAAGTTCCAGGTCCAGCTCGAACCCCTGCGCACCGAGCTGAACAAACTCCTCAAGAAGAGCTGGGAGGAGTGGGAGATTCCGCGCGAGGCCGAGGAGAAGTGGCCCGAGAAGGCGAAGAAAGCCCACGAGCAGTGGTGGAAGCTGAGGCGGGAGCGGCAGAAGGAGATGGACGCCTCCATCGCGAGGCGCGCCGAGTACGAAACGCTCGTGGACCAGCCTTACGAGGACAACAAGCGCGTCCGCGTCTCCGGGCCCTTCACCGTCGAGAGCCTCTCGCCCCACCGCGTCCTCGCCCCCGAACAGGAGCGCCCCGCCGCCGAAGCCCAGGCTGAGGACGGCCCGGGGCGGCCGCAGTTCGTCCCCATGATCCTCGACAACCTCAAGAAGGCCGGGGTCCAGAACACCCGCAAGGCCGAGCGCCTCAAGTTCGACCGGCTAGAGCCCTACGCCGGCCTGTGGATTCAGGCTTCTGGCGAGTACACCGACAAAGACGGCAAGGCGCGCCGCGTGGCCGTGGCCATCGGCCCCGAGCACGGGACCGTGGGCGCCGACCCGGTCAAAGAGGCGGCCAAGGAGGCGCTCAAGGGCGTGGGCTTCGATCTCCTCGTGGTCTGCGGCTTCGCCTTCGACGCCCACGCGGGCGAGAGCGCCAAGGAGTTCCAGCCCCCAGAAATGGTAGACAGCAAGGCCGCGAAGGGCGGGGCTATCGCTGAAGAAGAGCGCCACTACGGCAAGCTGCCCATCCTTTTGGCCCGCATGAACCCCGACCTGGCCATGGGCGAGGAACTCCTCAAGAAGACCGGCGCGGGCAACCTCTTCATGGTCTTCGGCGAGCCGGACCTCGAGGTGTGCAAGACCAAAGACGGAAAGCTCGTCGTGGACCTCAAGGGCGTGGACGTCTACGACCCCACCACGGGCGTCATTCGATCGAGCTCCACCGACGACGTGGCCTGCTGGTTCGTGGACACAAACTACAACGGCGAAAGCTTCTTCGTCCGCCACGCCTACTTCTGCGGCGGCGACGAGCCCTACGACAAACTCAAGCGCGCCCTCCGCGCCGAGGTGGACGAGGCCGCCTGGAGCGCCCTCTACGCCACCACGAGCCTCCCCTTCGACCCACCCAAGACCGGCAAAATCGCCGTCAAGGTCATCAACCACTACGGCGACGAAGTGCTGAAGGTGTACACGGTGTAGCCAGACCGGATACACACGACTTCTCACGACGAAGGTCCCCTCGAGCTTGACGATGCATCGCTTTCGAAGCGAAGCGGAGAAGGCGGCGTTCCGACGTCGCTCCCCTTGCCCCCGGGGTCTCTGGCCGTTTGTAGCTCGCCTACTTCCCCTTCCCCGCCTTCTCGCGGGCCTGGAGGCGGCCCCAGGCGTCCTTGAGGGTGACGGTGCGGTTGAAGACGGGGGCGCCGGGGCGCGAGTCGGGGTCGGCGCAGAAGTAGCCGAGGCGCTCGAACTGGAAGCGCTCGCCGGGTTGCGCCGCGGCGAGGGAGGGCTCCACGAGGCACTCGGGGAGAGCCACGAGGGACTCGGGGTTGAGGTTCACCCGGTAGTCCTGCCCCTCGGGGTAGTCGTCGGGGTCGGGGTTCTTGAAGAGCCGGTCGTAGAGGCGCACCTCGGCCTTCGCGGCGTGGGCCGCCGACACCCAGTGGAGGGTGGCCTTGGGGGAGCGTCCGTCGGGCGAGGCGCCGCCCCGGGTGGCGGGGTCGTAGGCGCACCTCAGTTCCGCCACCTGCCCCGACTCGTCCTTCACCACGCCCGTGCAGGTGATGAAGTAGGCCCCCCGCAGGCGCACCTCCCGGCCCGGGGCGAGGCGGAAGAATTTCTTCGGGGGGTCCTCCATGAAGTCGTCCCGCTCGATGTAGAGGACCCTTGAGAAGGGCACCTTGCGCGTGCCCGCCGAGGGGTCCTCGGGGTTGTTCACGAGGTCCATCTCCTCGGCAAGGCCCTCGGGGAAGTTCTCGAGGACCACGCGGAGGGGACGCAGGACGGCCAGGCGCCGCGGGGCGCGCCGGTTCAGGTCGTCCCGCTGGCACTCCTCCAGCATGGCGAGGTCCACCACGCTGTTCGACTTGGACACGCCGATCTTCTCGCAGAAGGTCCGGATGGCCTCGGGCGTGTAGCCCCGCCGCCGGTAGCCCGCCAGGGTGGGCATGCGGGGGTCGTCCCACCCCGAGACGTACCCCTTGTTCACGAGCTCCAGGAGCTTGCGCTTGGAGAGGGCCGTGTAGGTCAGGTTGAGCCGGGCGAACTCGTACTGCCTCGGCCGGTGGGGCACGGGGAGGTTCTCGATGAACCAGTCGTAGAGGGGGCGGTGGTCCTCGAACTCCAGGGTGCAGACCGAGTGGGTGATGCCCTCGATGGCGTCGGACTGGCCGTGGGCGTAGTCGTACATGGGGTAGATGCACCAGGCACCGCCCGTGCGGTGGTGGTCGGCGTGGAGGATCCGGTAGAGGACGGGGTCCCGCATGTTGAGGTTGGGGTGGGCCATGTCGATCTTGGCGCGGAGGGTGCGGCTCCCGTCGGGGAACTCGCCGGCCCGCATGCGGGCGAAGAGGTCCAGGTTCTCCTCCACGCTCCGGGTCCGGTAGGGGCTCTCGACGCCGGGCTCCTTCAGGGTCCCCCGGTGGCGGCGCACCTCGTCGGCGCTCAGGTCGCAGACGTAGGCCTTTCCCTCCCGGACGAGGTGAACGGCCCACGCGTGGAGCTGGTCGAAGTAGTCGGAGGCAAAGTGGAGGTGGTCCCCCCAGTCCCAGCCGAGCCAGCGGATGTCGGCCTGGATCGAATCCACGTACTCCTGCTCCTCCTTCGCGGGGTTCGTATCGTCGAAGCGCAGGTGGCACCGGCCGCCGAACTCCCGGGCGATGCCGAAGTTCAGGCAGATGGACTTGGCGTGGCCGATGTGGAGGTATCCGTTGGGCTCCGGGGGGAAACGCGTTACGACGGTCTTGTGGCGGCCGGCCTTGAGGTCCTCGTCCACGAGGGACCGGATGAAGTCCAGCCCCGAACGTCCGGCCTGTCCCGGCGCGCTCCCCGCACCCCCGGCGGCGTCCTTGCGTTCCGAATCCATGGTCGCGGTCCTTCCGAAGGTCCGGGCCCTCGCGGCCCGGCAGGCTGTATCCTACCACAGGGCCCCTCGGTGCGCAGGATGTGAGCACCTGGTTACGCACATGGCTCTTTGCCATTTGATTTCCGTGCGATTACAATGCGATCTTCTGTGAGGGGATGATCTCATGTCGGCCTCCGCCTCCCCGGGACGCTTCCGCCTCGCCTACCGCGCCTACCCCGGAAGCCGGGGGTGCCTCGTCCTCCTGCACGGCGTCCTGGCCTCCCACCGCTACTTCCAGGAGGCCCTGGCCGGGCGCCTCGGGGGCTTTCGCCTCGTCCTGCCGGACCTCCTCGGCCACGGGGATTCGGCCCGCCCCGAGGGGGCCTCCTACTCCCTCGAAGAGCACCTGGACGCCCTGGCGGACCTGGTGGAGGCCGAGGGCCGCCCCAAGCCCCTCTTCCTGGGGGCCCACTCCCTCGGGTGCCTGCTCCTCACGGCCCTGGCGGCGAGGCGCTTCGAGGGCCGGGTGCGGGGGCTGGTCTTCCTCAACTACCCCCGCTTCTCCTCCGCCCAGCACATCCACGAGACGCTCCGGGCGGGCTCCGCGGAGTACCGGCGGGCCTCCAGCGGGATCGTCGGCCTCTCCGACGAGGACCTGGTGCGCGTCTCGGGATCCATGGTCCGGCAGTTCGCCGCCATTCTGCCCGGCTCCCTCCGCGCCGAGGCCGACCGGACGGACCCCGAGGCTCTGGCCGGGACGGTGCGCCACGGGCTCTTCGGGTACTGGCCCGACGAGGACCTGGACCGCCTCGCCCGGGTGCCCATGCTGCACCTGCACGGGGGGAAGGACCGGGTGGCCCCCGCGGCCTTCATCCAGGCCCGGCTGCCCTCCTTCTCCGATGCGCGCTGGGTCTTGTACGGGGAGGGCGGCCACCACCTCCTGCACACCCACGCGGGCCTCGCCGTCGGCGAGATCCGTGCGTTCCTGGAGAGGTTGGCCTAGGAACTGTGGGCGGACCCGCGGACCGGTCCAGAAACCGGCTCTTACGCCTGCGGCGCCTCTCCCTCCACAGCCCGGCGCAGGGCGGCGGCCTCCTCCCTCAGACTCCTGGCGGCCGCCACCAGCGCGTCGAGGTCGCCCGTTCCACGGGGCGGGACGGGGCGGGCGCCCTCGGGCCCTCCCAGGCCGTCGCCCGCCCCCCCCTTCAGGTGGACCAGGATGGCGTCCCGTATGGCCGAGGCGTTTTCGACACCCCGGAAGAACCCCTCGTGCATGTCTTCGCGCTCCGAGGCCTCCTCCGAGTCTCCGCCCGAGGAGCCGCCCCCGCCGGCGGTGCGGACGCGGAGGTCCTCGATGCCGAAGAGCCTCTGGAGCGGGCCCTGGCGGATGGAGAGGTTCTGGATGTTGTGGAAGGTCAGGGTCTGCTCGCGCACCCGGAGGATCCCCTCCCGGATCCTCAGGCTGCGGTCGGTGATCACGTACCAGCGCATCTCGTAGTCGAGCCGGACCAGGAAGGGACCCAGGGGCAACTGGGCGAGGAACCCAACCACGGCGAGGGTCTCGAACCACCCGAGGATCGTGGCGAGGGGGATGCTGAGGACCGACACGGCCGGCACGAAGCGGAGGAAGGAGACGCCGGCGAAGAGTCCGGCCGCGGCCCCCGCCTGGGAGAGGCCCCAGGCGAGCAGGCGGTAGGAGTAGAAGCCGCGGGCGGCGCGGAAGGTGCGGACCGACCCCGGCGCCCCCGCCGGCGCCGAGGGCTCCGGGGGGACCTTCAGGGCCCGGCAGAGACCGTCCCGGATCTTCCCCCTACCGCCCCCCACGAGGCCCCCCGGACCCGGCGAGGGCTTCTCGGACGGCCCGGAGTTCGGAGGCCGCCTCCAGGACCGCGGCGGTGACGTCGGCCAGGTCCCCCGCTGGCTCGCCCGGCCCGCCCGCCCTCCCGTAGGCCCCCGCCGGAGAGGCCCCCTGGGCCCCCCGCATGCGCGAGTAGAGGAAGTCCCTCAGGAGTTCGAAATCCCGGATCCCCTCGATGGTCATCTCCGCCCGGGCGCTCCCGCTGGCCGTCTGGATCTGAATCCGCGCCAGGCCGAGCCAGCGCTCCACCACGTTGCTCACGAGGTGGATGTCCTGGATCCGCGCGTAGGTGAGGTTGATCTCCCGGCGGAAGAGGATCCCCCACCGCATGAGGATCCCCTCCCCGTCGAAGCGGTACCGGAGCGTATGGTACCGGAAGTACAGGGGCACGAGGGGCAGGAAGAAGAGGGGGCCCGCCAGGAGACAGCGGAGGGCGTAGTAGTTGAACAGGCTCTTGTGGGGGCGCGTGATCTCCCGGACGGACTCGAGGGTCGGCGCGGGGGTCGTCGTCATAGTCCCATCCTCCGGCGTGCGGTTCGGCCGGCTTGGGCCGGCTTCGAGGCACCCGACCCGAAACCGATGATACCATCCCGGCCCCATGGAAACCCCCGGGGGCGGAGGGCCGTATGCCCTTACCAAGGGGAGAGGCACCTTGAAGATCCTGGAAAAGACCGCCCTCGTCGTCGTCCTGTTCCTGGTGCTCTCCTGCCTGGTCTCCATCGGGATTCTGGTCTTCACGGACTTCGGCACGGGCTTCATGAAGTCCAACGCCCGGGTCGGGGAGGCGGCCCGCGCCCTCGCGGCACTCGACGAGCGCTTCCCCTTCTCCCGGGAACCGGGCACCGCCCTCTCGCCCGCCCGCGTCGAAGTGTTCCTCGACGTATCCGGCGCGACCAAGCCCTCCGCCGACCGCGTGGAGGCCTGGATCGCCGCCAACGGCCCCACCGTCGTGATGGGCCGCCCGGTCTTCAACGACGGGGGAGCCGAACTCGTGGTCGCCTATCTCCGAGACCTCTCTTTGGCCCTGTCGGCACAGGCCATGGGGCCCGCCGAGTTCGAGTGGATCCACCAGCGCCTCCGCCTCGTCGCCGAAGGCCCTCCCTCGGAGGAGACGCGCCGGCACGCGCGGGAGGAGGCCGAGAAGGTCCGGCGCTTCGCGGACTCTCCCGAAGTGGACCAACGGCAGAGAACGAAGCTCCGGCGGCACCTCGAGGCCCTCGAGGACCTCCCCGACCTCTGGGGCTCGTCCTACGAGGCCGACTGGAGCCTGTACCGGGCCGACGAGGAGCGGATACGCGCCAGCGTTCACCCCCGCCGCGCCGTGCGTGCGATGGGACGGCTCCTGGTTTCGGCGGAGGGAGGGAATCGGGTCCACATCGAAGTGAATCCAGACCTTGAGGACCCTGCCTCCCCGCCCGTCCCTCCGGATCCGCCGTCGCCTCCGCCTCCCTCCCGCTGAAGCCATCTCCCAAAAAGGCCCCGGCTTCCCCGGGGACCCTGCCCGCGCTACACTTCGCCTTCAGATCCGATCACGGGCCCCTCGGGGGGCGAGGAGGGGGCATGCGGCGTCAGATGTGGGCCACCAAGCCCATGAGCCTCATCGATGAGGAGATGCGCGGCGAGAACCGCCTGAGGCGGGTTCTGGGACCCGTCCAGCTCACAAGCCTCGGCGTGGGGGCCATCATCGGCACGGGCATCTTCGTTCTCACGGGACAGGCGGCCCACGACAAGGCGGGCCCCGCCCTCATCCTGTCCTTCGTCGTCTCGGGGATCGCCTGCATCTTCGCCGCCCTCTGCTACGCCGAGTTCGCCTCCATGGCCCCCGTGGCCGGGTCGGCGTACACGTACGCCTACACGACCCTGGGCGAACTCCCCGCCTGGATCATCGGCTGGGACCTCATCCTCGAGTACACGGTCACCTCGTCCACGGTCTCCCACGGGTGGTCCCACTACTTCCAGGACTTCCTGTCCATCCTCGGGATCCACGTCCCCAGATCCTTGGGATTCGCGCCCTTCGACTACGACCCGTCCTCGGGGCATTTCGTCGCCACGGGCACCTACGTGGACCTTCCGGCCATGATCGTGGCCTTCGCCATGACGGCGGTCCTCGTGAAGGGCATCCGGGAGAGCGCCTCCTTCAACACGGTGATGGTGGCCGTCAAGCTCGCGGTGGTGCTCCTCGTGGTGGGCCTGGGTGCCTTCTACGTGAACCCCGAGAACTGGCGCCCCTTCGCCCCCTACGGCTTCACGGGCCTCAGCTTCTTCGGCCACGCCGTGGCGGGAATGACCGACGCGGGGGGCCAGCCCCTGGGGATGCTCGCCGGCGCCGCCATCATCTTCTTCGCCTACATCGGCTTCGATTCGGTATCCACCCACGCGGAAGAGGCCCGGAACCCCCAGAGGGACGTGCCCATTGGAATCGTCGTGTCCCTCCTGCTCTGCACGGTCCTCTACATCGCGGTTTCGGCGGTCCTTACGGGGATGGTCCCCTACGACCGGATCAACATCGACGCCCCCGTCTCCGACGCCTTCCGTCAGGCGGGCCTTCCCTGGGCCCAGTTCGTGGTGTCCCTCGGCGCCCTCGCGGGCATCACCTCCGTGCTCCTCGTCATGATGCTGAGCCAGCCGCGGGTCCTGCTCGCCATGGCCCGGGACGGCATGGTGCCTCCGAGCTTTTTCGGAGCCGTGCATCCCAGGTACCGGACTCCCTGGAAATCCACGATCCTCACCGGCCTCGTCGTGGCCGCCATGGGCGGCCTCCTTCCGCTGCGGGTTCTGGCGGAGCTGACGAACATCGGGACCCTCCTGGCCTTCGTGATCGTCTGCGCCGCCGTCCTCGTCATGCGCCTCCGCCACCCGGAGGCCCCGCGCCCCTTCCGCGCGCCCTTCGGCCTGGCCACCCCCGTGCTCGGGATCCTCACCTGCCTCCTGCTCATGTTCTCCCTGCCCGTGGCCAACTGGTGGCGGCTCTTCGCCTGGCTCGCCGCCGGCCTCCTGATCTACTTCGCCTACGGGCGGAGGCACAGCGTCGTCCACCGCATGATGGAAAACGAGGCGCCGCGGTGAGGTCCAAAACGATGGATCCTGGGGGACGGGCAGGGAAGGATCGCGGGGCTTGCTGTCAGAGAACCCGCCGCTCCGGCATCCGGACCGGGGGGGCTCCCCGCATCCTCTGATTCTGCGTTGTTGCGCCCTGGCCCGCCCCCGGCGGGACGCCGGGGGACGGGCCGCGCAGGGTCACTTCTTCTTGGAGAGGATGGTCTCGATTTCGTCCATGATCCGGCTCATTTCCCGCATGGCGGCGTCGAAGGGGGCGCTCGTCGTCATGTCCACGCCCGCGTCCTTCAGGACGTCGATGGGGTATTTGGAGGAGCCGGCGGAAAGCATACCGATGTACGCGTCACGGGCCTTGGACGCGGGTTTCTTGGCGGAGGCCTCCTGGCGGATGGCGTCGGCGATGTAGGTGGAGGCCGTCAGGCTCGTGGCGTACTGGTACACGTAGAAGTTGTAGTAGAAGTGAGGGATGTAGGCCCACTCGACCCCGTAGAGGTCGTCCACGGCGCACACGCCCTGGTCGCTCCCGTAGTACTCCTTGAGGAGCTTGAGGTAGAGGGCGCTCATGTTGTCGCCCGAAAGGGTCTCGCCCCGCTCAGCCATCTCGTGGATCGTCATTTCGAACTCGGCGAAGAGGGTCTGGCGGAAGAGGGTCTGCCGCATGTTGTCCAGGGCCGAGCCGAGAAGGTACAGGCGCGTGGCATCGTCCTTGGTGTTCTTGAGCATGTGGTGGAGAAGCAGGTTCTCGTTGAGGGTGGAAGCCACCTCCGCGACGAAGATGGAGTAGTCAGCCGTGATGTAGGGCTGCTTCTTGTTGGATAGGTAAGAGTGCATCGAATGGCCCGACTCGTGGGCCAGGGTGGAGACGTCCTCGTAGGTCCCCATGAAGTTCAGGAGCTGGAAGGGGTGCACGTCGTAGACCGAACCGTTGCTGTAGGCGCCGGAGCGCTTGCCGGTGCTGGGCATGAAGTCCACCCAGCCGCTTTCGTAGCCCTTCTTCAGGGCGGCCATGTACTCGGGACCGAGCGGGGCGCAGGCCTCCAGCGTGAGCTTCATGGCCTCCTCGGGTGAATACTGGAGGTCCACCTCCTGGATGATGGAGGCGTAGAGGTCCTCGTAGCGAAGCGGGTCCACGCCCATCATCTTCTGCCGGAGCCTGAGGTAGCGGTGCAGGACGGGCAGGTTGCGGTGGACGTCGGCGATGAGCTGCTTGTAGACCTCCACGGGGATGTTGTTCCGGTCGAGGGAGGCCTGGAGGCACGAGTCGTACTTTCGCACGTCGCGCGTGAAGATGTGGCCCTTCACGGCGGAGTACAGGGTGGTTCCGAGGGTCCGCTTGAACTCGGCGTACTTGCCCCAGAACTTTTGAAAGACGCGCATGCGGTCCTCGCGATTCTGCGAGGCGCGGAACTTCGTGTAGGCGGCGGCGTCCATGCGGACCTTCTCGCCGGAGGTCAGCTCCATTTCGGGGTAGGGCATGTCGGCGTTGGTGAAGATCCCGTAGACCGCGTCGGCCGTTCCGCCCATTTGGCCCAGGGCCCGGGCGACGATCTGCTCCTCCGCGGGTGTGAGGGTGTGGGCCTTCATCCGGAGGATGTTGTCGAGGTAGGGCTTGTAGTCCTTCAGGCGGGGCTCCTCGGCCACGAAGGCCTCCACCCGGGCGGGATCCATCGCGAGGATCTCGGGGCGGACGTAGGAGACCGCGGCGCCGAATTCGGCCGCCACCTGCTCGCCGGCCTGGAGCCTCTCGAGATTGGCGGAGACGCGCGTGTCCTGGTCGTAGGTCATAGCGGCGTAGGAGAGAAGGCGGGAGAGTTCCTTGTCCAGACCCGCCAGAGTGCTCAAGGCTTCGTAGAGCGCTCCGGCCGATTCCCCGAGGCGGCCCTTGAAGCCGGTCATCCTGGGGATCCCCTTCTGAAGCTCCGCCTTGGAGGCCTCCCACATCTCGGGAGTGGCGTAAATATCCGTGAGCTTCCACTGGTACTTCGGGTCGACTTCGGAGCGCTCCCCCGCCGCGGCGGGAAGGGCCATCCCCAGGACGAGGGCCCCGGCGAGGGCTTGACAGAGAACGATCTTCAACATGCGCAACCCCTTTCTCGTGAAGTGACGAAGACCCAAATCGTAAGCGGCAGTATACGGCAAGTCGCAGGCGTGAAAAACAGTGGCGTCAGAGGGTCATTCGAGCCTTGTCAGATTGTCGCGAAGGGCGACACGCGGAGGTGGGGCAGGGGGGCGTCCTGCGCGGCCCTTGAGGGCTCCCGTACGCTCGCTTTCTCAGCGGAGCCCCGACTCGCGGGCGATCAGGGCCGCTCCGAGGGCCCCCGCAAGTTGGGGTTTTTCGGGAAGGGTGAAGCGGAGGCCGAGGACCGATTCGAGGCAGCGGACCAGGTCGCCGTTGAGGGCTCCCCCGCCCGTGAAGGCCGCCGGCGCCTGCGCGCCCACGAGGCGCACGAGGCCGGCGAGCCTGCGGGCCATGGCCAGGTGCACGGCGTGGGCCACGTCGTCGACGGGCTCGCCGTTGGCCAGGAGGGAGATGACTTCGCTTTCGGCGAAGACCGTGCAGGTGCTCGACAGGACCACCTCCCTCCGCGAGCGAAGCCCCGCGGGCCCGAGGCCTTCGATCCCGGTATGCAGGGTTTCGGCCATGGCCGAGAGGAAGCGCCCCGTCCCCGCGGCGCACTTGTCGTTCATGGCGAAGTCCTCCACCCGACCGCCCGGCCCCACTCGGATGGCCTTGCTGTCCTGCCCCCCCACGTCCACCACGAGCCGCACCCCCTCCACGAGTTCCGCGGCACCCCGGGCATGGCAGGTGATTTCCGTCACCGGACGCATGGCCCCGGGGACGCTGGCGCGTCCGTAGCCCGTGCCGACGGTGGCCCGAGGTTCCGCGCCGGGCGAACCCGCCGCGGAGAGGGCTTCTCCGAGGGCGCGGCGCGCCGACTCCGCGAAGTCCGGCGAGGTCCGGACCAGGGACTCTCCCACCCTCGAGCCGTCCTCGCCCAGGATCACGGCCTTCGCCGTCAGGCTTCCCACGTCCACGCCCGCGTAGAGGTCCATGCCTTCTTTCCTCCGGCCGGTCAGGCGGATCCCTGATCGCGCGAACCCTCGATTCCCCGCCCCTCCAGCGCTTCGAAGAAAGCCTCCAGACGCGTCCGGGCCTGGGCCTCGGACCAGACCCGGTGGTCCGTCATGTCCGCCTCCAGCACGACGGAGGGGATGCCCGGGGCCTCCCTCAGGCTCTGCCTCAGGTCGTACTGCCCGATGGAGTACGGTTTGCAGGAGCGGGCCGAGTGAAGCACCGCACCGTCCACGGCGTACTCCCGCGCGAGGGTCTCGAGGAACACCCGGCGGTGGGCCAGGTCCCGGTTCAGGAAGATCCCCCCGTAGGTCCGGGCCAGGGCGCCGAAGGGGTTTCGGAGATCCATCTGGCGGGCCGTCTCCGCCCAGGCGTGGGTGTAGGTCGCCACCACGGGGACGGCCCCGTGCTCGGCGAAGAGCCGGGCCAGGGGTCCGATGGCGAACCAGATGGCGATGTTGTCCCAGAGGAGCCGGTGGCGTTCGCCAGGGACCGCCGCCACCCCCCGTTCCACCCGGCCCCGGAGTTCGGCGAGAAGTCCCTCGTAATAGCGCTCGCAGACGGGCAGGCCCCGGAGCGAGACGATGGGCATGAGGTGGACGAAGGCGTCGAAGATCGTCATGGGGGCGGGCCGGCGGCGGAGGGTCTCGAGGACCCCGCCCCAGAGCTGGGCGGCCCTCCGCGAGCTCTCCAGAACCCGAAGGAATCGCGCCTCGTCGAAGTCCTTCCGTGTGAAGCGCTCCAGGTCCGTCACCGCCTGCCGGAGCTGGTCCTCCACGTAGGCGAAGACCGAAGCTTCGTCCCGCCCCCCGTGGAGATACGGGGTGTCGAGCAAGACCAGGGGGATCCCGTGCTCCCGCGAAAGGGCCTTGAACCAGTAGAGGACCGTCTGGCAGATGTTGTTCGCGCAGAAGAGGAGGTCCGGCACGGGCAGGGAACCCACGGGGGTCTTGCCGGAGAAGGCGTGCCCCAGGTCCACCCGCGCGTAGGAGCAGAGGTCCTGGGAGTAGCCCCTCGCCTCGGCTTCGGCGGAGATCTCGGGGCCGAGCTTTCGCGCCCCGCACAGGGCCGAGTGGTTCTCTGGGTAGACGGTGTAGAAGCCGAAGGCCCTTAAAAGCTCCACGGGAGCGCCGCTCGTGACCCAGGCCACGGGCATGGCCCCCTTGGCGTGGCGCGCCAGCGCGTAGTGGCGGGCCATGACCCTCCGCAGGTCCGCCGTGCTCTTCAGAGGGGGGCCGAAGAGGGGATCCGGAGGCCGGGACTTCTTTCCGCCTCCCTTCAGGGCCAGCGCCGCCGGCAGGAGGGCGTCTTTCACGAGACGGTAGCGGAGGCGGGAAAGGGCGCTCACGGCAGGGACTCCAGGAACGCCTCCAGCCGGGTGACGGTCTGGGCGGGGACGTCGCCTCCCATCTCCACCTCAAGGACCAGGCAGGGGATGCCCCGGGAGCGGAGGCCCTCGGCGAGTGCCGGGATGTCGAAGAGCTCGGGCTCGCAGAACTTGAGGGCGAGAAAGACAACCCCTCTGGCCGAGGAGCGGCCCGCCAGGCGGCCAAGGAAGTCGAGCCGATCCGAAACGGGGGATCCCGCCGTGGAGCAGGGCGGCAGGGCAAGGAAGCGGCGCGCCACGGTGGGGAGGGGCTCGCCGGCGGGCGGAAGCGAACCGCGGACGAAGCGCCGCCCGCAGGCGAGAAAGTCGTCCTCGGCGATCCGCACGCCCAGGTCGTCCAGGCGGTGGAGGAGGCCGGCGGGCTGGGGGAGGACGCCGGAGAAGACGAGGGGGATCCCGGAAGGGGAAAGGCCGGACCGCTCCGTCCGGAACGCATCCAGGCGCAGGATCGCCTCCTCGGGCCACAGGTACTCGCAGGCCCTCACGGCAGCGTAAAACTCCCCGTTGGAAGCCGCGAGGCGTCCCCCCGCCCGGGCGTCGTAGAGGTCGTTCAGCGCCCGGGCCCTCGCCTCCCCCCACGCCACCGCCTGCTCCAAGGCTCCCTCCCGGGGCCGGCCCGCCGCCTCGTCCAGTCGCCCCGAAAGGTCCTTCAGCTGGCGCGAGAGGTACGCTTCGGCCCTTTCGTCGCGCCGTCCCTTGGGCGGATAGAAGAAGAGGCAGGGACGGCCCTCTCCGAGCAGGTCCGGGACGAGGGTGGAGAGGTTCTGAAGGGAGTCGCAGGCGTGGGAGAAGAGTAGGAAATCCGCCGCCCCGGTCCCTCCGGAAAGCCAGAGGGAGAGGGCCCGGTGCACGACGGAGCAGACGTTGGCCTGCAGGTGCGCCTGGGCCGCCTGGGGGTCCACGGGAGGGTCCCAGACCTCCACGGGGCAGACGTCGCGCGCCCAGAGCAGTTCGGCCGGATAGCGCGCGGGGAAGACGGCGGCAACTTTTCGGCCACGAGCCTTCTGTTCGAGGGCGTAGACCCTCCGGCTCGGGGGGCTCACGTCCCCTCCTCGGCCGGCGCCTTCGGCGGATGGGGCTCCCCCTCCTGGAGCCCTTCGCGGATCCTGGCTTCCAACTCCGCCGCAATGGCCCTCCGGGCCCCGGCCCCGTGGCGCCGGACGAGGTCCCTCCCGTACACCTTCTCGAGCTGGCGAATCTCGATGTTGAAGGGGACGGGCAGGCGATCTCCCTTGGGCAGCGCCCGTTCCGCGCCGACCAGCGCCACCGGGTGGATGGGGACGTCGGGAAATTCTTCCGCCAGCGCCCCGATGCCCGGCTTGAAGGGCAGGAGGACCCCCGGCTCCCCGCGGGTCCCCTCGGGGAAGATCACGAGGGAAGCATTCGCGCGCAGGGCCTCCCGAACCGGTTCCAGCGCCGCCGACGCGTCCCCGCTGGCCCGTTGAACCAGAATCGTGTTGAAGGCGAGTTTCGCGCCCACTCCCAGAAACCCCTTCCCAAAGTAATCCGACGCCGCCACCGCGCGCACCCGGCTCACCCGCCAGAGGGGAAAGAGCGAGAAGACGAGAAACACGTCCAGGTGGGTATCGTGGTTGGCCACGACGATGGCCGGCCAATCAACGATGGTCTGCCGCGGGGCGGCGCCGAAGATGACCCTAAGCAGGACCCTCAGGACCGCGTGGACCAGGGCGCGCATCGGTGCTCCCTAGAAAAACCGCCAGTAAAAGAGGTGGAAGGTGAGCGGCACGGTGAACACGAGGCCGTTGACGCGGTCGATGACCCCCCCGTGGCCGGGGAGGAGCGAACCCGTGTCCTTCACGCCGATGTCCCTCTTCACCATGCCGAAGACGAGGTCCCCGAAGAGGCCGAAGAACCCGATGGCGAAACCCGCCACAGCGCAGAATTCCCGGGTGGCCACGGCGCCGTCGAAGGGAGGGAGAAGCGGCCGTACGGCCACCGCGAGACCCGCCACCGCCAGCGCGGACAGGAGGCCCCCCGCCCAGGTCTTCCGGGGATTGACCGTGGGCGCGATGCGAAGCTCCAGGAGACACCTCGCCCCACCTTCCGGAAGCGCAGAGGTGAGGGCCCCGAGGGCCTTCCCCACCCAGAAGGCGATGACGTCCCTCGATTCGGTCAGGAAGAAGCAGAAGAACAGGAGCATGGGCCCGACGTTGATCATGAAGAGGGCGTGGCCCAGGCAGAAGGCGAAGAAGAGGGTCCCGAGGGAGATGGCGCCCATGGACTTCAGCGCGCCCGCGGTCCGGTCCTGGATGACGAAGAGGATGGGAATCAGGAGGAAGAAGTAGACCGGCACCAGGATGATGAACAACTCGTACCACCGGATGTACGCCACGTAGATGGAGAGCGGCACCGTGCAGTAGGCGAGGAGGATGGACGGCCGGTCACGAAAGGAGAGGATCTGGCCCGCGGAGGCGTCCCGCATGGGCAGGAGCGAAAAATACTCCCTCAGCGCGGAGAAGCAGAGGAAGCCGAGGAAGAGGAAGGAGACGATCCTGTGCGTGGAGAAGGCCAGCATGAACACGGCCGCCATCCACCACCAGGTCTCCGTCCGGGAGCTTACCTCCTGCGCCAGGGCGGCCTTCTTCCAGCGAAGCAGGGCCGAAACGGCGGTGAAGAAGACGAGGAGTCCGCCGACGGCCAGGAGGATGCCGAGCATCCCGGACTCGCCCTTTTCCCGCAATTCGTAGGCGGAGAAGGCGAGGAGGAGGAACGGGACCGTGAGGTGGGAGAGAGACCTCATCGGCCGACGGGGGTCCGGGCGTCGTAGGCCTGCCCCCGTGCCCCTCGGACCGCGGCGCGGGCGCGCCATACCGCGGTGAGGCCGACCAGGACCGAAACCGCCGCGAGGTAGAGCGGCGTGCGGGAGAGGAGCCGGGGGTCGGCCCAGAGCGCCAAGGAGAGTAGGGCCATCCAGAAGGCACGGTCCGGTTTTCCTCCGAAGGCGGCCTCGTACCTTCGAACCCCTCCGGGCAGGCCTTTACCCAGAACGCCGAAAAACTCCGCCGCCCAGGTGCAGAGGAGGAAGACGGCCACCGTGAGCCGGGGCCCGCCGGGGACGAAGTAGAGGACTCCGTAGGCCAGCGTATCCCCGATGACGTCCACACCCTCGTTGAGGACCTCGCCCAGGGCGGAGGCCTGCCCGCGCTCCCTGGCCAACATTCCGTCCAGGGCGTTGAGGGCCATCCGAAGGAGGAGCAGGGGCGGAACCAGGAGAAGGAGCCACCGGCCCCGCGGATGGACCAGGCCCGCGTAAAGACAGGCCCCGCCCATCAGCGTGGCCACGGCTCCGCCCGCCAGGGCCATGTCGGGCGTCATCCAGTTTCCGGCCAGTCCCCTCACGGCGGTCTGGAATCGGGCCTTCCACCGATAAATCATGGGGCCTCCCCGGCTCAGTCTAGCGCCCCCTCCGGCCCGCGCGCAATCGGGGCGGAAGACCTCGGCGGGACGCACGCCGAGGGGCCTCGTCGATGCGAGCGCCTCCCATCCCCGGAGGTGAAGGCTCTCCTCCCGTTCCTTCGCGCGCGCCGCCCCTTGACAAGGGCGCAGGCGAGCCCTAACATTCACTTGTGGACCAAAGTGGACCAAAGTGGACCGGATCTCCGGACCCATGCGGCCACTGGGTCCGCCGGTGAGGGGTGGCCATGTTTCGCGGAAGCGCCGCGGCCAAGATCGACGAAAAGGGCCGCCTCAAGGTCCCGAGCAAATTTCGCGAGGTCCTGCGGCAGAGCTACGGCGCCCAGGTCTTCATGACCTCCTTCGGAAATCCCTCCCTCAAAGTCTACCCCCTCTCGGAGTGGATCCGGAACGAGAAGACGCTGCGCGAGGGCCAGTACGCGGAGGACCCTGTGGTGAACCGCTTCCTCACCACGGTGGGCCGGTACGGCGACGAGCAGGAAGTGGACGGGCAGGGGAGGCTTTTCATCCCCCAGCACATTCGCAAGCACACGAGGATGGACGGGGACGTGGTGATCATCGGTCACGCGACCGGGGTCCTCGAGGTTTGGAACGAAGAGGTCCTGAACGAGTATGAGGCGCGGGAACCCCTGACGGAGGACGCGGTCCGGTACGTATCCAAGATCCTCCGGGAGGCGAGGGATGGAAGCGGAACCTCTCCACGTTCCGGTGATGGTTCGGGAGGTGGTGGAGGCCCTTCGTCCTGAGGGCGGCGGCTGGTTCGTGGACTGCACGCTGGGCATGGGCGGACACGGCCGGGCCATCCTCGAGGCCGGGGCTTCGGCCTATCTCCTCGGACTGGACCGGGATGCCGACGCCCTCCGCCTCGCGGCGGAGAGGCTCTCCGGATCGGCGGGGCGCTTTCGGGCCCTGCACACGAACTTCAAGGATGTGGACCGATGGGCCTCCCTCCTGCCGGAGGCGCCCGCCGGAATCCTGGTGGACCTGGGGATGAGCGGATACCAGTTGAAATCCGGGAGGGGGTTCAGCTTCCATGACGCCTCCGCGCTGGACATGCGCATGGACCCCTCCGGGGGAGAATCCGCCCGGGACCTTCTCAACACGCTTCCCGAGAAGGACCTGGCCAGGCTCCTCCGGACGTACGGCGAGGAACCCTTCGCCGGACGGATCGCGCGCGCCATCTGCAGAGAGCGCCTCTCGGCCCCCTTGGAAGACGCGGCCACCCTCGCCCGCATCGTGGAGGAAGCCGTTCCCGCCGCCGCCAAGGGTCGGCTCCATCCCGCCACCCGGACCTTCCAGGCGCTCCGGATCGCCGTGAACCGGGAACTGGAGGGACTCGGGGAGTTCCTGGAGCGCGCCGTGGGCCTCCTCGCCGGCGGCGGCCGCCTGGTGGTCCTCGCGTACCATTCCCTGGAGGACAGGACCGTGAAGGAGACCTTCCGGCGCCTCTCCAGGGGCTGCGTCTGTCCCCCGCGCCTCCCTGCGTGCGCGTGCGGCCGGTCTCCCGTGACGGACCTCCCCCACCGGAAGGCCCTGCGGCCGACCCCCGCCGAAATCTCGGCCAACCCCGCCTCCCGGAGTGCCCGCCTTCGCATGGCGGTGAAGCGATGAGGCGCGGGGAGATCCGGAACGAACCGGTGCGCCAGCCGGATCGGAGGGGCACCGCCGATCTGGTTCGGATGGTGGCGATGGCGGCGGCGGTGGCGGCGCCCGTTGCCCTCTACGTCCACTTCTCTTCCCGCCAGATCGAAGCCGAATACAGGCTGTCGGGCCTCGTCGCGGAGCGGAGCGCCTTGTCCCGCGAGCGCGAGCGCCTCCAGTTGGTGAGGGCCTCCCTGCTCAGCCCCGACCGGGTGAAGGAGGTGGCCCGCAGGGACCTGGGCATGGTGGAGGAGGGGCCCGAGGAGATGACCGTAGGCGTCGTTCCCGACGCCCGGCCTGAGGATGCTCCGCCGCGGGTCGCCGTGGACGTTCCCTCCCTCGCCCCGTCCGCGCCGCCCGCTCCAAGGAAGCCCCGGACCGGGGCGCCGGTCACCAGGGGGCGCCGGTGAGCGCCACCCTGCGCCCCGGGCGGTTGCGGTTCCTGTCGTGCACCGTCGCGGTCGCGGCGCTCATCATTCTCCTGCGGTTGTTCCACCTCCAGATCCTGCAAGGGGGGCGCTTTTCAGAGGTGGCGAGGGACCAGGCCCAGGAGATCATCGAGGTGGATCTCCCCCGGGCCAACCTCGTGGACCGGAACGGCTTCCCGTTGGCCGCCAGCACCCTCTGCCCTTCGCTCTACACCTTCGATCCTCAGAAGATCCGCGATCGCGAGGAACTGGCCCGGTCCGTGGCGGCGCTGTCAGGGAGGGAATCCAGCGATATCCTGAAGGACCTTCGAACCCGCCGCAAGTTCACGTGGCTCGCCCGGAAGCTCCCCTTCGAGAGGTACCCGGAGGCCCATGCCCTCTGCGACCGTTTCCCGGGGGTGAAGGTCATGGACGAGGCGGGCCGCTATTACCCCAACGGGACCGCCGCGGCCAACCTTCTGGGATGCATGGGGACGGACGGCGGCCTCGCGGGGCTGGAACACCACTGGAACAAGGAACTCCAGGGAGGGTCAAGGAAGTACCTGGTTTTTCGGGACGCGAGGCCGACCCGCCTGATCCCCGTGGAGGTGGTCCCCAAGGTGGATCCGCCCCCAAGAACGGTTCGCCTCGCCGTGGACCTGCCCCTTCAGAGCCTCTGCGAGGAGGTCCTCCACGCCACGGTGGAGGAGTTGAAGGCCCTGGACGGAGTCGTCGTGGTCCTGGACCCCCGCAACGGGGACATCCTCGCCATGGCTGTTTCGCCGACCTTCGACCCGAACCGCCCTCAGGACTCCCCCCGAAAAGCGTGGCGCAACCGGGCCGTTACCGATTCCTACGAGCCCGGAAGCACCTTCAAGCTCGTCACCCTGGCGGCGGCGCTGGACACGGGCCGATTCGGCCCCTACGATCCCGTTACGGTCGGAAACGGGACCCTCACCGTCGGACCTAAGACGATCCACGACGACGAACCCCCCGTGAAGTCGGTCTACACACTCGAGGAGGTCCTGCAACACTCCTCGAATGTGGGCGCCGCCCGCGTGGGGATGGCCCTTGGCCCCGACGTCATGTACCACTACATACGGCGAATGGGTTTCGGCGAGCCCACCTCCCTTCGCCTTTCGGGGGAGGTGGCGGGACGCCTGAGGAAGCCCAAGGATTGGTCCGCCCTCTCTCTTCCCTCCCTCTCCTTCGGCCAGGAGCTCCGTTCCACCCCCCTCCAGCTCGCTCTGGCTTACGGCGCCGTGGCTTCAGGGGGACTCAAGGTGTCGCCCCGTCTCCTGCTGGACGCACCGGTGCCTCCCCCCGAAAGGATCCTGAAACCCGAGACCGCCTCGCAACTAACCCGGATGCTCGTGCGCGTGGTGGAGGAGGGAACGGGAAAGAACGCCGCCGTCCCGGGCGTAGCGGTGGCCGGCAAGACGGGGACCGCGCAGAAACTGGGGGTCAAGAGCTCCGACGGGCGGAAGCTGTTCATCGCCTACTTCGTGGGCTTCGCCCCCGCTGATGACCCAAGGGTCGTGGTCCTGGTCATGGTGGACGAGCCATTGGGGCGGATCTACGGCGCTTCCGTTTCGGCCCCCGCCTTCTCCCGCATCCTGGCGTACGCCCTCAAGCGCCTATCCTATCCAGAGGCGCCGCCCGCCCAGGACGTGGCACTCTTGAGGAGCCCGCGGTGAGTGCCCCTGGCCTGTCCCTGGCCGATCTCCTGGCCCTCGTCCCCCACTCGAGCGTGGAGGGCCCCGCCGAGGCGACCCTCACGGGCCTTACGTGCGACTCCCGCGAGGTCTCTCCGGGCGATGCTTTCTTCGCCCTTCGTGGGTTCCGGGAGGACGGACGGCGCTTCGTTCCCGAGGCCGTCTCCCGGGGGGCGGCGGCGGTCTTCTCGCACGCCAGCCCCGAAGGGGCGGCTCCGGGGATCCCTTGGGTCGTCTGCCCCCGGGATCGCGAATCTTTCTCGGCAGCCGCGGCGGCCATCTTCGCGACGCGGGATCTGCCCGTCAAGCTCGCCGGGGTGACGGGCACCAACGGAAAGACCACGGTGGCCTACCTGCTCCGGAGCATCTTCCGGCAGGCAGGCGGATGCGGCCTCCTGGGCACCATCGAGTACGACGATGGGTTGGGCCTGACCCCGGCAGCGCGGACCACGCCGGAGGCCCACGAAATCCACGCCTGGATCCGGAGGCTCGCCGAGGGAGGGATTCCCTACGGAGCCATGGAGGTCTCCTCCCACTCCCTCGTTCTCCACCGGGTCCGCCACGTGACCCTCGCCACCGCCGCCTTCACGAACCTGACGAGGGACCATCTGGACTTCCACGAGACCATGGAGGCCTATTTCCAGGCCAAGCGGCAGATCTTCGACCTCCTCGCCCCCGGCGGAACGGCCGTCCTCAACCTGGAGGACGGGTTCGGCCTGAGGCTGGCCTCCGAACTGGAAGGTCCGCGCATCCTGACGGTGGGGCTTTCCAAGCCGGCCCAGGTCCGTCCCAGGCGGCACGCCATGGACCTTCAGGGCATCCGGGGCGCCTTTTCCACCCCCTTTGGGGAGGTGGAGGTCCGTTCCTCCCTCCTTGGGAACTTCAACCTCCAGAACCTCTTGGTGGCCACGGGCGCGGCCCTGGCCGCCGGGGCCACGCCCGCCCAGGCGGCCGCCGGGATCGAGGCCATGAAGGGCGTCCCGGGGCGCGTGGAGCGCGTCGATGCGGGCCAGCCCTTCACCGTCATCGTAGACTACGCGCACACCGACGACGCGCTCAAGAACCTGCTCTCGACCCTCCGCGACCTGGGGCCGAAGAGGCTCATCACCGTCTTCGGTTGCGGCGGAGACCGGGACCGGTCCAAACGCCCCCTTATGGGGGCCATGGCGGCGCGGCTTTCGGACGTGGTCCTTCTCACCTCCGACAACCCCCGTTCGGAGGATCCCGCGGCCATCGCCGCGGATGCGGAGGCGGGCATCCGCCCCGAACTCACGCCCCGAAAGGAGTTCCGCTGCATCCTCGACCGCCGGGAAGCCCTGGGTGAAGCCCTCCGCATGGCGCGGCCCGGAGACGTTGTGGTGGTGGCGGGGAAGGGGCACGAGAGAACCCAGACGTCCAAGGGACGGGTCCGACCCTTCCACGACCCAACGGTGCTCCGCGAGCTTTTGGGAGAGATGGAATGGCCGGAATGATCCTGCCCCTGGACACGATCGCCGCCGTCACCGGTGGCCGCGTGCTGGCCGCGGCGGAGCGACCCTCCGTTGGGCTCTCCCTGGATTCGAGGCACTGCGCGGGAGGCCGGCTCTTCGCCGCCCTCCGGGGCGCCCGGAGCGATGGCCATGATTTTCTACCCGACGCGGCCCTCCACGGAGCCGCTGCCGCCCTCGTGGAGCGGGAGGTGCCCGTTCCGGCCGGAATGGGAGCCGTTCTGGTTCCCTCCGTGGAGGGGGCCCTCGCCGCCCTGGGCCGACACGTCCGCGACGCCTTCCCGGGAACGGTGGCGGGCGTGGTGGGTTCCTGCGGAAAGACGACCACCAAGGACTTCTGCGCCGCCCTCCTAAGGCGGCTGGGGCCCGTCCACGCCACGGCCGGGAACAGGAACAACCTCCTTGGCCTCCCCCTAACCCTCCTCGAGGCGGACGCCTCGGCCCGTTTCTGGGTGCTGGAGATGGGCATCAGCCGCCCCGGCGAGATGGAGGACCTGGCCCCCGTCGCCCGGCCCAACGCCGTCGTCTTCACGACGATCCAGCCCGTCCACACGGAGTTCTTCCCCTCCCTCGAGGCCATCCGGGACGAGAAGGGGAAGGTGCTCGAGCACGTTTCCGCCGGGGGACTCGCCGTAGTCAACCACGACGACCCCTTCCTTTCGACCCTGGAGATCCCCGCGGGGATCCGGCGGGTGACCTACGGCCGGAATCCGGGCGCGGACCTGAGGATCTTCCCGTTGGAGAAGCCCGGATCCGATGGGTCCCTGTTCATCCTGGAGCGCGGGGGCCGCCGGGCCAAAGGCATCCTGCCCCTGGCCGGGCGGCACAACCTCATGAACCTGGCCGCCGCCGCCTGTCTGGCCGCGGAGGAGGGGCTCTCCCTCGAGGAGGCGGCACGCGTGGCTTCCGACCTCCGGCCGGCCTCCCACAGGGGGGAGAGACACCGCTTGAGCGGATCGGTTCTGCTCCTTGACGACTCTTACAACTCAAATCCGGCGGCCCTCTCGGAGGTGCTCGCCGAAACCCGCTCCTGGGGCCGGCCCGTGGCGGCGGCCCTGGGCGAGATGCTGGAGCTGGGATCCTCGGCGAAGGAGCTCCACCGGGAGGCGGGGCGCTGCGCCGCCCGCGCCGGGGTGAGGATCCTGCTGGCCGTTGGAGGCCCCGACGCCGGAGAGATGGCCGCGTCCTTCGTTGAATCGGGGGGAGAGGCCCTGCACGTGCGCCATTGGAGGGAGGGGGCCCGCTGGATCGAGGAGCGCGTCCCCGAGGGCGGCGCGCTGGTGGTGAAGGGATCGCGCGGCATCGGTTTGGACGGCCTGGTGGCCTGGCTCCTGGAACGGAGGGGCGTCTGATGCTCTACACCTTTCTCTTCCCCTTCCACGAGCACGCGGGCTTCCTGCGGATCTTCCGCTACATCACCTTCCGCGGCGCCCTCGCCATCGCTCTTGCGCTCCTGCTGAGCCTGATGCTTGGCCCCCGGATCATCGCCGCCCTCCAGAGGCTGAACTTGAGGCAGTACATCCGCGAGGAGGGTCCCAAGGCCCACCAGATCAAGGCCGGAACTCCCACCATGGGGGGACTTCTTATCCTCCTGAGCCTCACCCTGGCCTCCCTCCTGTGCATCCGGTGGGATTCGCCCCTCTTCTGGCTCCTCCTCCTGAGCACGCTGGCCTTCGGCGGGATCGGCTTCGCCGACGACTACCTGAAGATGAAGCGCAGGCAGAACCAGGGGCTCACGGCCAGGCAGAAATTCGCGCTCCAGTTCGCGGCCGCCTTCGCCGTGGCGGGGTTCCTTTATTCCTACGCCCAGATCGGACCCTACGACACCACCCTCACGGTTCCCTTCTTCAAGAACTTCCACCCGGACCTCGGAATCTTCTTCATCCCCTTCGCCGCCGTGGTTCTCGTGGGTTCGTCCAACGCGGTCAACCTTACCGACGGGCTCGACGGGCTCGCCATCGGATGCACGCTCATCGCGGCTTCCACCTATGCGATTCTGGCCTACGCCGCTGGAAACACGATCATCGCGGGGTACCTCGGCATTCCCTACGTGCGGGACACGGGGGAGCTGGCGATCTTCGCGGCGGCCATGGCGGGATCGAGCCTGGGCTTCCTCTGGTTCAACGCGCATCCGGCCCAGGTTTTCATGGGGGACGTCGGCTCCCTGGCGCTCGGGGCCGCCATCGGGACCATGGCCCTGATCATCAAGCAGGAGATCCTTCTGGTGGTCGTGGGAGGTCTCTTCGTCGCCGAGGCCCTCTCGGTGATCCTCCAAGTGGCCTCCTACAGGCTCCGGAACAAGAAACGCATCTTCCGCTGCGCGCCCCTGCACCACCATTTCGAATTGGGGGGGTGGGCCGAAACCCAGGTGGTGATCCGGTTCTGGATCGTGGCCATCCTCTTCGCCCTCATGGGGCTCGCCACGCTGAAGATCCGATGAGCGGAAAGGGAGAGGGAGGCGGGATGAGACTCCTCGTCGTGGGTATGGGAGATTCGGGATTCGCGGCGGCCAAGCTGGCCTTGGGAATGGGCCACGCCGTGGCGGCCTGCGATGAGCGGACGAGCGAGGACCTTGCCGTGGACCTCTCGCCACTCCTCGCCCGGGGACTCCTCTTCTACGGCGGAAGCCAGTCCCCCGCCCTGCTCCAGGGAGTGGATTCGGTCATCCTCTCTCCGGGCGTCCCCCGGGCCTCCGACCTGGTCCGCACGGCCCTCCAGGCGGGAATCCCCGTTCTTGGAGAGGTGGAGTGGGCCTCCCGCTTCGCGCATGGACGCGTCGCGGGCGTGACGGGAAGCAACGGCAAGAGCACCACTACGACCCTCCTCTCCGAGATCCTGGCGGCCCATTTTCCAGACGTGCGCGTGGGCGCCAATCTCGGGCGCCCCTTTTCCGACATGGTCGAGGGCTCCACGGACGACACTTGGCACATCCTGGAACTCTCCTCCTTCCAACTGGAGAGCATCAACACCTTCCGGGCGGACGTGGCCGTCCTCCTCAATGTGACGCCGGACCACCAGGACCGGTACGCCGCCTTCGAGGAATACTCCCGCGCGAAGGCGCGCGTGTTCCTCAACCAGAGGCCTTCGGACGCCGCCGTGTACTCGGCCGCCGACGCCGAAGCCCTCCGGTGGGGCGAAGGGGCCCCGGGCCGCCGCGTCCCCTTCACCGCCGTGGGGACCCTGAGGGAGGGAGCCTTCGTCCGGGACGGAAGAGCCCTCTGGATCCACGACGGGCGGGAGGAGATCCTGTTCCCCCTGGAGGCCCTTCCCCTTCCCGGACTCCACAACCTCGAAAACGCTCTCGCCGCCTGCCTCGCCGCCCGACTCGCCGGTGTTCCGGAAGGCGGGTTGAGGGAGCCCCTGTCGAGATTCAAGGGCCTGCCTCACCGGCTGGAGAAGGTGGCATCGGCCGGCGGGATCTCGGTCTACAACGACTCCAAGGCCACCAATACGGACGCCGTGCTGAAGGCCCTTACGGCCTTTCAGGGCGGGGTCATCCTCCTCGTGGGCGGAAAGGACAAGGGTGCCGACTGGCCCGTCCTTCTGCCCGAGATCCGCAGGTGCTGCCGGGCCGTTCTAGCCTTCGGCGCCGCCCGGGAAAAGGCCGCCGCCGCCCTGCGGGGAGGAGCGCCCCTGGTGGAAAGCCACCCCACCCTGAGGGAGGCCACGGACCGGGCGCTGGACCTCGCGAAACCGGGGGACAGCGTGGTGCTCTCTCCGGCCTGCGCCTCCTTCGACGAGTTCCGCAACTTCGAGGACCGCGGCGAGAAGTTTGCCGCGTGGGTCCGAGGGAGGATGGGCGCGTGAGCCGGACCCTCCGGTACGACCGGCAGCTGGCGGTGGTCGTCCTCGCCCTCATGGCGGCGGGCCTGGTGATGATCTACAACGCCTCGGCGGTGGTGGCGCTCAAGCACAAGGGCAACCCCATGTACTTCTTCACCCACCAGGCCGTCTGGATGGTCGTCGGGATCGCGGTCCTTCTCGTGGGCCTGCGCATCCCCTATACCTGGTGGAAAGACCGGCGCGTGGTCCTCGCGCTACTTTCCGCCGAGTTCCTTCTTCTCGTGGTGGCGCTCTTCATGCCCGCGATCAACGGGTCGCACCGCTGGATCCGTCTGTGGAAGATGACGCTTCAGCCCTCCGAGTCGGCCAAGCTCGTGCTCGTGATCTTCGCCGCCTATTTGCTCGACCGGAAGCGGAGGGAGGGGCGCGACTGGGTCCAGACCCTCGTGCCCATCGCCGCCGTGGGAGGCCTCGCCTCGGTCCTCATCCTGCTCCAGCCGGACCTCGGCACCGTCGTGATTCTCTGGGTGATCCTCGGTTCCCTCCTTTTCGTGACCGGGCTCCCGTGGAAGTGGATCGCCCCCGCCGCCGCAGGGGGGCTCGGCATCTTCCTGCTGCTGATCGTGGCGGCCCCGTACAGGTTCCAGCGCGTGTTCGTCTTCCTGAATCCCGGAGCCGATCCCCTGGGGAAGGGATTCCAGGCCCAGCAGTCGCTCATCGCGGTGGGGAGCGGGGGTCTGTTCGGGAAGTGGTTCGACGGCTCCAGCCAGAAGCTCATGTTCCTGCCGGAGCCGCACACGGACTTCATCTACGCCATGGTGGGCGAAACCTTCGGCCTCCTCGGATGCGCCGCCCTCCTGGGGCTTTTCCTGTGGCTCGGATTCCGGGGTTTGAGGGCCGCCAAGGGGGCCCCGGACGACTTCGGGGCGCTGTTGGCCCTGGGGCTCACCACGTGGATCCTCGGACAGGCCCTGACCCACATCATGGTGACCCTTTGTATCGTCCCCACCAAGGGCCTTCCCCTGCCCCTCTTCTCTTACGGGGGCTCGAATTTGGTGGTGACGCTTTCGGGGCTCGGGATCCTTCTCAACGTGAGCCAGCATGAATGACGGGAGGGCGAGGGTGAACGCGGAGAGGTTCAGGCTGATCGTTGCGGGGGGGGGAACCGGGGGGCATTTCTTCCCCGGCCTCGCCGTGGCCCAGGCCGTGGTCGCCCTCCGGCCTGAGTCGGAGGTCCTCTTCGTGGGAAGCGCCCGCGGCATCGAAGCCCGCCTCGCCCCGAGGAACGGT
The DNA here is from genome assembly GCA_964589625.1 of uncultured Thermoanaerobaculia bacterium. Lineage (GTDB taxonomy): Bacteria > Acidobacteriota > UBA4820 > UBA4820 > DSQY01 > JBFLVU01. The sequence goes on from CAZPSH010000009.1 coordinate 27,734, forward strand.
TTCCCCTTCAAGGCCCTGCCCGCCTCGGGGTTCGCCTCCGTAAGCACCGCCGCGAGGGTCCGCGCCCTCGCCTCCGTTCCGGCGGCCCTCGCGCTGGGCCTGGGAACGCTCCTCCAGACAAGGCCCCACGCCGTCCTCGGCGTGGGCGGTTATGCCTCCGTGCCCATGGGGTTGGCGGCGGGACTCTCGGGGATCCCCCTGGTCCTCTTGGAGCAGAACGTGGCGCCCGGCCTCGCCAACCGGCTTCTGTCCCGCTTCGCGGCCTTGGTGGCCGTCGCGTTTCCCCAAACCAAGGCCGCCTTTCGCGGCAAGGGCCGCGTGCTCGGAAATCCGGTGCGGGCCTCCTTGACGGCCGTCCCGCCCGAGTCCGAACCCGAGCGTCCCTTCCGGCTCCTCGTGTTCGGGGGAAGCGGAGGTTCGTCGGCCCTCAACGCCGCCATGGCCGGGGCGCTCCCTGCCCTCCGCGGCTTCCCCGGCGGAGTGGACATCCTTCACCAGACGGGAGAGAGGGAGGTGGAACACGTTCGGGCGGCCTACGAGGATTCGGGCGTTTCGGCCCGGGTGGAGCCCTTCCTCCACGACATGGACCAGGCCTACGCGTGGTGCCACGCCTGCGTCTGCCGGGCGGGGGCCACGACCCTCGCCGAAATCGCCGCCGCGAGGCGTCCGGCCCTCCTGATCCCCTTTCCCCAGTCGGCGGGGGGACACCAGTCCGCCAACGCGCGGGGAATGGAGGAGCTGGGCGGGGCCATCCGGATCGAGCAGGCGGACCTCACCACGGCGACCCTCATGGAAGCGCTGGGACGCCTCGCGGAGAGGACCGTCCGGGAGAGGATGGCGAAGGCCCTCGGAAAGGCCGCCCGTCCCGACGCGGCCCGCGCCATCGCCGAGTACGTGCTTCTTGCGGGAGGGCAGCCATGAGGCTCTCCCGGCTGAACCGCGTTCACTTCGTCGGAATCGGCGGAAGCGGCATGAGCGGCATCGCCGAGGTGCTCCTTAACCTCGGTTTCCGGGTGACGGGCTCGGATCTGAAGGAGAGCGCCGCCGCGAAGAGCCTGGCGGCGAAGGGCGCCGTGGTGTCCTTCGGCCACCGCCCTGAGAACCTCGGCGACGCGCAGGTCCTCGTGTACTCGTCCGCCGTTTCCCCGGAGAATCCGGAGGTCGTGGAGGCTCGGCGCATGGGCATCCCCGCGATCCCCCGCGGCGAGATGCTCGCCGAACTCATGCGCCTGAAGACCTCCGTAGCCGTCACCGGCTCCCACGGAAAGACCACCGTCACAGCCATGGTGGCCCACCTCGCCCACGCCGCGGGGCTCGACCCGACGGTGGTCATCGGAGGGCGGCTCTCGACCCTCGGCTCGTCGGCGCGCCTGGGCCGCAGCGACCTCCTGGTGGCCGAGGCGGACGAGTCGGACCGCTCCTTCCTCCTCCTCCATCCGGTCCTGGCCGTCGTGACCAACATCGACTGGGAGCACGTGGACTGCTACCCCACGCTGGACGAGCTCAAGGCCGCCTTCCTCGAGTTCGCCAACCGCGTACCCTTCTTCGGCGGGTGCGTAGCCTGCTCAGACGACCCCAACGTTCGCGCCATCCTCCCGCTGATCCGCCGGAGGGTGGTGACGTACGGGACCGAATTCCCGGCCGACTTCTGCGCCGTCTCCGTCGATCCCCCGCCGGGGTTCGGGGAGACCTTCGACCTGTACGCGGGCGGGCGTCTAAGGGGGGAGATCGCGCTGAAGCAGGTGGGACATCACATCGTGCTCAACGCCTTGGCCGCCGTGGCGGTGGCGGAGGAGCTCCAGATCCCCTTCGACGCCATCCGTCAGGGGCTCGCCTCCTTCCCCGGCGCGGACCGCAGGTTCGAGCACAAGGGCGACCGCGGCGGCGTTCGGGTTGTGGACGACTACGGCCATCACCCCACGGAGATCCGGGCCGTTCTGGAAGCCGCGCGCCGCATGGCGGGGGAAGGCCGCGTCGTGGTGCTTTTCCAGCCTCACCGGTACACCCGGGTCGCCGCCTTGATGGACGCCTTCGCCGAAGTCCTCGCACAGGCCGACCTGCTTCTCGTTTCCGACATCTACGCCGCATCCGAGTCCCCCATCCGTGGGGTCTCGGGGAAAGAACTGGTCCGCAGGATCCGGCGCCTCGGGCACTCAGGCGTCCGCCACTGCCCCCGGGTGGAGGACATGGCCGTGACGATCCTCCCCGCCTTGAGGCCGGGGGATCTCGTGGTCACGCTGGGCGCGGGCCACATCACTACCGTGGGCGAGCGTTTGCTGGCCCTCCTGGAGGGGCGCCATGACGTTTGAGTCCCTCCGCGCCGCCGCCAAAACCTGGGGAGCCGAATTCACGGAGAAGGCGGAGATCCGCACGCTCCTCACGCTCCGCATCGGAGGAAAGGTCCCCTTCCTTCTCCGCCCGGATTCCTGGCCCTCCGCCGAGGCCATCTTGAGCGTCCTCGACGGCGAGGGAATCCCCTTCCGCATCCTGGGCGCCGGAAGCAACGTCCTGGCCTCCGACGGCGAACTCCCCTTCGGCGTGGTTCTCCTCCGGCGCTTGGGCGGATCAGTGCGCTGGTCGGGCCAGGAGGCCGAGGCCGCTGCCGACGTCCTGCTTCCGGCCCTCGCGGCCGAGTCGGTCCGCCGGGGCCTACGGGGAATGGAGGGGATGGGCGGGATTCCCGGCACCGTCGGCGGAGCCGTGATCATGAACGCCGGCGCTTTCGGATGCGAACTGGCGCCCTTGATTCGGGAAATCGGCCTCATCGAGCCGGTACGAGGCCTCGTATGGCATCCCGCCTCCGATTTCTCTTTTGCCTACCGGCGGACGGACGTGGCGAAGAAGGGCGTCGTCGCGGCGTGCAGGTTGCGCTTTGAGGCGGGGGACCCGGAGGAGATCCGGTCCGCCTTCGAGCGCAACCAGGCCCTGAGGGCCGAGCGCCAGCCCAAGGGCGCGCTCACCTCGGGATCCGTCTTCATGAACCCGCCGGGAGATTTTGCGGGGCGGATCCTGGACGAACTCGGATTCCGGGGACGCAGACGGGGGGACGCCGGATTCTCGGACAAGCACGCCAACTGGCTGGTGAATCACGGGGCGGCACGCTTCGAGGACGCTTGGGGGCTCTGCGAGGAGGCCCGGCGGGCGGCCCTTCAGGTGGGGCACTCCCTCGAGTACGAGGTGGAGGTATGGACATGATTTCCCCCGAATCCGTGGTGCGATCCCTGCTGAGGGCGGGGCGCCGGGAGCGGCCCGCCGTAACGACGCTCCAACGGAGGGAGCGCCGCAAGACGGCCCGGCGCGCATTCTTCACCGTGCTCACGGTGGCCTGCCTCTCCGGTCTTGCCGCCCTGGCGGGAACGGGCTGGAACCTGCTCCGGGAGGACAGCGCCTTCGCCGTGCGACAGATCCAGGTGGTGGGCCTCAACCGCCACGCCCCGGCGGACCTCCTGAAGGCGCTTTACCTCCTCCGTGGAAAGAACCTCGTGAGCCTCTCGCCTCAGGACGTGGCGGCCCAGCTCTCCCGTTTCCCCTGGCTCAAGGGGTTCCTTTGCCGAAAGCACCTCCCCAATACCCTCATCGTGGAAGTGGAGGAGCGGGAGGCGCTCTGCACGCTTTCCACACCCCAGGGGTGCTTCGAGATCGACGGCACGGGGTTCGCCTGGAAGGCGCCGCCGGGGGCCGGAGGGCACTTCGCCCTTGGACCGGGGCTGTCCCCGTCGGACCCCGTCGTGCAGGCGGCCGTCTCGGACCTTCTTCGCATCGGACTGGCCGGGCGGGTGACCTCTCTGTCCGCGGCCCGGGGGGAGCCGGGGCTGATTCTCACCGCCGACGAGGGCTGGACCTTGGTGGTCGACCCGCAGAACCTGGCCGGGCAGTGGGACCGCTTTCAGCGGACGCGGGCGTGGGCGGACCGATTCGCAACGAACAGAAAGACCGTGGACCTCAGGTGGTCGGGACGGGTGGTCCTGAGGGAACCCGAGGATCCGCCCGAGAAAGATCCGCCGGCACCGTCCGGAGAAGGAGGGCCCCAACATGGCTAAGGACACCTCGCACGTGGTGGGCATTGACATCGGCACCTCCAAGGTCGCCACGGTCATCGGAAAGGTCCAGGAGAACGGTGTCCTGGAAGTCACCGGGATCGGAAAGGCGGACGCACGCGGCATGCGCCGGGGCGTCATCGCCAATTTGAACGAGGCCGTCGAGTGCCTCAAGGCCTCCGTGGAGGAGGCCGAACTCATGGCCGGCTGCTCCATCGACCGGGCCTACGTCGGCGTCGGCGGGTGCAACGTTCGCGGATTCAACAGCCGGGGCGTGGTGGCCGTCACAAACCGGGAGCGGCTCGTGGGGCGGGAGGACATCCAGCGGGTGCTGGAGGGTGCGAGGACCATCAGCTTCCCCCAGGACCAGCAGATCTTCCACACCTTCCCCCAGGAGTTCATCGTGGACAACCAGGACGGGATTAGCCAGCCCCTGGGCATGACGGGCAGCCGTCTAGAGGCCAACGTCCACATCATCACCGGCCCCGTGACCTGCCTGCAGAACCTGACGACGGTGGTCAACCGGTGCGGCATCAGCGTGGCCGAACCGGTCCTCTCCCTCATGGCCGACGCCCAGTCGGTGCTCACGCCGGACGAGAGGGAGATCGGCGTGGGACTCATCAACGTGGGCCACGGAACCACGGGGATCGCCGTCTACGAGAAGGGGGCCATCTGGCACACCAAGGTGATTCCCCTCGGCGGGGAACACTTCACGAACGACATCGCCGTCGGGCTCAAGACGGGAATCCTCGACGCCGAAATCCTCAAGAAGAAGTACGGCTGCGCCCTCACGAGCCTCATCGAGGAGGACGACATGGTCGAGGTCCCCTCCGTGGCCGGGAAGAAGAGCGCCATGGTCCCCCGGTCCCGGCTGGCGGAGATCCTCCAGGGGCGCGCCGAGGAACTCTTCCAACTGCTCTTCGAGGAGATCCGGAGCGTGGGCCTCGAGAAGACCATCAACGCGGGCCTCGTCCTCACGGGCGGGGGAGCGAGCTTGCAGGGCCTTCCCGAGGTGGCGGAAGGCATCTTTGACCACCAGGTCCGGGTCGGGGAGCCCATGGGGGTGCAGGGGCTCACCAACATCGTTTCCACGCCGATCTTCGCCACGTCCGTGGGCTTGGCGGTGTACGGGGCGAAGGCCGAGGCCCAGGACGGAAAAGGGATGAAGAGGGGCGGCCTGTTCCGGAGAATCTTTTCCTCGCTCAAGGACACCTTCTAGCGGCCGGGAGGCCGCCGGACGCGGACATAGGGATGACCGAAAGGGGGTCGCACATGGATCAGGACGTGGGTCTGAACTTCACCATGGTGGAGGACCCGGCGCCGAGGGGCGTCAGGCGGGTGAGGATCAAGGTCGTGGGCGTGGGTGGCGCGGGTGGAAACGCCGTCAACCGCATGATCCGGGCGGGCCTCTCGGGCGTGGAATTCGTGGCCGTGAACACGGACTTCCAGGACCTCGAGAAGTCCCTGGCGCCCACTCGCGTGGCCATCGGCCAGAAGCTCACCCAGGGGCTGGGCACGGGCGGGTTTCCGGAGCGCGGCGAGAAGGCCGCCATCGAGGACACGGACCTTCTGGTGGAGCACCTCCAGGGGGCGGACCTCATCTTTATCACGGCCGGGATGGGCGGCGGGACCGGGACGGGGGCCGCACCCGTGCTCGCGCGTCTGGCCCAGGAATCGGGCGCCCTGACCGTCGCCGTGGTGACGCGCCCCTTCTCCATGGAGGGGAAGGTCCGCGAGAAGAACGCCCTCTACGGCCTGGACCAGCTGAGGGAAGCGGCGGCCACCCTCATCGTCATCCCCAACGACAACCTCCTCCTCAATCTCCCCGAAGACGTGAGCGACGACGAGGCCTTCGAGGCGGCGGACGACGTCCTCCGCCAGGGAGTCCAAGGCATCACGGATCTCATCACCCGCCCCGGCAAGATCAACCTCGACTTCGAGGATGCCAGGACGGTCCTCTCCGCGGGTGGCCGGGCCGTCATGGGCATGGGCCAGGCCCTTGGCGCCGACCGGGCCGTGGCCGCGGCCTCCAAGGCCGCCAACAACCCCCTCCTGGAAGACGCCTCCATCCAGGGCGCCCGGGCCATCCTGATCAACTTTACGGGCGGCAACCGGATCGCCCTGAAGGAGATGAAGGAGGCCTGCAACCTCGTCCGCGAGAAGGCCCACCCCGAGGCCAACCTCCTCTTCGGAACCAGCATGAACGAGGCCCTCGGCGACGAGCTCCGCGTGACGGTGGTGGCCGCGGCCTTCGACGACGCCGAGGTGAAGACCGCCCGCAAGCCCATGTTGGCGGCCGTGCAGTCCGCCTCGGCCCAGGTCGCGGAGGTGCCGCCGGCCAATGCATTCGGGAGCGTCCCCGGCGTGGATTCCGCCCTCCCCGCGTCGGCCCCTTCCGGATTTCTGAGGGGCTTCGGCAAGAGGGGACTCTTCGTCAACCCCAACGAGACCCCGATCACCCCCGGCTCCCCCATGGAGAGGGACTACGAGGAGTTTCAGACCCCGACCTTCATCCGGAAGAGCCGGGAATAGAGAACGGGGCGCCCGCGCGCCCTTTGCGCTTCGCGGTCCCGGCCGGACCCCGGGACCGGCACCTCCCCCGGTGGGGCTTCGGCCCCGAATCCATCCCTCCCTACATCGGGGCGGCGCAAGCCGCCCCCATTTTTTTGGGCAAGGCAGGCGGGGGCCGGAGACCGGAGGGCGTGCGCATGGACGCGAGGGCGGACGGTCCAAGCCCGCCGCGCCCAGGACGGCGAGCATCCGGAAGCATGCCGAGCTTCACTCCATCACCCTATCGCCGCGTCCGCGGAGTTTCTTCCAGAGATCCCGCTCGAGGAAGCTCCCGGGCACGTTCGATTCCATCCTCCGGAAGAGGGGGGCGGGAACGGCGAAGGTAAGAATCCCCGGATCCAGGTGGGGGCGGGCCGAGAGGTCCATTCCCCCGAGGACGGCCCTGGGGGCTTTTCCCTTCGATTCCTGAAAGGGCAGGAGGCAGACGGACTGGCATCCGGAGGCGAAGGGAACCACGACGGCGTCCCCTCCCGGCCGGTCGTAGTTGGCCAGGGTCGTGAGGGCCGCCACCTGGTCCGGATCGGCTAGAAAGACAACCACGCGCGGCCTTTCTCTCCTCCCGTCCACCTTCGACAGGGCTTTGAAAACCACGAAGGTCTCGGGGATGTCCGCCACGGGCAGTCCTTCCACGAACTTCCTCGCCAGTGCGGGGCTCTTGATGAAGCGGAGCCCGTTGCCGCCCCCTTTTCCGCCCCCCGAGGACAGGAATCGCGCGATTTCACGGCCTTTGCCGTAGCCGTCCCCAAAGCAGAGACCCGTCCGACCCCCCACGCAACCTGTCGTGTTTCGGTCGAAGACGGCGGTGTACCCCCGGGCCGCGAAGGCGAGCATCTCCATCACGCACCCCCAGCGGCGCTCCTTGAACTGGGCCGCCCCCCTGGGCTTCGTGTTGGAAAACAGCACAGCCACCGGCTCGTAAGCGAAGTCGAGTTCCTGCGCGATTCGGCTCCTCAAGGCGACCTCCGGAGAGCGATGTTCATGGTAATGCCATCACTCCGTCCTGCGCCAGGGAAGAGGGAGGCCCTCCGACGGGTTCTGTTCGTTGCCGGAAGCCTCGGTTTATTCATTGGATGGAGTTCTGGTATGGTGGCAGGTGTCGAGCCGTCGAAGGGGTGATCCGGAGGCCCCAGGTTCAGGGACGGGGAAGATGGACGGGGACGCCAGCACCGCTGAACGGAAGATCCCGTGATCGGCCCCCCTTCGGAGGGAGGTCGCATCCTGAACCGAGCCTGGGCCGCTTTCGCGGTCGTCGTCGTCGGACTGGACCTTGCCGTCTGGATCCTTGTCCAGGACCAGGGCCTACAGGGACGGCTGGCCCTCGTCCTCGAACTCGTTAAATCCATCGCCGTCACGGCCGTCATGTTCTACGCGGCCTACCGGGTACGCCCCGGCCACCGCCTCCCGCACCCCGCCTGGACCGCCCTGGGGACCGCCTACCTGGCCTACACGGTCGGGGACTTCTTCACGTCCATCCTCGGAACGACCCTCACGACCCACGGGGGCGCCTCGGTCTTGATGAACGCCTTCTACCTCGCGTTCTTCCCCCTTTTCCTTCTCGGCGTTCTCTGGCTTCCCAAGGCCCCCCTGCGCCGCGTCGAACGGGGTCGACTCCTCCTGGACATGGGGATCGTCACCCTCGCGGCGGGCACGGTCCTCTGGACCATCCTCATCGGCCCCTTCGCCGGCCGGCCGGAGGCCGCACCCGCGGCCCTGGTTCTGTCGCTCGCCTACCCCCTCGGCGACCTGGCACTGCTTTGGGCTGCCATGACCCTCCTCTTCCGCCACGGCGATCCGGCCACGGGCCGCGTCTTCCGGCTCCTGGCCCTGAGCGCCGCGATCCTCATCGTGACGGACACGGCGTACAGCTATGAGATCTTGGCCGGAGACCAGTCTCTGAGCGACTGGCTGAGTCTCGGGTACATCCTGAGCCACCTGACGGCGGGATTCGCCGCCGTACTGATGGCCGGGAACCCCGAGGCCTCGGCCCGGCCCGACCAGGCCGAGGTCACCCGCCCGCCGCTCGTGGGCGCATCCCTCGTCCTCGCCTACGGCGGGCTGCTGGCGGCGTGGTTCGCCACCTACGCGACCCCCGTGGCCCGGCCTTCTCCGCTCGGTGCCCTGGCCGTCCTCGTCATGATCGGGCTGGCTTTCCTCCGGCAGGTGCTCGACATCCGCGAGATGAACCGTCTCAACCTTCGCCTGGAGGAGGCCAGGGCCGCACTCGAGGACAAGGTCGCCGACCGGACCTCCCAATTGGCCCGGACGAACCGCGAGCTGGCCGCCGAGGTGGACGAGCGGCGCCGGGCGGAAACGGCCCTTCAGGCCAGCGAGGAGCGCTTTCGGACGCTCGTCCAGAATTCCTCCGACATGATCACGGTGCACGACGCGGCGGGAAGGGTGCTCTTCGAGAGTCCGAGCGTGGCCCGCCTCCTGGGATTCGGGCCGGACGGGCTCCTGGGGCGGACACCGTTCGAATTCGTTCACCCGGACGACATCCCCATCGTCCGAGAGGCCTTCCAGCGGGTGTCGGACCGGACCAACACGGGTGTTCCCATGGTCTACCGCTTCCGCCATGCGGACGGCCACTACCTCCACGTGGAGACTCTTGGGAACAACCTTCTGGGGCACCCCGCCATCCGGGGAATCGTCCTCACCTCCCGCGACGTGACCGAGCGCACGAGGGCCGAGGAAGCCCTCCTCCGACGCGTCAAGGAGCTCACGGTCCTCAACTCCGTCGCCACCCTCGCGGCGGAGGCCATGGACGAGGGAAAACTGCTCGCCGACGCCACGGAAGTCATCCGCGACGGGCTTTTTCCGGACAACTGCGGCGTGCTCCTCGTGGAGGCCTCGAGGGGGGTCCTCCTCCACGCGCCGTCCTACCACTCCCGGGACCCCCGGGTTCCCCTCCGTTCGGTCCCCCTGGGACGGGGAGTCACGGGGAAGGTGGCGGCGTCCGGTACGCCGCGCCGGGTGGACGACACGATGAAGGACCCGGACTACATCGCCATGGACTCGGCCATGCGCTCCGAGATCTGCGCGCCGCTGCGTGTCGGGACGAGGATCCTCGGGGTGCTGGACGCCGAGAGCGCCCAACCGGGCGCCTTCAGCGAACGGGATCTGGAGACCCTCTCCACCCTGGCTGGCCTCCTGGCTACGGCCCTCGGGCGGTTAAGGGCGGCGTCCGAGGTTCGGGAAAGCGAGGACCGCTTCCGCCGCCTCTCCGAGGCCACCTTCGAGGGCGTCTGCGTTAGCGAAAAGGGTCGGCTCTTGGACGCGAACCAGCGCATGGCGGACATGCTGGGGTACAGCCTCCCGGAGGTCGTCGGGAAGGACATCCTTGAATTCATCGCCCCCGAGCACCGGTCCATCGCGGCGGCGTACCTGGAGGGCTTCTCCGAGGGCCCCGCGGAGTTTCTGTCCCTCCGGCGGGACGGGAGCACCTTCCCGGTGGAGTGCCGGGCCCGGCCCCTGCCCTACCAGGGGCGGACGGTCCGGGTCACGGCGCTGCGGGACATCACGCGGAGGAAGCAGTCGGAGGCCAGAATCCAGCTCCAGCTTCGCCGGCTCTCCGCCCTCCGCTCCATCGACGCCGCCATCTCATCCAACCTGGACCTGCGCTCCACCCTCCACCTCTTCCTCGATCACACGATCTCCCAGCTGGAGGTGGACGCGGCGGCGGTCCTCCTTCTCAACCCTTCGACCCGGACCCTCGAATTCGCCGCCTCCAGGGGATTCCGAACCGAGGCCCTCCGCCACAGCCACATCCCCCTCGGGGAGTGCTTCGCGGGGCGCGCCGCCATCGAGCGGAAGCCCATCCATGTCAGCGACCTCAAGGCGGCCCCCGAGAGCCTCGCGCGTTCCCCCCTGCTCCTCTCCGAAGAGTTCCGGGGCTATTTCGCCGTACCCCTGATCGCCCGGGGCCAGGTGAAGGGCGTCCTGGAGGTGTTCCACCGGACCTATCTGTCCCCGGACCGCGAGTGGCACGAGTTCCTGGAGACCCTCGCCGGCCAGGCGGCCATCGCGGTGGAGAACATGAGCCTCTTCGAGGGCCTCCAGAAGTCCAACCTGGAGCTGTCCCTCGCGTACGACACGACGCTGGAGGGATGGTCCAAGGCCCTGGAACTGCGCGACCAGGAGACCCAAGGGCACACGCGGCGGGTGGCTGAGATGACGCTCAACCTCGCGCGGGCCCTGGGCGTCCCGGAGGCGGATCTGCCCCACGTGAGGCGCGGCGCCCTGCTCCACGACATCGGAAAGATGGGCATCCCCGACGGCATTCTCCTGAAGCCGGCCCCCCTCACCGATCCCGAGTGGGAGATCATGAAACGCCACGTGACGTATGCCCAGGAACTTCTACACCCCATCGAGTTCCTGCGGCCCGCTCTCGACATTCCCTACGGACACCACGAGCGCTGGGACGGAGGGGGATACCCCCGAGGGCTCAAGGGGGAGGAGATCCCGCTGCCGGCACGGATCTTCGCCGTCGTGGACGCCTGGGACGCCCTCACGTCGGACCGGCCCTACCGGAAGGCCTGGACGCCGGAGAGGGTCCGCGCCTACCTCCGCGAGGAATCGGGCGTCCGATTCGATCCCCGAATCGTGGAGGTCTTCCTGAAAATGGAGGGGGAGGTCCCCGGAACAGCCGACTGAGGCGCCCGAGTCAGCGGGGCCGCTCCCGATAGCGGTCGTTTTGCTTGAGGGCCTTCTTGCGAAGGCGGAGGGAGTCGGGGGTCACCTCGAGCAGTTCGTCGTCCCCCAGAAACTCCAGGCACTGCTCCAGATTCAGGATCCTCGGAGGCACGAGGCGCGCCGCGTCGTCCGCCGTGGAGGCCCTCATGTTGGTAAGGTGCTTCTCCTTGACGATGTTCACGTCGAGGTCCTTCTCCCGGCTGTGCTCGCCCACGATCATGCCCTCGTACACGGGCGTTCCGGGGGCGATGAAGAACTCTCCCCGGCTCTCGAGGTGCTCGATGGCGTAGGCCGTCGCCCTCCCCCCGCGGTCCGCCACCAAGGCCCCCGTCAGGCGCCCGGGAATGGCGCCCTGCCAGGCGTCGTAGCCGTCGAAGATGTGATTGAGGATCCCCAGCCCCCGGGTCTCCGTGAGAAACTGCGTGCGCAGGCCGATGAGCCCCCGGCTGGGCATGCGCCAGTCCATGCGGATGCGGCCGGACCCGTGGTTGACCAGCTTGATCATCCGGCCCCTCCTGGCACCGAGGAGCTGGGTCACGCTGCCCATGAAGGCCTCCGGACAGTCCACCTGGACGATTTCCATGGGCTCGAGGACGCGGCCCTCTGGGTTCAGCCGCGTGAGGATCTTCGGCCGGCTCACGGCCAGTTCGAAGCCCTCGCGGCGCATGGTTTCGATGAGGATGGCGAGCTGGAGTTCGCCGCGGCCCATGACTTCGTACAGGTCACCGGTTTCCGGAAAGAGGATCCGGAGGCTCACGTTCCTCAGGGCCTCCTTTTCCAACCGGTTCTTGATCTGACGCGAGGTGACGAAGCGGCCCTCCTTGCCGGCGAAGGGCGACACGTTGGCGGAGAAGACCATGGAGAGGGTCGGTTCGTCCACGCGGATGCGGGGGAGGAGCCGCGGGGCCTCGGGCTCGCAGAGGGTGTCGCCGATGCCCACGTCCGAAAATCCCGCCAAAGCGCAGAGATCCCCGGAGCGGACCTCGCTCGTATCCACCCGATCCAGGCCCGAGAAGGTGTAGAGCGCGGTGATCTTGCCCCGCACCTGCCGCCCCTCCTGGAGGAGCATGCACTCGCGGCCCGCCCGCACCGTCCCTCGGACCACCCGGCAAAGGCCCAGCCGGCCCACGTAGTCGTTGTAGTCCACGTTGGTGATCCAGCCTTGGAGGGGCTCGTCGTCTCCGCACTCGGGGGCGGGAATGGTCCTCAAAATGGACTCAAAAAGGGGCAGGAGATCCGAGCCGGGGGCGGCGAGGTCGAGGGTGGCCGTTCCCTTTCGGGCGTTGGTGTAGATCACGGGAAAACCGATCTGGTCCTCGGTGGCATCCAGGTCGATGAAGAGGTCGTAGATCTCGTTGAGGACTTCCGCGGGGCGGGCGTCCTGACGGTCGATCTTGTTGATCACGACGACCGCGGGGAGCTGGCGTTCCAGGGCCTTGCGGAGAACGAACCGGCTCTGGGGTAGGGGGCCCTCCGCCGCGTCCACGAGCAGGAGCACCCCGTCCACCATGGTAAGGGCCCGCTCCACTTCTCCTCCGAAATCCGCGTGGCCGGGCGTGTCCACGATGTTGATCTTCACGTCCCGAAACGTGACGGAGGTGTTCTTGGCCAGGATCGTGATGCCTTTTTCGCGCTCCAGGTCGTTGCTGTCCATGACGCGCTCCTGGACCTCCTGGCCCTTCCGGAAGATCCCGGATTGCCAAAGCATGGCGTCCACGAGCGTGGTTTTTCCGTGGTCCACGTGGGCGATGATGGCCACGTTCCGAATCTCTTCGCGGCGCACGCGTGCCTCCAATGCCCGGACCGGCGGGCGGCGTCCTCGGCGATTGGGTGGGGCCGGGCCCGGGGCCCTGGAGAGAGGGTGCCCACCTCCGTGGAGGAGAGGGGGATTCTAACGCATACTGCCGTCATTTTCAAGGAGATGAAAGGACATCCTCGGCGCCGCCGGCAGGGTCCCGCTCGGACCGAGATTGTCCGGAACCTTCCGATCAGTCGTTCCGACCGGACAGGAGGGCCCGGATCTCCGCGAGAGAGGCCTCGATCCGGTCCAGTCGGTCCCGGATCTCCTGGAACTGCCTGCCGAAGACCTCCATCTCTTCGATCTCGCGGATGAGCTCGGGAAAGAGCCCCGATTCGGCGCCCTCCCCTCCTCCGGACTCGGGCGACTCCTCGGGGTAGAAGCGCTTCAGAGCCTCTTCCAGACTCGACTGGGGTGCGACCATGGGCACCACCGACAGGCCCGTGACCTTCTCGAGGTTCTCTATGGTGTCCAGGTCCATGGGATCCGCCAGGGCCACGTGCAGGCGCGCCCCGTCGGATTTGATCGGCAGGGCGTGGTAGCGGAGCGCGAGCCCCCTGGGGACGAGGGCAAGGACCGAGGGGGCGATCTCCAGATTTCCGAAGGAGACGCAGGGCATGTTGAGCTGGCGGGAGAGGAAGGCCGTAAGCACGTTCTCGTCGATGAAGTGGAGTTGGATGAGGGTGGATCCGAAGCGGGTGCCCCTGAGCTTCTGCTCCTCGAGGGCAATCTGGAGCTGGACTTCGTCGATGAGGTTGGCCTCCAGAAGGAGGTCCCCCAGTTTGGGACGTCCCATGTGGATTCGCCTCCTTATGGCGTACAGTACACCCGGAGCCTCCTGGGCGGCAAGGTGCGGGGGGTTGGCTTGGAGGGAGAGGGCCATGGGACGAGAGTCGATTCTCGCCATCCTGGCCGCGGCGTGGACGTGGGGCGGCGCCCTCCTCTGGGGCCAATCCTCGGCCGGGGACTTCTCCGCCGTGGACGCCCACGCCCTGAAGACCCCCGTCGAGGCCGAGCGCTCGGTAGAATCCCTGGCGGCCTACCTCACCGGCCCCCGGAGCCCCGCCCATAAGGAGAAAGAGAAGGCGAGGGCCCTTTTCCGGTGGATCGCGAACCGGATCTCCTACGCCGAACCGGATGGAGCCGCCGAGGCCGCCCCCGCCCTCAACCCAATGACAAGAGGGCTTGCTCCACCTCGTCGATGACGTAGTCCGGCGTGGAGGCGCCAGCCGTGAGCCCTACGACGGAGAACCCGGCCAGCCAAGCGGGATCGAGGTCTTCCTTCCCCTGGACCAGGACGGAGGGCTTGATGCGGGAGCAAATTTCGAACAGGTGCCGCGTGTTGGCCGACTGCTTTCCGCCGATCACGACCACTGCCCCGACCGAGGGGTCCTTCGCGAGCTCACGGGCGGCGTCCTGGTTCTGCTTCGTGGCGTAGCAGATGGTGTCGGCCCGGCGCGTGTTGGGGTTTCGGGACTCGATGTGGGTCACCACGTCTTCGAAATCCTCGGCGTTGAGGGTGGTCTGGTACAGAATCCGGAGGGACGGGTAGGCCTCCCAGGAGATCTCCCGCGCCTGCTCCAGGCTCTGGACGATGTGGTAGGTAGAGGGGTCCAGGTCGCGAGTGTATCCCACCACCTCCCGGTGCCGGGGGTCTCCCACGAACACGAGGTGGGCGCCAACCTCGAGGGCCCTGCGCGCCTCCCTGTGGATGTCGTAAACGAATTTGCAGGTCGTGTCGAGGATCTCCAGCCCCAGGGTGCGGGCCCGTTCGTGGTAGGAGGGCGGTACGCCGTGGGCTGAGAAGACCACGACGGGCTCCCGGACTTCCTCGAGGTTATGGACCGTCTTGACGCCCAGCTTCTCCAGGTCCTCCACCACGCGCTCGTTGTGGACCACCTGGCCCAGGATGGCCCCCCGGCCTCCCTGGGCGGCGAACCGGCGGACCTTCAGGTCCGCCACCCGGACGCCGGAACAGAAGCCGTACTTCTTTGCCCGAATGACCTTCATGGCCTCCTCCAACGGCAGGGAGCGGCCGGACATTCCGTCCCTCCGCATCGGCAGTATAGGACATATGCCGGCGGGGAATAGCCCCGGGCCGAAAGGGGCCGGCTTCCCCGCTCCTGCCTCCCGTTGCGATGACGCCCGTTGCATCTTCGCCGGTACGGGTCTAGGCTCTTCCTGCGGGGACGGCATGAAGCGGATCTTGATCGTGGACGACCATCGGGCCTTTGTGGACCACTGGAAGGCTTTCCTGGAGGATCGCTACCCGGGCCGGGTGGCGGTGGAGACCCAGACCGACCCCATGTACGCCGTCCGCTCCTTCGGCCCCCACCTCCACCTGCTCATGCTGGACCTGGAGATGCCCGTCTTGGACGGCCGGAAACTGCTCGACGTGGCCGCCGCCCAAGGGGTGGACAGGCGGCGCGTGGTGATCACCAGCGCCTGGGACGCAGAGCGCCTTCACGCGCTCTTTCCCAAGGGCTCCTGCCTGGCCGTGATCAACAAGGATGAGCCGCGGCAGCAGGCCGCCTTCCTCATGATTCTCGACTCGGTGATGAAGAGGCCCTGAGACTGTGGAAGACACAGGCCGCCGGGAGGCCGCCGTTTCCCGCCGGGGCGGGCTCCCGTAAACTTCCAGAAGGACGAAGACGTATGTCTCCTCTTGGAACGGAGGATGGAATGAAAACGCACCGGTCCGGCTGGTTTCTCTGCGTCCTCGCCATGGCGGCTCTCGGGACGGGCGCGGCGGTCCGGGCTCAGGAGGGGGAGGGGACCCTGTCCCTCTCGCTCCAGGATGCCCTGAAGATCGCACTGGAAAAGAACTTCGACGTGCGCGTCCAGGAGGTCAACCGGGACCAGGCCCAGGCCGCTCTCAAGGGCGCCTACGGCCTCTACGACCCCAACCTCTCCTTCGACTGGTCCACCGGGGTCAACCGCCAGCCCACCTCCAGCGTCCTGCAGGCGGGGGGATCCGCAATCCTCTACATGAGCCGGCAGGACCAGTACAACCTGGGGCTCTCCCAGTTCGCTCCCTGGGGCCAGACCTTCACGCTCCAGTGGGACAACTACAAGTCCCGCACGAACTCCCTGTATTCCATTCTGAACCCCACCTACGGAAGCTCGGCGGCTCTCGGGACGACCGTGCCTCTCCTGAAGGGATTCGGGAAGCAGGTCGCCAGCCGCTCGGTCCTCCAGGCCAAGATCGACCGCACGGTGGCGGATGCCCAATTCGAGGCGGGCATTCGCGACACCCTCGTCCAGGTGGAGCGGGACTACTGGAACCTCGTCTACGCCATCCGAGACTTGGAGGTGCGCCGGCGATCCCTCGACCTGGCCAAGAAGTTCCAGGAGGAGACGCGGAAGAAGATCGAAGTGGGCGTCCTGGCCCCCATCGAGCAGGTAGCCGCGGACGCCCAGGTGGCCACGCGCGAGCAGGAGATCATCGCCTCCCAGCAGGCCGTGGGCGACTCCGCGGACATCCTGAAGCTGGCCCTGGGCATCACCCAGGACAGCCCCGAGTGGCTTCAGGAGATCCTCCCCACCGATGAGGCCGTCGTCACCGGCGGAGAGTACGTGGAGAAGGACCTTCTCGCGCAAGCCCTGGAGACGCGGCCCGAATTGGCCGCCGCCAGGGAGAAGGTGGAGCGCGCGAAACTCGACACGCGGTGGTCCAAGAATCAGACGCTTCCCAGTCTCGACCTCTCGGCTGGCCTCACCTACAACGGCATCTCCGGATACTACGTAAACCCGCTTACGGGCCAGGTGAGCGACCTGACCTTCCCCGACGCGTGGGAGCAAGTCACGGGCCTCGACTACAAGTCGTACTACGTGGCCCTGGCCTTCAAGATCCCCCTGGGCAACCGGGCCGCCCGCTACCAGTTCCAGCAGTTCCGGCTGGCCCAGACGGCCCAGGAGATCGCGCTGCAAAAGCAGACCCTCACGATCGCCAACGAGGTGCGCTCGAGCTTGCGGGGCCTCGAGGCCGCACGAAAGCGCGTGGCCGCCGCCCGGCTCACCCTTCGCCTTCAGGAGGAGAAGCTCGACGCCGAGCGCAAGAAGTACGACAACGGCCTGTCTACGGCCTTCAACGTGCTGTCCTATCAGAACGACCTGGCCGCGGCGGAATCCGGTCTCCTGAGGGCGATCCTCGACGCCAAGCTGGCCATGTCCGCGCTGGACCGGGCCGTGGGCGTGTATTTCGAAACCCACGACATCGAAATCAAATGGTCCCCGAGGCCCCCGATCGCTTGATCGCCTGATCACCCGGTCGCCTGCCTCTCGGAAGGGGAGGGAGTCATGGACGAGAACAATCGGAACGCTGGAGAGGACCGCCCCGAGGCCGTTCCCGTGGAGGCCCAGGCTCCGGCCGCGGCAACCCCGGAACCCATTTCCGCCGTGGAGGCCGTCGCGGGCACGTTTCTTTCACCCGGGGCGACTTTCAAGCGGCTCGTGGAGCGCCACTGGACCTTCGTGGTGATCCCGCTGGTTCTCATCATGATCTTTAATGTGGTGAGCGTGGTCTTGATGCGGAACCGGGTGGACATGAAGCAACTCGTGCGTGACCAGATCCGCCAGAGCCGCTTCGCCGACCAGCTCAGCGACGCGCAGATCGAGGAGGCCGCCGAGCGCGAGGCTTCCCGTCCCGCAGCGGTCACCGCCGTTTTCGCCTGCCTCTTTCTCGTGGTGACGGTGCTCTTCCTGGCGGCGCTCTTCTGGCTGGTGCTCCTGGCCTTCGGCTTCGACATCAACTTCAAGAGGAGCCTCCTGGCGGTGGGCTTTGCCATGCTCCCCATGGTGGTCGGCGCCGTCCTCTTCGTGGTGATCCTCTTCATCAAGGATCCCAACTCCATCGACATCCAGAACGCCGTGGCCACGAATCCGGCGGCCTTCCTCGACCGCGAGGCCACTGCCAAGCCCCTGTACGTGCTCCTCCAGTCCCTGGACCTCTTCAAGGCCTGGATGATCTTCCTCCTCTCCGTGGGTCTGGCCGCCGCCGCCCGCTGCCGCGTGGCGCCCGCCGCCACCGCCGTGGTGGTGCTCTACCTCGTCTGGATCGGCGTCCGCATGGCGCTCGCCGCGATTTTCTAGGTGCCCGCGATGACCAAGAAACGCCTCTGGATCCTCCTGTCCGCCGCCGCCGTCCTCCTCCTGGTGATCGTCCTTACCGCCGTCAACAGCCGGCCCAGGGGATTCGAGGTGGAGGTCCTCAAGACCGAACGGGGCGAGGTGTCCCCGACGGTGACGGCGGACGGGCTCATCGCCGCCAAGAACGCCGTGAACATCTCCTCCCAGGTCATGGGCGAAATCGTCTCCATCCCCTTCCTGGAGGGAAGCGCCGTCAAGAAGGGCGATATCCTGGTCCAGATCAACCCCGACACCTACCAGCGGGACGTGGCCTCGGCACTGGCCAACCTGCAGTCCGCCGAGGTGGGCGCCCGGCAGGCGCGGGTGACCCTGGTCCAGCGGAGGAAGGACTGGGAGCGGGCCGACGACCTCTTCCGCAAGGGGATCTTCTCGCCCTCGCAGAGGGACGACGCCCGCCTGGCTCTTGATCAAGCCGAGCTCGCCGAAAGCTCCGCCGCCTCCGCGGTGGCCCAGGCGAGGGCCTACTTCCAGAAGGCCCAGGACAACCTGGCCAAGACCACCATGCGCTCCCCCATGGACGGGGTCGTGACGGCCGTGAACGCCAAGGTGGGCGAGACGGCCGTCATGGGCACCATGAACTTCGCGGGCACCGTCATCCTCACCGTTTCGGATCTGAGCGAGATCATCACCGAAGTCCAGGTGGACGAGGCCGATTATCCCCGGCTCAAGCTGGGCCAGCCCGTCGTCGTCATCGTGGACGCCCTGGGCGGCAGGCGCTACGACGGGAATGTGATCGAGATCAGCGCCTCCGCCCGGGCCGGCGCCAGCGGCACCCAATCCAACATCCGGCAGTTTCTCGTAAAGGTCGCCGTCACCAACCCCGATTCGGACCTCAAGCCCGGCGTCACCGCCCGCGTCCGCCTCCTGGCCGACAAGCGGGAGAACGTGATCCGCGTTCCCGTGGGAGCCATCCGTACGGAGGAGAAGAGCGGGGAGCAGGTCTTCTACGTCTTCGTTTCCGACAAGCAAAAGGCCGCCAAGAAGATCGTGCGGACCGGCCTGTCGGACGACCTCTTCACCGAGGTCACCGAGGGCCTCGAGGAGGGATCCGAGGTCATCATCGGCCCGTACAGGATCCTGAGAAACCTCAAGGAGAACGACCGACTTCGGCCCAAGGTCGTCAAGCCGGAGGACTTCGTGAAGAGCCGCACCGCGCCCAAATCGGAGGAGCCGGGTGACTGACGACGTGCTCATCGAGGCGCGCGGTCTCGTCAAGGACTACCCCATGGGGGACGAGGTCTACCACGCCCTCCGCGAGGCGGACCTCACCGTGCGGCGCGGCGAGTTCATCGCCATCATGGGGCCTTCCGGGTCGGGCAAGTCCACGCTCCTCCATCTCCTCGGCTGCCTGGACACCCCCACGTCCGGGACGTATACGCTGGCCGGCACGCCGGTCCACACCCTCCCGCCCGACGAACTCGCCGAAGTGAGGAACCGCGAGATCGGATTCGTTTTTCAGATGTTCTTCCTCCTTCCAAGGGCCAGCGCCGTGGAGAACGTGGAACTGCCCCTCATCTACGCGAAGGTCCCCCCCAGAGAGCGGCGCCGGAAGGCCATGGAGGCCCTCCAGTTCCTCGGCCTGGAAACCCACGCCTCCCACCGCCCCAACCAGCTCTCGGGCGGCCAGCGCCAGCAGATCGCCATCTGCCGGGCCCTCGTCAACAAGCCCAGCCTCATCCTCGCCGACGAGCCCACGGGGAACCTCGACTCCAAGACCAGCGAGAACATCATGGGCCAGCTCGTAAAGCTCAACCAGATGGGCAACACCCTCATTCTCGTCACCCACGAGCCCGACATCGCCGCCTACGCGCCCCGCCAGGTCCGCATCCGGGACGGGAGGATCGTCTCCGACGAGGTCGTCCGAAAGGCAGAGGGAGGCGAGCCATGACCGCCGCCATCCGAAGGGAACAGATCTACGGCTTCTGGGGGGGGGTGACCGAACTCGTCCGCATCGCCCTGAGGGCCATCCTCGCGAGCAAGATGCGGTCCTTCCTCACGGTCCTCGGCATCATCATCGGGGTCCTCAGCGTGGTGGCGGTGGTTTCCATCATGCAGGGAGTCTTCGCCGCCTTCTTCGCGGAGTTCAACTCCCTGGGCGCCGACACCATGTTCGTGCGGCCCAACTACGAGATGTCCAGAAGCCGGGTGGATGCGGTGAAGCGCCTGAAGATGACCTACGCCGACGCCCTGGCGATCAAGGACGGGGCTCCGCTTGTGAAGGAGGTGGCTCCCTTCGTCATGCGCGGGGACACCATCGCCTACAGGAGCCAGCGAGACACCACGCAGATCATCGGCACCACGGAACCCTACGCCCCCATCAACAGCCTCGACCTGGAGTCGGGCCGCTTCATCGGGCCCATGGACGTGGCCACCCGCCGGAAGGTCTGCGTGGTGGGCCAGGATATCCTGGACAAGCTGGCCACGCCCCCCCAGTGCCTCGGGGAGGAGATCCAGATCGGGCGGGGCACGTACACCATCGTGGGCCTTCTCGAAAAGAAGGGCGGCTCCTTCGGCCAGAGCCAGGACGACCAGATCTTCATCCCCCTCACGGCCGCCACCCAGCAGTACGGGCAGGACATCGCCAACACGGTCTTCATCCTGATCCAGATCCTCGACCCCAAGCAGACCGACAACGCGGTGGAGCAGATCTCCACGGTCCTGCGCCGCACCCACGGCATCCGGTTCGGCCAGCAGGACGACTTCCGCATTTTCACGGTGGAGGCCATCAAGAGGATCATCGACCAGTTCACGGGCATCTCCACGATGGTCGTCACGGCCATCGTCTGCATCACCCTCGTGGTGGGAGGCATCGGCATCATGAACATCATGCTCGTCTCCGTCACCGAGCGAACCCGCGAGATCGGCATCCGCATGGCCGTGGGCGCAAAGAGGGTCCACATCCTCTACCAGTTCCTCATCGAATCGGTGACCCTCTCGACCCTCGGGGGCATCGTGGGACTCTTCCTGGGCGTCGGCCTGTCCCACTTCGTGGTCTTCGTCCTGCGAAAGACCGTCTCGGACACTTTCCCCCCGGCCTACGTGCCCTTCTGGATCGTCTTGCTGTCCCTGGGCTTCGCCGCCCTCACCGGCGCGGTCTTCGGCGTCTACCCCGCCGTCAAGGCCAGCCGCCTCGACCCCATCGACGCCCTGAGGTACGAGTAGGGGCCTCGGGAACCGACGAACGAATGCGGGTCCTCCTCCGCCGGGGGAGGACGTCTCTTTATACAGCGCGACGGAAGTCCGGCGCGCTGGTTGCGGGTGGAGGTCCCGAGGAGGCGCCGCCGCGCCTCTCCCGGTAGGGCCCGCGGGGAGGACTCAGCCCTTGCGCGGCCCGCAGGGACGCTCTCGCAAGGGATGGGGCCTTCCCCGCGAATACAGAGCGGCAGACCCCCAAGCCCCACCCCCTTAGCGCATTCACGAATGCCGCTCCGTATAACGGCCGGAGGCTCCACCCTTACACCCACCCGCGCTATAATCCCCCTCTCCAAAGGGGGGCGCCATGAAGACGCGGGTGACGGAACTCTTCGGCATCGAGCATCCCATCGTCCTTTCGGGCATGTCGTGGATCTCCACGCCGGAGCTGGTGGCGGCAGTATCCAACGCAGGAGGCCTGGGCATCCTGGCAACGGGCGTCTACAACGCCGGACAGACCCGCGAGGCGATCCGCAGGGTCCGCTCTCTCACAGACCGCCCCTTCGGCGCCAACGCCACCCTCTACTTCCCCGGAGCGAGGGAGAACGCCCAGGTTCTGCTCGCAGAGAAGGTCCCCGTCATCAATTTCTCCATGGGCAAGGGGGACTGGATCGTGAAGGGCGCCCACGCCTACGGAGGGAAGGTCATCGCCACGGTCACGACGGCCAAGCACGCCCAGAGCGCGGCCGCCTACGGGACCGACGCGGTCCTCGTGACGGGGAACGAGGCGGCGGCCCACGGCTCGGGGGTTTCGTCCATGGTCCTCATCCCCAGGGTGGCCGACGCCGTGAAGGTTCCCATCGTGGCGGCGGGGGGTATCGCCGACGGCCGGGGCCTCGCGGCGGCGCTCATCCTGGGGGCCGACGGTGTGGCCATGGGTACGCGCCTGATGAACACGAAGGAGAGCCCCGCCCACGAAGGGTGCAAGACCGCGTGCCGGGAGCGGGAGGCCGAAGACACCCTCTACACGACCCGTTTCGACGGACAGCCCTGCCGGATCCTCCTCTCCCCCGGCGGGAGGCGGGCCGTGAAGCGCGGCCTGGACCTCAAACGGGCGGCCTTCAACGGTGCGGAGATCTCGCGGATGCTGGGCGTCCCCTACCTCAAGATGGCGGCGGGGGTTCTCGCCTCGGGGTGGAAGAACACCCTTCAGCTGGCCCACCTCGCCAACGCCTTCAAGGGCTTCCGGCTGGCCTGCACGGAGGGGGACCTGGAGCGCGGCGTCCTCCCCCTCGGCCAGGCCTCCAGCCTGATCGCGGACACGCCCACGGTGGCCGAGGTCCTGAGACGAACGGTGGAGGAGGCGGAGGCCCTCCTCGCAAGGGCCCGCCCGTCCTGACCGCCGCCCTTTCTATGCCTCGATCCACTCGGCGACGAAGCGGGCCACGTCCTCCCAGCCCTTCTCCTGAAGCACCCAGTGGGCGTGGTCGGGGAAGACCTTGCAAGGAACGCCGTACTTCTTCGCCACCTTCTTGACCACGGCGGCAGGAGTGATGCGGTCCCTTTCCCCCGCCACGACCAGCACCGGGCAGGTCACCCTCTTCTCGTCCACCTCGGCGGCGCGCCGGCCGTCGAGGGGCCAGAAGCCGATTTCGAAGGCCGCCCGTCCCGACTCGTGGACGAACTGCGCGTAGGCCCTCCGCCGCTCGTCCTCGGGCAGAAGTTCCATCATGGAATAGACCGCTTCTCCGTAAGTGATCTTGAAGGGCTTCCGCCAGAATCCCCAGGTTGTCATGGCGCTCCAAAAGGAGCGGATCACCGACAGGCGGAGGGCGAGGACGCCCCGCGGCGCCGCGGGAGTGAGGAGCACCGCCTTTTCGCACAGTCCCCGGGAGGCCAGGATCTGGGCCAGGATGCCCCCCATGGAATGGCCCACGACGACGGGTCGCTCGGGAAGGGCCCGGATCTCCCCTTCGAGGTCCTGCGCGTAGTCGAGGAGGCTCGTGGTGCCGAGGCCGTCGGGCGGCGCGGCCTCCGGGGGGACGCCGTGGTGGCGAAGCGTGCTCGCCACGCAGGTGTGCCCCCGCTTTTCGAAAAAGGACCGGTAGTTCGCCCACAGGTGCGCGCCGCCCCACATGCCGTGGATGAGGAACAGGGTCTTGCCCATCTCTCCCCTCCTTCGTTTGAGCCAGGATGGAGCCCCGGAGCGCGCCAAGTCAATGGGGAAGCCCGGCCCTTTGAGCCGATCCGGCCTCCCGCGGTTTCCCCGACCGCATGGGAGCGAGCGCCCTTTTTCCCCTCTCCGCCTTTACGGGGGTGGCGGTTTGCGTCTAGAATCACGGCGCCTGGAGGCGCCATGGCGTCCGAGAGAATCCGCGTCCGGTTCGCGCCGTCTCCCACGGGTCACCTTCATCTGGGGAACGTGCGGACGGCCCTTTTCAACTGGCTGTACGCCCGCAAGAACGGTGGGACCTTCATCCTGCGGCTGGAGGATACGGACGCGGCCCGCTCCACCGAGGAGAGCGTGCGTTCCGTGCTGCAGGACCTGCGCTGGCTGGGCCTTCACTGGAACGAGGGGCCCGAGACGGGGGGCCCCTTCGGCCCCTACCGCCAGACGGAGCGCTACGGCACCTATCGGGAGGCCGCGGACCGCCTTCTTCGGGAGGACAAGGCCTACCCGTGCTTCTGCTCCCAGGAGGAGCTGGACGCGGGGCGCGAGGCCGCCCGGGCGGCCCAGCGGACCTTCGTCTATCCGGGCACCTGCCGACACATGGATGCGGCCGAGCGGGCCCGGAGGATCGCGTCGGGGGAGCCCCATTCGCTCCGCCTCAAGGTCCCGCTGAAGACCGTCACGTTCACGGACCTGGTGCGCGGACCCGTCTCCATCCACACGAGCCAGTTCGGGGACTGGATCCTGGCCCGCCCGGACGGGTCCCCCACCTACAACTTCGCCGTGGTCGTGGACGACGCCCTCATGGGCGTGACCCACGTGATCCGCGGGGAGGACCACCTCTCCAACACGCCGAAGCAGATCCTCCTCTACGAGGCCCTGGGGCTGGAGCCGCCCCTCTTCGGCCACCTCTCCATGATCCTCGGCCTCGACGGGCGAAAGCTCAGCAAGCGCCACGGCGACGTCTCTCTCGACGCCTTCCGCTCCCGGGGTTTCCTTCCGGAGGCCATGGTGAACGGCCTGGCCCTCCTCGGCTGGTCCGATCCCGGGGGCCGGGAGGTCCTTTCGGCCCACGAGATCGTGGAGGGCTTCTCCCTGGAGCGCGTGAACAAGGTGGCCGCGGTCTTCGACGAGGGGAAGCTGCGCTTTCTCAACCGTGAGCACCTCAAGCGGCTGGCGCCGGAGGCCTTGGCCTCGGCGCTCGCGCAACGCCTTCGGGCGGCGGGCCGGCTTCCCGAGGGGGATCTCTCCGCCGAGGCGCTCGCATGGCTGGCAGACCTGGGCCAGCTTCTCGTCGAGCGGATGGACCTCCTCTCCGAAGCTTCCGCCGCCTCCGACCCCGTGTTCGCCTTCGAGCCGGAGGCCATGGACGAGCCGGCCCGGGAGACGCTTTCGGCTCCGGGGGCCGGCGAGGTGGTTCGCGCCTTCCTCGAAAGGGCCGCCGGCGCGGACCTCGCTCTCCCGGGCGCCTATCGTGAAGCCGTGCTGGACGTTCGGGACACCCTCAAGGTCAAGGGAAAGGCCCTCTTCCACCCCATCCGCGTGGCCCTGACCGCCCGCGAGTCGGGCCCCGACCTGGAGCGTCTGGTGCCCCTTCTGGAGCGGGGCAGCCGACTGGAACTGCCCGTGCCCGTCCTTCCACCCGCCGAGCGCATCCGAAGGGTGTTGCGGATCGTGGAAGGGTCCAAAGGGGCGTCCTGAGGAGACGGGTCCGGGCGGGATGTGCGCCGCACTTACGTTGAAACGGAGAGCGGCCCCCGGGTTCCCCGCCACGAAGACCGTTTCCCCTTCGCTCGGAGGGCTCTCCCGTACGGGAAGGTAGTGCGTCACCTGCAGGGGCCGGCCGTTCTCGTACACGCGGAAGAGAGCCACATCGAGGTCGTGCCGTGGAAAGATGAAGTTGTCTGCGTCCCCTCCAAAGAACCCGATGGCCTTCTTGGTGGAGAAGACGAGGCGGATGTCGGTGAAGCGTCGGTAGAGGTAGATCCAGTACTCCCCGCCGCGGTAGAGGGTCTCCGTCTCGCACAGGAAACTCGTCTCGCCCATCCTGGCGGAGGCGAGGCCGGCCAGGACTTCCCGTCTCTTGGCCTCCGTATCCTTCGGAGGAAGCCCTCCACGGCCGACCGCAATGCGTCGGTGACGTTTTCCATGCGCTCGAGGCGGTGCACCTCCAGGTCGGGGCACTTCATCTCCTCCGCCTCGGTGGATGCGTAGAAGACGGTGCGCACGTAGTCCTTCTCGGGAGTGGAGACCTTCTGGAGCTGACCCAGTGCGATGTGCGGGTTGGTCAGAAGCAGGCCCCGAGTCTCATGGCCCCTCCCCCCCGGACCCCGCTTTGAGCGAGGCCTCCATGACCAGGGCGGCGGCCCCGTCGGAGTAATACCGTTCGATCCTGCCGAGTTCGCCAAAGCCGTGCTTTCGGTACAGCGCGATGGCCGGAGCGTTGGATTCCCTCACCTCCAGGTGGATGCGCTCCCCCCCCATGGACCTGGCTTGCTCCAGGGCGTGGACCAGGAGCGCCTCCCCCAGGCCGCACCGGCGGTACTCCCGGTCCACGGCGATGTTGATGAGGTGCGCCTGCTCGAAGATGACCCACAGGAAGGCGTACCCGGCGACGCGCCCCTCCTGCTCCACCACGAAGCTGGTGCAGAAGGGATTGGTGACGAGTTCGTGGCGGAGAGCCTCCAAGGGCCACGGATTGGGGAAGGAGTCGGACTCGATGGCCGAGACCTCCGGGAGATCACCGGGCGCCATGGGCCGCACCGCCCCCCGAATGTCCATCCGCCGTCCCATCGGCCCTCGCCCCCTCCGCTAGGGCAGCGGGTGGCCCGTGATTCGCTCGAAGGCTTCCCGGTATTTCTCGGAGGTCCTGGACACCACCTCTTCGGGGAGGGCGGGCACCGGCGGCTCCTTGTTCCACCGGATGGAGAGCAGGTAATCCCTCACGAATTGCTTGTCGAAGGAGGGCTGGGATTTCCCCGGCTCGTAAAGATCGGCGGGCCAGAACCGGCTCGAGTCGGGCGTCAGGACCTCGTCGCACAGGATGACCTCGCCCTCGTACAGCCCGAACTCGAACTTCGTGTCGGCGATGATGATGCCGCGCTGAAGGGCGTAGTCCGCGGCGTAGTTGTAGACCGAGAGGGTCAGCTCACGCACCCTGCGGGCCAGGGCCTCCCCGAGGAGGGAGGAGGCGGCCTCGAAGGAGATGTTCTCGTCGTGGCCCGTCTCCGCCTTCGTGGACGGTGTAAAAACGGGCTCGGGGAGCCGGTCGCTCTCCTTCAGGCCCTCGGGAAGCCGGATGCCGCACACCGCGCCGCTTTTCCGGTAATCGTTCCAGCCCGAGCCGGACAGATAACCTCGCACGACGCACTCCACGGGGAGCATGTCGGCTTTTTTGGCCAGCGTGAAGCGCCCCTCGAGCTCTTCCTTGTAGGGACAGAGGGACGACGGCAGATCCGCGGCGGCCGTTGAAAGCAAGTGGTTCTTCACGAGGTGCTTCGTCTTCTCGAGCCAGAATTCCGTCAGGAGATTCAGCACGCGGCCCTTGTCGGGGATCCCGTTGGGCAGGACGTGATCGAAGGCAGACAGCCGGTCCGTGACCACGATGAGGACCTGGTCATCCAGGTCGTACATGTCGCGAACCTTCCCGCGGGAGATCAGCCGGATTCCGTCGTAGTCGGTTCGAGTCACCACCGGTCGCATGCGCACGTCCTCCCGTTCGGGGGATCCGGGCCCCCCGTTTGGCTCCCACGGTTCAGGGGCCAACCCCGCCGCCTGCGGTGCCGGCCCGCGCGGAGGGGAGCGGCCGGTCCACCGTCACGCGCGCTCCCTGCCGCACTACCGTCAAATCCTTGCGCCGCTTCACGGCCTCGGAAAACTCCTCCGCTTCCCCTTCGCCGTCCCAGGCCGTCGTCCAGGTAAAGGCCCGGCCGCTCTCGGGCCCCTGGTACACCCGGTAGGAGTCCCCGGCCCAACCCGCCGCGGCCTTCCGGGCCTGCTCCTCCCCGGCGCCCCACTCGCCCAGGAGGATGCGTACGTTGAACTCCCCCCACACGCCCTGGGAGACCTCGACCCAGCCGGGTGGGAGCCCCGTGAAGGATGGGGCGGCCAGGTTCACCGGAGGGTCGGTGCGATTCAGGGCCTTCTCCGGGTGGAGCACCTGCTCCATGGAGCGCGGCGGGTTTCGGTAGAGGTCGTTGAGCGCCGCCACCCCACCTCTGTCCACTGCCGCTTGAACCAGGGCCAGCCCGGCCAGGTACCCCGCCAGGAGGTTGTCCTGGATGTAAGCGGGGGCCGACTGCCCGAGTAGTTCTCTCCCGAGGGCCAGGGAGCCCATGAAGTCGGCCGCCTCGGCCTGCCTCGCGGGGGAGAGCTTCAGGGCCCCGTACAGGTACCGCATCATGACCCAGGTCGCGTCCCCCTCCACCAGGCAGCGCGCCGCCGAAGCGCGGTCCTCGTTCTCCCGGTCCTCCATGGGCAGGTCCAGGAGCGGAAAGTGCTGGTCCACGAGCGCGTGCGCCAGCTCGTGAACCAGGAAGACGTCGGAGAGCGAAAAGCCCTCCACCTCCAGCCCCGCCAGAAGCTCCTCCTCCCCGAGCGGGGCCGCGCTCACATAAAGCACCTTGTCCCGGGGGTCGTAAAGCCCCGCCACCTGCTCCTCCAGCATGGCCTGGAGAACGGCGCGGAGGTTCATCTTGGGAGGGATCAGGTCGAAAGCTTTGAGGACAGCCTCGTTCTTCGGCCACTCGGCTTCCGGAAACTCCCGCGCCAATTCCCGCCTTACCACCGCGCGAAGCGCCTCCGGCTCCACCCTCCGGACGGGAACGGGCCGCAGAAAGGGAAGTCCGCGGAGGGCCTCCACTTGCTTCTGAAGGGCCGCGATGCGGTCCTGGGCCCCCCACGCCGAGAGAGACAGGAAAGCCAGGAGCACGAACCCCGCCTTGCGCATGGGGGCATTGTCCCATCGGGGCCTCGGGCGGTCAACTTCGGCCTCCCGGCGGGGACCGGACAATCGAGAAGGCGGGCCCTCGGGCCCGCCTTTCGAAACGGCAAGGGGTCGGAAGAGGAGGCTATTTCTTCGGGCCTGCAGGCTTCGCGGCGGCGGCCAGCCTCTCCATGAGGGGATCGCCGTCGTAACCGAGCGCCCTCCAGTCCATGCGCTTTCCCGTATCGTGGCAGTCCAGGCATCCCAGGGCCTGCTTCGCCGGGACCACCTCGTGGTAGATGCCCATGTAGCGGACCGTATCCACCCAGAAGTACCGGGCGTCGCGGACGCCGTAGGTCACCTCGGCCGCTCCGCGGATCGCCTCGTCCAGCTTCCCGTTTCCGAAGAAGGCCTCCACTTCGATGGGTAGGATGTACTGCTTGCCTTCAAGCACCGGCATGCGGCCCCGGTGCAGCTTGAAGGGGTAGATGCGCGCCTTCGGGTCCTTCCGGCTCCCCTCGGGGGCCATCATGCCAACGGTGCCGTCGGCGTTTTTCTGGATGGGATGGCCCGGCAGGAGGGCCCGCGTCTTGCCGTTGTACCAGGCGTAAACGGGGGCCACGTCCTTCTGGAGGGTGATGGTGGCGCTGTACTTGTCTTTCTCCGCGTCGTAGGAGGGTTTGGACCAGTCCCGGACCATGTCCGTTGCGTCGGCCTTGGCGAAGGTGGGGATGTGGCATGAGGCGCAGGCCACGCGCGCGGCGTGGGCGTTGAGGATCTGAGAGGCGTGCGGCTTGCCCCCGTGGCACTCCTCCGTGTCGCAGGAGAGGGGCTTGGAGGGAAGGTCCGTGCCCGAGAGGTCGGCACCCCGGCCCCGGACCCGGTGGTCCTCGCCGGCGTGGCAGTCCACACAGCTCAGGCCCACACCGTCCTGGGCCATGTGTACGTCGAAGTCACGGGAGCACTCGGTGAGGGCATATTCCAGATCGCCTCGCTTGAAGTTGGGACCGCCCCCGGAACCCGCGTGGCAGCGCAGGCAGGTGGCGAGGGTCGGCATGCCGATGCGCTTGGCCACCGAATCGAGGCCTTCGGGGTTCTTCCAGAGGATGGGCCGCCATTCCCAGCCGCCCTTTCCGTTGTCGTACAGGCTACGTTGGTAGCCCCGGGCGTGGCACATGAGGCAGTCGATGTTCTCGAGCTGTTCCGGAGTGATCTTGTCCGCGGGCAGGAGGCCCAATCCAGCGTGGCACTTCGAGCATCCCTGGGCCAGCAGGTCCCCCCGGGAGTTCCGGGTCTCGCCGATCCAGTTCTTCACCGGGTTGGTGCAGAAGTCGTTGATGGTGTTGATCTTGCCCAGGCTCTTCCCGTCCGAGTTCACCACGTCGGGGGCCTGCCCCCGCCACTGGTAGTGCTGGGAGTGGAAGAAGGACTCGGCTTCCTTCTGGTGGCACTGGAGGCAGGTCTTCGTCCCCTCATAGTGGTCGAAGTACTTCTGGTGGGTGTACTCCTTCCCGGCCGCGGCCGCCGCGGTCGCGGCGGCCAGGGCCAGAAGGAGCGAGCAGAGGGCGAGGCGCCGCATGGGGCCCCTAGAACCTCACGCTCATGGAGAGGGTGGCGACGCCGGCGCTGGAGTAGGTGGGGAAGCCCAGAACGGGATTGGAGTCGAGCTTCTGGGGCGCCCCGATGTGCCACCCGGAACCCGAGTATTCGTAGTCGTAGTAGGTGTAGTCGAGCTTGAGCTGGAAGCGCTTGTTGATGCGGTGGAGCAGATAGGCCTCCCAGACGTCGCCACGGGTGTTGGTCTTGGCGGCGAGGATGTCGTCCTGGGCCGGCGTGAAGTTGAACCAGTACTTGGAGCCGTGGTTGTACTCGAGGCCGATGCTGGTGGCCTTGTTGGCGAAGTTGTAGCGGCCGCCCACGTAGATCATGGACCCGGAATGAGACTCGGGGGTCTCGAAGGGATCGCAGAAAAGGCCGCCGAAGGGCGTCGTGACGTTGTCGGGGCGGCTCTTGACCCAGTTCACGTTGGCGAACCAGTCGAAGGGCCCGTCTGTGCGCTGGACCAGGAGGCCCGCGAGGTCCATGTCTCCGAGGTTGGCGGCCGGGGAATAGCGCATCACCACGGGGCCAGCGATGGTGGCGCCCGTGACGGGGTTGTTGGGAAGGACGATGAGGCCGTTGAAGCCGTCGGTCACGTTGAAGGCTCGCGCCACGGTGGTCTGGACGAGGGTCTTCTCGGTGCTCCAGATGTCCCAGTTGACGCCGAGGAACTGGGCGTCCTTGAGCCGATCCGCGGGTTGCTGAAGCTGTTCCCCGTTGCCCCATCCGCTCTCATACGCCAGGCCGTAACAGAGGCGGAAGGTGGAGTTCTCGTTGATGTGCCACCCGGCCGTGATGCCGTCGAACTGCAAGTCGATGAGGGCACCCATGGGCGTCCCGGCGCGCAGTTCGCCCTGCCGCAGATTCAGGGGCGGGCCGCTGGTGGAGGGCCGGCGCCCGATGGAGAGGTAGATGGGCTTGCCGCCGATGTTGTTCCAGGTGAAATAGGCGCGCTCCACGCGGAGGGCGTCGGAGTTGGGAACGCCCGTGGTGTTGCCGTCGAGGGCGAAACTGTTGGATTGGCCGTTGAACATTTGGACGCCCGTGGAGTCGCCCCAGGTCTTGTACATGGAAAGGCGTCCCGAGAAGGTCACGTCCTTGGCTACGTCGGCCTCCATGCTCAGGCGCAGGCGGTTGGTGTAAAGGATGCTGTTGTTCCAGTCGTACCCCGGACGGGCGGCGTAGGGCGCCAGCGAAGCCATCAGCATCTGCTGCATTTGGGGGGAGAACATCCCCATGGTCTTCTTGAGCTGGTCGAAGGTAAGGTGGTCGGTGAAGTAGAGGTAGTCGCTGTAGTGGCTGGCGATGAGGGATTGCACCGCGCCGGGATTGGGTGGGAGCATTCCCGTGGCGCCGTAATAAAAGAGCGTGTTCACCACCATGTTCTGCATGGCCATTCCGTCCACGTAGGCCGGGATGGAGCTATCGATGGAGTGGGTCTCGAAGCGGAAGTCGCCGCCCCAGCGGATCCGGTCCAGCGCGTCGTTCTTCTCCACGGAGTCGAGCCGCTTGCCCATCTCCTTGAGTTCCTGCCGGATGGCCTGCACGTCTGCGCTGGCCGCCGGCGCCTTGGACGCTTCGATCTGGCTCAGACGCTGCTCCAGTTCCGCCAGGCGGCGGCGCATGGCCTCCACCTCGTCGCCCGACTGAGCCCAGCCGAGCACGGAAAAAACCGCCGCCGCGAGCACCGCGAAAATTCGTTTCATGGCCTCGTTCTCCTTCGTCACGAGGCGGCCTCAGCCGCAGGTCATGGGGTGCTCGGAGTCGGCCGCGTGATCGACGATCCACTCCCGAAGGACCTTCAGCATGTCGGGCGTGATCGCCTCGGTGACGGGTTTGTTTCCGTGGGCGGTATCGTTGACCGCTTGGTGCGCAGCAAGGTACTTTGTTTCGAAGAAGCGCTCCCACTGGTCGCCGATGAGGGTCATGGGCGTGTACTCTCCCGCTTTTGCTCCCTCCGCATGACAGGGTTTGCAGTACTCCTTGAAAAGCGACTTCCCATCGGCGGGGCCATCCTTGGCAAAGGCCAAAACCGCCAGGAGAGCCAGCCCCGCCACCCAGGCGACTCGGTGGGGGATATGCCCTTCTCCATTCCGCTTCAGCATTCATGCCTCCTTGCTCGACCGCGACGCGCGGCATCAGAGACAATGCTACACACTTTATTGTCTTATAGTAAAGAACACCAATAGGAGCGCTTTGCGCACTGGGTGATTTCCCCCTCTCCTTGCGCTGCCTATGTTTGCCCTCCTTGGCTTCTGCGGCCCGACCGGAGGGATGAGGCCCAGGAGGGTGCGAGATTACCCGATCCGGGAGTTTAGGTGCCTCTGAAACCGAGGCGCGAAGCAGGATTCACTCCCGCCGGAGCGCAATCTCCTACGGGTGGGGGAACAGCGGCGCGACCGGAGGGAGCCGAGCGCAAAGGGGGGAGGGCAGAGCCCCTCCCCCCTCCCGTGGCTGGCCCTTTGCTATACAGAGCGGCAAAACTGACGAAAAGAGACGACGCCCCTTCTCGCGCCAATTCCATCGCCTTTTCCCACGCGCCTTCTCCGCGAAAGCCTCCGAAGAAGGAGCCTGAGGAAGCGGGGTCCGCATATCTATGCCCAGCCAGCCGCATGATCGCGACTCCATCCAGGCACCCCACGTCCACAAAAGGGTCAAAGGCGAGGGGGCGGACTGGATGTCCCGTCCGGCCTTGTCCTTTTTCTTCAGGGGGTCAGTCCGGCTGGGCCTCATCGAGGAGGACCACGGCGTGGCAGGCCACGGCCTCCCCCCGGCCGATGTCGCCGAGCCCCTCCGCCGTTTTGGCCTTCACGCTGACCCGCGAGGGATGCACTTCGAGGAGCTGGGCCAGGCGCTGCCGGAGGGCGTCCCGGTAGGGCCCGATCTTGGGGGCTTCCGCGATGACGGTGACGTCCGCGTTGCCCACGCGGAGTCCCACGCTCTGGATCTTCGCCACGACGTGTGCCAGGAGGTCCGCACTGTCGGCCCCCTTCCAGCGAGGGTCCGAATCCGGGAAGTGCGCGCCGATGTCCCCCAGGGCCGCGGCGCCCAGGAGGGCGTCCGTCACGGCGTGCAAGAGGACGTCCCCGTCCGAATGGCCCGCGGGGCCCTTGTCGTGGGGGAGCGTGAGCCCGCCGAGCCGAAAGGGGCGCTCCTCCACCAGCCGATGCACGTCCCATCCGTGGCCGATCCTCATGGGCGTCCTCCCAGGAGAAGCGCTTCCAGAAGCGCGAAATCCTCCTCGTAGGTGACCTTGATGTTCTTGGAAGTCCCCGTTACCCAAACGACGTCCCCGCCGGCGTGCCGGACGTAGGAGGCGTCGTCGGTGCCCTCGAAGCCCTCCTCGACCCCGCGCTCGTAAGCCTCCCGCAGGACCTCGTAGGGAAAGGCCTGGGGAGTGAGGGCGCGCACCAGGCTCCGGCGATCCGCCACCTCCTCGAGGCGCCCGTCCTCCGAGACCCTCCAGAGGGTGTCCACGGCGCGCGCCGCCAGGATGGCCCCCTGATGGCCCGGCAAGGCCTCCAAAAGGACCCTGGTTTCTTCCGCCGACACGATGGGGCGGGCGGCGTCGTGGACGAGGACCACGTCGGGACGGTCCGCCTCCAGGGCGCGCAGGACGGCCAGGGCCGAGCGCGCTCGCGTGATCCCGCCCTGCACGCATCCCCTGTAGACGCGGAGGGAGTGGAGGTCCATGATTTCGTTGAGGGTCGCGCGGTGCTCGGCGGGAACGGCCACCCGGAGCGTGAGGACCTCCGGCATGGCGTCGAAGGCCTCCAGGGCGTGCAGGATGAGGGGTTTTCCCAGGACGGCCCGAAAGGGCTTGGGCAGGTTGCCTCCGGCCCGGACACCCATGCCGCCGGCCAGGACGGCCACAGAGACCCGCAGAGCCCCCGCCATGGTCCCCTCCCCCGCGGTCCCGTGCCCGGGGAGCCGCCTCCGGAGACCTACACCTCCATGATGTCCGCCTCCTTCTTGGTGACGGACTGGGTGATTTCCTCGATGGTCCGGTCGTGGAGCTTCTGGATCTCCTCGAAGCCCTTGTCCCGGTCGTCCTCGGAGATCTCCTTGGATTTTTCCTTCTTCTCGAGGACTCCCCGTGCCTCGTGACGGACGTGGCGCACCGCCACTTTCCCCTTCTCCCCGAGCTCCCGGGCCCGCTTGCAGAGTTCCTTGCGGCGCTCCTCCGTGAGTTGGGGAACGGGAAGGCGGATGACCCGGCCGTCGTTGGAGGGCGTCATCCCCAGGTTGGCCTCCAGGATGGCCTTCTCGATGAGCGGGATTTGCTTGGGGTCCCAGGGTTGGATGACCATGAGCCGGGGTTCGGGCACCGAGAGGGTGGCCACCTGGTTGAGGGCCGTCTTGGTCCCGTAGTAGTCCACCTTCACGGGTTCCAGTATGGCAAGGCTGGCCTTGCCGGTCCGGATGGATGCGAGGTCGTGCCGGGTGGCCGCCAGGGTCGATTTCAGCTTCTCTTCCACGTCCTTGAGGATTGCCTTGACCATGTTCGTCCTCCCCCAAATGCCGTCTGCGTCGCGGCCATTATGGACGGACTCGGGGCCCCCTTCAACCCCGGGGGCCGTCCGCGACGAGGGTCCCGATGATCTCCCCCTCCACGAGCCTGCGGATGTTGCCACGGGCAAACAGGTCAAAGACCCGGATGGGAATGTGGTTCTCCATGCAGAGGCTGATGGCCGTCGCGTCCATGACCCGGAGCCCCTGCTCCAGGGCCTCGAGGTACGTGATGGAGTCGTATTTCCGGGCGGCGGGATCCTTCAGAGGATCCGCCGAGTAGACCCCATCCACCTTCGTGGCTTTGAGGAGGAGTTCCGCCTTCACCTCGATGGCCCGCAGCGCGGCCGCCGAATCCGTCGTGAAGTACGGATTCCCCGTCCCCGCGGCGAAGATGACGATGCGGCCCTTCTCGAGGTGGCGGATGGCTCTTCTCCGGATGTAGGGCTCCGCGATGGCGTCCATGGCGATGGCCGTTTGCAGGCGCGTGCTGACGCCCCTCTTTTCCAGGGCGTCCTGAAGGGCGAGCCCGTTCATGATCGTGGCCAACATGCCCATGTAGTCCGCCGTCACGCGGTCCAGACCCATGCCGTCCCCGAGGGAGCCCCGGAAGATGTTCCCGCCGCCCACCACGACGCACACGGAGACGCCCATGGAGTGGATCTCGACCACCTCTTGGGCCACGGTGCCCACGGCCGCCGGGTCGATGCCGTAGCCCTCGGGCCCCATGAGGGCCTCACCGGACAGCTTCAACAGGATCCTCTTGTAGACGGGCTCGGCCATGGCGACTCCCCTCTCTCCGTGCGGGCCATGAAAAAGGGCGGCCCATGGGCCGCCCTCGGGTTTCGCGCGACGGTCAGTCGCCACAGGCGGAGGGCTTCAGGCCCTCCCCCAGGACGAACCGCTCGAAGCGGACGACCTTCATCTTTCCGCCGGTCTTGGCCTTGAGGTAGTCCTGCACCTTGACCGCCGTGTCCTTGATAAAGGCCTGCTCGAGGAGGCAGTTCTCCTCGTAGAACTTGTTCATCTTGCCGTCCACGATCTTGTCGACGATGGACTCGGGTTTGCCCTGGGCCAGCACCTGGGAACGGTAGATCTCCCGTTCGCCCTCGAGCACGCTCGCCGTGACCTCCTGCCGCGAAACGAACCGGGGCGCAGAGGCCGCCACTTGCATGCACAGGTCCTTGGCGGCCTCCTCCGTGTCCAAAGCACCGTCATCCAACGCGAGTTGCATCAGGACACCGATCTTGCCTCCGGCGTGGATGTACGTGGCCACCCTGTCGCCCTCGTAGCGGACGAATCGGCGGAACTGGATGTTCTCTCCCAGCTTCGCGACCTTGCCCACGATGGCGTCCCTCACTTTGGAGGCGCCGTCCAGGAGGTACGGCTGGTCGAGGAGGGCCTCCGGCCCGGCGGGGGCGTTCTCCGCCACCTGGCGCGAAAGGGCCGCGGCGATCTCCATGAAATCGTCTGTGTTGGCAACGAAATCGGTCTCGCAGTTGATCTCCACGAGAGATCCGACCTTGGACCCGGGGGCGATGTACGAGGTCACGCGCCCTTCGGAGGCCGCGCGGGCGCTCTTCTTCTCGGCCGTGGCCATGCCCTTCTTGCGGAGGACCTTGACGGCCTCCTCCATGTCGCCGCCGGCCTCCTCGAGGGCGCGCTTGCAGTCCATCATGCCGACGCCGGTCTTCTCCCGAAGTTCCTGGACCATTTTGGATGTAATCGCCATGGGATCA
Source organism: uncultured Thermoanaerobaculia bacterium (assembly GCA_964589625.1). GTDB lineage: Bacteria > Acidobacteriota > UBA4820 > UBA4820 > DSQY01 > JBFLVU01. The sequence continues at coordinate 64,050 of CAZPSH010000009.1, forward strand.
AGCCTCCGGAGCGGGGGAGGGCGCGGGGCCCTTGCGGACGGGCGCCTTACGGGACGGGGCACGGCGGACCTTCTTTTCGAGGGCCTCGAGCTTCTCCTGGGCGCGGGACTTCTGCACCTCGGGGTGCTCCTCGTCGTCCACATCCGCCGCGGCCCGGTCGGCCAGCGCCGCCGCTTCGGCCATCTCGGCCTCGCGGGCCTGGAACACGTGGCGCCCCTCTTCGATGGCGTCGGCCACCTTCCCGGCGAAGAGCTGGATGGCCCGAACCGCGTCGTCGTTCCCGGGGATCGGGAAGTCCGCCTCGTCCGGGTCGCAGTTCGTGTCCACCATCGCCACCACGGGGATGCCAAGCTTCTTGGCCTCGCGGATGCAGTTTCTCTCGCGCTTGATGTCCACCACGAAAAGGGCCGAGGGGATCCTGGACATCTCGACGATGCCCGAGAGCATCTTCTCGAGCTTCTCCTTCTCCTTGCCGAGGAGGAGGCGCTCCTTCTTCGTGAGGTTTTCCGAGTTCTGGTTGGACTCCAGGCGCATGAGCTCCTTGTAGCGCTGGATGCGCGTCTGGATGGTCCGGAAGTTGGTCAGCGTGCCGCCCAGCCACCGTTCGGTGACGTACGGCATCTTGACGCGCTCGGCGGCCTCTCGGATGGCTTCCTGGGCCTGGCGCTTCGTCCCCACGAAGAGCACCCGGCCGCCCTTGATCGAGAGGTCGGTGACGAAGTCGGAGGCGTGCTTGAACTCGCGGAGGGTGTGCTGGAGGTCGATGATGTGGATGCCGTTGCGCTGTCCGAAGATGTACCTCTTCATCTTGGGGTTCCACTTCCGCGTCAGATGCCCGAAGTGGACGCCGGCTTCCAGGAGCTCCTTCATGGTTACGGTTGCCAAAGCTCTCTCCTTCCTTAGGCCGCGAACGGGGCGGGAAGCCTCATGGCCAGGACCCTCCGTGAGGGCCCTTGTCCGCCCCTTCTCCTGTCCGCGGGAAACATGGGGTCAGGGCCAACCGGCTGCGGGGGAGGGGCCCGGGTGGGCCTCCCCCCCGCTCCGGATCGGGATTAACGCTTGCTGAACTGGAAGCGCTTGCGGGCCTTCGGGTGGCCGTACTTCTTCCGCTCGACCTCGCGAGCATCGCGCGTGAGCAACCCCGCCGCCTTCAAGCTGGCGCGAAGCTCCTGGTTGTACTCGAGGAGCGCTCGGGAAATGCCGTGTCTCACGGCGCCGGCCTGCCCGGAGATGCCGCCTCCCTCCACGTTCACGAGGACGTCGAACTTGTCCATCGTATTGGTGAGGGTGAGGGGGCTCTGGATCTGCATCCGGTGGACGGGGTTCGGGAAGTACTCCTCGAAGCCCCGCTTGTTGACGAGGATGCTGCCCTTGCCCGGGCGGAGGTAGACTCGAGCCACGGCCGTCTTGCGCCTTCCGGTCCCGTTGTACTGGATCACGCTCATGCATCAGACTCCTGAATTCAGCTCAAGGCCACGGGAAAGGGCGCGGGCTTCTGGGCCTCGTGGGGATGACGCTCTCCCGCGTAAACCTTCATCTTTCGGATGAGCCGGTCCCCGATGCGGTTCTTGGGGAGCATGCCCCGCACGGCCTTCTCGATGAGGCGCGTGGGGTGCTTGGCGAGGAGGTCCTTGGCGGAGATCTCCTTGAGGCCGCCCGGATACATGCTGTGGTGCCGGTAGAGCTTGTCGGTCCACTTGTTGCCGGTGAGCCGCACCCTCTCGGCGTTGACCACGACCACGAAATCGCCCACCTGGGCGTTGGGGGTGTACAGGGGCTTGTGCTTGCCCATGAGCACGCGCGCCACCTCCGTGGCGAGCCGCCCCAGGGTCTTGCCGTCGGCGTCCACCACGAACCAGTCGCGGCGCACATCCCCGCTCTTTGGAAACTCCGTACGCATCGCCGAATCTCCTCGCTCGTCTCCAGCGCGGCAGACGGATCCCGTCGCGCAAAGGGCTCTTAGTTTAGAGGAAAAAGCCCGTCCGTGTCAAGGGTTTGGAGGGACGGCCCGGGGAGGCTTCGGCCCCACGCATGGTATCATGGCGCCTTTTGGTCCGGTGCGCCATGAGATGGACTTCCGCTTCCGCCGTATTCGCGCTCCTGCTTTGCCTCGCGGCCCGGGCCGCCGACCCAGCGCCTCCGGCCGACCCGTCCCCGTTCCCCCTCGGAGACGTGAGGCCGGGTCTGAAGGGCACGGGGTACTCCGTCTTTAACGGGCGGGAGCCCGCGACCTTTCAGGCCGAGGTCCTCGGCGTAGTGAATCGCGGATCGGGGCTCCAGCGCCTCATCATCTGCCGGCTCTCCGGGGCAGAGGTGGAGAGGACGGGGGTGCTTCAGGGCATGAGCGGTAGCCCGATTCTCGTGGAGGGGCGCCTTCTCGGCGCCCTCTCTTCGGGCTGGGCCTTCTCGAAGGAGCCCCTGTGCGGTGTCACTCCGGCGGAGGAGATGATGGCCGTCCGCGACCGGGCCAGAACCGGCGGGACGGCCCCCTCCCCGACGGCGGGCGCTCCGGTCGGGTGGGCGGGGTTCATGGAAAGGGCGTCCCAGCTCTTTGGTTCGTCCCGGGCCGCCGCGCACGGGTCCGCGGAACCCACCCTCTACTACGCGGGCACTCTCACCCGCCTGGCCGACTCCGGCTTCCAGTGGACGCTGGCCGCCGGTGAGGGCCCACCCTCTTCCTCGGTTCCGCCTCCCGCCCCACCTTCGGCGGGACAGATGGTGGGCATCCAACTCGTCAGCGGAGACGTTCAATTCACGGCCTTCGGAACCGTGACTTGGAGCGACGGCCGCTCCTTCCTCGCTTTCGGCCACCCCTTCCTGGAGCTGGGGAGCCTGGAGATGCCCGCGGTGGCGGCGGAGGTGGTGGCCCCCGTCGCGAGCACGGCCATCGGCTTCAAGCTCTGCGACAGCGGCGCCCCCGTCGGTGTCGCCCTGGAAGATCGTCCGGCGGGGGTCTTCGGCCGCTTCGGCGGCTCCGCTCGCATGGTGAAGGTCCGCGCGTCCATCTCGGGGCCCAGCCTGCCCTCGAGGGAGTACTCCTTCGAAGTGGTGGACAGCCCCCAGGTGACGCCCGCCCTGGCTGGAAACGCCCTGGCTCTTCTCGGCTCCCATCTGGAGGACCCGGTTCAGGCCAAGACCCTTCGGATGGGTGCCATCCGATTCCAGTTAGAGGGCAGGACGGATCTCGAGTTGCGCGACCAGGTGTTCAGCGGGTCGACGGGCTTCATCCCGGCGGCGGAATTTCTGAGCGCGGCGCTGGACCTCGTCATGAACAATCCCTTCGAGTCCCTGCGGCCCCGATCCGTGGAGGTTCATATCGAGGTGGCGCCGGGACGCACTGGGCTCCTCCTCCGAGACGCCTGGGCGGACCGCTCCCCCGCGGGTCCCGGGGAGGATCTGGAAATCCGCGCCCGGCTGCAGGCCTACCAGGGCGGGGATCGTGACCTTTCTGCGACGATCCCGGCCGGTGCCCTTCCGGCGGGCCGGCTCACGGTTACGGTGGGAGGCGCCGCCGACGTGGCCAAGCTCGCCGCGGCGGCGGACCCCCGGCCGCCGAAGACGGCCGGGGAGGTGCTCGCCCGCCTGGCCGAGTACCCGTCCAGCCGGTCCCTCGCCGTGGCCGTCTTTCAGGACCAGCCCGCGAGAATGCTGGAGTCCCGCCGGATCGGCGACTCCCCGCCGTCCCTCGAAGCTCTGCTGGGAGGACGGCCCCTCGCGGGCTCCGCCAAAGCGGACGCGCGCAGGCTCGTGTGGCTGGGATCCTTCGACGCCGATGCGCCGGTGGAGGGGATGGCGGAGTTCGACGTGGAGGTGCGACATGCGGGTGACGCGAGCCGTTGAGGTGCTGGCCGGCGCGGCGCTGGCCGCCGCCTTGAGCGCGGAGGCGGTCCAGACGCGGGCCATCGTCTCCTCTTCCGCCGACTTGAGAGACGGATACCCCCAGGGCGTCGCGGCGCACTCCGACGGGACTTTCACGGCCGGGCCTTCCTACGTGGAGCTGGCGCAGCTCCCCTCCCTGCCGCTCTCCGCGCTCCAAACCGACGGCGGGTTTTTCGTGGGCACGGGCCCCACAGGCGATCTCCTGCGGATCAAGGGAGACCGCGCGGAGGCGCTCCACCGCTTTTCGGAGCCCCTCGTCACGGCGCTGGCCCACTCCTCCGACGGCTCCCTCCTCGTGGGCACCTCCTCCCCCGCGCGGGTGTACCGGTTCCGCCCCGGGACCGGGGAGGTTTCCCTGATCGCCTCTCTCCCCGCCGATTACGTGTGGGTGCTCCTTGAAGAGGGCTCCAAGATCCTCGCGGCGACGGGGCTCCCCGGAGGAATCTACGAGGTGGACTCCGGGGGAGAGCCCACTCCGGTTCTCGTGCCCCCCGCCAAGCACGTGCGCTGCATGGTTCTCTGGAACGCGCGCCTGTGGGCCGGCACCAGCGGCCCCGCCGCCCTCTACTCGGCGGACGGCGCCTCCCCCTATTGCTTCCAGAGCTTCCCCCAGGAAGAGGTGGCGGCTCTATCTCCGTCGCGGGACGCCCTCTTCCTGGCGGTGAACTCAAAGGCCGCCGCCGCGCCCGACGGCGAGGGGGCCAAGCCCGAGGCGGGAGGGGCCTCCGGGATCTACCGCATGAGCCAGGGCCGCCCGGCGGAGCCGGTCTGCTCCCTGGGTTCCCTTGCCCTCTCCCTCTGCCCCTCCGAGAAAGGCGCCTTCGTGGGGCTCGCGGACGGCCGTCTCTTCGAGGTGTCCCACCAAGGCGATTCCTGCCTTTGGCGCTGGCAGGAATCCCCCGTCACAGCGCTCGTCCCTTCGGGGCCTTGGCCCACGGTGCTGACCGCCTTTCCTCCCGCCCTGAGCGTCCCCAAAGCGAAGGCCGGAGGCGCTTACCTCTCCCCCGTCCTCGACCTGGGAGCCCCCTCCCGCCCCGTCCGCCTGGAGACGTCGGGCGGAGGAGCCGCGGCGGTCCGAGGCGGGAACACGCCCAAGCCCGACGCCTTCTGGTCCGGTTGGCGAGAGGCCTCCAAGGTGACGGAAGCGCCCGCGGGCCGCTACCTTCAATGGCGCCTCACGCTGGCGCCGGGCGAGGAGTCCCGCGGCGTCTCGCTCTTCTGCAGGCCCGTCAACCGCCCTCCCCTCCTCAAGTCGGCCCTCGTCCACCCGCCGGGACAGGTGTCCGTGCAGATGCCCAGCCAGCTGGGTGACCGCCTCGCCCGCGAGGTTCACCAGACTGACTCGCCCTTTCCTTCCCTCGTGCAGGCCCCCGCCCAGGACATGCCCGCGCAGACCTACTACATCCATGGATTCCGCATGATCTCCTGGAAGTCGGAGGACCCCGACGGGGACCAGGTGAGGGCTTCCCTCTTCCTGCGCCCCGCCCCGGGTGGTTCGTGGATCCGTCTGGCCGAGGGCGTGGCCGATTCCTTTTACGCCTTCGACACGCGCGGCCTGCCCGACGGGGCCTATTCCGTGCGCGTGCGCCTTGACGACGCGGCTTCGAATCCGGAGGAGGAATCGGGGATCTCGGAGCGGGAGCTGCCCGAGTTCGCCGTGGACAACACACCCCCCGACTTGCGCCTCTCGGCCGCGGGCCCCCGCCGAGTCCGAGCGACCTTCTCGGACGCGAGCGGCGTCGCGGCCGTGCGGGCCAGTGTGGACGGAAGTCCCTGGCGGGTGCTCCCGTGGACGGAAGGCGTGGAGGGATCCGAATCGGGCGCGTGCGAAGTGGAGATCCCCTCCGGCGAGGCTCACTGGGTAGCGGTGCAGGCCGCGGATCCCGACCGAAACGTGGCGACCTCGGGGTGGTGGTCTCAGCCGCCCCGGTAGAAGGGCGTCTCGTACTCGGTCCCTGCCAGGATCTCGAGAAAGCTGCCGGACCGCGCCGTCCGCTCCAGCCGGATGAAGAGGCTCACCGCCATGCGAGGAAGCACACGGCTCATGGGACGGGCGAGCGCCGCCGGAAGGGGATAGAAGTTCCCGCCCCGGATCTCCTTAACCTCCAAGAACCCGCCCGCCGTGGCAAACCGGATGAACCCATCCGCCGTCGCTCCCCGGACGTGGGGCCCGAGCCACTCGATGGACGAGGGCTGGGCTCCGAACAAGAGGAGCATTCGATTGTGGAGAGACGCTAGGTTGGGGAGCCCGACGAGGAAGCAGCCCCCGGGTCGGAGGACCCTCGCCGTTTCGGCCAGGATCCAGAAGATCTCCTTCGTGTGCTCCAGGACCTGGTTGGCGAGGACCAGATCCACCTCGGCGTCCGCAAAGGGGAATCGTTCCCTCTCCAGATCGAGCGCGTGGACCTCGACCCCTTTGCCCGAAAGCGCCCGCGCCGCCCGCGGGTGCTGCTCGATTCCGGCCAGCCGGCACCGCTCGGGCCCGAGCGCCTGGGCCACGTTGAAAAGGTCGGCCCCCGTTCCCGCTCCCAGATCCAGCACCCGCAGGCCCCGCACGGTACCCGATTCGAAGTGCCGGCGCGCCATCGCCGCCACGGTCTCCCGCCCGTAGTTGAGCGGCTCCGTCCCTTTCTTGAGGCGGGCGAAGAAGGCGCGCATGGGAAGAGGGTAGCACGGCCACGCGAGGGCTGGGGCCGCAGATGACCATTCTCCGGGAAACGGGTGCTGACCCCGGGACCCCGCGCCGAGCTGAACTATATGATGTGAGACTCCCGTCCCCTTTCGCTCATTCCGTCCCTCGGTCCTTCGGTCCCTCTTCGCCCCGCACCCACCGCCGGACGCGCGCGGCGGCGGCCTTGCCCACTGCCGCGGCCAGGGCCTCTTCGGAGGCGCCGCGGATGGCGTCGGTCGTCAGGAAAGCCTTGAGCAGTTTTCGGGCCGTGACGGGTCCTACGCCCGGTATGGTCATCAGAGGTGAGGAAAGGCGGGTCCGGCTTCTCCGGGCCCGATGGCCCGCGAGGGCGAACCGGTGGGCCTCGTCGCGGACGGACTGGAGAAGGTGAAGTGCGGGAGAAGTCCTCGGCAGGACGAGGGGCTCGGCCGTCCCCGGCCTGTAGACCCACTCCTCTCGCTTCGCAAGCCCCGCAAGGGCGGGGCATTCGGGGACGATGGATTCTAGCGCGGAGCGCGCCGCGTTCACCTGGCCCTGGCCCCCATCGACGACGACCAAATCCGGAAACGGTGCCCCCTCGCGCAGGAGCCGGGCGTACCGGCGCGCCACGACCTCGGCGATGGATGCGAAGTCGTCCACGCCCCGAACGCCCTTCACGTTGAATCGGCGGTAGTCCTCCCGCCGCATGCGCCCATCCTCCCAGACGACGCAGGAAGCCACCGTCTCGCCGCCGTGGGTATGGGAGATGTCGAAGCACTCGATCCGCGAAGGCGTTCCGTCGAGCCCCAAGCGGAGGGCCAGTTCCCTCGGCGCTGCCGATCGGTCCCCCCGCGCCTCGAAGTCGATTCGCGCGTTCTCCACTAGACTGGCGACGAGGGCCGCCTTGGGACCCCGCCGCGGCACGACCACCGGAACGCGGCGGCCCTTCCTTTCCGAGAGGAACCTGGACAGCAGCGCCGCATCCGCGAAATTTCGCGGGACGCACACGCCATCCGGGATTCCGGGCGAGTTTCCGTAGAGGCGCATGAGGGAGGAGGAGAGGATCTCTTCCTCCGTTCCCTCCACGTCCTCCAGCCGCCACGCCCTTCGGTCCACGACGCGGCCCTCGAGAAGCGTGAACGAGTGCAGCAGGTAGTCGCCCCCGCCGCCGTAGAGACCGAAGAGTTCCCAATGTCCCTCCCCCGGCCGGGAGACGGACTGCTTCGCTCCGAGGGCCGCCGTCGCCTTCAGGAGGTCCCGGTAGTGAGCGGCGCTCTCGTACTCCCGATTCGAGGCCGCCTCGCGCATCTTCTTCTCCAGTTCCTCCCTCAGCGCGGCCGTGTGACCCTCCAGGAAGAGACGGGCCGCACCCACGGCCTGCCCGTAGGAGCGGGGATCCACCTTTCCCTTCACACACGGCGCGAAGCACTGGCCCATTTCGAAATAGAGGCAGGGGCGCGGCCGGGTTCCATCCAAGGGATCCTTGCACGTCGCGATCTTGAAGGACTCCTGGAGAAGCCGGAGGTTTTGCCTCGCCTTCCACCCGGGAACGAAGGGGCCGAAGTACAGCGAACCGTCGCGCAGGGGCCTCCTCGTGAAGAGGGCCTTCGGAAACCGGTCCTTCATCGTGAGCTTGATGTAGGGATAGGTCTTGTCGTCCTTGAGGAGAGTGTTGAACCGGGGGCGAAACTGCTTGATGAGGTTGTTCTCGAGGAGGAAGGCTTCCCACTCGTTGGGCGTGACGATGACCTCGAGGGAGGACGCGGCCCTCCGCAACCGCTCGACCTTCGAAGACGGGCGTTCCTGAAAATAGGACCCCACGCGGGCCCTGAGATTCTTGGCCTTGCCCACGTAGAGGGGGCGGCCCTTCGGGTCGCGGAAGACATAGCACCCGGGCCGGGTCGGAAGAGGTTCGGATGGCCGTTCGATCATGGCTTCCTCTCGCCGCGCTTCGCGGCAGGGGTCATCTTCGACCAGCCGAGCCGCAAAAAAAAGTGGCCCGCCTTTCGGCGGGCCACGCTTCGGGCTTGAGGCCCCCTATTTCTTGACGACCGCCTTCTTGGCGGCGGGCTTCTTCACGGCCGGCTTCGCCGCGGGCTTCTTCGCCGCGGGCTTCTTGGCCACGGGCTTCTTCGCCGCAGGCTTCTTGGCGGCAGGCTTGGCCGCCTTCTTCGCCGCGGGCTTCTTCGCCGCAGGCTTCTTCGCCGCGGGCTTCTTCGCCACCTTCTTCTCGACTTTCTCCGCCATTCGAACCTCCTTAAGGAAGGAAACGCGCCAACATGTCCTAGCCTCACTCACGGATGCACAACACCTGGTGTTGTGAATAATATAGCGTTCCTTCCTTCGGGTGTCAAGAAGTTGTGCTGAAAAAAAGTGCAGCGCAAATTTTTGTGGGGCGCATCTCGGATTCGGAAGAGGTTGGCCGGCAATCAACGACCACATCGGAAAGCCCGTCATTGGGCACCTACTACATATGGGTTGTTTCGATGGGCAAAGCGAGCGAGGCCCGTCCGACTCGATTCGAGACCGACCGATCGCCCCCGGTTCCGAGCGGCTCGTCGTACGGTTTCTGCGGACTGCGGAGCGCGTTGGACTTCGCGCGTGACGTCGGAACCGAGGCTCGAGGGGACTCACCTCCGTTGCCGAGGGGCGCCTGTCGGGGTTAGAAGATGCGGTTCTCGCGGCCCTCGAGGAGGCGCAGGATGTTCTTCCAATGGAAGAGGACCAGGGCAAGGGTCCATGGGAAGAGAAGGAGAAACTCGGCGCGGTGATCCTGGGCCCAGCCCCCTCCGCGAAGGAGAATCACGAGAAGAGGGAAAACCAGGCTCGCGGAGATGGAGCCCGCCGAGACGCTCCGCGTACCGGCCAGGGCCGCCGCAAAGGGGAGGACGGCGGCGGCGGCGGCGGCCGGATGGATGGCCAGCAGAGCGCCGGCGGACGTGCCGATTCCCTTTCCGCCGCGGAAGCCGGCCCAAATCGGGAAAACGTGCCCGAGCACGGCGGCCGCGCCGCATAAATTGGCGGCGAGGGTGCGAGACACCTCGGGATCCCAAGGTCCCCAGAGCGCCACGGCGGCGGGGCCGAATCCCTTCAGAACGTCCACCAGGGCGACGGGAAGGGCGGCCTTCCAGCCGGCGACGCGAAGGACGTTCGTCGCGCCGGCGTTGCCGCTTCCGTGTTGGCGCACGTCGATCCCGAGGAAGATCCGCGTCACGACGATGGACGTGGGAAACGACCCGGCCAGGTAGGAGGCGATGAGCAGGAGTGCCAGAGCCACGGTCACTCGAGCCCCAGGACGGCGATCCCGGCTGCCCCAGGACCCGCGTGGGCGCCGAGGACCGCCGTCGCTTCGACGACGGGAATGTCCTTGAGGCCCGTGAGCTTTTCGATCCGGCTCACGTAGTAGTCCGCCTCTTTGGGCGCGTCCACGTGGGCGACGGCCACCTGGAATCGCTTGTACTTCTCCCACTCCTGCCGCGCCATCTGCAGGACCTTGCGCCGCACCCCAAAGCGACCCCAGGCCTTCGTGGGGCTGAAGACCTTTCCGTCCTCGCTCAGGGAGATCACGGGCCGGATGTTGAGGAGCGTGGCCACGAGGCTGCGGGACGAGCTGATTCGGCCGCCGCGGCGGAGGAACTCGAGGGTCTTCAGGGACACGAAGACCTTCGCCCGCCTCTTGATCACTTCGAGCTTCGCGGCGATGGAGGCCGCATCCTCGCCCGCCAGCGCCAGGGTCCTCGCGTGCTGGACGAGCAGTCCCTGCGCCACCGTCACCGTCCGGCTGTCGAAAACCTGGACAGGAGCGCCCGAATATTGGGAGGCCGCCGCCTGGGCGGCCTGAAAGGTCCCGCTGATGGCCCCCGAAAGGCATACGACGAGGATCTCGGGCTTGCGGGAACCCGCCTCGTCATAGGACTTGAGGTAGTCCTGCACGGACGGCTGGCTTGTGGTGGGATGGTGGGTGCTCCTCCGGCACTTCCTCAGGAACTCCGCCGGAGAGATCTCGATCTTGTCCAGGAACACCTCGTCCCCGAACAGAAGCTTCAGGGGAACGATGGAGATGAAGTTTCTTCGGATGTACTCCATGGGTAGATCGCAGGCGGAGTCCGTGACGATGGCGACCGTTGCCGGGTCGGCAAGCGCCCCTTCTTGCTGGTATTGCATGTCGTCGCACTTCTTCGAAGTGAGGGTCCCGAGCGTCGAGAGGACCTCGTACATCCGGAGAGGTTCGTTGGTGTGGAGGTGGACCTTGAAGAGGGAGTCGCCCGAAACCACCACGAGGCTGTCCCCCATGGTCTCCAGGAGTTCCCTGACCCGGTCGGGGGGGACCTCCCCTTGGGTCCTTACGACACACTCGGTGCAGAAGCGGTAGGCGAGGTCCACTTTGCGGTGGGAGTAAACGAAGGGCTGGGACGGCGCGGCCTCGGCCATCACCTCTCGGGATCCCTCCGGGGCGCGCAAGTCGCCGGTCTCCACGAAATCCGTGATCCCCTCGAGGAGGTGCACGAAACCCTGCGCTCCCGCGTCCACCACCCCATGCTCCCTCAAGACCTCGAGCTGCTCGGGCGTGTGGCGGAGGGACTCCTTGGCCCGGGCCAGGGCGCTTCTCAACAGCACCGCAAAGTCGCCCGAATCCTTCGGGGACGCGTGGATGTACTCGGACCAATCTTTGATCACGGTGAGGATGGTCCCTTCGCGGGGCTTCGCAATGGCCGAGTAGGCCGAAGTCCGGGCCCTGGAAACGGCCTCTGCGAAATCCTGCGTGCTGACCCGGACCCTCCCCCGGAGACCGTCGGCGAGGCCCTTGAGGAACTGGGCGAGGATGGCCCCCGAATTTCCTTGGGAACCGAGGATGGCGCTCTCGGCCAGAGTCTGGCTCGTGTCCGCCACGGAACGGAGGGGCTGGCGCCGCAGCCTCTCGGCGGCGCTGGCCATGGTCAGGACCATGTTCGTCCCCGTGTCCGCGTCGGGGACGGGATAGACATTGATGCTGTTGAGCTGCTCCCTGCGCTCCTGGAGGCGGCGGATGCCCGCCAGGACGGCCCGGCGCAGCCGAAGCCCGTCGAGGTAGCGAATCTGAACGGCGCCGTCCTTGGCCCGAGCGGCGGAGCGCGAGGTCATACTCCCTCCCGATGGAACGCGGCGTTGACCAACCTCTTGTGGGTCGCAAGGGTTTTCAGCCGCCTGCTAGAGGAGAGTGTACACCAACAGGGCCTTTCCTGCCAAGGTTTGCGCAAAGTCAGCGCAGAGACTTCTCCCACCGCAGGCGGCGTCCTTCGGCGTCGAAGGCGCATACCCTCACGGAGCTTCCGGCGAGGGGGAAGGTGCCCATGAAGGCGCCGTCCTCGCCCACGGGAATCTCCACGTCGTTCACCGTGACCGAAAGGACCGGACGGACGACCCCCCGCACGACCACCGCATCCCCCAGTCCCGTCGCGTCGGCCTCCAGGAACCACCCGGGGGGAGGCGGCGACGAAGACTCTACCACGACCCTGAAGGGATGTGGGGAGGACCAGGCGCCGGGAGACTCTCCTCCGGCCCGCACCCTCCAGTAGTAGGTTCCCGGCTCGAAGGCCCCGGCATCCAGGGAGACCCCTGGGACGCCCCGATCCACGAGCAACTGGCGGGCGAAGAGCCGTGAGCGGGACGCCTGAACCCGAACCTCAGCGGCGCGAGAGGCCTCCCATTGGAAGCGCACGGGCGCCCTTCCCCCCGGAGGCGCCCACAGCACCGCGCCGTCCGGGGGCTTGACGACGGCTGGCGCGGCGGCCACGCGGCCGCCCTCCTCGATCCCGCCCGCTCCGGCGCGGACCCTCTCCGCGTGAAGGCCCGCCGAGACGGAGCGCGACTCCTCGCCGGCGGCGACCTCGCAGGTTCCCGCCCGGATCTCGACCCCCAAGGAGCCGCTCTCCCGGCGCACCTCCGCGAAGGCCCCCGGAGACAGCCGAACCTCCGCGCCCGCACACTCCACCACGGCGGCCCTTTTCTCGGAGAGGGCGTGAGGAGCCTGCAACAGGGCCACACCGGATTCGAGGGCAAGACGCACGGGAGAGTCCGGGGCGCCGAGCGCCGCCACGCGCAGCGCCCCGCCCGCACGCAAGTCCACGGTCTGGCGGTCTGGAAAGACAAGGAGCAAGGGCCCTCCCCGATCCGCCGCCACGAAATCCCCTTCACCGACTCCGGCCCCTTCGCCGATTTCTTCGGAGGCTCCGGAGGGTCCGCGTCTCGTGCCGACCCCTTCGGACAGGAGGGCCACCGCACGCGGGGCTTCCATCTTGCCGGCTTCCGGTTCGAGCAGGGACAGGGCCTCCTCGGCCGCTCGAAGGCTCTCGGTCCGGCGCCCCGAATCGAGGTCCGACTGGGCCTGGGCCAGGAGCGTTGCGGCCCTCTCCAGAAATTCCCGGTGGCCGTTCTGCGCCCCCCTGGCGCGGAGGTCGTCGAGCAGCGCCCGCCCCCTCTCCACGGCCGAGGACGCGGCGGCCCGGTCCGCTTCCACATGGAGTCTGTAGAGGTGGATGCCCCAGCCCGCGGCGGCCAGCAGCACGAGCGCCGCGAGCCCCCAGAAGAGAAGGTTGATCCGATGGGCGAGTCGCGACATCTGTTCCTCCAGCCCACGGGGGGCTCCACCGGTCCGGACGCTCGGCTCGATCCGCCTGTAAGGTAAGATAGCCCAGCCCGAAGCCCAACTCAATGCTTGCCACTGGCACGGCGACCGGGTACGCTGTCTCCTCGCCGCGCGCGCCCAGGGCCGGCGGACCCAGGAAGGGGGAACGATGAACGCCAAGGAAAGCCGCGGATCCCAGCCGCTCCAATTGCCAGAAAACGCTTACCGCCCGTTGAATCCGGGAGAGACCTACACGCCGGTCATTCACCAGGAGACGGGCATCGCCGAGGTCACCCGCCGGTCCGTGGTTTTCGGCCTCCTGATGATCGTGATCTTCTCGGCGGCGGCGAGCTACATTGCCCTGAAGCTGGGACAGGGGATCGAGACGGCCATCCCCATCAGCATCCTCGCCGTCGGCTTTTCGGCCGTGGCCCGCCGGAAGAGCCTCCTCATCGAAAACGTGAACATCCTCGCCATCAGCGCCACGTCCGGGATCGTGGTGGGCGGGTCCGTCTTCGTGATGCCGGCCATCTTCATGCTGGGCCTCGACAAGGGGCAGACCTCCTTGGAACTCTTCCTTCAGATTTTCCTGGTCCCCTTCCTGGGAGCGGTCCTCGGCGTCCTCTTTCTGATCCCCTTCCGTAAGTACTTCACGCAGGAGATGCACGGCAAGCTTCCCTTCCCCGAGGGCACGGCTACGACGGAGATTCTTGTGGCTGGGGAGAAGGGCGGCAGCCAGGCCAAGGTCCTTGTCTATGCGCTGGGTCTTGGCATCGTCCTCGACTACCTTGCGCTGGCCTTCAAGACCTGGAGCGACGTGTTCACAACGGCTTCCATTCCCGCCCTCCAGGGCTTCACGCAGAAGGTCAAAGGCGTCTTCGCCATGAACACCTCGGCGGCCGTGCTGGGCCTCGGGGTGATCATCGGCGTGAAGTACGCCTCCATCATCATGGCCGGCTCCCTGCTCTCCTACTTCGTCCTCGTTCCCCTCTTCGGCTCCATCAGCCCCGACTATGCCGCCGCGACCTACCGGGATATCTTCTTCAATTTCACGGACGCATCCGGCGCGCTGCATCCGGGTGTCCGAAACATCGGCATCGGCGGGATCTTCGCCGCGGGGGTCATTTCCATCCTCAAGATGTCGGGCGTGATCAAGCAGGCCCTCCAGCAGGTGCTCGCCCAGCTCTTCAAGAGGCACGAGGGCGCCGAGGGCGGTTCCCGCCTCGACCGCGACATCAAGATGTCCACCGTCTTCGCCCTCATCGTGGCCCTAGCCGTCGCCATCTTCCTTTACTTCTGGCTGGTCGTCGTTCACGGACAGCCGGGGGCCTTCGGCCTCGCCTTGGTGTCCCTCGCCCTGACCTTCCTCATCGTGTTCCTCTTCTCCGCCGTCTCGGCGTGGGCCGTGGCCATGATCTCCGTCACGCCCATTTCGGGCATGACGCTCACCACGCTCATCATCGGGGCCGTGACGCTCGCTGCCCTCGGGCTCAAGGGCGGGGCGGGGATGCTGGCCATCCTTCTCATCGGCGGGGTGGTCTGCACGGCCCTCTCCATGTCGGGCTCCCTGGTCACGCAGTTCAAGATCGGCCACTGGCTCGGGTCCACCCCGAAGTCCATCCAGTGGAGCAACATCGCGGGATCCGCCCTGGCCAGCCTCACCGTGACGGCCGTCATCATGCTCTTTGCCAGGGTGTACGGCTTCGGGACCCCCACGCCCGAGCACACCTCTCCGCTTCCGGCTCCGCAGGCCGGCGCCATGGCCGCCGTGGCCAATGCTTTCATGGGCGGGCAGGACGTCCCTTGGCTGTTTTATGGCATCGGCGCCGTCATCGCTGTGATCGTCTCCATGCTCGGCATCTCCGCCCTCGCCTTCGCCCTCGGGATGTACCTACCCATCGAACTCAACAGCCCCATCCTCCTCGGGGCCTGCGTGGGATGGCTCATCCAGCATTCGACGAAGGACGAGAAGCGAGCCAAGGTATGGAACGACAAATCCATCCTGCTCGCCTCGGGGTTCATCGCCGGAGGCGCCCTGGCGGGGGTCTTCGACGGCGTCACCAAGATGTTCGTGGACGACGAGACCTTCGGCTTTGCGGCTTGGATGCCCGGCCTGTTCACCGAGAGTTTCCGCAACTGGGTGGGACTCGCGGTCTTCCTGGCCCTTGCCGCGTTCCTTTACTGGGACGCCAGGCGGGAGAAGAAGGGTGCGGCCTGAGGCGCTACCCCTTCTTCAGGCCGCGCCGTTCCAGGATCTTGGAGGCCTCGGCCAGAACGTCCCGCACCTCGGGCACGTGGAACCCAAGCTTCTCCTCCGGCAGGTCCTCGCGCCCGTCCAGTGCCCGAAGGGTGAGCCCGGCGAGGTAGGAGCCGTCGGCCGTCCAACCCCGCTCCATGGATTCCAGAGCACTGCGGACGGCGTCGAGATTCTCCGGCCCCGCGCCCGCGATCTTGCCGGCCAGAATCCGCAGGTTCTCCGTCCCGTAGTCGTTTCCAAAGGCTCCGACAGGGGGCCAGAGCACCGCCTCGTAGAGGTCATCGAGAATCCGGCGGCCCACTCCGTCGGAGGGCTCCACGTCCCGCGCGCAGGACCGGGCCAGAAGATCCACGGAGAAGCGCAGGTGCGCCGCCCCCAAGGGCCCTTCGCCCGGGGCGGACTGGGGATAGGTCCCCTCGGCGAGCGGCTGGCTGAGAAGGGCCGCGCCCAGCAGGTACCGGGGGAGAAGCGGATCCCCCTCGCGCCGCGTCATCCAGCTCCCGGCGAACTGGGGAAAGGGGTCGGGCGGATCCAGGACGAAACCCATGAGGTGGGAGGGACAGGCCACGAAGAAGTCCAGACCCTCGCCTCCGGGGGGCGTGACGGCGGTGCCCATGCCGCACTCGGTCAGGTCTCCCTCCCGCCAGTAGGGTGCGAGCTCGGCGGAGGCCCAGAACCGGCCCAGCCAAAGGGCCAAGTAGACGCCCGCGCTCAGTGCGAAATCCTTGAGCTCCAGAGATGGGTCCTCCGTGCCGTAGTGGGGCTGGAGGAGGTGGTCGAGGACGTAGACATCGGGAAACTCACCGGTCAACGTCGCCTTTCCCCCCGTCATGCCGGCCACGTGAGCCACGAACTCCCTTCCCACGGCCGCGGCGGATTCCAGCGACAGGCTTCGATTCACGTTCGCACCCCTCCCCCAAGACGGCCGGGCGCGCGCGGCCTGTCCTCCTCCGCCAGGGGCAGGGAGAAACAGACGGTCGCGCCCGGGCTTCCCTCGTTGTCTTGAATCCACACCCTTCCCCCGTGGTCCTCCACGGTCCGCAGAACGATGGCCAGACCCAGCCCCGCCCTCTTGCCGGAGGAGGAGACGAAGGGGTCGAAGGCGCGCTCCAGGATCCCCTCCGGGAAGCCGGTCCCGCGGTCCTCCACGCGGAGGACGACCTCTTCCCCCAACCCTTCGGCGTCCACTCGGATCGGCGATCCAGCGGGGGAAAACCTCAGGGCGTTCTCGATCACGTGGACGAGTGCCCTCACGATCCTGGGCCCGTTCACCCGCACCCGGAGGCCCGCGCCGAGGGCGCCGAGGCTGACCCGGCAGCCCTCCCCCGGGATTTCCCACTCCACGGCGTCGAGGGCTTCGCGGATCAGGAGGTCCACCCGTCGGGCCTCCCTCTGGGCGGCCCCGTCCTCACGGCCAAGGTCCGTCAGGTCGCGGAGGAGGTCCGACAGCCGCTGAACCTGCTCCGTTATCACGTCGAGGTAGGGATCCGCCGGCGTTCCGCTCCCCAGTTTCCGCTGGAGGGCCTGCACGGTCACGCCCAGGGCGATGATCGGCTCCTCCGCCTCCCGCGCCACCTTCGACGTCAGTTTGCCCGCGAGTTCCATTTCCCGGTAGCGCGCGAGCCGCTCCTCCAACTGGAGACGGCGCGTGATGTCCTGGCAGAGGCCGTAGACCTCCACCACTTTTCCGTCCCTCAGCACCGGCTTCTCGTAGGCCTCGATGATCAGACGCCGGCCCTCCTTGTGACGGATCTCCCACCGGAGAGGGGGTGGGGTGACACCTGCCCGGAGGCACCTCTCTGAGATCCGGTCGCTTTCGGCGTTCATGGGATGGTCCGTCACCAGGGGCTCCCGCGGGCCCTGAAAGTACTCGGGAGGGTATCCCGTCAGGGCCTCATAGTTCGGGGAAATGTAGGTGAAACGGCTCTCCGCGTCGTGGACATAGAAGTAGCAGTCCGGGACGCTCTCCACGATGTGGCGGAAGCGGGCCTCGCTCTCCCTGAGGGCCTCCTGCTCCCTCCTCCGGTCCGTGACGTCGCGCGCGATGCCGCACAGGCCCACGACTCTGCCGTTCGGGTCGCGGATGGGGACCTTCACCGTGTGAAAGGCGTGGAGCCCGTCGGCCATGGGCTTCACGGGTTCCTCCTCGACCGCCTCGCCCGCAAGGACCCGGCGGTCCACCTCGTGGATGTGGGCCCCCACCTCGGGGCCGAAAAGGTCCGCGTCGCTCTTGCCCGCGATCTCCTCAACAGGGATCCCCAGGAGGCGCGCCATGGCCGGGTTGCCCTGGACATAGCGCAAGTTTTCGTCTTTGAGGAAGATGGAGTCGGGCGCCCCCTCGAAGAAGGCCCGGAGGCGCCGCTCCGACATTTCGAGGTCGGACAGCGCCCGCACTTCGGACGTAACGTCTCGCAAGGTCAAAAGGAGTGCCCCCCGATTCCGGTAGACGGTCCAGGAACCGTTGCAGTCGATCTGGATGATGGAGCCATCAACCCGGAGGGCCGAGCAGCGATGCACGGCGCCTTCGCCTCCCGAACGGATTTGGGCGGCGCGGTCAACAACCCCCCGACGATCCTCCGGGACCAGCAGGTCCACCAGGGGTCTCCCCAAGAGCGGGTCCGGCGAGCTGTACCCGAAGATCGCTCCGAGGGCCGTATTCGCGGCAACGATTTTCAGGCCGTCCGGCTCCACCACGGCGATCCCGTCCAAGACGCCCTCGAAGATCGCGCGGAAGGCCTCCTCGCTCGACTTCAGGGCCTCCTCGTGCGCTTTCTGAGCGGACACGTCGCGGACCGAACAGATGAGGAGGCGGCCCCGATCCACGTACGTGAGGGACAGGGACTCGAAGAGACCCTCCCCGTCCTGCTTTCGCCCCTTCAATTCCCCGGACCAGTACCCCACTCTCTTTAGGTGGGGGAACACCAAGTCCTGCAGTTTCGAGTACTCGTCGGGCGGATAGAGGTCGGACCACCTCCTGCCGGCTAGGTCTACGGGAGCTTCGAAGCCGTGGATGTGAGCGAAGGCGGGATTCACGTAAAGGAACTCCCCCGAGGGATTCAGGAGCGCGAGCCCGTCAATGCTCGCATCCAGGGCCCTGTAAAGGGTTTGAAGCTCCTGCTGGTTGAGCTTGTGCTCCGTGATTTCCCTGCGAATCAGGAGGATGCCCTCTTCCGGCCCGCCCTCCTTCAAGGGATGGGCGATGATCAATTGCCAGGAGGGAGTCTCCTTCCAGGAGCACAGGTACTCCAAGGAGTATCCGGAACGGCGCCCCGCCGCGACCGCCCGCAGACCCTCCTCCAGGTCGGACGCGGAAGGACGCCCGGACCGGTGGGAGCGCATCAGCGCCTCCAGGAAGTTCCCGCCCTCCTCCGCTTCACACAGCCCAAACCCCGCGGCGTCTTCCTTTCTCCAAGCCGCGTTGGCGAAGGTGACCCGCCCTTCGCCATCCAGGAGGCAGACCTGGAGGGCGGGGCTTTGAAGCGCGGACAGCATGGCCTGTGAGGGCTCGGGGACCACCTGCCTCACCATCCCCCGCACGGCCAGCACCTCTCCGGATTCCCCGCAGGCGACCGAAGCGTTGACCTCCAGGACCTTGGATGCCCCTTCCGCGAGGATCACGTTCAGGGCCTTCACGGCCACGGGGGAGCCGGATCGATAGGCCTGCCGGAAGATCCCGTAGAAGTCCTGGGCGGAATCCGGAGCGAGGACCTCCGTGTAGTGGCGGCCGACGAGGCGCGGCGAACCGCCTGCGAAAATCGATTCGGCGATCGGAGAGGCCCACGTCACGACGCCGCGGGGGCCCAGTTCGAGAAGACCCCACCCGGCCGCTTCCACCCACTCGGGTCCAAACCCCGGGGGCGCACCCACTCGGGCCGCGGCTTTACCGCCCCTCCCGTTGGCATCTTCGCCCATGGATCTCCCGTCCACCGCCCCGATCTCCGCCCCAGGCGGCATCTCCAACACGGCGGCTGGTTTGCGGCGATTCTAGCACGACCCCGAGGGAATGGGCACGGGCCGCCGGAGGGAGGGAAACGGCTCTCCGTCTCATCATTGCGCCGGACTTCATCCCTCCGTTCTCGATTCCGAGACACGCGGGCGCGGCCGGGCTCATCAGGGGCCAGACATCTCCCTTGTTTTCACCGAGTCGCGGGGGCTCCCCTCGAACGCCGACCTTGGCACGTTCCCTGCAATCGATGGACCGGGAGGATAGGACCATGAGCCAAGCACTCGCCAGCATCTTCGCGGAAAAGGACGCGCGCGCGGGCGCATACGACGTCTTCTGCACGCGCTGTGGCGCCCTGTACGACGCCACGGCGTCCGATTGGTGCGCGTGCATCACCGACAATCCCACCTTCGTCTGCCCACACTGCGGCAGCTGTTTCTGCAGCGAAGGACCCGAATTTCGAAGACGGTTCTGGGAATCGGCGCCCGAGGAACTCCTGCGCAGACGCTTCGCCAAGAAAGGGTTTCGGTCGACGCTGGAGCCGCCCCTGGAGGAAGGGAATCCCCTGCGAAGGCCCCTGATCCTCGTGGCGGACGACGAACTCGACACGCGGCTCGTGGCCTACCGCGTCCTCATGGCCCTTGGGTACGGAGTGGTCCTGGCGAAGAACGGGATGGAGGCCATCCACCTCGCGCGGAAGTACCGGCCGGACCTCGTCCTAACGGATCAAATGATGCCCGTTTTGGACGGGAAGCACATGTGCAAGAGGCTGAAGGAGGACCCGGAAACGCGGGAGATCCCGATCATCCTGATGACCGGCCTCTACAAGAGGGAGAGCCAGCGGATCGAGGTCCTCAGGGAGTTCAAAGCCGACGATTTCCTGACCAAGCCCATCCCCTTCGAGCGGCTCGGCGAGGTGATGGAGGGCTGGCTGACCCCCGTCGGCCGCTGATCCCTTGAGGCGTGGAAATCCCATGGGAACCAAATCGGGACCGCGGCGGGAGGGCCGGGCCTCCAAGACCGGTGAGGAGTTTCGCCTCGACCCGCTGTCAACGGATCTCGCGGAGGCGGACTCGCCCCAGGCCGTGGCGGAGGCGCTCGGACGTTACATTCGGAGCGGCCGCGCTTGGGAAGCCGCCGCCCTGGTCTGGCCCGAGGCCGCGGGCCTCTGCCGCGTCTGGGCCCTTTGCACCCCGAATCCGGAGCGCTGTTGGAGGGGGCCGAGGCGAGATCTCGAAGAGTCCGCCGAAGAAGGACCGGCTTTCGCCGTTCCCCTGATGGCGGCCCTCCGGGAGAAGCGCGCCGTGCGGGTGGACTCGGGCCCGGAGGAGTTCTCCCCCTACCTGATCCTCCAGCCGGGCGCGGGAGGCCGAAGTCGGGACCGAGCCTCCCATCCTCCGGTCCCCTTCGGGTCGCTCTTTCGGATGGCCGCCCGCCTCCATTCCATCAATTCCCTCCTTTCGAACGCCAAGGCGCAGTGGGAGAAGGCCTTTGACGCGGCCTCCGAGGTGTTCGTCCTCCACGGGTCGGACGGGCGGATCTTCAGGGCCAACACGGCACTTTCCGCCCTCACCGGACTGCCCATCCGCCAGTGCATCGGGAAGACGTGCTCGGAGCTCCTCCCCGGGCTGTGCGGGGATCACGACACCGCGGGGATGGAGTGGAGGTACTCCAGGGAGGGGCCCCATTTCTTGGCCACGACCCAGGTGGTGAACCTGGGCGGCGAGGCGGCCACCCTGCACGTCCTGCGGGACGTGACCGAGGAGAGGCGGCTGGCGGCGGCCCAGGAGGATCGCAGGACCCGGGACCTCGTCCGAAACATTCTCCAAGGCATCGCCCACGAGATCCGCAACCCCCTTTTCGGAATCCAAACCCTCCTTCAAGCCCTGGACCTCCGGCATTCCCACGACGACCAGGAGCGGGTCTTCACCGAGAAGGCCCTGCGGGAGATCCACCGCCTGGACGGCATCGTCCGAAGGTTTCTCCAGCTGGCCTTCCTGGACGACGCCACGCCCCCGGAGAGCGTGCCGCTGGAGGATCTTGTTTCCCAGGCGGTGGCCCTGCTCGAATCACGGAGTTCCCGCCCCTTGGCCGAGCGGGTCCGGCTTTCGGCCTCCCTTCGGGGGAGAACCGTTCTCGTCCACCGCCGCAGCTTCGTGGAGGCCCTCGCCGAAATCCTCGACAACGCGTGCCACTTTTCCCCGCCGGATCAGCCCGTGAACGTATCCGCGCGGTGGGAGGAGGGTGGCTGGGAACTCGAGGTAGAGGACCACGGGCCAGGGGTCGCCCCCGGGCTCGAAGAAAAGGCCCTTGAGCCCTTCTTCACGACCGTCCCCAGCCGATCCGGCCTGGGCTTGACCCTCGCGCGAGCCGGAATGGACCGCGACGGCGGACAACTGTCCGTCGGACGTTCGGAAGCTACCGGGGGGGCCTCGATTCTGGTACGATTCCCCCAGCCGAAGGATCGATCGGGCGGGGGACCATGAAGAGCGTGCTCTTGGTGGACGACGAATCAGCGGTCCGTTTCGGAATCAGCCGGTACCTGGAGACCCAGGGGATTCGTACGGCGGAGGCCGCGTGCCTGGGCGAAGCCCGGGAGGCCATGTCGCGGGAGGACTTCGGCGCCATCCTCCTGGACGTCCGGCTTCCCGACGGGGACGGTATGGATTTCCTTAAGGAGATCCGCCGCTCCGACCCCACGGTGCCGGTCATCCTCATCACCGGCCACGGGACCATCGCCATGGCCGTGGAGGCCATGCGGGAGGGGGCCGATCACTTCCTCACCAAGCCCGTCGACCTGAGGGAACTGGAGGTCCTCCTCGGAAAGGCCCTCCAGCTCGGCGCCCTTCGGAGGGAGCACAGGGCCCTACGGGAGAGGCCGCGCGTGATGACCCCGTTCCTGGGAACCTGCGAGGCCATGGCGCGGCTGACGCCCCTCCTTGAGGCCAGTTTCCGCCACCGCAGTCCCGTCTTCATCCGCGGCGAGACGGGGACCGGCAAGGGCCTCCTCGCCCGGCTCATCCACGAGCGAAGCGGACAGCGCACCGAGCCCTTTGTGGAGCTGAACTGCGCGGGCCTCAAGGGGGAGTTCCTGGAGAGCGAGCTGTTCGGCCACGCCCGCGGGGCCTTCACGGGCGCCGTGGAGGCCAAGGAGGGCCTCCTCGAGAGGGCCCACCGGGGAACCCTCTTCCTGGACGAGATCGGCGACATGGACGTGACCGTCCAGAGCAAGTTCCTCAAGGTGCTGGAGGAAAAGCGGTTCAGGCCGCTCGGCCGAGTGGAGGAGAGGGTTTCGGACTTCCGGCTTATTTGCGCCACCCACCAGGACGTAGAGAAGCTTCTCGCCGAGGGCAGATTCCGGCAGGACCTCTATTTCCGGATCAACACCCTGACCCTCACCCTTCCTCCGCTCCGGGAGAGATCCGGGGACCTGGAGGCGTTGGTCCAGCACCTGCTCGGATTCATCGCCGGGGGCCGCTCCATCCCCCGCCTCGATCCGAAGGCCCTCGAAATGCTCCGCTCTTACACGTGGCCGGGGAACCTGAGGGAGCTCCACAACGTCCTGGAGCGGGCCTACATCCTGTCGGACGGCCGGGAACTCCTGCCCTCGCACTTCTTCGGCCTCGGGAATTCCACCCAGCCCTCCCCGGCCGATTCCGCCCTTCCGCCTCAGTCCCTCGACTTGGACGGAGCGGAAAAGGCGCACATCGCCCGCGTGCTCCGGGAATGCAGGGGCAACGTGCCCGAGGCGGCAAAGACCCTCGGGGTCTCCAGGGCAACCCTCTACCGAAAGATTTCCCAGCATGGCCTCCGCCTGGAGGACCACCGCTGATCGGCCCCGGGGCCCTCCGCCCCGGTTGCCGGGAGCGGCGATTGGGATTAGCTTGGAGTCAAGCGGAACGGATTCAAGGCGCGGGCGTAGCCCTGGGGAGATCGGCGATGGCGTATAAGATCCTGATCGTGGACGATGAGACCGCGACCGCGTTCGGCCTCAAGGCGCTCATGGAGAGCGAGGACGTGGTGGTCCTGACCGCCTCCAACGCCCAGACGGCCCGCCGGATCCTCGGATCGGAGAATGTCCACGTGCTGCTCTCCGACATCCGGCTGAGCGGAACGCTCGACGCGGAAGGGCTGGACCTTCTCACCTTCGCAAGGGAGAAGCGCCCGGAGACGAAGGTGATCCTGATGACGGGATACGGCGATCCGGCCATCATGCAGAAGGCCTTTGAAATGGGCGCCTCCTACTATTTCGAGAAACCGGTCGAGATCAACGTGCTGAGCGAGGCCATCCATGCCCTGGGGGTGCCCAACCGTTTGAAAGAGGGTCAGGTGTGAACGAAGAGATTCAGGTCCGACAGCTCCTCGAGAGGGGGTTCCTGTCCACGGCCTTCCAACCCATCCTCCACCTCAACACGGGCAGGGTGCTTGGATACGAGGCGCTCATGCGCGGGCCGGGCAGCACCCCTCTGGCCAATCCGGGCCGCGTGTTCGGCCCCCAGAGCCCGCTCTCCCAGGGCCTCATCCGGGAGCTGGACGCGGCCTGCGTGGCCGCCGCCTTCCGTTCCGGAAGGCTCCTGGTCCCTTATGGGCTGCTCTTCGTGAACGTTCACATCAACACGCTGCTGAAGCTGCGCGTCGTGCAGGACCACTACCGGAAGCTCCTGGAATCGAGCGGCGTCTCGCCCCAGGCCGTCGTCGTGGAAATTTCGGAGCGCTCCAGCACGGAGACTCCACGAGCCCTCTCCCGCATCTTGAAGGTGCTGAGGAAAGCCGGCTTTCGCTTCGCCCTGGACGACTTCGGCCTGGCCTATTCGGGGCTCCAGCACCTCTACTGGTTCGAGCCCGAGTTCGTCAAGCTCGATCGGGGCTTCGTCTTGGGAATCCAGAGGTCCGAGCGAAAGCAGGCCCTCGTGGCAGGCATGGCGGCCCTCTGCCAGAAGCTTGGAAGCGAAGTCATCGCCGAGGGGGTGGAGGGAAATGAGGAGCTTCTCACGCTCATGTCCCTGGACATCCCTCTCGCCCAAGGGTACCACTTCGGGAGGCCCCAGGCCCCGCTCTTCTGGCTTTCGGAGCGGCGCACCGAAGGCGTTCCCAAGCCTTACTTCGCGGCGGGGGCTCTGGGGCGCGTTTCCGACGGCGACGACTGATGAGGGGCGCCGGGGCGCCGTTTCACTCCCGGTGGAGGAGGCTCTTGGCCATCTCCACGATGCCCGCCTCCATTTCGGGACCCAGCGTGTTCTTCACGGCGAACATCTGGAAGTAGAGAAGTTCGTTGAGATCCCTCACCAGGGCAGATTCCCGGTCCGAGGGAAGGGCGGCGAGGCGCTGGAGGACCTCCTCTTCTTCGAGGACGCCGCCCGAGGTGAAGCTCATTCCCGCAAAGACCGATCCCCCCGGTTCCAACCCCTTGAAGAAGGCGCCCAGGATCACGTCCACCTTGGATCCGGCCTCCATTTTCAGGGCCTGGTAGATGGTCGAGAACACGTTGTTGTAGTTCTCCAGACGAGAGCGGAGCACCTCCCGCTCCCCCTCCTCCAGGACGGCATCGCGGGGTGCGAGGGCCGCCGGCTCTGGACTGGGGCGGCTCGGGCGAACCAGGCCGGCCGCGAGGAGGGAGGCCACAGCCTTCCGCCCCTCCATCTCCCCCACCCGGGCCTGAACGACGATTTCTTCCATGGTCCGAAGGCCGTTGATTTTGGACAGGATGCGCTCCTCCTCGTGGGAGAGCGCCGTGCTGGCCGTCACCTCCTCGGCGAGTTCCAGGACGGTCCCCGCTGCAGGCAGCCTGTCCTTCAGACGCGCCCACTCGTCCAGCCTGCGCGTGGCCTCCATGACGTAGTTCGTGGTCGTCATGGGGAGGCTCAAGTGGAACTTCTGGGAAAGCGACCCGTTCTGAAAAACGAAGTGGCCCTGGGAGAGTGCGAAAACCTGAAAGATCCGGTCCTCCACGCACTTCACCCACTGGGCGCGGAAGTCGTCCGGAGAGAGCCCCGAGACCTCGAGAAGCACGGAGAGCGGATCCTCTCCTTGGAGAAGAAGCCTGTGGCCCTGGTGGAGGTCCTGCTCCGTGATGAACTGCTTCCGGAGGAGATAGGCGGAAAGGGAAGCCTTCGGATCGTCGGTGGTTGCGTAGACGAGGCTCCCGTTCTCCAAAAAAAAGCCCCACCGGCACTTCTCCTCCACGACGAGGATGCCGCTCTTCTTGCTCGCCGAAAGAAAGAGGAAGACGTCGCTGAGCGCCAGCACCGAGAGATCGCCCTCGAACTGCACCGCTTCCGTCGCGCCCCGTTTGAACCCCTCCTCGAGGACCGGATCCAGGGCCTCGCGGGCGTGGTAACGCTGCAGGAGGCCGGGGAGGTCTCCGGAGTCGAGGTCCACGAAGACCGGGGACAGGACGAGGCACCCGGACCGAACGTGTACGACGGCCTCCCTCGCCTTCCCGAAGACCTCCTGGGCGAGGTCCTTCGGAAGGACGATGGAACCGTCCGGCTGGACCGGCAGGGTTTTTCTCACGGATCCTCCCACGCCATCCTAGCGGCCCCGCGGCGGGGCTGTCAACGAGAGGGCTGGGCCCCAAATCCCGCGAGTGGATATGGAAAGGTCTCCGAAAGTCGGTACGGAAAGCCGCTTCCGTGAGCGACGGCCTTCACCCACCAAGGGATTTGGGTTGACTCCGAGACAGGCCCTGTGCCAGGCAAGGAGGCCGCCGAAGGCGGGGTGGGGCCCCGGCGCGCTCTGCCCGCGGGGCGGGGAGGGACCGGCCCTCCCCGTCCAAGAGACAACGCACTTCCTCCATGGACCGAAAACCGCCCGAAGCCACCCGCGTTTCCATCGCGGTACTGGGGTTGCGAGGGATGCGTCGGGGCGCTAGCATGGGTGAGGAGAAACCCATGGCCGTCCTCGCCGATCCCTCCGAAGAACACCTCCTGGTGGGCCTCATGTCGGGCACCTCCGCGGACGGGATCGATGCGGCCCTCGTCCGCATCCAAGGCGCGGGAGCGGACGCCTTGCTCTCCCTGGTGGCCCACGACACGCTCACCTTCTCCCCCGCCGTACGCTCGCTTATCCAGTCCTGCCAGGGAGCCCGGGGAGGGGGGCTCAGGGAGACCGTTCTCCTGGACTCCTACCTCGGAGAACTCTTCGCCCACGCCGCGCTCCACATCTGCAAAAAAGCGGGGGTGTCCCCGTCGGAGGTGCTGGCGGTGGGGTGTCACGGGCAGACCCTTTACCACCACCCCCAATCGGAACGCCTGCCCGGATTCGCCGCTCGGGGGACCCTCCAGGTGGGGAACCCGTCCGTGGTCTCCGAGCGCACCGGCCTCACGGTGGTCTCCCATTTCCGCTGCCGGGACATGGCCGCGGGCGGACAGGGTGCTCCCCTCGTCCCCCCGCTCGACTACCTCCTTTACCACCACACCTCGCGTGGACGGATCGCTCTGAACATTGGCGGAATCGCCAACTTGACCGCCATCCCGGCGGACGCGGGACCGGAGAAGATCCTGGCCTACGACGCCGGACCGGGAAACTGCCTCATGGACCTGGCCGTCCGTCGGGCTACCCAGGGCCGGTCCTCCTGCGACGTTGACGGAGCCTGGGCTTCCGCCGGGCGCGTCCATCCGGACCTCCTGGACCGCCTCCTGGCACACCCCTTCCTCAAGGCTCCGCCTCCCAAGTCCGCCGACAAGGACACCTTCGGCGGCTCCTTTCTCGACGAGGCCCTCCGGTCCGATCCTGGAATCGCCCCGAAGGATCTGCTGGCGACCCTGGCGGCTTTTACCGTCCGGGCCATCGCCACCTCCCTGATGGAATTCGTTTTTCAAAAGGAGCGCTTCGAGGAGATGATCGTCTCCGGCGGGGGCGCAAGAAACCCTGTTCTCCTGAAGGGTTTGGAAGCCGCCCTTCCCCGGATCATGGTGAGCCGCGCCGACGATTACGTAATCCCCGGCTCCGCCAAAGAGGCCGTTCTCATGGCCTACCTGGCCCACGAGACCCTTTTGGGTCGCCCCGGGAACCTTCCGTCCGCCACCGGGGCTTCCCGCCCCGTGGTCCTCGGCTCCATCACGCCGGGCGGCGGCTTCTTCCCGGGGAGATGATCCCCGCTGCGGACCGTCCCTTGGCCGCTCCCGAAGACGCGCGCAAACCCATTCCCTGCGGGCTTGGGTCCCCCCCCTTCCGCGCGGTCCTCCTCGTGCTCTCGCTGCTTCCGGGCACCCTGGCCTGCGGGCCCCCGCCCCGGAAGGCGGACCTCATCGTGGCCGTGGAACAGGAACCATCGAGCCTCGATCCGCGGATCGGTTCGGACGTGGCCGCGGACAGGGCCTTTCGCCTCCTTTACAGGGGGCTGTTCGCCGTGGGGCCCGACTTTTCCCCGGAGGCCGACCTCGCCGAGACCTGGACCTACGAAGGTCCGCAACGCCTTCGCATCGTCCTTCGGGCGGGAGTCCGCTTCTCCGACGGGCGTCCCGTGGGTGCGCGCGACGCGGCGTACACCATCGGGAGCATCCTCCGGGACCAACCGCCCTCCTTTCGGAAGGGAGACCTGGACTGCATCGAGTCGGCGGAGGCCCAGGACGACCTCACGCTCGTTCTGAGCTTGAAGGAACCCCGCGCGGCCCTCCTCTCTGCGTTGAACGTGGGGATCCTTCCCGAGGGGACCGACGCGGAAGGTTTCGTCCCCGTGGGATGCGGACCCTACCGGCTCCGGTCTTGGGACCACGGCCAGTGGCTCCTTTTCGAGGCCAACCCCTACGCTTCACCCGCGCCCTCCTCCCCCACCCTGGCCTTCAAGGTCGTGCCCGATCCCGTGGTCCGCTCCCTGGAGATGCGGCGCGGCACCGTGGACCTTGTGGTCAACGACCTCGCTCCCGATGCCCTGTCCCGTTTCGTGGCCCTTGGGTACCGTGTCTGGAGAACCCCGGGGGCGAACTTCGCGTACGTGGGATTCAACTGCGCCAAGCCTCCCCTGGACCGCGCGGAGGTCCGCCGGGCCCTCTCCCTTTCTCTGGACCGTCTTTCCATTATCCGGCACATTTTGAGGGGATACGCGAGGGAGGCGGCGGGGCTGCTTCCGCCAGAGCACTGGGCGAGTGCGCCTCTCGCGCCGCCGGGCAGGGACGCCGCCGCCGCCGAGGCGCTCCTGGATCGGGCGGGATTCTCCCGGGGGCGCGACGGCGTCCGGTTCCGAATGACCTACAAGACATCGGACAACAAGATTTCCCGGCAGATCGCTTCGGTCATCGCCGAGAACCTGCGCGACGCGGGCGTCCTGTGCGAGACCCAGTGGTTGGAGTGGGGGACCTTTTACGGGGACGTGAAGCGCGGCGACTTCGACGCCTTCGGCCTCACGTGGGTGGGGGTGACGGACCCCGACGGGCTGCGCCTACGGTACGCATCCTGGGCCGCCCCCCCGGCGGGATTCAATCGGGGGCGATACACGAACCCGGAGCTGGACGGGCTTCTCGCCGCCGGGTCGAAAGAGATGAACGCTCTCCTTCGACGCCCGCTGTACGTCAAGGCCCAGGAGATCCTGGCGCAGGAGGTGCCCACCGCCCCGCTGTGGCACACGGATGCCGTTTGCGTGGCGCAGGGGGACGTGGAGGGGGTGGCCCTTCCCTCCGACGGCAACTTCTCCTTCCTCTCCCGCGTTCGCCGCTCGCCAGCGAAAGGACCCTCAGGCTCTTCCTCCAATCTCTGGAAAAGCGAGGAGCCGCCCGAAGGCGGCTCCCGCGTCGCTCTTCCCTTGGGCGGTCCCGCTCACCCCTTGGCCTTGAGCTCCTTGACGGCCTGGGTCAGGAGAGGCACGACCTCAAAGAGGTCGCCCACGATCCCGTAGGTGGCCACCTTGAAGATGGGCGCTTCCGGATCCTTGTTTACCGCCACGATCACCTTGGAGCTGGACATCCCGGCGAGGTGCTGGATCGCTCCAGAAATGCCGAAGGCGAAGTAAAGGGCGGGGCTCACGACCTTTCCGGTCTGTCCCACCTGGTGGGAGTGGCCGATCCAGCCCGAATCCACCGCGGCCCGGCTGGCGCCCACGGCACCCCCGACCTCCTTCGCCAGGTCTTCCAGGATCTTGAAGTTCTCGGGCCCTTTCATGCCGCGGCCGCCCGAAACGATGACGTTGGCCTCGGCCACGTCGAGGAGCCCACCCTCCGCCGTGAGGATCTCCTTCACGACGGCCTTCACGTCGGACGCCGACGCGCCGTGTTCGAGGGGGACGACCTGCCCCGCCCCGGCCTTTTCGACGGCAGGGAACACGTTGGGGCGGAGGCTCACCGCGAACGGCTTGCCGGCCTTCGGAGCGACCGTGGAGAAGGCCTTGCCCGAATAGATGGGGCGGGTGAACACGGGGATCGCCCCGTCCAAGGTAAAGGAAGTGACGTCCGAAAGCAGGCCGATGTCCAAGCGGGCCGCGACACGGGGCGCCAGATCCTTGCCCATGGCCGACGCCGCGAAGAGCAGGACGTCGGCGCCGAACACCTGGGCGGCCTTGCCCACGCCGAGTCCGTACGCGTCGGCGCTGTATTTCTCAAAGATGGCGTCCTCGCCGACGTAGATCGCGTCGGCGCCGAACCTCGCCAGTCCCGGCGCCTCGCCGCCGATCCCCAGGCCCAGGACCACGGCCGCCACGCTACCCGAGGTGGCGTCGGCCAGTTGCCGGCCCGCCGACAGGGCTTCGAGGGAGGCCTTCTTGACCTTTCCACCGCGCTGTTCCGCGAAAACGAGTACCTTCATCGCACACCTCCCCTCGTCAGATGGCCTTGGCTTCCTCGCGGAGGAGCCGTACGAGTTCCTTCACTTGGTCCGGAAGTTCCCCGGACAGGACCTTTCCGGCGGGCCGCGGAGGAGGCAGTTCCAGCTTGCGCACCTCAAAGGCCGCGCCGGCCGCTCCCACCGATCCGGGATCGAGACCGAGGTCGGCCGCCTTCCACGTGGCGATCTCCTTCTTCTTGGCCGCCATGATGCCCTTGAGGGATGGGTAGCGGGGCTCGTTCAACCCCTTCTGGCAGGTGATCAACGCCGGAGTCGTGGCGGCCACGACCTCGGTGCCCCCCTCGATCTCCCGCTTGCACACCAGTTCCTGACCGTTCACTTCGAGCCCCGTCACGACCGTGACGGCTGGGATGCCTAGGAGTTGCGCCGCCAGGGACCCCACCTGCTGGTTGTCGTCCCCCACTCCGTGCTTGCCCGCCAGGATGAGGTCGAAGGGGATCCTCCGCGCCGCGGCCGCGAGGACCCGGGCCGTTCCCATGGCGTCTCCTCCCTCGAAGGCGCTGTCGGCGCAGAGGACCGCTTTGTCGGCGCCCATGGCCAGTGCCGTCCGGAGGGTCTTTACGGACTCGTCGTTGCCTACGGTGACGGCGGTCACTTCGCCCCCCAACTTCTCCTTCAGCTTGAGAGCCTCCTCCACCGCGTACTCATCGTACGGGCTCATGACCCAGTTCGCTTCGCTGAGGTCGAGGCGGAGGCCGTCGGGGGCCACCTTCACCCGCGTCTCCGTGTCCGGAACGTGCTTGACAAAGACCAAAATGTTCATCGGCACCTCCTCATCCGGGTTCGCTCGGGGTCAAAAGGGAACGCGCCGGCCGCATGCTAGTGAACACTCGCTTGCACGTTCCCGACGGGGACAAGATAACCTGATACCCAGCCGGATGCAAGGGACAAGGTCCCGCCCTTCTGCAGAATACGAATCATGGCCCCGGGTGATGGCGGGCGCGCATGTGACCGACCGATTACTGGGCCGAGAAGCGTGGCGACCTACGCCTCCTCGACCTTCGACAGGATCAGGCATGCGTTGGTTCCGCCGAAGCCGAAGGAGTTGGAGAGGCCGAATCGGATCGGCATGGGTCTCGCGGCGTTCGGAACGAAGTCCAGATCGCACTCGGGGTCGGGGGTTTCAAGGTTGACCGTGGGCGGCGCGATCTGGTCCCGGATGGCCAGTATGGTCAGGGCGGCCTCCAGGGATCCGGCGGCACCCAGAAGGTGCCCGGTCATGCTCTTCGTGGAGGAGACCGCCAGCTTCCGGGCGTGGTCGCCGAAGACCCGCTTGAGCGCCAGGGCCTCGACCTTGTCGCCGACGGGGGTGGAGGTGCCGTGGGCGTTCACGTAATCCACGTCCTCGGGCCTCAGGTCCGCATCCCGGATGGCATTGGCCATGACGCGGGCGGGGCCGTCCCCGTCCTCCGACGGGGCGCTGATGTGGTAGGCGTCTCCGCTGAGTCCGTACCCGGCGACCTCGGCCAGAATGGGCGCGCCCCGCCTGCGGGCAAGATCCATGTCCTCCAGGATGAGGATGGCGGCACCTTCACCCATGACGAAGCCGTCGCGGTCCGCGTCGAAGGGGCGGGAAGCCCTCTGGGGCTCGTCGTTTCGAGTGGAAAGGGCCCGCATCGAGGCGAAGCCCGCCACGGACAGCGCCGTCACGGCCGCCTCGGCTCCGCCTGCGATCATCACGTCCGCCTCGCCGCGCTGGATGTACCTCGCCGCCTCTCCGATGGCGTGGGAGGAGGTGGCGCAGGCGGTCACCGTGGAGATGTTGGGACCCTTGGCGCCGAAGAGGATGGAGATCTGGCCGCTGACCATGTTGATGATGATGCCTGGGATGAAAAAGGGGCTGATCCGCGAGTGGCCCCTCTGGGTGAGGATCGTGTGCTGCTCTTCGATGGTGGCGATGCCGCCGATGCCGCTACCCACGGAAACGCCCACCCGTTCCGCGTTTTCCGGCGTGACCGTGAGCCCGCTGGATCGGACCGCCTCCTGCGCCGCGGCCAGCGCGAACTGGATGAACCGGTCGGTTCGCCGGGCCTCCTTCTTGTCCATGTAGAGGAGGGGGTCGAAGCCCTTCACCTCGCCCGCAATGCGGACGGGCCAGCCCGCCGCATCGAAGAGCGTGATGGGCCCGATACCGCTTTCGCCCCGGGCCACCTTGGCCCAGGTCTCCTCGGCGGTGAGGGCAAGGGGAGACACAATCCCCATTCCGGTCACAGCGACGCGGCGTTTCACGGGGGGCCTTTCCTACTTTTTCTCGGCGTGGGCCTTGATATAGTCGATGGCGGCCTGAACGGTCTGGATCTTCTCGGCCTCTTCGTCGGAGATCTCGATCCCGAACTCCTCCTCGAAGGCCATGATCAGCTCAACGGTGTCCAGCGAGTCGGCACCGAGATCGTTGATAAAGTGGGCCTCGGGCTTCACCTCCGCCTCGTCCACGCTCAACTGGTCGGCAATAATGCTGATCACTTTCTGCTCAATGTTCATCGGCCTGCTCCTCCGTCGACAAGGGGGGATTGTACAACGTGACCCGCTGTAAATGCAAGGGCGCGGGACACTTGCGGCCAATCCCGTCATGATGGCAAAATTGGCTCCAGACGAACGGGACCCGAAAGGGGGCGGCGATGGCAGCGCGCGTGGCGGTGGTGGAGGACGATCTCGACATCCTGGAGACCCTTACCTACACCTTGGAGCGGGAGGGGTACGAGACGACGGGATTTCCGGACGGCGCCCAGGCCCTCCTGGCCTTCCGGGACAAGGTTCCCGACCTGTGCCTCATCGATTGGATGCTTCCCGGGATGTCGGGCCTGGACCTCTGCCGGATCCTCAAGGCGGACCAGCGCTTCGCCCGC
Source organism: uncultured Thermoanaerobaculia bacterium (assembly GCA_964589625.1). Lineage (GTDB taxonomy): Bacteria > Acidobacteriota > UBA4820 > UBA4820 > DSQY01 > JBFLVU01. Next base: position 97,002 of record CAZPSH010000009.1, read on the forward strand.
ACGGCCATTCTCATGTTGACGGCGCGCGGGACGGAGATGGACGCGGTGACGGGCCTCAACGCCGGCGCCGACGACTACGTGGTCAAGCCCTTCCGCTCGAGGGAACTCCTGGCCCGGGTCAAGGCGCTTCTTCGGAGGGCCCAGCCGGCCGAAGCGGCCGGGGCCCTGCGCCGGGTGGGAGACCTTTGGCTCGACACTCACTCGTACCGGGCGGGATGGAAGGACAGGGCCTTCGACCTAACCCCCACGGAGTTCAAGATCCTCGAACTTCTCGTGCGGCACCCAGACCGGGTGTACAGCCGGGGCCAGGTCCTCTCCAACCTCTGGCCCGACGACCGGGCTGTGGAAGATCGCGCCGTGGACGTCCACATCGCCCGCCTGCGAGAGAAAATGGGGCCCGCCGCAAGCCTGGTGGAGACCGTCCGCGGCGTGGGGTACCGCCTCAAGGCGCAGGAATGAAGTCGTTCCGCCGCCTCCTCGTCCTCATGGCCGCGTCTGGACTCCTGGCGGCGTGGGGGGGAGGTCTTGAGGGCCCGTCCTTGTGGCTCTTCCGGGTCTGTCTGCTGATCGGCGCCGCGGCCCTAGCCGCGCGGTGGTTCCTGGCGCCCTGGAGGGAGTTTCAGGAGGCCGCGGAGCGGCTCTCTCGGGGCGATTTTGCCGCCCGCCTGGACGACGTCTCCGCGGGGGACCTGGACCCCGCCGGGAAGGCCTTCAACCAGATGGCCGAGGCCTTCTCCCGGTCCCTCTCCCTGGCGCGGGATCGGGAGGAGCGGCTCGCCGCCGTGCTCGACGCGAGCGATCGGGCCATCTTTCTCTTGGACCGGGAGGGCCGCGTCCTCCTGGCTAACCCCTCCACACGGACCCTGTTCCCGCGGTTCGACCGAGAGGTGGGCCTTGCCAGCCTGGGTCTCGCGGGCCTCGCCTCGCTGGTGGAGGACGCGCGGTCGACACGCGTCCTTCAGAGAAGGACCTTCGAGGAAAAGGAGCGGGGGCAGGGACGCAGCTTCATCGCCCAGGCCACGCCGTTGGAGCGGGATGTGGTCGTGGTGTACCTGAGGGACCGCACCGCCGAGGCCGCCCTGGAGAGGGTCAAGGCGGACCTGGTGGCCAATGTCTCCCACGAGCTCCGGACCCCCCTCACGGCGCTGGCCTCCCTGGCCGAACTCCTTCAAGACGACTCCCTTCCAGCCGAGCGCAGACGCCATTTCCTTGAGAGGCTTGAGATCCAGGTGCAGCGGATGGCCCGTCTCGTGGACGACCTCCTGACCCTTTCCCGGCTCGAGGAGAGCAGTGCGGTGCCAGCCTCGGGCCCGCTCTCCCTCGGCCCCTTCGTGGAGGACCTCCTGAAGTCCCTGGAGCCCCTGGCGGCCCGGGCCGAAATCTCCCTCGAGACTTCCGTGGCCGAGGGCCTCTGTGTGACGGCCGACTCCACGATGCTCGAATCGGCCCTCAAGAACCTGGTGGACAACGCCATCCGGTACAACCGCAAAGGGGGCTGGGTTCGCGTGTCGGGTGAAGCCGAGGACGGGGCCTGGGTCCGTCTGGCCGTCATGGACTCGGGCGAGGGCATCCCGGCACGGCACCTCTCTCGGATTTTCGAGCGATTCTACCGCGTCGACCCCCACCGGTCCCGTGAAAAAGGGGGGACCGGGCTCGGTCTCGCCATCGCCAAGCACGCCGCCCAAAAGCTGGGCGGGGAGATTGCGGTGGAGAGCACCGTGGGCGAGGGAACCACCTTCACCTTGAGGATCCCCCAAGCCTCGGGAGAGCGAGCGGACGGGACGGGCTCCCCGTGACCGCCGGTCGAGGCGTCGCGGGCGGTGTCGGGGGGCTTCGGCTCGCCTCGACGGCCGGTCCTCACGCCCGGAAGCGAAACCCAGGGCATCGGCGCGAGCCGGCCGCCGGGATCCCCGACTCACCCATTGGCATGCGATTACCGTATACTCTGCGACAGGAGGTCGTCATGGACGAGCGGATCGTCGCCCTCTTGCATGGGGCGAGGGAGATCGCGGTCGTGGGCATCTCGGAAAAGCCCGACCGCCCCAGCCACTACGTGGCCGCGTTCCTTCAAGAGTGCGGGTACAGCGTGCTTCCGGTTAATCCTGTCCTCACCGAGGTCCTGGGTGTCAGGTGCCATCGGGACCTCGCGTCCATCGGAAGGCCCGTGGACATCGTGGACGTGTTCCGTAGGCCCGAGGCCGTACCCGAGATCGTAGAGGAGGCCGTCGCCTCGAAGGCTCGGGCCGTCTGGCTTCAGGAGGGGATCCGCCACGCCGAGGCGGCGAGGAGGGCCGAGGAGGCCGGCCTGATGGTCATCCAGGACCTCTGCATCAAAAAGGTCCTCGAGGCGCTCGGGGGACGGCCATGAGGCCCCGGCGTTTAGGGACCGCGCTTCTCGCTCTGGCATTGGCCCTGGCCTCCCTCGGAGCGGGCCAACCACACCGCCTCGAAGCCTCCTGTTCGCGGGGATGGATCAAGTTCTGGGGCGGGGGCAAAGTCCATCTTGAGGGAAAGGGGAGCCTTCTCATCAAGAACGCCTCCAATCTGCAAGTGGACGTGAAGGGGAAGTGGGGAGAAAAGACGGACCTCATGGACGGAACCCAATACATGTACTTCGAGGGAACGGTGGACAGCGTCGGCCCCGGGGCCCACCTCGAGATCCGCGGCTGGAACCTGCGCATCTCGGTCCACGGCCGGGGGAAGGCGCATTTTCGCGGGCTCGGAACGTACCGCCTGGACGGCGGCCCAGAGGTTTCCTGGACAGACGATCCCGACAAGTGGACGAAGGTGGAATTCAAGAAGTAATGCCTCGGACTGCCTCCAGGAGAGGGGAGTGTGAAAGACCACGACACCGCGCAACGGCCCGTGATCGGCGAACTCCTCTTCCGGGAGGGCCTGGTTTCACGGGACCAGCTGGAGAAAGCTCTGGCGGCCCAGCAGAAGCAGGGCGGCAGGCTGGGATACCACCTGATCCGTCTGGGATTCGTTGACGTTCAGCGGCTGAGCCGTTTCCTCCGGGAATCCATGGGCCTGATTCCCTATGATCTTGTTCAGTGGGTCACCGACCCGGCCGTCATGGACCACCTCCCCGCGAGCATCGCCCAGTTCTATCAAGTGGTCCCCGTCGAGCGGAAAGGGAACGTCCTGACCGTCGCCATCGCCGACTTGGACAACCCGAGCCTGATGCCTGCCTTGGAGGAGCTCACGGGGCTTCGCATCGATCCCCTCGTGTGCCCCCGAGAGACCGTCATCCGGGCCCTGGAGCACTTCTACGGACTGGCAAAGGACCCGGGGGTCGTTCGGAACCCCGCCGGAGACCACCTCTTCGTTCTCTCCGACCAGCGCCACCACATCCGTCCCCTCCACTGGTCCACATTGAAAAGGGATTCCTCCGCCACCGACTGGCTTCGCACGATTCTCACCGAGGCCATCCGGACCGGATGCCGTAGTATGGCCGTCAAACCCGCGGAAACCGGCCTGAAGATCGCCATGGGCCGGCAAGGGAAGATGGAGGACCGCTTTTCCCTCGCCCCGGGGAAGCGGGAGGAGATGGACGCGCTCCTCCGGGAACTCTCGGGGATCCGGGACTCGGCCAGGAAGGTGCGGCAGGAGGGGAGGGTCCGCCTCCAAGTGGAGTCCCGCTTCCTGACCCTGTCCGTCAGGGGGATGAGCACACTCCAGGGGACGCGCTACGCATTGACCCTGTACGACGAGCGGCTGTTCCCGAGGGATTGGGACCGCCTGGGTTCCCAGCTCGAACCCACCGAGGCGCGTTCTTTGAGAAGCGCCTTCGACGGCCCCGCTGGACTCGTCCTCCTCTGCGGCGCTCCCGGTCCGGGGATGAACCACCTCTACTACTCGCTCCTGAGTTCGCTCAAGGACCGGTGCGGTCCCGTGGTGTCCTTGGAGGAGTACGCCCTCCTCGGCATTGAGGGAATCGCCCAGACTGAGGCCTCTCGCGAGGAGGGAGCCACGTGGCCCGAGCTTGTGACGGTGGCCCTGCGTCAGGAGCCGGGCCTCTTCGCATGCTTCCCCGTCAAGGAGCGCGCGACGATGGAGATGATCCTCCTGGCGGCGGCCCACACGCGGGTGCTTGCCGTCCTGCACCAACCCGATGCGGCCGCGGCCCTGCGATGGCTCCTGCGGAACCAATTCCGGTCCCCGCTGAGGGCGGGGATCCTGAAGGGGGTCCTCACGGCGGTGTCCATCCCGACACTTTGTCCACGGTGCAAGCTTCCGGTCGAGGTCCCGGGGAGATCCGGCCGGACCTACGGCCTCCAGACGCGCCAGGGGTGCGAGGAGTGCCTCGCATGGGAGTCCCTGCCCACGGAAGAGATCCTCGAATGGCTGCCCATGGGTCCCCCCGCCATTGGGAGGATCGGGCAGGAGGGGGACCTCGGTGATCTTCACCACGCCGTCCTGGAGCAAGGGGGCGTGCCTCTCGCGCACCGGGTCCTCCTCCGCGCCCAGGAGGGAGTCCTCGACGGTCAGGAGGCCCAGGAGTACCTCCCTTGACCTGCTTCTCAAAGTCAAAACGGGCCTTGACTTAGAGAAAAACCGGGCAGTATAGTTCGAGTCAAACAGGGGAGGAATGAGGATGACCAAGACCGAATTGATCAAGAAACTCGCTGAGATCACGGGCCTGCCTCAAAAGGACGTGCGGGCGGTGCTCGAGGCACTTACCGATGCGAGGCCGGGCAAAGGGGTCGTCAGTTCCCAACTCCGCCAGGGCCACAAGGTCATCATCTCCGGTTTCGGAACCTTCCACGTGCGCGAGCGACGGGCCCGCCAGGCGAGAAACCCCAAGACCGGCGGCAAGGTCAAGGTCCCCAAGCGGGTTTACCCGGCCTTCAAGCCTTCGAAAAGCTTCAAGGATTCCCTGAAGGGCTGATTCGAAAAACGGACCCGGGGCGGAGGGCGGCCACCCTCCGCCCCTTTTTCGTCCCCCTCCCCTCCGGCTCGTCAGGCGACCTCCGACCGTATCCGTGGTGTGCGTCCAGGTCGGCCGCTCTCCTCCCAGGTCCTGGCGACAAGGCCCTATTTGCCCCGCCCAGCCCTCTCTTGCTTTTAGAGGGGCCTGACTTTGCTCTGGGTGATTTGGCTCTGTTATACTGTTTGGCTAAAGGTGGGGCACATGGCGACTCTCCCAACGGCGATCCACGACGAGATCAAAAACAGCTTTGAGTTCAAAAGAAATCGTGACAGCATGAAGAGCCTTGTGCGCCAGGTGGGCGATCTGTCCGCCCTCCTGCGGGAGGGTGGGGGACAAGACGCAATTCGAAAACAGCACGAGAAGGGTCGCCTTACGGCGCGGGAGCGCATCGCGGGCATCCTGGACCCGGAAAGCCCCTTCCACGAGCTCCACTTGTTTGCCGCCTACGGCGTCTACGAGGAGTGGGGTGGATCCCCGGCGGCGGGGGTGGTCACCGGCACGGGCGCCATCTGTGGGCGCCTCTTCATGATCATCGCCAACGATGCGACGGTGAAGGCCGGGGCCTTCTTCCCCATGACCGCCAAGAAGGTGATCCGGGCCCAGACCATCGCCCTGGAGAACCACCTGCCCGTCTTGTACCTCGTCGACTCCGCAGGGGTCTTCCTGCCCCTGCAGGACGAGGTCTTTCCCGACCAGGACGATTTCGGCCGGGTCTTCTATCTCAACGCCCGGCTCACCGCCGCGGGCGTCCCGCAGATCGCCGCCATCATGGGCTCGTGCGTGGCCGGCGGTGCCTACCTCCCGGTCATGTGCGACACGCTCCTCATGACCGACGGGTCCGGTCTTTACCTCGCCGGACCTGCTTTGGTCAAGGCGGCCATCGGCCAGGGCGTCTCGTCCGAGGATCTGGGGGGGGCCGGGATGCACGCGGCCGTGTCCGGAACCGTCGACTTCCACGAGAAGGATGACGCCGCCTGCATGGCCCGAATCCGGGAGATCGTGGGGAGGCTCGGCCACCCCGGCTCCGCCCCCTTCTCCCGGATCGAGGCCCGTCCGCCGCTTTACGACCCGCAAGATGTCTACGGCATCTTTCCGGACAATTCGATCGGACAGTACGACGTCCGAGAGATCATCGCGCGGATCGCAGATGGGAGCGAGTTCACCGAGTACCGGGAGGAGTTCGGCCGGACCCTCGTGTGCGGCTACGCCCGCATCGGCGGCTGGGCCGTCGGCATCGTGGCCAACCAGAAGGTCCACATCCGGGAGAAGGGCCGACCCGTGGAGATCGGAGGCGTGATCTACGTGGAGAGCGCCAACAAGGCGGCCCGCTTCATCCTGGACTGCCACCAGCAGAAGGTGCCCCTCGTCTTTCTCCACGACGTGAACGGTTTCATGGTGGGCAGGGACTCGGAGCACGCCGGAATCATCCGCGCGGGCGCAAAGATGGTCAACGCCGTATCCAACGTGGGCGTCCCCAAGATCTCCGTGATCCTCGGGGGCTCCTTCGGCGCGGGTCACTACGCCATGTGCGGGAAGGCCTACGGGCCTCGCTTTCTCTTCGCATGGCCGACGGCCAAATACGCCGTGATGGGCGGCGACCAGGCGGCCAACACTCTCCTCGACATTCGCCTGAACCAGCTCCGGAAGTTGGGCAAGACCATCTCCGAGGAGGACAAGACGCGGGCCCTGGAGGAAATCCGCGACCGCTACACCGCCGCCACGGACCCGAAGTACGGCGCCGCGCGTCTCTGGATCGACGCCATCATCGACCCCGCCGAAACGAGGGAGCACCTGATCCGGGCGCTCGACGTAGCGGCCCACAACCACGAGGTACCGCCCCTACAGGTGGGCGTCCTCCAGACCTAGCCGGAAAACCCTGGCGGAGAGGCGATCGTCCATGACGGAACCCATTCTTCTCATGGAGCGGCGGGGGGCGGTGACGCGGCTCACCTTGAACCGGCCCGAGAGGCGCAATGCCCTCGGTCCGGACCTGGTGGCGGCCCTCACCGGAGATCTACGCTCCCTCGCCTCGGACGATTCCGTCCGAGCGGTGATCCTCACGGGGTCCGGGACGGCCTTCTGCGCGGGCGCCGACTTGGAGTACCTGGAGCGGCTGCGCGCGGCCTCCGTCGCGGAAAACGCCGACGATTCCCGGCGGCTGCGGGTCCTCTACCAGGCTATGGCCACCTTCCCCAAGCCCGTCGTAGGTGCTGTAAACGGCCCGGCCCTAGCAGGCGGCTGCGGGCTCGCCTCCGCTTGCGACGTCCTGCTCGCCGCGCCCCAGGCAACCTTCGGCTATCCCGAGGTGCGGATCGGATTCGTGGCCGCCATGGTCCTCGTCTTCCTGTCCCGGCAGTTGGGCGAGAGGCTCGCGAGGGAACTCCTCCTCACGGGGCGCACCATGACCGCGGAGGAGGCCCGGGAGGCGGGGCTGGTGCACCGGGTGATCGAGAGTGACCGCCTGACGGAGGAGGCCGTCGCCTTCGCGGAGAATCTGACGTCGGGGGCGCCCGCCTCCCTCGCGCTGACCAAGGAACTGCTGTGGCACACCTCGGGGCTCCCCGCCGGGTGCGCCTTGTCCCTCGCGGAGACGGTGAACGTGTTCGCGAGAACCACGCCGGATATGCAGGAGGGGCTGAGCGCGTTCTTCGGGAAAAGGAGGCCCTCGTGGCCAGAGTCCTGACGCGGCAGAGCCCCACCTCGCGGCACCAGGCCTTCATGCGCTGGCTCGACGCCGTCAGCGAACCCCTCCTCGCCGAATGGGTGGACGCCATCCGGGAGGAGATCCCCGCCTACGCCACCATGGAGCCCCGCGAGGTTCGCTTGCCCGTGGAGCGACACTTCGAAGCCCTCCGGTACTACTGGGACCTGGGCCTCCAGAGCCGCCTCTACGTTTTTTACCAGGACCTCGCCCGCAAGCGGCTGGCGGAGAACGTGCGCCTCGCCGACGTGGCGCGGGCCGTGGACGTGGGCAAGCGAATTCTCCTGCGAAAGCTGGCGGAATCGGATCTGCCGGGACGGGAGGACCTGAGGGAGCTGTTCCTCGAGACCTTCCGCGAGAACTCCTACGTCCTCCTGGAGTGTTACCAGACGGCCACCGAGGAGATGGCCGCCGAGGCGGAGGCGCGCCTGGAGGCCACCGAGGCCGACGCCGCCAAGTCCCATGAGCAGTGGGGACTGTTGAACCAGATCCTGACCGGCCTGGACGTGGGCATCATCGTCCTCGACTCCCACCTCAAGGTGGCGTGGCTGAACCAGAACGTGCCACGTGACCTTCTCCGCATCCGGCCCGAACTCGCCATGGGGCTCCCCTGCCAGGAGGCGCTGGCCCACGACGCCGCCGAGTGCACCCGCTGTTCCGCCTGCTACGTCCTCCAGGGGGCCACGCCCATGCGACAGCTGATCCGCGCGGGCGCGGGCAAGAACGCGAAGGACTACCTCAAGATCACGCGGCCCCTCTCGGGCGGGCACCTCGTCGGCCCCCACGTCATCGAAATCTATCTGGACATCACCGCCCAGCAGGAGGCCATCCGCTCCCTGGCGCGGACCCAGGAACTCGTCCGAAACATCCTGAACTCCTCCGTGAGCGCCATCATCTCCACCGACCTGCACGGGCGGGTCACACTCTTCAACCGGGCCGCGGAGAAGATCTTCGGATTCACCGAGGGCGAGATGCTCGGCCAGCGGGTGGGCGACTACTACGAGAGGGGCATGGCCGAGGCCCGCACGGTGATGAGGCGGCTCCTTTCGGAGGAGGTCATCACGGACTTCGTGACGGCCTTCCGCGCCAAGTCCGGAGAGCACGTCCCTCTCAAGGTCACCTTCTCCCTCCTGCGGGACGAGCAGGGGACCCTCGTGGGCACCATGAGCTTCTGCCAGGACATCCGGGTGGAGGAGGCCCTCAAGGAGGAGGTGGCGAGCAAGGACCAGTACCTCCTCTCCATCCTCCAGGCGTCCATGGACGGTCTCGTCACCCTCGACGCCAAGGGCCGCATCGCCTCCTGGAACCGGGGCGCGGCCGCGTTGCTGGGGGTGGAGCCCGCCTTTGCGTTGGGCCGTTCCATCGACGAGTTTCTCCCGCCCGACCTCATCCGCGAAATGCCCTCCTCGGGGACCCAGCCGGGAATCCGGCACTTCGAGGCCCGCCTGCCCAAGGGTTGCGACAGCCACATGGACATCCTGGTGACGCGAACGGAGATCCGGACGCCGGCCGACCGCGAAAGGGGCGCCTCCCTGGTCCTCAAGGACGTCACGGAACTCAAGCGCCTTCAGAAGGACCTTGCCCAGGCCGAGCACCTCGCCGAACTCGGCCAGCTGGCGGCCAGCGTGGCCCACGAGATCAAGAACCCCATCGCCGGCCTGAGGGGCGCCATGGAGCTCATGGCCCAGCAGCACCAACTGGACGACCCCCGCTTCGTGATGTTCCACGAGGGGCTCTCCCAAATCCGCCGGCTCGACGGCCTCGTCAAAGATCTCCTCTCCTACGCCCGCCCCCTGAGTCTCCAGCTTGAGCCGGTCCCCCTCGGCCTGGTCGTGGAATCCACCCTGCCCTTCGTCCAGCGCGGCGCGGAGGAGGCGGGCGTTTCCCTCTCCTGCACTGTCCCCGAGGATCTCCCCGTGGTCCACGCCGACCCCCAGCGCCTTCAACAGGTCATCGTGAACCTGGTGCAGAACGGCATCCAGGCCTCGCCGCGGGGCGGCTCCGTGACCGTCTCCGGGTTCATGTGCGGGCACGAAGTCGCCTTGGAAATCCGGGACACCGGGTCCGGAATGGCCCCGGAGCAGTTGAAGAAGATCTTCCAACCCTTCTACACGACGAAGCACATCGGGACCGGATTGGGCCTTTCCATCGTCCAGCGCATCGTGGGCGCGCACGGCGGACGGGTGGAGGTCTCCAGCCGGCCCGAGGAAGGGACCGTCTTCACCGTATACCTTCCCTATGAATACTGGAGGGCGTGATGGCCAAAGAGACGATTCTGCTGGTCGAGGATGAGAAGCTGATCCGGTGGTCCCTGGCCAACCGCCTCTCCAAGGAGGGCTATGTGGTCGTCGAGGTGGACCGGGGCGCCGATGCCCTCCGGTCCGTGGAGGAGCGCGAGGTGGACCTCATCCTCCTGGACTACCGCCTTCCGGACATGGACGGCCTGCAGGTCTTGAAGGCCATCGGCCCGAAGGCTCGGGAGCTCCCCGTCATCATGATGACGGCCTACTCGACCGTGGAGAGCGCCATCGAGGCCATGAAGCTGGGGGCCTTCGACTACCTCAACAAGCCCTTCGAGATGGAAGAGCTCCTCGTGGCCATCCAGAAGGCCCTGGAGAACACGTCCCTCAAACGGGAGCTGAGCCGCTACCGCCGGGCCCAAGAGGAGCGGTTCGGCGTGAGCAACCTCGTGGGCCGCAATCCGCGGATCGTGGAGGTGTTTGAGCTGGTGAAGAAAATCGCGGCGTCTTCCGCCACGACGATCCTCCTCCAGGGGGAGAGCGGCACGGGCAAGGACCTGCTCGCCAACACCATCCACTACGCCAGCGACCGGGCCAAGAAGCCGTTCATGAACCTCACCTGCTCGGCGCTCCCCGAGTCGGTCCTCGAACAGGAGCTCTTCGGGTACGAAAAGGGGGCCTTTCCCGAGGCCAGGACCGGGAAGAAGGGCCTCTTGGAATTGGCCGACGGCGGGACGGTCTTTCTCGACGAAGTGGGAGACCTCGGGCCCAACTTCCAATCGAAGCTCCTGAGGTTTCTCGAGGAGCGCTCCTTCAAGCGCGTGGGCGGGACCGTGGACATCCACGTGGACGTAAGGATGGTGGCCGCCACCAGCGCGAACCTCGAACAGGCCGTCACCGAGGGAAGGTACCGGAAGGACCTCTACTACCGGCTCAAGGTGATCCCCATCTACCTCCCCCCGCTCCGCGAGAGGCCGGAGGACATTCCGCTCCTGGTGAAGCACTTCATCGACCACTTCAACCGGGAGTTCAAAAAGAACACGCGGGGTGTGACCCACTCGGCCATGCAAGCCCTCATGGAGTACCCGTGGCCCGGAAACATTCGGGAGCTGAAGAACCTCGTCGAGCGCGTGATGATCCTCGAGAACAAGGAGATGATCGACCTCTCCGACCTGCCCCGCGAGATCCACGCGCAGGAGCCGCACAGGCCCGTGGAGCAAGCCTTCGTGCTGCCCCCGGGGGGCGTCATCCTGGAGGACGTGGAAAGGAGCCTCCTCGAACAGTCGCTCAAGCGCACCGGGGGCAACCAGACCCGCGCCGCGAAACTCCTGGGCCTCAGCCGCGATACGCTCCGGTACCGGCTCAAGAAATTCGACCTGGAATAGAGTCGTGGGGAAACCTGCAGGCCGAAAGGCGAGGAGGGCCGCGCCAGGGCTGCTCTTTTTGCGGAAGTCCTTCTCTTCCTCCACCGCCGGATCCATTCCCCGACTCCTCGCTCCCGCCGGAGGACTTTCTCTGTGAACGCGATCGTATTCGACCTCGACGGGACGCTCATCGACAGCCAGGAGGACGTTCTCTCGGCCTTCGGCGCCGCCTTCCGCGCCCTGGGCCTCCCGCTCCCCTCCCGTAATGAACTCCTGCGGGTAATCGGCCTCCGCCTGGAGGATTGCTTCCTTCCCTTCGTGGACGGAGATCCTGCTAAGGCCGTCCAGGGAGCGCGCGCGTTTCGGGCCCACTACGCCGGTCATTTCCTGGTCCGAACGAGACCTTTCAAGGGTGTCGACGCGGCGCTGGCCACCCTGGCCGCCTCGCGGACCCTGGGCCTTTGCACCATGAAGAAGGCCGAGTTCATGCACCGCCTGCTGGCCGCCTTCGGATGGGAAAAGCGCTTCGCGGCGGTCCTCGGCTCCGAGGAGGGCTTTCCCGCCAAGCCCCATCCCGCCATGCTCCTTGAGGTCCTGCGGCGCCTTGGAAGGCGGCCGGAGGATTCCCTCTTCGTGGGGGACACCTGGATGGACGGCCAAATGGCGCGGGATGCGGGGGTCCCCTTCGCCTTTGCGGCCTACGGCTACGGGGAGGCCTCCCGCCTCGACGGGATTCCCGTGGCACGGGTCCTGGAACGCCCAGAGGACGTGGGATCGCTGGCCAGACCCTGCTCTTAGAGAGTGGACCTCGGGACCGTCATCGCCCCTCTCGTACGCTCAGGGGGCCGAGTCCGAGGGCCTGAAGCGGCCCCTCGAGCTCTCTCCTGTCCCCCACAACCACCCACGAGAGGCGTCCGGGGACGAGGATCTCCGTCCCCGCCTGGATCACTTGCTCCCGGCTCAAGGACCGCAGGGCGTCGAGAAACCGCGCGTGGAAATCGAGGGGAAGCCTGTAGCGCCAGAGCGCCGCCAGCCCTCCGGCGAGCTGGGCCTGGGTCTCGAAGTTCTGTGGATGCCGCAGGACCAGGTTCTCGCGCGCTTTGAGGAACTCGTCCTCCGTGACGGGCGAGCCGGCGAGGATCCGCTCCACCTCTCCCAGGACTTCCCTGACCGAGTCCACCGTCTTGTCCGCCTGCACCGCCGAGCCGAAGACCCACGGGCGGATTCCCGGTTTGGGGTCCAGGTAGGCGTGGGCTCCGTAGGTGTACCCTTTGTCTTCCCGGAGGTTCATGTTGATCCGGCTGGTGAACTGTCCGCCGAGAACGGCGTTGAAGACGAGAAAGGCCGGATCCCTGGGATCCGTACGGGCCAGGGCGGGAAGGCCCGCCGTGATGTAGGCCTGGGGGGCCCCGGGCTTGTCCACTAGAAGGACTCCGCCCCCCGCAAGAAACCCGTCGGGGTCGGGCTCTTCGGGAGGGGCGCCCGCCGGCGTCCACGATCCGAAACTGGCCTCGGCCGCGGCCAAGGCTTCCTCCGGGCTCACGTCCCCCACAAAAGCAAGGAGGGTGTGCCCGGGATGGTACCGCTTCCCATAGAAATCCAAGACCTCTTCGCGACGGAAGGACTCAAGGCCGTCCGGGTAGCCGTCGGTGGGATGACCGTAGGGAGAGGCCTCGCCGAAGAGGAGGGCCTTGAGGGCGCGGTCCCCCAGCTCCGGGGCCTCGTCCAGGCGCCTGAGTAGGGATGCCAGATGCTCCTTGCGGACGCGCTCCACATCGGCCGACCGGAATTCGGGCCGGAGAAGGACGTCCGCCAAGAGCGCCGTGCCCTCCCTCAAACGCTCCCGCAACAGGGTGAGAGAAAGGGTGACCTTTTCCACGTCCACCCGGGTGGCGAGAGCCGTGGCCATGCGCTTCTGCCGTATCGCGAGAGCCACCGCGTCCTGGCCCGCCGCCGCCTCGTCCAGGAGGCCGGCGGTGAAAAAGGCGAGCCCCGGCCGGTCGGTGGGATCCAGGGCGCTGCCCGCTCCGAGCACCGCCGCCACGGAGACCAAGGGAACCGTCGGATCCGTCAAGGTCCAGACTTCGATTCCGTTGTCCAGTCTATCCCTTTGGACCTTGGGGAAGGCAAAGGGCCGAACCTCTCCCGCCGGGGGGAGCTTCCCCCGTTCGAGGGCGGAGGGCCGGGGTCGTGCGGGGACGACGGAAACGGCGGCGAAGCCGTCCCGGCGAAGGAACCGACGGGCCGCGTCCGCCACATCCTCGACGGACACCCGGGCGTAGCGGTCGAACTCCTTCACGAGGCCACCGGGATCGCCCCCAAAGACCTCGTAGTAGTTGAGCATGTCGCTCACGCTGCCGAAGCCCCCGACCATTTGGAGGCGCTTCAGAACACCCACGGTGAGGGAATCCACGGCGGCCCGAACCTCTTCGGGCGCCACGCCATCCCGGGCGATGCGTTCCGTCTCCTGCCACAGAGCGTCTTCCGCTCGATCGAGAGAAATGCCAGGCCGCACCGTCACCACCGCCTGGAAAGAGCCGGCGACCTCGCCCGCCAGATGGCCGCACCAGACCGACTCGGCCAGGTTTTCCTCGATTTGCAGGCGCTTCACAAGCCGGGAGTCCTTCCCCGTGGCCAGGACATAGGCCAGGACGGAGAGGGTGGCGTCCTCCGGAGTCATGTGACAGACCGTGGGCCAGGCCAGGGTGAGGCGGGACAGCTGGACCCGATCCTCGACGATCTCTCGGAAGGGCTTGCCCAGGAAAGGGATCCAAGGCGTCACCGGCGACACCGTTGGGCCCGCGGGAATCTCGCCGAAAAGACGCCCCACCTGATCCAGGGTCCGCGCGGGATCCACGTCGCCCGCGACGCAAAGGGTCGCGTTGCTGGGCGTGTAGTACCTGGAGAAGAAGGCGTGGACGTCCTCCAGGGACGCGGCGTCGAGGTCCGACATGGAGCCGATGACGGAGTGGTGGTAGGGGTGTCCCTCCGGATACAGGTTGGCCAAGAGGACCTCCTCCGCCACACCGTAGGGCTCGTTCTCCACGGTCTGTCGCCGTTCGTTTTTCACGACCTCCCTCTGGTTGTCCAACTTCTCCTGGTTCAGGCCCGGGAGGAGCCATCCCATGCGGTCGGCCTCCAGGAACAAGGCGCGCTCCAAATAGGACGCCGGAACGACCTCCCAGTAGTTGGTCCGGTCCTCGGATGTGGAGCCGTTGAGCCGAGCGCCCACTTCCTCCAGCAATCGGAAGAAATCCTGGGGACTGTGGGCGGACCCCTGAAACATCATGTGCTCGAACAGGTGCGCAAGGCCCGTCCTGCCCGGCCGTTCGTCCTTGCTTCCCACGTGGTACCAGAGGTCCACCGCGGCCTGGGGCAGACGGTGGTCCTCGTAAAGGATCAAGGTGAGGCCGTTGGGAAGGCGGTGCTTCTCGAAGCGGAGTCTGAATCGGCTCGATGCGTCGGGGGACATGGGCGAACCTCCTCCGCCGGCGGGGCCGTCGGGTGGCGAGTATACCAGAGGAGGCGCCGCCCCCCTGACCGGGTGCGGGCCCTCTCCTCTTGCTTGCCATCTGGGTACATGGTACGTTGAGGCATCTTTGATGGGAGTCCAGACCATGAGAAAGATCCTCGTCGTTCTTCTCGGCGCCACCCTCGTCGTCCTCCTGGCTTCCTGCAACCTCTCGAACCTCATGAAGGGCGGCCAACAGGAGACCAATGAAGTGGCGAACGAACCCGCGACCCCACCCGAGACCGAGACGCCCCCATCCGCCACCACCCCCTCGGGCGCGCAGACCACTCGGCCCGCCACACCTTCCACTCAGGGGACGACACGTCCCACGACCCCATCCACCCAGGGGTCCACCCAGCCTGTGACGCCTCCCCCCGCCGAGGTCCGCGAGGCCAAGGCCTTCCTCGGAGTCATCTTCGTCACCGACCTCAAGGAGGGCATGTTCCGCGTCAAGTCCGACACGGACACGCTCCTCGACCACAGCTTCTCGGGCAAGGACATCCGCGTGGAGCGGGAGCTCAAAGTCCCCGCCGGCACGCAGACCCTAAAGTTTATTGTCATCAACAAGAATGGGGCGCGCGGCATCCGCACCCTGGATGTGAACTACAAGCCCCGCACGCATCACACGGTCCGGGTCGTCTGCAAGGACTCGCCCGGAAACATCGCCCTGGAGATCCTCGAGTAGCCTAGGCGGTCTTGAAAAGAATGCGGCCGGCCTTTCGGGCCGGCCGCTTTCGTCTCAGGGGAACAGCCCGAGGGCCGTGGACGTTCCTGCGGACAAAGGAGCTTTCCCAATGCATCGCGTGAAGACCGCACTCTCCGCCGTGTTCGGGTCCCTTCTCATCGGGACGGCCTTTCTATCGGGCGCCCCGGAGGGCTCGGGAATGCCCAAGGGCCTCTTTTCCAGAAAACTCTCCCAGGACGATCTCGACCTGATCCGGCTCTGGATCCAGGCAGGGGCCCCGGATTAGCCGGAATTGGGTTGCCCGCAGGGGTTGCCGCCCCCGGTGTGCCGAATTACATTCGACCCAGACATCGAGAGGGAGGATCCCATGCCGTTATTCGTTCTGATGACACGACTGGCCCCGGAAACCATGCACGACGCGGAGGGACGTAGGGCACGCGGGAAGGAATGGCTCAAGAAGGTCAAGGACGCGTGCCCGGAGGTCAAGTGGCTGTCCCACTTCGCGATCCTCGGCCCTTACGACTTCCTCGACATCTACGAGGCGCCGGACGCGGAGGCCGCCCACAAGGTGTCGCTCATCACGCGGGCCCAGGGGGCGCTGCACGTGGAGAGCTGGCAGGCCTTGCCCTACGAGGACTACCTCCGCGTCCTCGGCCAGGTGAAGCCCTAGATCGGCATCCCGAGCCGGATCCGTTAGGCTTGCACGCACAACGAAGAAGGGCCGGCATCTGCCGGCCCTTCGTGTGAAATCAGTGGATCTCGCGCAGCGGCGGAGGTCAGCCGTCTGCGCGCTTGAGGCTTTGGAGGGCCGCCCCGAGCTTCTCCGACAGGACGTCGCCGAGGTTCAGGCCCGCGGAGGGCGGAGGGGCTGCAGGACGGACCTCGGGCCTCTCCCTGCGGGGC
Source organism: uncultured Thermoanaerobaculia bacterium (assembly GCA_964589625.1). GTDB lineage: Bacteria > Acidobacteriota > UBA4820 > UBA4820 > DSQY01 > JBFLVU01. The sequence continues at coordinate 113,339 of CAZPSH010000009.1, forward strand.
GGCCGCTCGGCGGAGGGCTTGGGCTCCGGCGGCGGAATCGGCGGAGGAGCGTCCTTGCCCATCTTGGCCCGTACCGTCCGGATCTTCTCGGAGAGCTCCTTGCCCGTGGCGTCCACACCGGCAAGGCGCTTGCGCTTCTCCTCCACCCATCCCCTTAACTTTTCCGCCCCGGCTGAATCCTTGGACGCGCCGAGGCGCCGTTCGAGGTCCGCGATCTCGGATTCGATCTTGCCCTTCAGTTCCTGGTTCTTGTGGAAGGCCGTCTCCCAGCGGGTGAGGTGTTCCACCATCCGCTCGAGCCACTCGTGGTGCTTCTGCTTGCGTTCGACTTTCAGGGTTTCGATGCGCTCGGAGGACTTCCTCCAGGCGGCCCTCAGGACCCCACGGACGCGCTCCTTCTCCGCGGGGGAGAGGGACGATTCCTTGACCTCGGTCTGAAAGGTCCGGATAGCCGTCTGGACCCCGTGGGGGTCATCGCCCTCCGCTTGGGCGAGCAGGGCCTCCGCCCTCTCTCTCAAAGCCGAGAGGATCTTTCCCCGAGTCGCCTTTCTCCTCGACTTGATGATCTCCCGAACCTCGACCCACTTTGCCCAGCAGGCCTCCCGATCTTCCCGAACGAGCCGCACGTCCAATCCTTCGGGCGCGGCGCCGTCTTCGGCGGGCGCGGTACCGGCCGCGGGGTTGGTCTTCATGAGGTTCAGGGCGTCGTTCAGGAGGGCCTGGGCCCTGTCCAGGTCGCCCTCGGGGCACTCGGGGGCAAGACAGGCCTCGGCGGCCTGAATGGCCGACTCGATGTGGGCGCGCTTCTTGGCCGACTCTTCTCGGGTCTTGGCGCGTTCCCCCTCCTGATAGGCCCGCGTCGCCTCGCAGAAGCCGTGGAAGTCGCTCCACAAAGCCTCCCGGTCTTTGGCCTCCAGGGGCTTGAAGGTCTTGAACATGGAGGTGATTTCCCGGGCGTGGGCCCAAAATTCCGCGAAGGAGACGGGGGCGTCGGCCTGAATGTGAGCCCGCAGTTTCTCGATTTCGGCGCGGATCACCTCGGCGTTGGCGTGAGCGATCTGAAGCCATCGCTCCCGGTCCAGATCGGACCCCTTCTTCGGGGGCTCCGCGGGAACCCCATCGGCTGGGGCTTGGGCTGGAAGCACAGCAGGAGCGTCAGCCTGTGCCGCGGGATCCCCCGGCGCACTCCCGGGGGAGAGCTCGGCCGCCGGTGCCGATTCCTCTCCCGGAACCCCCTCTGGCGCCGCTTCGGGCGCCTCCGCTTCGGCTCGGAGAGTCTCGGGGACTTCGGTGGGGGTGGAGGGGGTGGGATTCGGGTCCTGGTCGAGCTCGTCGGTCATGGGAACCTCCTGCTGGTTTCCGCCGCACCCCGAGGGGCCGGCGCGTAGGCGAAGGGGT
>CAZPSH010000010.1:0-26269 GCA_964589625.1 uncultured Thermoanaerobaculia bacterium
AGAAGCCTCGGGGCCAGAGGCCCCTGCGTTTCAAGGCCGCCTACGGTTCCCGGGGTGGGGCCCCTCCCTCGTTTTCTACGGCTCGGCGTGAAGCCGTTCACGCCTCGCCTCGAAACCTACGGGCTTCCCCCACCCTTCTCATCCCCCTGGAAGGGTGTCCTGCGTTGCATTCCCTTGGCAGAAAAAGAGAGTGGCGTCCCCAGGGGGATTCGAACCCCCGTCGCCGGCGTGAAAGGCCGGTGTCCTAGGCCGGGCTAGACGATGGGGACGCCCGTGGTGGGCCGTACTGGACTCGAACCAGTGACTCTCTGCTTAAAAGGCAGATACTCTACCGACTGAGTTAACGGCCCGTCGGCCCGATGCCATTATAGGGAAGCGGCTCGCCGTGTCAACCGGGCGGCCCCCTCCCCCCTGGCCGGAGGAGGCGCCATCCTCTACACTGGTGCCCATGGCGGGCCTGCTCGAAGCGAAGGACCTTCGGATCACCGCTCCCGGCGCTTCGGGACCGGTGGCCCTCGTGGAGGGGGTGGACCTTCGCGTGGACCCCGGCGAGGCCGTGGCCCTCGTGGGCGAGTCGGGGTGCGGCAAGAGCCTGACGGCCCTGGCCCTCTTCCGCCTCCTGCCCGATCCCCTCCTCCTTTCCGCCTCTCGCCTGACCCTGATGGGCCGGGACCTCCTGGCGGCGAAGGAGCGCGACCTGTGCAAGGTGCGCGGGCGGGAGATGGCCCTCGTCTTCCAAGACCCCCTCTCGGCCCTGGACCCGGTCATGACCGTGGGGGCCCAGGTGGCGGAGGCGGTGACGGCCCACGAGAAGGTTTGCCGGAGCGAGGCGAGGGCGAGGGCCCTCGACGCCCTGAAGAAGGTGGGCCTCCCCGATCCGGGGCGCCGGCTGGACGCTTACCCGCACCAGCTTTCGGGAGGGATGCGCCAGCGTGTCCTGATCGCCATGGCCATCGCCGCGGGGCCCCGCCTCCTGGTGGCCGACGAGCCCACGACGGCCCTGGACGTGACAGTGCAGGCCCAGATCCTGGACCTCTTGGACGACCTCCGCCGGAGCTCGGGAATGGCCGTGCTCCTCATCACCCACGACCTGGGCGTTGTGGCGCGCTTCGCCGAGCGGGTGGCCGTCATGTACGCGGGACGGATCGTGGAGGAGGGTCCCGTCGCGGGCGTCGTGGGCTCGCCCGCGCACCCCTACACGCGGGGCCTCATGGATTCGGTCCCGAGGATGGGCCGGCGCCGGCGGCGCCTGGCCGCCATTCCCGGCGCCGTCCCTCCGCCGGACCGCCGCCCCCCCGGGTGCGCCTTCGCCCCCCGGTGCCCCCTGAGGGAAGAGGCCTGCGAAGCGGCCATGCCGGACCTTCGCGACCTGGGCCAAGACCGCCTCGCCCGGTGCATCCGGGCGGGAGGGACCCCGTGACTCCCTCCCCGGCCCCCCTCGTGGAAGCCCGCGACCTGGTGGTCCGCTTCCCCGTGCGCCGAGGGTTCCTGCGCCGGGTGGCGGGGCACGTCCACGCGGTGGACGGCGTCAGCCTGGAGGTCCTTCCGGGAGAGACGGTAGGCCTGGTGGGCGAGACGGGCTGCGGCAAGAGCACGCTGGGGCGTTGCCTCGTGCGCCTGCTCCGGCCCGACTCGGGGAGCCTCCGCTTCCACGGGGAGGACCTTCTCGCGCTGGAAGGGCGGGCCCTCCGCGAGAGGCGCAGGCACTTTCAGATCGTCTTCCAGGACCCCTACGCCAGCCTCAACCCCCGCATGAACGTGGAGTCCATCGTCACCGAGCCTCTGATCATCCACGGCGTCGGCGACCGGGGGACCCGGCGCGAGGCCGCCGCGGGTCTCCTGCGGCAGGTGGGCATGGACCCCTCGGCCCTCTCCCAGTACCCGCGCGCCTTCTCCGGGGGCCAGCGCCAGCGCATCGCCATCGCCCGGGCCCTGGCCCTGGACCCAAAGTTCATCGTCCTCGACGAGCCCGTGTCGGCCCTGGATGTCTCCGTTCAGGCGCAGATCGTGAACCTCCTGCAGGACCTCCAGGAGCAGAGGGGGCTCGCGTACCTGTTCATCGCCCACGGCCTCCAGGTGGTGGCCCACCTCTCCGCACGGGTCGCCGTCATGTACTTGGGCCGCATCGTGGAGGAGGGTCCGTCGGAGGCTCTCTTTCAAAGCCCGCTCCATCCCTACACGCGGGCCCTCCTTTCGGCCGTGCCCGAGCCCGATCCGGAGGCTCCAAGCTCCCGGGTCCCCCTTCCGGGCGAGCCCCCGTCCCCCCTCGCCCCGCCACCCGGGTGCCGCTTCGCCCCCCGCTGCCCCCTGGCCGAGCCCGCCTGCCGCCGGGAGGACCCCGGGCTCTTGGATGCGGGGGAGGGCCGCCGCGTGGCCTGTCCCGTCACCCTCCGTTCCTCGCCGGGTCTCGCCCCCTAGTCCCTACCTCCCCTACTCCCCTACTCACTTACTCACTTACTCATTTACTTCCATGCTTCCCCAGCGTCCGCACCATGTGAAGGGAGGACCATTCACCCCGGGAGACGTGGGTGATGAGGGGTTTTCCCGGAAAGAGGCGGCGGTCGATGGCCTCGTCCGGGAGCCCCTCGGCGCGCAGGGCGGACACGCGCCCCTCCAGGTCCAGCAGGTAGTCCCGCTTTCGCCTCAGGAGGGCCGGCCCGTTTTCCAGGGGACCCTGGTGGGTGTCGAAGAGGGTGCCGAAATCCAGGGCCGAGAGCCTCTCGAGGGTTTCCAGCGTAACGCGAAGGTCCTCGTCCTGAAAGATGACGCGAGGGCTGGCGGTGAGGAAGAAGTCCCCCGTGAAGAGCCATCCGCGGGAGGCCTCGTGAAAGAGGACGTGATCCGCCGTGTGCCCCGGTCCTGGAAGGACGCTGAAGGCGTGCCGCTCGGTCTCCAGAAGGCCGGGAAGGGGAAGGGCCGGAAAAGCGGGGCGGCGGCCCCAGATGAGGCGCCGGTACAGGGGGAGGCGGGGCTCGACGGAGGCCTGGTCCAGCCCAGAGGCGGGGGCGAGAATCGCGGCGCCACGCTCGGCGAGGGCGGCGGCGTTTCCGCAGTGGTCCTCGTGCATGTGCGTGAGAGCGACGCGGCGGGGCATCCGATCACCGAAGAAGGACCAGAAGGGACGGCGGAGGCTCCAGGATCCCGCATCCACCAGCAGGTCGTCCACGGCGAAAACGAAGACCTTAAGCCGGTAATTGAGGAGCCGCGCCTGACCCCACCACGACGTCACGCCCCCCGATTCGCTCCAACCCCATGCGGGCGCCATGCGGACCTCCCTTCGGCTTCGGGCCCGGGGCGGCTTTCCGCGCCGGTCCTCAAGGCCGCATGTTACCAGATGCTCTCGGGGGAGGCACTTCTGCCAATAGGAACGAAGGTGAATGGACCCTCCAGAGACGTAAAGATCCGATCACAGGCCCGACGGAAGGATCGCGGTTCCTGGAGGGAGAAAGGGGTCAGGTCCTTTTGCAGCCCAGGACGAAGCCCCACGCCGACAGGAATCCGGCGCCTACGAATCCCGCGGCCGAAAGCCACAGTGGAAAGCTCCCCTGCCCCACCCGAACCTCCAGGCCGTAGACCCCATAGCCGGCGACTACCGCTCCTACCGCTCTCCACATACCGCACCTCCCTGTATTGGGTTCAACCCTCCGAAGGAAAGGATATTTCTAGGAAGCGGGCGCCTCCTCCCCCCGAAAAAGGCGAGGCAGGGGAGCGAGGAGACGGAGCCGCCCCGGCCCCTTTTCCGTCGGCCAAGGGCCCGGGCCATTCAGCCTGCGGTGGAGATTCGAAGGACTTTGGCGCCCCGGATCTTCCGGGCCTTGAGTTCCCTCAGGGCCTCGTTGGCCCCCTCCAAGGGGTAGGTCTCCACTTCGGGGCGGATCCCCGCCTTTGCGGCGAGGGCGAGGAAGTCCCCCACGTCCTTCCGCGTCACGTTGGCCACGCTCTTGACCTCCCGCTCCATCCACAGGTGCCGGGCGTAGTCCAGCGCGAGAAGGGCCTGACGGTCGTGGTCTTCCTTGCGGATGGCGTTGATGACCAAACGGCCTCCGGGCAGGAGATGCTTCAGGGCTTCCACGACGGGCCTCCAGACGGGCGTCGTGTCGATGACGGCGCGGCACGGTTCGGGCGGGGCTTCGGTGGTGTCCCCGGCCCAGGCCGCCCCTCGCTCCCTCGCGAAATCCCTTTCCCCCGGGCTCCGGGCCCAGACGTAGACGGGGCTCCGCGGATAGAGGGCCCGGGCCATGTCCAGGACGAGGTGCCCCGAGGCCCCGAAGCCCGTGAGGCCGAGGGCCTCCCCGTCCCGGAGCCCCGCGAGCCGGAGGGACCGGAACCCCACGGCCCCCGCACAGAGGAGGGGCGCTGCCGCCTCGTCGGTGAGGGCTTCGGGCAGAGGGTGGGCGAAGGCCTCGGGCACGGCCATGAACTCGGCGTAGCCTCCGTCGGCGTCCCTTCCTGTGGCGCGGAATCCTGCGCACAGGTTCTCGTCTCCGCCCCGGCACTCGGGGCACTCGCCGCACGCCCAGTAGATCCACGCCACGCCCACCCGGTCCCCGACGCGAAACCGGCCGGCGCCGGGCCCCGCCGCTTCGATCCGGCCCACCACTTGGTGGCCGGGGATGACGGGGAGCCGGGGAGGCGGCGTCCGGCCCTCGATTTCGTCGAGTTCCGTGTGGCAGACCCCGCAGACCTCCACGCGAAGGAGGACCTCACCCGGTCCCGGATCCGGCGCGGGCACCTGAGCGAATCGGAGCGGCTCGGCATCCGGAGTGAGGGGGGCGATCCGGTCCAGCATCATGGCGCGCACGATTCACCTCCCGGCCCGGCCGGGCGACCGGGCGCATCTCTCCCCCCCCTCAGTCATAGGCCGCCAGGATGGCGCGATCCTCCTTCATCAGGTCCCCGGCGAGGTCCTCCATGGAATCCCGTTTCCAGAAGGGTAACCGCGCGTGCGCATCGAGGTATTTGAGGGGAATAGGGTGGGTTCCCACAACCACCCGAACGCCGTGAACCTTCTCGATGAACGTCTTGAAGTCTCTGAGGTACGGGCACGGCGGGTACCCCACCACCAGCCCTGTCGCGAGGTGGATAACCCCGGCCCCGCTCCGAACCATCTCCGCCGGGACGTGTTCGACATTGCCCCCCGGACATCCGCCGCAGGTGGAGTAACCTACGACCTCGACGGCCTCGGTGGCGGGGTAGCACGCAAAGGCACCCACCCGCTCTCTCAAGGCCCGGAAGCACTTCCCTCCACCGCATTCCCTGTAGCGGTCGCAGATGATGATGCCGATCTTCGCCATAACCACCCCCTTCGGATACGGGTCTGCCTGCCCCGTTCGGGCGGGAGACGTGTCCGCCATAAATCCCGTTCCAGCCGGTGGGGGAGCCGCTTCCGCCACCCCTCAACGGTCGCTCTCCAGGGTCTTGATCTTCCGCCACAGGGTGCTTCGGTGCATCCCGAGCTCCCTTGCGGCGCGCGTGCGGTTGCCCCGGTTCTTACGGAGGGCCTCCAGAATCGCCGACTCCTCGCTTGAAGCGGAAACGACCATCGAACTCGCTTTCTCACTCTCCTGGAGCACCTCCTGGGGCAGGTGCTCGGGGCGGATTTCCTCCTCGTTGCACATGACGAAGGCGTGCTCGATGAGGTTTTCCAATTCCCGGACGTTCCCGGGAAACGGGTATCTTCGAAGAAGCGCCAGCACCTCGGGAGACGTCTTTTGAACCGCTTTTCGGAACTTCTGACGAAATTTCTGGACAAAGAACTCCACCAGGAAGGGCAGGTCCTCGGGTCTTTCCCTCAGGGAGGGCAGGTCGATCGTGACCACGTTGATCCGGTAGAGGAGGTCCTCCCGGAAGCGCTTCTCACGGATGGCCGCCTTCAGGTCGGCGTTTGTGGCAGCAATGATTCGGGCGTCCGTGTGGAGCGGTTTCGTCGCCCCCAGAGGCTGGTACTCTCCGTTGTTGAGCACTCTCAGGAGTTTGACCTGGAGCGAAACGTCCATCTCGCTGATTTCGTCGAGCAGGAGGGTGCCCCCGTTCGCCAGACTGAACTGACCGGGCTTGTCCCGTTTGGCGTCCGTGAAGGCTCCCTTCATGTAGCCGAAGAGTTCCGACTCGAGGAGAGTGGCCGGGAGGGCTGCGCAGTTGATCTTGATGTACGGTCCATACCTCCGCGGGCTCAGGTTGTGGATTACGTGGGCAAACAGCTCCTTGCCCGAACCGCTGGGTCCCTGGATGAGCACGTTGCACTCGGATTCCGCGATGCTTGGGAGCGTTTGGATCACCCTCCGCATGACTGGGGACACGCTCACGATGCCTTGGAGGGTCCTGGCTTCCTGAATGGCGTGTCTCAGGTGCTCCACCTCCGAGAGGTCACGGAAGAACTCCACCGCGCCCAGGATCTGGTCCGACTCGTCTTTCAGGATCGTGGTCGTCACGCTGATGGGCACTTCGCGGCCGCCTTGCGTGATGATCGTGACTCGTGCGTTCTCCACCGAGTCTTCCCGGTGGAGCGTCTCCCGCAGAGCGCAGCGCTTGTGACAAATCTCCGTTCGAAAGACCTCGAAGCAGTGTTTGCCGACGGCCTCGCGGGCCGAGAAGCCGGTGATCCGCTCGGCGGCGCTGTTGAACGAGGTGATGATGCAGGATCGGTCCACCGTGAAGACACCGTCGCTGATGCTGTGAAAGATGATGCCCGCCAGCTTGTCGTCCATGCCGCACCTTGAGGGCCTTCGACTTTGCTCCAGGCGGCGCTCTTCCGAAGGTTCCCGGAACCCGTCGGGGGTTTCCGCCGCGGCCGATCCCCAGACCGGGCTCATGGGGCAGTGTAGTCCGTATGGCCCGCCCTGGCCAGCCCGCGGGGCCGGACGACCCGGATCTTGCCCTCCCCTTCCACGGGAGTCCAACGGAGCCCGCGAAGGGGAAGCCGATGCGCCAGGAGCGCCGCGGGGCTGTTGAGGCGGAACTCGTCGGCACGGGTGGGCCCCACGAGTACGACCGGGCAGGCGAACGCGGCGGCAAACCGGGTCACCGGCCGGCCGGCAAAGGTGGCGCCCGGCCGGGGGAAGGGCAGGACGAGGAGCTGGAACTCCCTCTTGCACATGCAGCGGTGGAGTTCGGTCCATCCGTTGTCCTCGCACAGTCGGAAGCCCGCCTCCAGGTAGTCCCCCAGCCTTTCGTCGTAATAAAAGCGGAGTTCCTTCTCGCGCTCGAGGATCCGTTGGGCTTTTTCGGAAGGGGAGAGGGGGTCGGCCCTGCCTGGATCGGCCCCGTAGGGGTCGCGCAGGAAGTGAAAGATGTTGAGTTGGAGTCGGTGTTGGCGGGCTAGGCCCAGCGCGAAGCGAAATGCCCAATCACCTTGCTCGGAGTAGTGGGCGCAGAATCCGACAGACCTGAATGCGGCGGTGGTCATGGCTCCTCCTCGAGGCCCAGCGAACGGCGGGACCCCTGAGAAATCCGGGTAAGTCCCGACCCATCTCGGCGATGCGGGGCGGAGAAGTCCGCCGGGAGCCGGGAGGGGTGAAGGCTCTCCTTCAAGTAGTACTCGGAGTAAAGGGCGCCGATGGGGTTGTTGGCCAGGGATCGATCCTTGACGAACAGGGTTGTGACGGGCGCGAGGCTCGCTCTCGCAAAGAGGGTATCTGCGCCGATACAGAGGCCCACGGCGACGTTGATGTCTGTGGAGGCGACGTTGAGGAGGGCGGCCTGCCCGACGGGATTGCACGCAACCTGGGTAGAAGACTCTTCGTCCACCGGGGACTCGTAGGGAAGCCCTCCCACCTTGCAGCAAACCGAAACGACGTCGAAGAAGCGCCGAAGGACCCTGGCGAGGACGCGGGCCGGCTCGGAGAGGTCCACGCAGTACGCGATCCCGACGGTTCGGTAGCGCATTTCCAGGCAGTAGTAGACCAGCTCCGCGAGACGGCAGAGACGCCGCTCGCTCTCCAGGCTGACGTCGGCCGCGGCCTCCAGGACCTGCCTCACCTCCGGCGGGTACGCACTCCGGGGCCCGATCTGGTCCGGGCGGCAGTTGGCCCCTGACAGGCAGATCGGGTCACCACAGCTCAGGCAGTCCACGCGGGCATCCTTTGTGGCCCGTCCAGCGGGCTCCCTGGCGGGCGCCTTCCGGGCGGTGGATCCATCTTCCGGCATCGGCGCCTCGGTAAGACCGTACCCCGCGCGGAGGATCCCGCGCTGGAGGGCCGGAATCAGTTCCCCCGTGGAGCAGGCCACGTTGTCCACCAGTTCGACGGTTTCCGAGGCCAGAACCTCCCTCTCGTCGGCGCTTACCCCTCCGCAAATCAGAATATCGATCCGATGCCGTTTCAGCGCGCCGCGTAGATCTACGGGTGTGCGGAGGGTCACGGGCACGTGCGCCTGCGCGGTCACGCTGCCTCCCGCGAGGGACACCAGGAGCATGGAGTCCGCCGCCGTGCAACGCGGAGCCACCCGTTCTCCAAGAAGCGGAATTCCGCAACGCATGGCCGTGCCTCCTGGAACCGAAAACAGCAAAGGCCGTGCCGAAGCGCGGACCCTGAAGCCAAGCCGCCCACGGACGGTGGCGGCGCCCAAGCCCGGGCGCATGCATTTACGCAGACCCGAGCGAGGTGGGTCGCTCGGGCGGAACCGGTCGCGTTACTGACGGCACATCGGTGCGTTCGGGGGGATGGGAGCCGCCGGAGGTCATTGCCGCCTACTTGAGCGTTGCGCGACCTGTCGCGCTGAGACGGGTCGTTGCAACACCTGCGACACCACCGGAAATCCGCTCCGCGAAAGACCCGACCGCCCTGCCGCTGCTCCCATCCTCCTCGATGCGACGCGCCCGTTTAGCTACAAGGGGGCCCGGCCGTGATCTACGGCGGGCAGATTCCGAGAGGATTCCTCCGGCCGCGATTCCTGGGAACAGGTCTTGCAAAGGGGCCCGCGGGGGCATCCCGCCCGCACCCTTGGGAGGAAGGCAGATGGCCATCGATCTGGAACGGAGAGCGGCCCAACCGGCCAGGGTAAGGCCCTCCTACATGTTCCACTTGGACAGTCCCGCGCCGGAGGACAGGGCCCGCAGGTTTTTGGAGGCCTTCGCGGCCATTCTCCAATACACCGACTACGCGTCCCTCCTGGAGGCATACTCCGCGTCGACCACGAAGTGCAGCCGCTGCGTAGTCACCTGCCCCATTTACCAGGTCAGCCGCGACCGCCGCGACATCCCCTGCTACCGGAGCAACCTGCTCCTGGACGTATACCGCCGCTATTTCACGGTGCAGAGCTGGGTCACGTCGAGGTTCGCACGCTCCTTTGAACTTACGGATGAGGTCGTTGACGACATGGCCGAGGTGTTTTGGCGATGCACCGCCTGCCGCCGCTGTACCCTCGAATGCCCCATGGGAATAGACCACGGGCTCATCGCACGGCTGGGGCGGTATACGCTCAACCTTGCGGGGATTTCCCCCAAGGCCCTTCAAGTGAGCGTCCGCGAGCAACTCGAAGGGGAAACTCACAACACCTCCAAGATCCCCCAGACTGCCCTGAGGGACACCCTCGGGTTCTTGTCCGGCGAAATCGAGGACCAGTTCGGGATCGGACTCGATTTTCCGGTGGACAAGGAGAACCGGGAGTACGTGTTCTTCTGCGCCGTCAGCGACTACCTCATGGAGCCGGATACCCTGATGGGAAACGCGGTGGCCCTATACGCCGCAGGGGACTGGGACCGGTGGACGATCGGAAGCCAGAACTACGACGGAATCAACTACGGGCTCTTTTACAGCGACTGGCACCTGGAGAGGATCATCCGCCAGGTCGTCGCCGAGGTGGACCGCCTCCACGGGCGGAACATCCTCGTGGGCGAGTGCGGCCACGCCTCGCGTTCGGCCAAGGAGTTCGTCCCCGTCTTCGGCGGGAAAAAGGCCTATCCCGTACTCAACTTCTTGGAGTACACCCTAAAGCGGGTGCGGGAGGGGCGGATCCGCCTGGATCCCGGCGTGGTTACAGAGAGGGTGACCTATCACGATCCCTGCAACATCGCCCGCTCGGGCTGGTTGGTGGATGAGCCGAGAGAACTCCTCAGATCCTTCGTTTCGGACTTCGTGGAGATGACCCCCCACGGACGCGAGAATTACTGCTGCGGGGGAGGGGGAGGTCTCGTCTCCATCGACGAAACCCACGAATACCGTATGACCATCGCTGGGAAGGTGAAGGCGGACCAGATCCGGGCAACCGGTGCGGACATTGTGGTCGCGCCCTGCGCCAACTGCAAGAAGCAGCTCAAGGAACTCGTGGAATACCACAAGATTCCCTGCCGCGTGCTGGGGATGCACGACCTCATTCTGCAGGCCATCGAGATCCCCGGCGCCCCTTCTGCAAAGGAGCGGCGCGGGGCCGGGATGGGCCCGCTGGCCCTGTGATGGGAAAGGCAGGCCGAGCCATGGACGGACTTCTGGCATTCGCGAGGGGCCCCCTCTTCGCACTGACGTTTCTCTTCATGATCTTGGGACTGGCGCGGCACGTCTTGGTGCAGCTCCAGCTGCTGGTGACCAAGGGCAGAACCCTTCGAAAGGTCCGCTGGATCAGGCTCCTGAAGGACACCCTGAGCTGGGCGCTGCCCTATGACCACCTTCTTCCAGGAACTTTGGTCCTCACCATCGCCTCCTTCGTGTTCCACCTGGGCGTGATCTTGGTGCCCGTATTCCTGGAAGGGCACGTGGTCCTTTGGGAGGCCTACCTGGGGATCGAGCTTCCCACCATCGGAGCGGGACTGGCGGACGTGCTGACGCTCTCCTCCATCGCCTGCGCCCTGGTCCTCTTCTCCTATCGGGTTCTCATCCCGCGGTCCAGGGAAATGAGCCGGCCCAGTGATTACCTGGAAATCCTCCTGGTAGTGATTCCGCTCGCAACCGGGTTCCTCGCGTCCCACCCCGCATGGAGCCCCCTTCCGTGGTCCGTCATGATGCTCGTTCACGTGTTGAGCGCCGAGTTGCTTTTCGTCACCATCCCCTTCAGCAAGCTCTCTCACATGGTCTTGTTCCCCTTCGATCGCCTCTCCCAGGTGCACTGGCAGTTGAGACCGGGCGCGGGGGACCGAGTGGCGGCCGCCCTTTTCGGCAATGAGGCTCGGGTATGAGCGTCGGAATCCTGGTGGATGTCACCAAATGCAGGGGGTGCGAGCGCTGCGTGGAGGCGTGCGTGCGCGCCAACGGCCTGGACCCGGCCGCCGCCGATTCGGATCGGGCGATCTCCTTCGACGGCCTCTCCGCCAACCGCCTTTGCACCGTCCGCGCCATCGGAGAGGGGCGCAACGCCCGAATCGCCTGCATGCATTGCGAGGAGCCGAGTTGCGTGGCGGCCTGCCTGGTGGGAGGCCTCTCCAAGGAGCCATCCGGGGCCGTGGTGTACGACGGCGACAAGTGCATCGGATGCCGATACTGCATGCTCGCGTGCCCCTATCACATCCCCCGCTACGAATGGGGCCGCACGGTTCCCTACATGAGGAAGTGCAACCTGTGCTTCGAGCGTCTTGCGAAAGGCGAGACCCCGGCGTGCGTGGATGCCTGCCCCTATCAAGCCTTGGTTTTCGGTAGGCGCGAGGACCTGCTGGCCAGGGCCCGGTGTCTCCAGAAGGAAAAACCGGGGGGGTATCTGCCCACGGTTTGGGGGGAGTCCGCGCTGGGGGGGACATCCGTCCTCTACATTTCGGACGTGGACCTCTGCAGGGTGGGGTGGCCTCCGGAAAGGTCAGGCGCCATCCCATCCATCACCGATCCACTGATCGAGAAGACGCCCGTCCTCGGGTTGACCGTCGGGCTGGGCCTTTGGGGCGTGAGCGCCATCATCCAGCGGAGGCGGCGCCTCATGGCCGGCGATGGGGAAGGAGAGGCTTCGAGTGACCGGGAGGAAGGCCGTGGCGGATCGCATTCGTAAGCTCGTGGACTTGCTCTGGGTTCTCACTTTCTTTGGGGCGGTGTCGATTGCGTTCCGACTGTGGTTCGGCCTGGGGGCCACCACAAACCTGACGGACCAGGTTCCCTGGGGATTGTGGAAGATCATGAACATGGTGGCAGGGGTGGCCCTTGCCACGGGCGGATTCATGGTGGGCTTCCTGGTTTACGTACTTCGAATGGAACGCCTGCGCCCGCTGATCAAACCCGCTATCCTTGTCGCCTTTCTTGGATACGGCTCTTCGGTGTTCGCCTTGTTTCTCGACATCGGTTTGCCATGGAGGATCTGGCATCCCATCGTCATGTGGAACGAGCATTCCTTCCTCTTCGAAGTCGCCTGGTGCGTGATGCTCTACTTCACGATCACGATCATCGAGCTGAGTCCAACCATCCTCGAACGCCTCCGGTTACAGAAATTGGCCGGGCGGCTGCACTCGATCGCGCCCGGGGTCGTGATCGTGGGCATCGCCCTCTCCTCTCTTCACCACTCCTCCCTCGGATCGCTATTCCTGGTAACCCCTGTGCGGCTTCATCCCCTTTGGTACACAACCTTTCTTCCCGTCCACTTCATCCTCTCGGCCATGGGGACGGGGCTCATGGTCGTGGTCCTTGCCAAGATTCTCTACTCGAGTCTCTACGATCCGAGGCGGGTCTTCGGAACCTCCGCGTCCGAACCGGAGTGCGGGCGGTGCGGGGCGCCCGGCGGAAACGCTCCCCGAATCCCCGGTCCGGATGTGCCCCTCCTCTCCAATCTGGCCGCCATAGCGGGTGGCGTTTTGGCCTTCGGGCTGGCGCTGAGGCTGACGGATCTGTTTCGGACGGGGGCTTGGAGACACTTCCAGGCTCCGACCTGGGAGGTCGCGCTCTTCTCCGCCGAGCTGCTATTGCTTTACGTGATTCCGTTGGGCGCGGCGGCCTCCAGGTCCCTTCGGGAATCACCCGCGGGGTTGGTCTTCGCTTCGGTCTCCGCGGCGGGCGGGCTCTTGTTCAACCGAATGAACGTGGGCATATTCGGCTACTTTCGCGATGCGGGTCAGATCTACGTCCCCTCCCTTGCGGAGTGGGCACTGAGTTTGGGGGTGGTGGCCGCAGCCGGCCTCGTCTTCCTCTTCGTCTCCCAGCACTGCGCCGTGTTCGACGAGGGGTGGGAGGACCGGCTACGCATCCACCGGAGGTTCGATCCCGCCTTCGACAAGCTCTCGGGTGTCTGGTACCGAGCCCTCCGCGACGGTTTCCACCGCACCAGCCTTCTGGCCGTCCTCGTTCTCCCAGCGGCTTGGATCGCCCTATACCCTCCGTTCAGAGAAGGCGGCCGCTCCTACCGGCTGGAGGCCCGCCCCCCTGTTGCCGTGGACGCGGAGAGGACGGCGCTCAAGCTGGAGGGCCGGGGTTCGGCGCCGCCGGTGGTTTTCAAACACCTGGACCACCAGAAACGGCTGGGGCAGAAGGAATCCTGCGGTCTCTGCCACCACGTGTCCCTCCCCAGGGATCACAACACTCCGTGTTCTCGTTGCCACCGGCACATGGAGGCGGCCACGGATCTTTTCGATCATGCCTCCCACCTGAGCCTCGTGGCGGAAGCCGAGAGGATGTCCGGCAGATTGAGGGACAACAGGACCTGCGGGATCTGCCACCGGCCGGGTGAAGCGGAAACGAAGGCCACGGCAAAACCCTGCCTGGAGTGCCACCGAAAGGACATGTCGCCGAGGCGGGAGCCCCAGGGCTATTGGGATCTGGCCTCGGCTTGCGGTTACAGGAGGGCCTTGCATAAGAACTGCATCGCCTGCCACCGGAAAGAAGCCGAGCGGTCGAACCGTCCAGCGCTGCAAGAGTGCGGGACGTGCCATCCCCCGTATTCCGGAGAAGCGATCCCCCGCCCATCGCCCTCCCTGCTCCAGACGCGGGCCTTTCCGAGGCGTGCGTCCATTGCGGCCGAGAGCGATGAGCCGGGACCGTAGCTCCCGGGACGGCTAGACCGTTGCCCCCGAGGCGAAACGCTCCCAGACTTCCCGGATGTCGGCGGCCGAGGGCGCGTCGGACTCCACGACCGTGCACCCGCTCACTTGGGCCAGCGTGACCCCGCGGTCGTAGCGTACCCGCCCGGCGGTTGCGACACCGGCCCGCCGGGCCCCATCCTCGATCCGGCTGGTAAGACCTTCGTTCAGGTCCCACTTGTTCACGCATACCCAGGCCGGAACTTCAAAGTGCCGTGCGAGGGAGAGGACCCGCTCCAAGTCGTGCTCGCCAGAAACCGTCGGCTCCGTGACGACCAGAATGCCGGAGGCCCCGGTGACCGAGGCGATGACGGGGCAGCCGATCCCCGGGGGCCCGTCCACAAGTACCAGCGGACGGTTGGATCCCTCCGCCAGGCGGCGGGCCTCCTGGCGCACCCGGGAGACGAGCTTCCCCGAGTTTTCCGCTGCAGGGGCAAGCCTCGCATGAACCATTGGGCCGCAGCGGGCCTCCGACACCATCCATTCACCACACCTCCGGTCCGGGAAGCGGATGGCATTCTCCGGGCAGAACCGGACGCATACTCCGCAACCCTCGCAGGAAAGGGGATCGACGAAGAATGGGGAAGTCCCGTCGCTCGCGGCCTTCCTCCTGATTGCAAGGAACCTGCACAGGGAGGCGCAGACGGAGCAGGCGCTGCAAAGATCGCCGTCGATGACCGCCTCGTGCCCGGCGACGAACTCGTGCCGCTCCAGAATCCGTGGGGCGAGGAGGAGATGCAGGTCCGCCGCGTCCACGTCGCAGTCTGCCACGACAGCATCACCCGCAAGGACCGCGAAAGAGGCGGTCAAGCTCGTCTTGCCCGTTCCGCCCTTCCCGCTGATGACGACCAGTTCACGCACGGTCTGTTCTCTCATGGCCCCTAAAGGGCTCGCTGCGCCGCGCCAGGCTCAGGATCTTCTCCCACAGCCGGCTGAAAAGTCCCGAGTATTCCGGAAGGGCATCGAGGAGCACCTCGCCCCTCGAATACGCTTCGGCGATGCGACGGTCATCGGGAATCTCGGCGAGGACCTGGATTCCCTCCGAGTTGCAGAAGGCGTGGACCCGGCCGTCCCCCATGCCCATACGGTTCACCACCACCCCGAACGGGACCCCGATCTCCCGCACCGTTTCCACCGCCAGGCAAAGGTCGTGCAGTCCGAAGGGGGTCGGCTCGGTGACCAGGACCGCCAAGTCGGCGCCGCACAAGGTCGCGACCACCGGACAGGAGGTCCCCGGAGGGGCGTCCAGGATTGCCGGGATTTCGTTCCCCGCCAGCCTGGCCTTGACCGCGCGAATGAGCGCCGTCGTGGCGGGCATACCCACGTCCAGGCGACCCTGCACAAGGGTGACGTTTCCCGAGCGTACGGACTCGATCAAACCCATCCGCCGCTGCCGTTCGCCGATGGCCCGGGCGGGGCAGACCAACGCGCACCCCCCACATCCGTGGCACATTTCGGGGAAGACCAGAGGGCGCTCGCCGAAGCAAACGATGGCGTGGTGCTGACAGAACCTCGCACACTCCCCGCATCCGTCACAGAGGGACGCATCCACCTCGGGGATCAGGATGCATGCCGTTTCGGAGCCGCAGTCAAAGCCCTTCAGAAACAGGTGCGCGTTCGGCTCCTCCACGTCGCAGTCGAGAAGAAGAACCTCCCCTTCCACCGACCGCGCCAGGTTCAAGGCGACTGTCGTCTTGCCGGTCCCTCCCTTTCCCGAGGCGATGGCGACTATCACGGATTGGCCCCACTCAAGCCCGCGGCCTCAAACCTTGGCAAGGCCGCCAGGAGGTCTGCGGTCAGCACCCTGAACCGGGCCTTCGCCAGGCACCTGCCCCACGCAGATCCTCCGCCCACACCGGCAACGCAGACGGTCACCGGTCCCCCTCCTTCGCGGGGTGGACCTTCCGGGTAGAGCCGTGGGCTTGCCGGCGGCCCCGGATCATCGCCGTTGCTTCGTCCACCCCGTCCTGCCAGCCGTTCCGTGTGTCCTCGATTCGGTCAAACCTCGCGGAGTAGGGCTTGATGTCCAGCAAGGGCGTCCCGTCGAGAACGTCCAGCCGATCGAGGTGGAGGACGCGCCCCTCCCGGCGGAGAAGTCTCACGACGCTCAGTCCTATGGGGTTGGGTCGGTTCGGGGAGCGGGTGGCGAAGACCCCGCGAACCTTGTCATCCAGAAAAGGTTTCACCAGGAGATGGGGCGGGCCGGCTCCATGGAGGTAGTAAATCAAGTAGACGTGGGAGAAGCCCTCCAGGTCGCGGAGTCCCTCCTCGAATTCCTCGAGGATCTCGGCGCGGCCCACGCATCCTTCGGCGAAGGCCGGTTGGATGGGGGTTTCCTCGGCGCGAGCGTGTCCGCTCCGGATCACCCCGATGGGTCTGAAAGTGATCTTCTTCTCACTCATATCCAGTGACCGTTCACGTTGGCCGACGAGGACTCCTTCAGGTCGCCCTTGCGATAGCGCTCCAGGGCTTCCGCAACCGTCCGTGCGTCCGTGTTGTAGATCCGGATCCCCGCCGCCGCGAGAACCCGGAAGGCCTTGGGGCCGCAATGCCCCGTCACAAGCATTTTGGCCCCCGTGCGGGCCACCAATTCCGCCGAGCGGATGCCCGCTCCCTGGGCAGCTTCCCGGTTTTCGCTGTTGTCCAGCACCTCTACCGCCCCGCTCTCGAGGTCATAAACCAGGAACCTCGGCGCGCGCCCGAACCGAAGGTCCAGCGGCGCGTCGAGGTCGCCGGCCAATGCCGTAAAGGCGATCTTCACCGGGGACTCTCCTTCCCACACGTCCGGCACACCCGGGCGCGGCTCGAACAGAACGCGTCCCGCCAAAGGCCGCCAAGCCCCCGCGTCGTCACGGCTCCCGATCCTTGGCCGATTGAGCCCTCAGTTCGCCGAGACGCATCTTGACCCTGTCCAGTTCCTCCTGGAGAGACTGGGCTTGCCGGTCCAGGAGGTCCTCCTCCGTCGGCTGGGCCCCCGTCCCGATTCCGCCCCGGGCCCACCCAGGCAGGCCCGTGGCGTAGTAGAGGTTCCGCCAGCCCCGGCCGCCGCCCCCGAGTCCCTGGGGCCATTTCCCCCGGCCACGACCGGGAGACATCCCCCGGCCGATGCCAAACGAACGGCCGGCATACCCCGCAAAGCCAAATCCGGCGCACCGTCCGGCGCCGCGCCCGGTCCTCGCGCCCTCACCCAAAGGTCCCATTCCATCTCCGCCTGGCATGTTCGCACCCTCCTTTCTCGACGTCGCCTAACGCTCTCGAGAGAGACTCGATCCGCACTTCGGGCACTTGCGTTCCATGCATGGGACGCCGCGCTCGTGAGTTTCCTTGTGGCCGCACTTGTGGCACACGCAAATCCCCTGGGGACCTCGGCCCATGCCGCCTCCGCCCTGTCCAGCGCCCTGGCCTCCGCCGCCCTGCCCCCGACCTCGGGCCCCGCCTTGTCCCTGACCGACCATGGCACCCTCCTGTGTCCCGGATTCTCCGGGAGGCTTCTCAGGCCTTCTCCAGGGCCTGTTCCAGGTCCGCGATGAGATCCTCCACATCCTCGATTCCCACCGAGTACCGCACCAGCCCGTCCGTGAATCCGGCCGCTTCGCGGGCCTCTCGCGACATGGCGGCGTGTGTCATGGATGCCGGGTGCTCGATGAGTGTTTCCACCCCGCCCAAGGAGACGGCCAGGGTGGCAAGCCGGACCGAGTTCATGAGCCGCTGCCCTGCCTCGAGGCCGCCCTTCAGCTCGAAGCTGATCATGGACCCGAAACCGCTCATCTGACGCCGGGCCAGTTCGTGCTGGGGATGGGAGGGCAGTCCTATGTAACGCACGCTTCTCACCTTCGGGTGGGACTCGAGCCAGCGCGCCACCGCCATGGCGTTCTCCTGGGCACGCTCCACACGGATGCCCAGCGTCTTGAGCCCCCTCAGGACCAGGAAGGCCTGGTGGGGATCCATGTTGCAGCCCGTGTGCACCATGACGTCCCTCATCCGCGAGAGCACGTCCGGAGACGCCGCCACGAGAATGCCGCCGACCACATCCGCGTGGCCGTTGATGAACTTGGTCACGGAGTGGAGCACCACATCGGCGCCCAGGTCCAACGGCCTCTGCAGCCGCGGGCTGGCAAAGGTGTTGTCCACCGCAAGGAGGCTCCCGCCTTCGCGGGCGATCCGGGCCGCCCCCTCGATGTCCGTCACCTGCATGGCCGGATTGGAGGGCGATTCCACGTAGACGAGGCGAGTGCTGGGCCTCATGGCCCGCCGCAGGTTGTCCAGGTCGGAGGTGTCCACGAACGAGGCCTCGACCCCATACCTGAGGAAGTGCTTCTCCATGAGCCCCCGGCTCGGGCCGTACACCGACGCGGTGCTGACCATGTGCGCCCCCTGTCCGAGGACGGCCATGTAAAGCGTGTTCACCGCGCCGAGCCCCGAACTCGTGGCGACGGCTCCGCAACCGTTCTCCAGGGAGGCCACGCTCACCTCCAGGGCCTCGATGGTGGGGTTGCCGATGCGGGTGTAAATGTACCCTTTTTCGCTCCCCGCGAAGAGCGCCGCTCCGTGGGCGGCGTCCCGGAAGGCGAACGTGGACGTCTGATAGATGGGCACGTTCACGGCGCCGGTTGCGTCGGGGTGATACCCACCGTGAACGAGCGCGCTGTTCATCCCGGGCTTTTTGGATTTCATTTCTTCTCCCGCTTCTCGAGAAAGCGCTTGTGGTGCTCGGAGCCCTCCCGCACCATGGCCGTTCCGCAACTCGGACACTTGGTTTCCAAGCACGGCGTTCCAGGCCGGTGAGGGACTTTCGCTCCGCACTTCAAACAGATGCACGTGCCCCCGGGACCGCCTCCGCCCTTACTCACACTCATGGGGTCCTCCTTTTCGTCGGATCGGAGAGGCTGGCGAGGGCCCGCCAAGGACCCTCTTCCCGCCCCCCGTCAGTCCTCATCGTGGCCGTGGTCGCCGCAGGCGTGGAGGTGTCCACCGCTGCAAAGGGCACCGGAGGTCGAAAGGGAGCCGGCGAGGAACTCCTTGACGGCGACCTCCGGATCCCGCGCCGTGATCCCCGCCACGACTCGGATCCCGTACGCTTCAAACATCTGGGCGGCCCTCGGCCCCATGCCGCCGGCCAAGATGACGTCGGCGCCCTGTTCGCGAAGCCAGCGGGGAAAGGCGCCCCTCTCGTGGGGCGGCGCCTGCAAAGAAGCCGTAGAGACGATGCACTGCGCCGGTTCATCCACCTCGAAAAGGCCGAAGGAATCCGCTCCACCGAAGTGATCCGAAAACTGACCCGCCATCATGGGAACCGCTACTTTCATGCCGATCTCCTCTCGAGGACTTGCGGGGAACGCCGACTCTACCAACCGAACAGACGCAGACCGTAGCCCGCCGCCAATCCGGCGGCCAGGGTGACGGACTTGACCTTGACAAACTCCCTCCAGGACTGGGCAAGGAGGGGCAGCATGCCGTGGCCGTCCTGAACGACCGACGAGGCCACGAGAGCGGACAGGGGCATGAGTCCCTGGGCGTACCCGGCCACGAAGAGCATGTGGGGACCCGATTCCGGAAGCACGCCGATGGCGGCCCCAGCCAGCACCGCCCACCCCGGGTGGTCCTGAATCCACGCCTGGAGGGGACCGCCTTGGAGCTTGATCCAGGCCATGAGAAGGAGCGCTCCGAAGGTCCAGGCAAACACCCGGGGAACGTGCTCCCCGGCCACGTGCCGGAACAGGTGCTCCTCCAGGAAATGCTCCGGCGCCACGAAGACCACCGCGAATGCCGCCGCCGCAAGAACGAGGAGGGTCGCGCGGATCCAGTTCCAGTCGTGAGGACCCAGGACCCCGAACGCCACGCCCAGGGCGAACAAGCCGAGGGCAAGGCACAAGACACCCCGGCGGGCGGAGCACTCCTTGAAGGAGGAACGGTGGGCCAGACGGGGGCTTCCGTCCTCCCCGCCGTGGATCGTGAGGCCGCTGGCGCACGCTTCTCCTCCGTAGTACCGCCGGCCTCCCAGCCGGTCCACGAGCCACGCCACCAGGAGCCCGTAGGCGAACAGCCCGGCGAAGAGAAGGAGGGCTTTCTTCGGCATGAGGGCCAGCATCACGAAGGCCTCGTCCCCCGAAGCGGCCACCATGCTCCCAGCCAGGGCGCCCATGGAGATGATCCGGTGGACGTACAGGGTCACGTCCGTGAAGGCGCCCAAACACCCGGGAACGGAGCCCACCAGAATCACGGCGGCATAGCCGAAGAGGCCGCCCCTTTCGAGCCAGCGGGTGGCGACGCCCGCCGTGGCCACGTTCATGTATTCCACCAGGAGCATCATGGCGAAGACGAAGCCCGTGATCATAAGGGTGTCGCCGAGAACGGTCCGCAGAACGCTCAGGACGGTCACGGTTATCCTCGCTTTCCGAGGCTTGTGAAGAAGAGCCGGTCCCCTTGCCTCTCCCGCCGCACCCGGCCGGACGCCTCCAGGGTCGACATGGCCTTCGCCACGACATTTGGTGAGACGGCCAATCCGATGCTAGCGTCCTCCACCGTGCAGGGGCGCCGGGAGAGGAGGTCGAACAATCGCTTTTGGACCTCACCCAAACTCAGAGCACCCTCTCCGGGGTTGCCGCGAAAGTCCTGGATGGCCTCCGCCCTGGGGGAGAAGCGAGCACAAAGTTGCAACAGACTCTCCCCTGGAATCGCCGCCGAGGGACCGAGGGGAGAGGGCCGGGCGGGCGTGTTGAGGTGGATCCGGTCGGGCCGCAAACGCTCTGCCTTCTTGGCCAGATAGCGGAGGTGGGGGTCCCTGTCCTGGATCCCCGCCACCATCATGATCTCCAGCCAGATGGGTCCTGCGTACTCGTCCCGGAAGGACTCGAGCCCGGCAAGAACCCCGTCCAGGGTGAGGCTCTCATGGGGCCGATTGACCAGCCGGAACAGCCCTTCCTCCCCCGCGTCCAGGCTGGGGAGGACTAGGTCCGAAAGGGCCGCATCCGCGCGGACGCCCCGCTCCCCGAACAGGGCGCCGTTGGTCAGGAGCGCGATGGGAATGGATGTCAGGATCTTCAAAGCGGAGATCAACTCGCCCAGGGGAGCATACAGGGTGGGCTCTCCTGACCCGGCGAGGGTGATGACGTCAGGTGTCGGCCCCGTCTCGAGGGCCTGGCGGACCCCTTCCACGACGGCCGACACGGGGGCAAACTCTTCACGCTCCACCGAGAGACGCCGCGTCGGACCCAGCTGGCAGTAGATGCAGTCATAGCAGCAGACCTTGAAGGGGATGAGATCCACCCCCAGGCTGAGACCCAGGCGCCGGCTCGGAACGGGTCCGTAAGCGAATCGGCGGGCTTCCATGGTCACGCTCCTCGGCGGCTCCACCCCGCGGCTCCCACGGGGGGCCTAGACGGCGGCTCCAACGTCGTACCCCTCTCGCACGGCCGCCTCCACGTCGCGGGGCGCCCTTGCATCGCCCACAACATGAACTTCCGGTACGATTGCTTTGAACGACTCCGGCACGGGTCTCGGTCGCATACCGGCCGCGAGGAGGACCGCGTCTACGGGTGCGAGGGTCCGGACTCCATCGGGCGATTCCAGGACGAGGGCCTCCTTCCCCACGGCCCTGACTCGGGTGGACGTGTGAAGGGTCACGTTCGGCAGGGACTTCAGCCGATTGAACAGAAGGGCCCTGCCCACGTTTTCCATGCCTGCGGCGAGGTCGGAGAGCAACTCCACTACGGTTACCCTGTGGCCTTCGATGGCCAGCTTTTCGGCCGCCTCCACTCCCACAAGACCTCCACCGAGGACGAGCACGTGCTCACCGGGAATCTCTCTCCCCTCGAGGTAGTACTCCTGCGACGTGAAAACCGGGACCTCGTCCGCGCCCTCCAACGGTGGGCGCAAGGCCTCGCCGCCCACTGCCCATACAAGGACCTCCGGTCGAACCTTCCTGAGAAAGGCTTCGTCGACCTCCTGGTGGAAGAGGACCGGGACCTCGGCTTGTTTCACGGCGCGCAGGAGCCCATCCAGGGGAAGCGCCATGGACTGCTTTCCCGGAGAAAGGGGGGCCGCCCGAAAGGTCCCGCCCATCTCACTTCCGGCCTCCGCCACGATAACCCCGTGGCCCCGCGCCCACAGGGCGAGAGCGGCCGACAAGCCGGCCGGCCCCGCTCCCGCAACGAGCGTTCGCCGTTTTCTCTCCGCCGGGACCAGGGGAGGTCTTCCCACGGCGGGGTTCACGATGCAGGAGAGGCCCTCTCCCTTGGCCACCTTGGCCAGACACCCCTGGAGGCAGGAGCCGCAGGTCAGCACCGAGTCGAACGCGCGCGCCTTCCACTTGGCGGGCAGGTCGGGATCCGCCACCAACGGCCTCCCGAGTGCCACCGCGTCGGCCAACCCCTCATCGAAGATCCGCCGCGCCCGCTTCCAATCGCCCATGCGCCCGGCGGCCACGAGGGGAAGGCCGGTCAGTTCGCGGACAGACCGAAGGACCTCTTCCTGGGGCTTTTCCGGGAGCGCGCCGTGGTGGTAGTACCAGGGGGGATTGGTGCACGCATCGCCCATGCCCACGTGGACGGCGGAGACACCCTTCGCCCGTGCCTCGTCCAACAGGGATCGAAGGTCGGCCTTCTCCTGCGGGTCTGCCGGATCCCGGAGGGTGACCCGCAGGCTCAGGGGCAGATCGCAGCCCGCCTGCACCGCGGCCAGGACCTTTCGGGCAAATCGCAGGCGGTCCCTCCCGAACTCGTCCCGCCTTCGGTTGACGCCCGGATCCATGAACTGCTGGATCAGGTAGCCGTGGCCCGCCTGGATCTCGAGGTGATCAAAGCCGGCGGCGCCCGCCACGGCGGCCGCCTGCCCGAAGGCCCCGATGATGTCTTCGATCTCCTCCGAGAGGAGCGCGCGTGCCTGGAATCCCTTGGCCGGGCATTCACAGGGCGAAGGCGCGACGGGTACGGCTCCCATGGCCTTGGGGTTGGCGGCGCGGCCGGCATGGTTCAGGTGAAGGCCCGCCTTCGCCCCCCCTTCGTGGATGGCGGCGACGATTCGGGACAGTTCGAGGACGCTGTCGGGCAGGGTCACCGCCAGCTGTCTGTGATGCTCCCGCCCCTCCCACCGGACGGGGACGGGCTCGATGAGGATCAGGGCGACACCCCCTCGAGCAACACGCCGGTAGAAGTGGAGGTGACGGTCCGTGACGCGGCCCTCCGGAGTCCCGTAGGCGGTCTTCACGGGGGCCATCCAGATGCGGTTTCGAAGGGTCATGCCGCCCAAGGACCACGGCTTCATCCATCCGCTCATTGGATCGTCCTTTCGCAGCGGCCCGCCTCAAAGTCGGCGAGAATGCGCTCCGCGGCCCGTGCCCCCGATCGGAGCATCCCGCCGAAGATGGGCCCCATTCGGGGCCCCCCAAGAACCGAACAGACGCTCATCCCCGCTAGGTAAAGCCCTGGGAAACAGGCCCCGGTGTTCTCGACCACGAAGGTCTCCGCCGCGAAGACATCCATGGGGCCCTCGCCGTCCACCGCTCGCGCCGGCCCCGGGAGAAGGCCGCGCTTCCGCAGGAGGTTGGCGCAGACGGCCTCGTGGCCCGTCGCATCCACGACCGCCCGCGCATCGAAGGAGAGCGGGTCGACGGGAAGCGTCTCCCCGACGAGGGTGCGGTTTGCGACCACGCCTGAAACGCGCCCTTCCTTGACGACCAAGTCTTCTAGGTAGGTGAGATTGAGCAGCGTAGCGTTCGCCTTCATGGCCGACAGGAGAAGTCCCGCGGCAAGCTCACAAGCGTCTGCGACGAGCAATTCCTCTCCATAGGCTCGGTGGCGCACGCCGGCCTCCTCCAGGAGGGGCCGCATTTCCTCTTCGATGACCGCGTCGTTCATACCCATACCGCCCCCCCAAAGCCCGCCGCCCGGAGCCAGTCTCTTTTCGAAGAGGGCCACCTTCAGGCCGGCGTCCGCCAACTTCCGCGCACAGACCAGTCCCGCCGGACCCGCCCCGACCACAACCGCGTCGCTCTGCAGGCACGAGTCCAGTTTCTGGGAATAGGACCTCAAGATGGCTTGGGACACCGTGGATTCGTAGCTCATCTTCCCCTCAGTTCTCGCCGTGGCTGTGCCCTTCACCCTGACCGGGGAGCCGACCTTTCATCGCGGTCCGCTCCGCCCGTTCCCCCCCATTCGCACCGCTCTCCGACTTCACCGGTTCGGCCGGGGGGTCACAGCGGCAGGCCCTCCCGCGACGCCTCGGCCCGCCATGGACGGGGCAGCGGCCCGGCACCCCAGACGCAAAGCGGACCGGACCTTCCCCGATGAGGAGGGCCTTCCCCTCCAGGAGCGCCTCGGCGACTTTGGCGTGCGCCCGCTGGAGGATTCTCCCGAAGGTCACCCGCGACACCCCCATGTGCTCCGCCGCCTCCTCCTGGTACAGCCCCTCCCGGTCCGCGAGACGTAGCGCCTCCAACTCGTCGAGCTGGAGCGAGAGGACGGCCAGATCGGTCATGGGGATTCCGATGGGCTTGAAGCCCTGCGTCGCCGGCCGGCGGGCGACCTGGCGGAGCTGTGAAGGTCTGGCCATCGGGCATCCTCCTGGGGCCGGCTGGCCCACAGAAATGAACATATGTTCTTTTTCGGTCTCTGTCAAGGAAGAAGATCCACATCCCCTCGACCCCTTGCGAACCCGGGGGTTGACCCTTCCACCGGGGCCGGGTAAGGTGAGCATTCATCCGCGCCGAGCGCAGGGAGGGTGGGCCATGGAGAAGCCGAGGCATCCCAAGGGACTGTACGTGCTCTTCTTCACCGAGATGTGGGAGCGTTTCGGCTTCTATACCATGCTCGCCATCTTCACCCTGTACCTGGACGAGTATTTCCACTTCGCGAGCCCCGGGGCCATCTACGGCGGGTACCTGGCGGTGGTCTACTTCACCCCCATCGCCGGGGGATGGGTGGCCGACCGGCTCCTGGGCTTCCGAAAGACGATCTTCCTGGGAGCCATCCTTCTGGCCATGGGCTACGGCCTGCTGGCGGTGAAGTTCCCCGAGACCTCGTCCGTGGAGCAATCGGTGGCGGCGGCCGAGCAGGCCCACGCCCAGGCCGTGGCCGACTGGCAGGCCCGAGGCGCCGCGGCGGCCCAGGCGGGACAACCCTTCAGCGAACCCACGCCCGAGTATGAAGGGCCCGGGCGCACGGCGGGACGGCCCCTCTTCTTCGTGGCCCTCCTGCTCTTGGTTTGCGGAAACGGTCTCTTCAAGCCGAACATCTCGGTCATGGTGGGGAACCTGTACGAAGACGGCAATCCCCTCAAGGACTCGGCCTTCAACATCTTCTACATGGGGATCAACATCGGGGCCTTCTTCGCCCCCCTCGCGGCGGCCGCCTTGAGAAACACGATGGGCTGGTGGTGGGCCTTCGCCGCCGCCTCCTCGGGGATGGTCGTCTCCCTCCTGATCTTCGTCGTCTTCAAGCGCCACGTGGAGCACGCCGAGATCGGACGCCACACCGACTCCCTCGTGAAGGGGCCCGAGATGACGCGGGTCCAGGAGTTGAGCCGCGTCTTCGCCCTGCTGGCCATCTACGCCATCGTGATCCTCTTCTGGATGGCCTTCCACCAGAACGGTTTCACCATGACCCTCTGGGCGCGGGACAGCACGGGTCCCATCGGGGGCTTCAAGATCCCCGCGGAGGCCTTTTCGGCCGCCAACGCCTTTTTCGTGGTGACGCTGACGCCTTTGGTGGTGTGGTTCTGGGGACGCCTGAGGGCCCGGGGGCTGGAGCCTTCCACTCCCGCCAAGATGGGCATCGGGATGCTGCTGACCGCCTCCGCCTTCGCCGTCCTGGGAGTGGCGGGAAAGATGGGTGGCGACTACGGGCAGGTTTCCCCCCTCTGGCTCGTCGCCGCCTACGCCGTGGTCACCCTCGGAGAATTGAACCTCTCCCCCATGGGGCTGGCCTTCTGCTCCAAGGTGGCCCCGCCGCGCTTGAGGGGGCTCATGATGGGAATGTGGTTCGGCGCCACGGCCTGCGGCAACTACCTGGCCGGCGGCGTGGAACCCCTCTGGGACCGCTGGCCACACAGCACCTTCTTCTTCTTCCTCGTGGCCACCAGCCTCTTCGCCGCGCTCCTTTTGAGGCTCGTGCTCAAGAAGGTCAACGCCGCCGCCGCCGCCTGAGGAGGCGCGAGCAGACCGCTCTCCCGATCCTGTGCCGAGAGCGAAAGGGCCCCGGCGGGACCGCCGCCCTATTCGCTGAAGGCGAGGTAGGCGGGGACGAGGAGCCCCACGAAGGGCAGGAGGATCAGGATGCCCACCCAGGAGGGTTTTCCCCGGCGCTCGGCCACGGCCATCCAGAGAAGGATTCCGATGATGAGGTTGAGCAGGGGCACCAG
>CAZPSH010000010.1:26369-107078 GCA_964589625.1 uncultured Thermoanaerobaculia bacterium
CCAGAAGCAGCAGATCCCCCCCCACACACCCGTCACCAACGCCAAAGCCTGCTGGTCGTCGGTCATGGTTCCCTCCCTCTCGCGACTCGCTGCTCCACACCCTACCTTCCAGCGCCCTCCAGCGCAAGGCCCCGCCGCCGGGTTTTCCACCCTCACACCCTGCGGTACACTGGCCGCGGAACTCGGAGTCCGGCAGATCGTGCCGTACGGAGGCGCCGTGGCGGCTTCGAAGGACCGTCGTTCCCGACCGAAGAACCCGGTCCGGCCGGGCGCGCCGGAAGCCCGCCTGGAATGCAATCCCGTCTTCGTGCGGGCCATCCTCGACACGATCTTAGACGGTGTCCTGACCGTGGACGGGAGCGGCGTCCTCCTCTCGTTCAACCGCGCCGCCGAGAGTATCTTCGGGTACGGAGCCGAGGAGGTCCTGGGCCGAAACGTCTCCGTCCTCATGGCCGAGCCGCACCGGAGCGCCCACGACGGGTACCTGCGCCGGTACCTGGAAGAGGGCGACGCGCGCGTCATCGGCCGGCTTCTGACCTTGGAAGGCCTCCGGAAGGACGGAACGGCCTTCCCCATGGACCTCACGGTGACGGAGATGGAGGTGGGCGGCCGCCGCGGCTTCGTGGGCCTCTGCCGGGACGCCACGGCCCGCCTCCGGGCGGAGGAGGACCTCCGGCTCAGCGAGGAGCGCTTCCGGAAGCTCGTCCAAAACGCCATGGACTTCCTGGCCGTCTTGGACGAAGAGGGCGTCATCCGGTACGCCAACCCCGCCGCCGAGACGATCCTCGGCTACTCCCCCCAGACCCTCGAGGGGACCTCCCTCCTGGAACTCCTCCATCCGGACGACGTGGCTCCCATCCGTTCCGTCCTCAAAGGCGCGGCCCGGACGGACGGGGAGGTGTTCTTCGCCAATTTCCGGATCCGAAGGCCGGACGGGCGCTACGCCATCCTGGAATCCCTGGGGACGAACCTCCTTCGCGACCCCGCCATCCGGGGGCTCGTCCTCAACGCCAAGGATTTGACGGAATCCCAACGGGCCGTGGAGAACCTGAGGCTCTTCCACCGGGCCCTTTCCTCGAGCCGCAACGGAGTGGTGATCACGGACCCCTCCCAGCCCGACAACCCCGTCATCTTCGTGAACTCGGCCTTCGAGCAGATGACGGGCTACAGCGTGTCGGAGGCGGCCGGACGCAACTGTCGCTTCCTGTACGGGAAGGACGGCGACCAGCCCGGTCTGGAGGAAATCCGGAGGGCGGTGCGCGAAAAGCGCGAGGGCTCGGCGGTCCTGCTCAACTACCGTAAGGACGGCACCCCCTTCTGGAACGAACTCCAGGTCTTCCCGGTCCGGGACGACTTCGGCACGGTGACCCACTTCGTGGGCATCCAGAACGACATCTCCGGGCGGGTGGCGGCGGAGGAGGCCCTGCGCCGCAGCGAGACCCAGTTCAAGTCCATCTTCGACGCCTCCCCCGTGGGCATCGCCCTGGTGGACGCGGAGGGACGGCCCTTTGCGAGCAACCCGGCCCTGTGCGAGATGCTGGGCTACACGGCGGAGGAGCTGCGCGGCCTCACCTTCGCCGACTTCACGGACAGCCGCGACGTGTACCTCGACCTCAAGTTCTTCCGCGACCTCATGGCCGGGCAGCGGGAGGGGTACCGGATGGAGAAGCGGTACGTCCGGAAGGACGGCACGGTCTTTTGGGGGACCCTCAACGTGGCCCTCGCGCGGGGCCTAAAGGGAGAGCCGCTCTTCGCCATCGGGATGGTGGCGGACGTGACCCAGCGCCGGGACGCCGAATCCGCCATGCGCCACCGGGACGCCGTGCTCGAGGCCTCCAGCGCGGCCGCGGAGCGCCTTCTGAGGGGCGAGGACTGGAGCCGGAGCATCGGGGGGGCGCTGGAGCGGCTGGGCCAGGCGCTCCAGATCAGCGCCGCCGCCCTCTACGAGAAGCCCTCCGCCGAATGCAGGGCGGAGCGGCGGGCCCTGTGGTACGACCCCGACGCCTGCGGGTCCCCCCACGACCAACCGCCCCCGGAGTGCCGTCCCGAGTGGCTTCCGCGCGCGTGGGTGGCGGGCCTGGAGGCGGGGGAGGCGGAGTCGGCCTCTCCCGCGGATGCCGCGGCGGGATTCCCTCCCGACTCCCCCTGGCTCGGCCGCTCCGTCGCCTTCCTCCCCATCCTCGCCGGGCGGGAGTGGTGGGGAATCCTCGTTCTCGAGGAGCACCGTCAGGTCCGCCGGTGGTCCCTCGCCGAACTGGACGTCTTCAAGACCTTTGCCGGAACGCTCGGCGCGGCCATCCAGCGGCAGCGCGACCTGGCGGCCTTGCAGGAGAGCGAGGGAAGAACCCGGAGTCTCATCGACAACATGCTCGGGGGGCTCATCTCCCTCCAGAGCGACGGCGTGATCGAAATGGTCAACCCAGCCGCGGAGCGGATCTTCGGGTATTCGCGGGAGGAGATGGTGGGGCGGCACGTGAGCCAATTGATCGCCGTGCCCGAAGGGGAGGATCCACGGGCGTACTTCCGCCGGGCCTCCTCTCAAGCCATCGGCCGGGTGACCGAGTGGGAGGCCGTTCGAAAGGACGGGGAGGTCTTTCCCGTGGAACTCTCGCTCTTCGAGTTCAGGTCCCCGGCGGGGCGCCGGTACGCCGGCAACATCCAGGACATCTCCCAGCGCCGGGAGGTGGAGCGGCTGAAGAGGGAATTCGTCTCCACGGTGAGCCATGAACTCCGCACGCCGCTGACCTCCATCCGCGGCTCCCTCGGCCTTCTGCAGGGGGGGGTGGCGGGAGAGATACCCGCCCAGGCCCAGACCCTCGTGGACATCGCCCTCAAAAACAGCGAGCGGCTGGTGCGGCTCATCAACGACATCCTGGACATGGAGAAGATCGAGGCGGGGCGCATGGCCTTCGATTTGCGGGATTCGGACGTGGCCTCGCTCCTCCTTCAAGCCGTGGACGCCAACCGCGGATTCGCCCACCAGTACGGCCAGACCATCGCCCTCGAGATGCCGCCCGCCCACGGCGGCCTCTCTGTCAGGGTGGACGTGGACCGCTTTCAGCAGGTGGTCACGAACCTCCTGTCCAATGCCATCAAATTCTCCCCCGAGAATGGGACCGTGTCCCTTCGCGCCGAGGCGCTGGGCGAAAGGATTCGCGTGTCCGTCACCGACCGGGGCCCGGGCATCCCGGAGGCCTTCCGATCCCGCGTTTTCAGCAAGTTCGCCCAGGCCGATTCCTCGGACACCCGCAAGAAGGGGGGCACGGGGCTCGGCCTCTCCATCGCCAAGGCCATCGTGGAAAAGATGGGGGGGAGCATGGGCTTCTTCACCGAAGAGGGGAAGGGCACGACCTTTTTCTTTGACCTGCCCCTCCTCGCCCCGGCCGAAGCCGGTTCTCACTCCACGGAACAGGTGACGGAGGCGGCCCCTCCGGAGGGGTCCGGGCGTCCGCGCATCCTGCACGTGGAGGACGACCCGGACGTCCTGGAGGTGGTCCGGGGCATCGTCGGCGAGACCGCGGACGTCGTCTCCGCGCGGTCCCTGGAGGAAGCCCGCCGGCTTCTCGACGAGTTTTCCTTCCACCTCGTCCTCCTGGACCTGACCCTGCCCGACGGCGGGGGTGCGGGGCTTCTCCCCGAATTAGAAGGCCGCTCCATCCCGGCCTTGGTTTTTTCGGCAAAGGACAAGGCTCTGGAAATGCCGCCCGCCGTAACGGAGTTCCTGGTGAAGGGGGCCACCTCCAACGAGGACCTGAGGCGCGCCGTGGAGAACGCATTGGCTCGAAGAGGGCCGGCCCGGATGCCCGATCCATGACGGCGCGACGACGCAGGCCGCATGGACCAGGCCGGGAGCAAGGCCCTTCGGGAGGGAGAAAGGAGCGCACATGCCGGCACGCGAATTGAGGCGAATCCTATACGTGGAGGACGAGTCGGACATCCAGACGGTGGCCAAACTCTCCCTTGAAAGCCTGGGCGGATTCGTCCTGGAGGTGTGCAGTTCGGGGGCGGAGGCCATCGAGAAGGGCCCCGCCTTCGGTCCCGACCTCATCCTCCTCGACGTCATGATGCCCGGGATGGACGGGCCCACGACCCTGGGGCGGCTCCGGGAGGCGCCCTCCCTGTCCGGAGTGCCCGCCGTCTTCATGACCGCCAAGGCCCAACCCCAGGAGATCCAGCAGTTCCTCGCCCTGGGCGCCGCCGACGTGATCACCAAACCCTTCGATCCGATGGCCCTGCCCGCCACGGTCCGGGCCATCTGGGAGCGGACCTCTCGCTGACGGAAACGGGGTGGGCCATGGGTCCAAAGATCGCCGTGGTGGACGACGAGCCGAAGATCCGGGAGTTTCTCCGGGTGGTTCTGGAAGGGGCCGGGTACGAGGTCGTGGAGGCCGCCGACGGGCTTGCCGGCTTGAACCTCGTGGAAAAGGAGCGGCCCGCCTGTCTGGTCACCGATCTCCTCCTGCCCAAACTGAGCGGGTTCAAGCTCTGCCAGAAAATCAAGGAAACCCCCGCCCTGTCCCAGACACCGGTCGTGCTGCTCACCGGCGTCTACAAGAAGGACCGCTACAGGACGGAGGGAAGACAGCACGGCGCCGACGTCTACCTCACCAAGCCCGTCTCCCCCGAAGAACTCCTCGCGGCCCTCGGCGGGTTCGCCCCCCTTCCCGTTCCAACGCAGGAACCGGCGTCCCCCCCAGAGGGCTTCCAGGAGAAGCTGAACGCGCTCCGGGAGGTCTTCGCCTCCGGGGTGGGGGCGCGCCTGGACGAAATGGACGCCCTGTGGTTCGCCATCCGTTCCGGGCAGGCCCCCCCGGACGGTCCGGCCACCCTTCACCGGATGGTCCACAGCTTGGCCGGCACGGCGGGGACCTTCGGCTACATGGCCCTCTCGGTCGCCGCCCGCTCGGTGGAACACCTCCTGGCCGACGCGGCCGAGGGCGCGTCGCCTGTCTCTCCCGAGGCCGAGCCGTCCGTCTCCGAGGGGCTGTCCCGCCTGAGGGAGCTTTCCGCCCGGCCCGACGCCCTTCGTCCCGAACTCGAAGTCGTGCCCGCGCGCTACATCGAGCCGCCCCCCGGAGCCAGCCGCAGCGGGAAACTCATCCTCCTCGTGGACGACGACCGCGTCTTCGCCCTGAACCTCGGCATGCAGATCAGCCACTTCGGCTACGACGTGAGGACCGTGGCGCACCTTCAGGATCTTGCCACCGCCGCGGGGGAGAC
The DNA here is from genome assembly GCA_964589625.1 of uncultured Thermoanaerobaculia bacterium. Taxonomy (GTDB): domain Bacteria; phylum Acidobacteriota; class UBA4820; order UBA4820; family DSQY01; genus JBFLVU01. Next base: position 31,590 of record CAZPSH010000010.1, read on the forward strand.
TCCGCCCGCCGCCGTGATCCTGGACATCCTCTTCACGGGGGAAAAGGAAAAGGGAACCGAGGCCGCCCGAAGGCTCTACCCCGAAGACCGGCCGCGCCCCCCCCTCGTCTTCCTCTCGGAAGCGGGGGACTTCGCCACGCGCCTCGAAGCCGTCCGCGCGGGGGGAGGCGCCTTTTTCACGAAGCCCGTAGATCTCGGCGACCTCATCGGAACCCTGGACGCCCTGACCAATCCCCGCCCCGTGGACCCCCTTCGCGTGCTCATCGTGGAGGACGAGCCGGAGCTGGCCGAGCATTTCGGCCTCCTGCTCGGGCAGGCAGGCATGAAGATCGCCAAGGTGAACCGCCCGGAGGACGCCCTCCAGGCCCTGAGCGAGTTCAACCCCGAGCTGGTGCTGATGGACCTGTACATGCCGGGTTGCAGCGGATTGGAACTGGCCGCTCTGATCCGGCAGATCCCCGGCTTCCTCACCCTTCCCATCGTCTTCCTTTCGGTGGAGAGCCGCATCCAACAGCAGATGAAGGCCATCGACCTCGGGGCCGACGACTTCCTCACCAAGAACATCGCCCCCCAATACCTGATCTCCTCCGTCACGGCTCGCGCCCAGCGGGCCCGGATCCTCCAGTCCTTCATGAGCCGCGACGGACTGACCGGGCTCCTGAATCACACGCATATGAAGGAGCAGATCGTCGTGGAGGTGGCCCGCTCCCGCCGCCTCAGGAGCCCCCTGTCCCTCGCGATGATCGACGTGGACCGGTTCAAGGAGGTGAACGACACCCACGGCCACGCCACGGGAGACCGGGTCCTCAAGAGCCTCGCCTACCTCCTTCGCCAGCGCCTGCGAAGGACGGACGTCCTCGGTCGGTTCGGAGGAGACGAGTTTGCCGTGCTTCTTACCGACACGAGCGCCGAAAAGGCGGCGGAGGTCCTGGAGGAGGTACGCGCGGCATTCGGGCAGGTGATCCATCCCGCCGAAGGCACTACCGTCACCTGCACCCTCAGCGTGGGCGTCGCGGGGCTCGAGGAGAACGCGGACGCACAGGGCCTGAGCGACGCCGCCGATCGGGCTCTCTACCTCGCCAAGGAGGAGGGCCGGAACCGGGTGGCCCGGGCCCGGCCGTGACCTCCAAAGCTCTACGTCCCCTCTTCAAGTCCAGGAAGCCCCTCTCCCGCCGGCCCGTCTTCCGAAAGCCGTGCCCGTGCCTGCCCGCGTCGAAATCCGGTTGCCCCGAGAGGCGGACCGTGGTTTTCCTCGCCGCCGGGATGGAGTGCCCCCACTGCCACTTGGCCCCCCTGAGAGAGCGGGAGGGCAACCTAATCATCTGTCCCGTCTGCGGCTATGGCACCCATCGGCCGGTGACCTGATGAGCCCCCGCGGACCGGGGTCCCCGGTCGAAGAAGCGGAATAGGAGGCGAGGGAAAGGGGGGATCGGGAAGGCAGGTCGGCGGGTTGCGAAGGGGGAGGGGCGTGGTCCGGCTCACCGGCCCCCCGAAGATCCTCGCCCCGGGCCCAGAAGGTCAAACGGAGTCCATTCGGAACGGGACTTTCTGTCTCCATCCATTCGAAACCCGAAATCCCCCCTTCGAAATCCCCTCCATTCCGCCTCTTGCCCCGCCCCGCCCCGGGTGGCACCATGGGGCCGGAGGACGATCCGATGAAGAAAGCAGCGATCCTGGCACTGACCCTCACCGCGGCCAGCCTCGGCGCCCAGGCCCTGATGGGCATCAAGTACCGCGGCGAGGTCAAGATGGAAGGCGGGCCCCAGCAGAAACAGGAGGCCCGGGAGATGTCCGCCGAGGACAAGGAGATGGCCCGAAAGCTCGGCCTTCAGACGGGGGACGGAGCCATGGGATTCCTCTTTGAGGTCATGGCGGACAACGGGAAGTTCCGGATGAATTACCTCTCGGACTTCTTCATGTTCCCAAGGGGCTCGTACATGCTGGGCGACAACGCCGGCAAGATGGCCTACTTCGTGTACCCGGACCGGAGGGAATACGTCGAGATGAACCTCGACGAGATGCAGAACGCCACCAAGCAGATGGGGCAGTCTATAAAGGTCACCTACAGCGACCAGCAGGTGGAGGTCTCCCCTCTTCCTCCCAAGGTCGTCTCGGGCGTGCCTTGCACGGGGAAACGCATCCGTCTGGCCTACACCACGGAAGCCAAGGTCATGGGCTTCAAGACCAAGTCCCGCACGGAGGACGTGACGGATTACTACACCACCACGGCCTACGACGTCCTGGCCATCTTCGGAGAGCGGAACTGGCACAGCCAGGGCCTCGTAACGGGCGACCCAGCCTTCGACAAGGTCGTGGCCGCCAAGGTCGGTTTCCTGGGGTTCCCCATGGAGGTGCGGACCAAGCACTTCGTGGACGGCAAGGACAACGGCACGAGCACCCTGACGACCCAGGACGTCGAGATGGCCGCCATCGCCCCCGGGACCTTCGTGCTGCCCGTGGCCTACGCCAAGACCGAATTCGGCCTGGGATCCATGATGAAGGGGCTCACCCAGGCGAACGACGAGGTCAACCGGAACGCCGGGCAGACCGCCGAGGAAGACGGGGAGCAGGCGCAGCCCCAGCCGCAGTCCCAGGAGGAGCAAAAGAAGAAGAAGCCCTCCCTCAAGGACCTCATGAAGGTCCTGGGGAAGTAAACAACGACCGGGCGGGAAGGGTTGGAGATCCCTTCCCGCTATCGCATCTTCTGCTCCCAGCCCCTCTTGCGCTTTCGCCGAAAACCTGATATATATGACGGGCTTTCGCCCCCGGGCGGAGGCAAATTGGCTCTAGAGGGGAGGCGATAGCGATTGCCGACAGTGGTCCTTAAAGAGGGCGAGACCGTCGAGGGCGCGATCCGGCGTTTCAAGCGGAAGTGCGAGAAGGCGGGCGTGCTTTCCGAGCTGAAGAAGCGCCAGCACTACGAAAAGCCCAGCGTGAAGCGCAAGAAAAAGGCCCTGGCCGCTCGCAAGAAGCTCCTCAAGCGGCTGGCCCAGGAACGCAAGCTCAACGCATAAGGCATACAATCCAAACCAGATGGACGTCAGGACGCTCCGGTCCCTCGAATGGGACCGCGTCCTGGCGCTGCTTTCCCTCTGCGCCCAGACGGAGGAAGGGAAGGCCCGCGCCGGGACCCGGCTCCCCGGGGGCGACGCAAACGAGGTGATGGACCGACACGCCCGGGTCGAGGCGTGCCTTCGGGGCGAATCCCTGTCCGGTGCCCTGAGCCTGGAGGGGTACCACCGCCCGCCGTCGAGGGTGCCCCGGGGGCTGTCCTTCCCTCTCGAGACCCTGCGGATCCAGCGCGAGGCCCTGCGGGTGGCCTCTCGCGTCGAGGATTGGATCCTGGACCCTGCCTCTCCCAAAGAGGTGCTCCGGCGGTCCTTCCCGGGCGGGGAGGGGTGGCGTCCCCTTCTGGCCCTCTTGGAGCGGACCCTCGACGAGCGAGGGGACGTGGCCGACGGAGCGAGCCAGCGCTTGAGGTCCATCCGGCGCGAGCGCGAGGCGGCCCGAGGCCAGGTCCACTCCCACATGGAGCGCCTGGTGGAGCGTCTTGGGGCCTCCATCCTGAGGGACACCACCTACACGGTCCGAAACGGGCGCTTGGTTCTTCCCGTACAGACGAGCTTCAAGGGGCACGTACAGGGGATCCTTCACGACACCTCCTCCACCGGCGCCACGGCGTTCATCGAACCCCTCGAGGTGGTGGATCTGAACAACCGCCTCACGGCCCTCGACGCCGAGGAGAGGGAGGAGATCCACCGGATCCTCGTGGAGGTTTCGGGCCTCCTTTCGGCGGGCGCAGACGTCCTGGAGGCCGTCTTCGAGGCCGTCGAGCGGCTGGACGAGGATCTGGCGTGCGCCCGCCTCGGACGGCGGTACGGGGGAATCCTGCCCCAGATCGCGCGGGAGGGCGACCTGGTCCTCGTCTCGGCCCGCCACCCCCTCCTCGCTCCCGAGCTCAACGCCCTGAGGGCGGAGGCGTGGGGCGAGGGACCACGGGGACCCGCCGTGCCCCTCGACCTGTCCCTCCACCTCTCCGGAACCCGCAGCCTGGTGGTCAGCGGGCCCAATGCCGGTGGTAAGTCGGTGGCGCTCAAGACCGTCGGCCTGCTCTGCCTCATGCACCAATCGGGGATCCCGGTTCCCGCCGGGGAAGGAACCCGTCTGCCCATCCTGGCATGCATCCACGCCACCGTGGGCGACACCCAGTCCATCCTCGACGACCTGTCCACCTTTTCCGCCCGCATGGTGGCCCTGAGGGATGCCCTGGTCGGAATCTCGGAGCCCTTCCTCTTCATCTTGGACGAACTGGGATCGGGGACGGACCCTGCCGAGGGCTCGGCGCTCGGAGAGGCCATCCTCCTGCATCTGCATGAGAGGCGGGGCTTCACGCTGGCCAGCACCCACTTCGAGTCGCTCAAGATGCGGGCCCTCGTGACCGACGGCATGGGGAACGCCGGTATGGAGTTCGCCGAGGGGGACCGGGCGCCCACCTTCCGCCTCCGCATGGGCCAGGTGGGAGCCAGCCGCGCCCTGGAAATCGCCGAGCGCTCGGGGGTTCCGGCAGGCATACTGGCCCGCGCCCGGACCCTGCTTCCCGAGGGCGAGAAGCACCTGAGGGACGTGATGGCCGCCCTGGAGGCCGAGGCCGAAGCCCTGGCGGCCGCGCGGAAGGAACTGGAGGCCCGGAGGAGGGAAGCGGAGGCCGCCGCCGCCCTCAAGGAGCAATCCGCCAAGTCCCTGGATGCCGAACGGCGGCGCTTCGTCGAGTCCATCCCCGCCCTTCTCAAGGAGGCCCAGGCGCGCTTCCTGGAGGAACTCAAGCCGGAGGTGAACAAGCAGGCCGTGAAGCGCGTGGCCCAAAAGGCCGCCGCGAGGGTCGCGGCGGAGGCGGGGAAGGCCCTTGGGCTGGATACCGCCCCCTCCCCACCGCGCATCCTCCCCGCCCGCGGGGACCTCGTCCGCGTTCTGGGCCTCGGGTTCACCGGACGCGTGACGGAGGCCGATCCCTCGTCAGGCCGTGTCCTTTTGGAGGTGGAAGGAAAGACCCTTCAGGTGGGGGTCTCGGACGTCGAGATTCTGGAAGGTCTACCGGAAAGGCCGAAGCGCGGGCAGGGTTTGGGCACCGAATACGGCGGGGGCGACGCCCGGTGGGAGATCCACCTCCTGGGACGCACGGCCGCCGAGGCCGAAGCCGAGCTGGAGCCATTCCTGGATCGGGCGGTGGCGGCCGGCCTTTCCGAGGTTCGCATCATCCACGGAATCGGGACGGGACGCCTGAGGGCCGCCGTGAGGGAGTGGCTCAAGCACTGTCCGCACGCCGCCTCTTGGGAGGAGCCCCCCCCCTCCGGAGGGGGGGCCGGGGTCACGCTCGTGCGGCTTCGAGCGTGAGGAATCGCTCACATACTCGCATTTTTCGTGCAAAACTCGGGTTGCGCCGCCCGGGTTGAGGCACTAGATTACCCTGTGGCCTGCGAGGTGCCATGACCACTGTCCGCCGCGTGGAAGAAATCAAATCCCTCATCGATCCGATTCAGGTCTATCAGGATTACGTGAGGCTCACCCGCCGCGGACGGCGCTCCGTTGGATTGTGCCCCTTTCACCGCGAAAAGACGCCCTCCTTTTCGGTGGATGCGGACAACGGCCTCTTTTACTGTTTCGGGTGTCACAAGGGGGGGGACGTGATCCGCTTCCTCATGGAGGCGGAGGGCTGCTCTTTCCCGGAGGCGGCGGAGATCCTCGCGCGGAAGGCGGGTGTGACCCTGGACCTCGGCGGCCAGCGGGACAGGGATCCGGGTCCCGACCGGCGGGACCGCCTCAGGAAGCTCCTTTCCCTCTCGGCGGAGTACTATCGCACCGCCCTTCGATCGGCTCCCCCCTCGAGCCGGGTCCGCTGCTACCTGGAGCGGCGCGGTATACGGGAGGATACGGCGGAGCGACTGAGCCTGGGCTTCGCGCCTCCGGGTGGGGGCCTCCTGGCCCACCTCGGACGCCAGGGCTTCAAGGCCGAGGAGGCAGGAGAGGCGGGGCTGGTCTTCGAACGGGGGCGCGGCGAACACGCGGAGCGCTTCCGAGACCGGCTCCTCTTTCCCATCCAGGACGTCATGGGCCGCACCGTCGGCTTCGGCGGTAGGGCCCTGGGGGACGAAGAGCCCAAGTACCTCAACTCCCCCGAAAGCCCGGTTTTCCAGAAACGGGACGTCCTGTACGGCCTCAGCCTCACCCGCCAGGCGGTCCGGGAGGCCGAGCGCCTTCTCCTCGTAGAGGGGTACATGGACTTCCTCGCCGTGACCCAGGCGGGGGTGCCCTATGCGGCCGCCACGCTGGGAACGGCGCTCAGCGATGGCCAGGTCCGGCTCGCCCGGAGGTACGCCCGGGAGGTGATCCTCAACTTCGACCAGGACGCCGCCGGTCTGCAGGCCGCCGAGCGCGCCATCCGCCTCCTGCTTCAGGAGGGCCTCCGGATCCGGGTGCTGGTGGTGCCGACCGGGAAGGATCCCGACGGATTCATCGCCGCGGAAGGTCCGGAGGCGTACCGAAGGCTCGTGGATTCGGCGCTGCCCTTCTTCGATTTCCTGGTGGAACGCGCCCTCGCCTCCGCGAGTCTGAGGGAAGTGGAGGGCCGCGTGGCGTTCGTGGATCGCCTGGCCGAATTCCTGGGGGCCGTGCCCGACCCCATCGAACGGCAGGAGTACGCGAGGGACGTGGCCGGGCGGACGGGCATCGCGCCCGCCCTCATCCTCAAGCGCCTCCAGTCCGCCCAGGGCGCCCCCGCGGGGCCGGCCCTGGAGTCCGCCACCGAGCCCTCACGCCTTCCCGTCCGGGAGCAGATCCTGATAAAGGGGCTGTTTTCCCGAGGGGACGAGGCGCGAAGGGTGGTTCGGGGCCTCCCCGGTGAGGTTCTCGATTCCATGGAAGCGGCGCCCCTCCTGAGGGCGCTCCTGAAAGGGGACCCGCCCGATCCCTCCCACGAGGCGCTCCTGGCCCGAGTGCTGAACGGTTGCCATGAGCCGGCTGGAGAGGACGACCTCGAGAGGGCCGCGGCTGAAGTGCACGCCTCTCACCTGAGGATGAGGGAGCGGGACATCCAGCGACAGCTCAAAGAGGCCAGCCGGAGGCAGGACTTCGGGCTCGTGCAGATCCTCAATCGAGAAAAGATGTCCCTCATGGAGCAGATCCACGCCATCGAGGGCGGGCCGGCCCGGGCCCTGTAAAGAAAACGGGATTGGAGCGAAGGACAGACGATGGACGAACGACTCGACGACATCCGGGAAATCGTGGTGGATTACGCCCGGAACAAGGAAAAGCTGAATTACGACGAGATCAACGAGCTCCTCCCCGCCGACTTCCACTCCACGGAGGACATGGATTTCCTGCTCCAGATCCTGGAGGAACAGGGCATCGACGTGGAGGAAAAGCCCGCGCCGGAGGAGGTTGGGTTCGCCGCCAAACCCCACTCGGAGGAGAGCCTCCTCGACTACGACCCGGACCTCGAGCGCACCAACGATCCCGTCAAGATGTACCTCCGGGAGATGGGTCAGACCCCCCTCCTGAACCGGGAGGGAGAGGTCCGCATTGCGAAGAACATTGAGCGCGGAAAGAAGATGATGATCAAGGCCCTCTCGCGCTCCCGGTACGCGGCGGGCATGATCCTCAGCATGGGGGAGGAGGTCCGCCGAGACCCGGAGGCGGCCCGCCACTACCTGTCCTTCTTCGACGACGTGGAGGACGAGGAGGACCTGCGGCGCCGGCTCGAGGAGCAGATCGAGATCGTCGACCGAATCCGCGCCATTCAGAAGCAGGCCGAATCCCTCGCCTCCAAGCTTGCCGCCGAGGTCAAGAAGAACAAGAAGTCCAAGAGGGCCCGAAAGCTCAAGTGGACCCTCAGCCGGCTTTACGTAGAGCTCACTCAGAAGATCCGACGGCTGGAGCTCAACACGCGCTTCATCAACGACATGATGGCCTCCTTTAAGAAGTCCCACCAGGAGATCCGCGCCCTGGAGTCCACCCAGAAGCGGCTCAAAACGCGCCTATCCAAAGCCGAGAAGTCCCGCCACGAAGACCTCGGCAAGCGGCTCAAGGAGGTGGAGGGGCGCCTGAAGCAGATCGAGAAGGAGATGGGCTCCCCCGTATGGGAGGTCAAGCACATCGCCTCCCTCATCGCGCGGGGCGAAGTGGACATGGAAAACGCAAAGAACGATCTGATCCGGGCGAACCTGCGCCTCGTGGTCAGCATCGCCAAGAAATACACCAACCGGGGCCTCCAGTTCCTCGATCTGATCCAGGAGGGGAACATCGGGCTCATGAAGGCCGTGGAGAAGTTCGAGTACCGGCGCGGGTACAAGTTCTCCACCTATGCCACGTGGTGGATCCGGCAGGCCATCACCCGGGCCATCGCCGACCAGGCCCGCACCATTCGGATCCCCGTGCACATGATCGAGACCATCAACAAGCTCTTCAAGACCATGCGCACGCTCGTCCAGGAAATCGGACGGGAGCCCACTCCCGAGGAGGTGGCGGACCGCATGGGCATCACGGTCTCCAAGGTCAGAAAGATCCTGAAGATCGCCCAGGAGCCCATCTCCCTGGAGACCCCCATCGGCGAGGAGGAGGACAGCCACCTTGGGGACTTCATCGAGGACCAGGTCATCCCCTCGCCCGTGGAGCACGTCCTCACGGAGGACCGCCGGGACCACATCACGGCGCTCCTGGACGAACTGCCGGAGCGGGAGGCCAAGGTCATCCGGATGCGATTCGGCCTGGGGTACGACACGGAGCACACCCTTGAGGAGGTCGGAAAGGCCTTCGCGGTCACCCGCGAGCGCATCCGGCAGATCGAAGCCAAGGCACTGCGCAAATTGCCCTCCCGGAGCCGCCACCTGCGTGCGTTTCTGGAGGGAACCCGCTGAGCGGGTTTAGAATGGTCTCCTGAGGAGGAGCGAGATGAAAACCGCTGTCCGCACGTTGGCCTTGGCCATGATCTGTTTGGCCATCGGCACGGGGGCCTTCGCCCAGCTGACCAAGGGGATCCGGGGAAAGGTGCTCGACCGGGAGGGAAAGCCGGTCGCCGATCTCCCCGTCCACATCGTGGACGAGGCCAACTCCAACAACCATTACAGCATCACCACCGACAAATACGGAACCTACGTGCAGGCCGGCCTCCCCTACTCAGACAGGGGCTATACGGTCACCGTCAAGGTGGGGGACTTGCCCGAGGTCAGCAAGAACGGCAAACCCAGGCTCATGGACCTCATCGAGATCAACTTCGACATGCGCGCCGACATCACCATGCAGGAGGTGAAGGCCAGCCCTGCCGCGGAAGCCAAGGCCCTGTACGAGATGGGGGATTTCGAGGGCTCCCTGGCCAAGGCCAACGAGGCCATCGCCCAGAACGACAACCTCAAGGCCGCCCTCTTCTTCAAGGCGGCGTGCTACGACCAGATGGGCGACACGGACGGCGCCCTCGCGGCCTTCGAGGCCTACGACATCAAGTACCCCGGGGAAACGAACGTCCTGGGAATGCTCGCCAAGCTGTACGACAAGAAGGGGGACGCGGCCAAGGCCGCCGAGTACCGAAAGCGGTTCAAGGAGAAGGGGGGCCAGGTCACGGGTGAGACCTACAACGCGGGCGTCACGGCCCTCAACTCCGGCGATGCCCGAAAAGCCGTGGATCTCTTCGCCCAGGCGGCGAAGGAAGACCCCAACGACGCCGACGCGCACCGCGAATGGTCCATCGCCCTGGCGCAGCTGGGAGACTACAAGGGCTCCATCGAACAGCTCCGGATCTACCTCAAGATGAAGCCCGAGGCTCCCGACGCCCAGCAGTGGAAGGATGCCATCGTCGCCCTGGAGCCGCTGGCCAAACAGCAGAAGTAGCCCAATCGGAGGCCGAGAGGGTTCCTGTCCCCCCCCAGCCTCCGAACCGTCGGACGCCCAGCGCGTTCCGGCCGGGGTTGTTTCCGGGCCCCGAGGAGCGCCGGGGTCATTGGCTTTGCCATCGATCCCTTTACTTCGCAAGGAGATCTGTGGTAACATTTGTCGTTACTGCTGGGCCCTTAGCTCAGCGGTGAGAGCCACCGGCTCATAACCGGTCGGTCCCAGGTTCGAATCCTGGAGGGCCCACCAGGAAGGGAGCGTGTCCTTTGAACAGGGTTCCCGTCCCCGAGCAAACGTGAGATCCCGAGGGGTGCATAGGAGTGCACCCCTTATTTATTTTTGAGAGCAAGGGAGTCGCGAGAGTGAACGAGATCCTTGAGAAATTGCTCAGACTTCAGAGGCTCGACACCTCCATCCGGACGCTGGGCCACGACCTCCAGCAGATTCCGAAGAAGGCCAAGGTCATCGACGAGAAGGTCAGCTCCGTGAAGGCCCCTCTGGACCGGGTCATGTCGGAGATGGAGACCCTCCTGAAGGGCCGCCAAGAGGCGGAGGATGCTCTGAAATCCCTCGAGGAAAAGGAGCGGAAACTCAAGCTAAAGATGCCGGAGATCCGTTCCAACGAGGAGTACAGCGCCCTCCTCAAAGAGATGGACGCGACCAAGAAGGCCCGGGAAGTCCTCGAGGAGCAGACGCTGAAGGACATGGCCCGCCTGGAGGAAATCGAGGGGGCCCTCCCGGATCTGAAGAAAAAGTACGAGGAGGGGGAATCCCATGTGTCCCAGGACCGGGGGGCCCTGAAAAAGGAACAGGACCGCCTCTCTTCCGAGATCCTCTCGCAGAAGAAGGAGAGGCAGGAACTTCAGAAGTCCATGCACCCGGGATGGTTCAACAAGTACACCCATATCGCCGCCCAGCGGAACGGCCTCGCCGTCGTCGAGGCGAAGGGCGGCATCTGCCAGGGGTGCTTCATGAGCGTTCGCCCCAAGCTGATCCAGGACCTCCACTACGGCGAGGAGGTGGTCTTCTGTGAGGGTTGCCAGCGCATCCTCTTCCTCGAGAACGGTTCGGGCCGCTAGCCTACTGTTCCTGCTCCTGATCCTCTTCCCGTCCGGGGGCCCGCTTCTCGCTGGCGAGGCCGAGGACTTCGGAATCTTCCAGCGACTCGTCAAGGAGGGAGCGGTCCAGACGGCCGTGGAGAGGGGCCTGGCTTACCTTGAGAGCCATCCCGGCGGGCTCCACCGTCCCCAGGTGGCGGCCCTGGTGGGCCGCAGCCTGCTGGAGCAGGGGCGTCCCAGGGAGGCGCTCCCGCTCCTCGAGGAGGCCCTGAAGGGACTTCCGGCCAAAGAATACGACTCCCTTCCCCTCGACCGGGCCGAGGCCCTCCTCGACCTGCGGCGCGCCGACGAGGCCGCCGAGGCGCTGAAGGTTCCGCCAAAGGGCAAAGAAGCGGCCCGCCTGCGCCACCTCCGCCTGACGGCCCGGGCCGCCGAGGCCCTCGACGATCCCGCAGGCTCCGTCCGGGCCCTCTCGGCCCTTCCGGAATCCAGGCGGACCGCACAGGACCGGCTGGCGCTGGCCCGCGGCCTTTCGATCCTCGGGAGGGACGAGCCCGCCGAGAGCCTCCTCAAAGGACTTCTCGGTGATCCCGGCCTATCGGACGACTCCAGAATAGAGGCCTCCCTCCTTCTCGCCACCTGCCGCCTCCGTCTCGAAGACGCGGACGGGGCTCTTCAAGCCCTCGACTCCGCCGGCGCGTTTCCCGAGGGCGTGAGAACGCGCGCGACGCTCCTTCGCGCGTGGACCTTGCTCGCCCTGGGCGAGGCCGCACGCGCGTACGACCTCGTGCGCTCCCACCTTCCCTTGAAGGGCTGGGAGGAGGCCGCCTCCCTCGCCGCCGTGCGGGGGGCTGACCTGCGCCGGGACGCGGAGGCAACCGTCGGGGCGGCGCGGGCCCTCCTGGCTCGATTTCCCGACGGTCCGGCATCGGCTGAAGCACGGCTTCGGGGCGCGCGATCCCTCGCAAGCCAAGGACGCTTCGCCGAGGCCCTCGACCTCCTGGAGCCCGGCCTCCCCATCCTTCCCGACCCGGCCGCCCGTTTGGAGGGCGCCCTCCTGGCGTCGCAGATGGCGTGGGAGGGGCCCCGGGATCCGGCCCGGGCGGCCCGATGGGCCTCCCTGGCGGTGGCCTCGGCTACGTCGGAGGCGGAAAAGGGTCGCGCGGCCCTGACCGCGGCCCGGCTCGCCTGGGAATGCGGCCGTTCCGCCGACGCCCAGGAAATCCTCGCGGAGAGGATCCAGGCCGCCCCCGAGGGAGCCGCCGCCCCGGGGGCCTACCTCCTCATGGGGCGGATTCTCCTGTCGGAGGGCGAGTCGGACCGCGCCCGCGAGGTTTTGAAGATCGTGGCGGAGGCCTACCCGGACGCCCCCGAGGCCCGGGAAGCCCTGCTCCTGGCCGCCGAAAGCCTCGCCAGAGAGGGCCGAGCCAAAGACACGGGTGGGCTTCTCGCCGCGGCCCGCACCTTTCCCCTGGATCCCTCCCAAACCCGCCGGCTGGCCCGGCTCCGATGGAGCGAAGCCTTCGCCCGCGGAGCCCTGGAGGAGGCCCGCTTGTACCTGGTGGAAGCCACCTCACCCGTCCGTGATCCCGGCGAGGAGGACGAGGCGCGTTACCAGCTCGCCCTCGCGGATCTCGCCGGCGGACGGATCTCTGCCGCCCTTGAGGCGATTCCCTCTCTCGCGGATCCTTCGAGGAGGATTGCCCTCACCCTGCGATGCGCCGATGCGCTCGCGGAAGGGAACCGGAGGGAGGAAGCGCTGGCTCTTCTGGAGCCCCTTCTCCTCGAAACCGGCGGGGAAGCCGCCTCGCTCCGCTTGTTTCGCGCCGACCTTCTCCTTCAGGCCGACCGGCTCCCCGAGGCCTTGGAGGACCTTCGGCTCGCGGCCGCCCAGACCCCCGCCGAGGCCCTGTCGCCGCTGGCCCAGAGGCGCCTGGAGATGACGCTCCTGGTTCGAGAGGGCCCAGAGGCCGCCCTGAGGGCCGTTCCCCCCTTTCGGGAGGCCGAACCCTCCGCCCTTTCCGAGGGGGATGCCCTCCTGAGGCAGGCCCGGACCCGTCTGGGCTCCGGGGACCGCGCGGAGGCCGCCCGGGCCTACCGCGGGTACCTGGACCGAAGGCCCAAGGGTCCGGGGGCCCAGGAGGCCCTGCTCTTCCTGGCCCTGGAGGCGGAAAGCAGGGGAGATTTCACCACCGTTCGCTCCCTTCTGCACGCCTCCGCGGAACCCATTGCCCTCCTCCTTCTCGGGGAAGCGGCCTTCGCCCAACGGGACATGGCCCCGGCCCTCGAAGCCCTGGAGCGCTCCCTGTCCGTTCCCGGCGGTCTGGCACCCGCCCAGGCCCTGCGGGCCCATTGGCTCGCCGGAAACGCCGCGCGCGTGCTCGGGCGGACGGCCGGCGCCGTGACCCACCTGGAGGCCTTTGCGTCGGGTGCCCGGGCCACCCCCGAAGCGCGTGAGGACCTCCTCACCGCGGCCCTTTTCCTGGAGGAGCGGGGCCGGCTCGAGGCGGCTCTGGAGGCTTTTTCCCGGCTCAAGGCCGCCTCCCGAGACGCAGAGACCGGGTTTCACTGCGCCTACACGCTGGAGCTCCTCGAGCGCCCGCGGGAGGCTCTCCAGGCCTACCTCGACGTCGCCTACACCTCTTCCAGCGCGGAGTGGGCCTTGACCTCCCGGTACCGCGCCGCCGAGCTCATGGTGCGCCTGGACCGCCGCGAAGATGCCGTGGCCCTCTACCGGGAACTGGCGGCCCGCAGCGAGGGCACGGTCCAGGGAGACTACGCCCTCCGGCGCCTGGCCGACCTCTCCCCTCCCCCCGAGCCCGAAACCGCCCCCCCCTTGGAGGATCCCGCCCATGCGCCTGCCCCAGCCCCTCGTTGAGATCCTCGGCCGACGGATCGTGCGCTCTATGCTGGACGGAGGGGTGATCGCCAGCGAGCACCCCGACCGCACGGCGGAGAAAGTGGCGCGCCTCATCGCCCGGGACCTCCAGGTGGAGGATGCCCTCACCGACGAGGTCCGGTCCCTCCTGGCCGAGCACCATCGGGCCGTTCTCCAGGAAGACGTGGAGATGCACCGCCTCCACGCGAAAATGAAGGGAGAGCTGGCCCAGCGCAGGGGATACGTGCTCTCCACGGGCCCGGGCCGGCTCTCCCGGGAGAAGATTCTGGACCTGACGCTCCAGATCCGGGCCCTTCTCCTCAGCGATCCCGACGTGGAGTACTTCGTCAAGGACGAGGACCTTCGAAGCCATATCCAGCGGGCCTTCGAGCGCGAGATGGCCAGGGACGCCGAGCGAGAAAGGAAGGCGAGGGACAAGGTCCTGGGCATCAAACGCCGCATCCCCGAAGGCTCCCCCGAGTACCAGGCCCTCTACCAGCAGTTTTACCGAGAGCTCCTGGAGAAGGAGGGGTAGTAGGTGAGTAGGTGAGTAGGTGAGTAGGTGAGTAGGTGAGGATGGGGGGGAGTCGGGTCTTCCCCCCCTCGTGCGGCTCCCGTGCTATACTTTTGGGCTTCCAGAGGGGACGGCCATGATGAAGGACTGCTTCAAGACCGCGGTGGTGGACGCGCAGAAGTACCGTGAGTGCGCCGTCTGCCCGATCTACCAGGAATGCACCGGCATCGTCGACCAGGGAGGCGCCCGGAAGGCCCACGGGGCCGGGTTCGCGCTGGGACTCCTGACGGCGGCGGCGGGACTCCTTATCGCTGTGACCCGGTGGGGCGACCTGCCCAACGGGGCCCCGTGGCTCCTGTTCGCGACGGCCGTGTACGTCCTCGCCCTCGTCCGGGTCTTCACCGAGACTCGCTCCGAGATCGCCGAGACGGTGGGGCTCCTCGGGCGCGAGGCCGAGGCCATGCCCGAGGGCGGACGTCCCGCCCCCGCGCCGTCGGGTCACGGCGGCCACGACCACTGATGCATGGCGAGAGGCCCGCTGGAGGAACCGGTGAACGGGCGCGCGCCTTCGGAGGGGCGGGTGAGGCCCCGGAACGCGAGTCCTTTTCCATTCATCACTCGGTGACCCGCTTGCCCCAGCGCGAACCGGCGAAGGACCACCCGCAGGGGAGGCCATGACCCGCTTCTACATCACCACCCCGATTTACTACGTCAACGACTACCCGCACATCGGCCACGCCTACTGCACCATCTGCGCCGACTTTTTCGCCCGCTACCACCGCTCCATGGGCCACGAGACCTATTTTCTGACGGGAACGGACGAGCACGGGCAGAAGGTGGAAAAAGCCGCCGCCGCCGAGGGCATCACGCCCCAGGCTCTGGCGGACCGGGTCGTGGAGCGCTACCACGAGCTCTGGCGTCAGCTGGAGATCTCCCACGACGATTTCATCCGTACGACCGAAGCCAGACACGAGCGGGGGGTCCTGGCGGTCCTCCGAAGGTTGGAGGACGCCGGCGATATCTACAAGGCCTCCTACCGCGGCCCCTACTGCGTTTCCTGCGAGGCCTTCTTCCCCGAGAACCAGGTGGTGGACGGCAAGTGCCCCGATTTCGGCCACCCCTTGTCGGTCCTCGAGGAAGAGTCCTACTTCTTCCGCCTCTCGAAATACCAGGAACCCCTGCTGAAACTCTACGCCGAGAGGCCAGGCTTCGTTCTCCCCCAGAGCCGCATGAACGAGGTGCGGGCTTTCGTAGAAGGCGGGCTCAAGGACCTCTCGGTGTCCCGCACCTCCATCTCCTGGGGCATCCCCTACCCGGGCGACCCCAAGCACGTTCTTTACGTATGGCTCGACGCCCTCTCGAACTACATGACGGCGCTGGGCTTCGGCTCGGAGAACGACGCCCTCTACCGCCGCTTCTGGCCCGCCGACGTCCACCTCATCGGCAAGGACATCCTCCGCTTCCACGCGGTCTACTGGCCGGCCTTTCTCATGAGCGCGGGCCTCCCCCTGCCGCGCCACGTCTTCGGCCACGGCTGGTGGATGAAGGACGCCAACAAGATGAGCAAATCCCTGGGAAACGTGGTGGACCCCAGGCCCTTCGTGGCAGAGTTCGGCGCGGACCCGGTGCGGTACTTCCTCCTGCGCGAGAAGCCCATCGGAACCGACGGGTCCTTTTCCGACGAGGCCTTCCTGGACCGCCTCAACGCCGACCTAGCCAACGACCTCGGAAACCTTGCCTCGCGGCTGACGAACCTCATCGAGCGCCAGGCCGAAGGGGCCGTCGGTCCCGGCGACGGGAGCCTGAAGGCCCGCACCGAGGAAGTCCTGTCGGCCTACCACGCGGCCATGGAGGACCTCTCCCCCCGCGACGCCCTCCTCGCCGTCTGGTCCCTCCTCTCGGACCTCAACAAGTTCCTGGTGGAGCGGGAGCCGTGGAAGCAGGCCGGAACGCCTCAGGCCCTGGCCACCCTCTCCGAGGCCGCGCGCTCCCTGCGGCTTGTGGCCCTTGCGTTGGAGCCCGCCATGCCCCACTCGGCCCGTGCCGTGGCGGAGGCCCTCGGCTTCGAACCCACGGATTTCATCAACGCCCGATGGCAGGATCGCCAGTACGGGAAGGCACGCAAGCTCACGGGCCTCTTTCCGAGGGTCGACAAGGCCGAGTATTTCGCGCGCCTGGCAAGGAGCGCCGACGCCCCGAAGACCCCCGGAGAAGCCCAGCAAGAGCGACCCGAAGGAGCACGCCCCATGAACGAGACCAAGCCCCCCGCCGCGCCCGAGGTCCCGCCGGCGCCCCCCCATGCCGCGCCCGAACCCACCAGGCTCACCATAGACGAGTTCCGCCGCGTGGAACTGCGGGCTGGGAAGATCCTCGAGGCCGAGCGCGTGCCCAAGAGCAACAAACTCGTCCGGATGGTGGTGGATTTCGGCGCCGAGCGCCGCCAGATCGTGGCCGGCATCGGGAAGAAATACGCCCCGGAGGACCTGGTGGGGCGGACCTGCCCCTTCGTCGCCAACCTCCAGCCGGCCAAACTCATGGGAGTCGAGTCCAACGGGATGATCATGGCGGGCCACCGGGGCGACGATCCCGTCCTTCTCGCCTTCCTCGAAGACGTGGAGCCCGGCTCGCCCATCACGTGACCGCTGGCGCGCTTCGAATCTGTAAGCCGAGGATTCGGGCGCGGCCGAGTCCAGGAGGCCCGTCATGAGGATGCGCTCGCTCGCCGCCGTCCAGGTCGCCCTGTTTTTGGCCCTTTCCCTCCCGGCCTCCACGCCGCGTGATCTCGCGGAGGCCGTGAGGCCGGTCCGGGCGGCGGCGGCCTACGAAACCGTGGCTCGCCTATCCTCCCCCGAGTACGCGGGCCGCCTGACGGGCACCGAGGGCTTCGAAAGGGCCGCGCGGTGGGTTGCCTCCGAGGCCAAAGGAGCCGGGTTGAAGGCCCCCGCCGAGTTTCCGGACCACCTCCAGCCCTTTCCCGTCACGCGCGTTCCCATGCGGGCCGCCTCCATGGAACTCCTTCCCGCCGACGGGATGGGCGAACCCAGGGCGCTGACGATGTTCAAGGAATACATGCCCATCCTCACCTCCAGCGCCGGCGAGGTGACGTCGGACCTGGTCTTCGCGGGGTTCGGCATGACGGCCCCGGAGCTGGGCCGGGACGACTACGCGGGCCTCGACGTCAAGGGACGGATCGTGGTCGTCCTGCGCGGCGAGCCCAAGGACGGCCGGGACTGGTCGGCCCACAACGACTCCCACGTCCGGTACGCCAATGCCGCCTCGCATGGCGCTGCGGCGTGTCTCTTGGCGGATCAGGCCGTGGCGAGCCCGAACGGCGAGCCCCTGGCGGGGACCCTGACGGGCGAAATCTCCACGGCCTTCGCCGACGAGGTCTTCGCCGGAAGGGGCCTCAAGTGCGACGACCTGCGCAAGGCCCTCGAAGCGGGGGGCACGGTCTCTTTCCCCACGGGGCGCCGCCTCCGCTACTCGGTGGACTCGGGCACGCCCTTGCCCGCAAGGGGCTTCAACGTCCTGGCCGTCCTCCCGGGGAGCGACCCCACCCTTCGGGGCGAGTGCGTGGTCCTCGGCGCCCACCTCGACCACTGCGGCAACTGGCCCCAACTCCTTCCCGGGGCCGACGACAACGCGTCGGGAGGCGCGGCCGTTCTGGAGGCCGCCCGAGCCGCCGCCCGCATGCGCCCCAGGCCCGCCCGCAGCCTCGTGTTCGCTTGGTTCGGTGGCGAAGAGATGGGGCTCCTGGGTTCCACGCACCTCGCCGCCCAGTTCCCGCCGAGTCTGGGAAAACCCGTGGCTGTCCTCAACCTGGACATGGTGGGAGCGGGAAATGGGGCCTGGGTGGCCGCCGGCCAGAACCACCCGGCGGTCTTCACCGCCCTCGAGAAAGCCCGCGACCGGGTCGAGCCCTCCTTCCAGCTCAAGGCCGGCCTTTCCAAGGGCGAGGCCCGCGCCGACCACGGCCCCTTCCTGAAGGCCGGGCTTCCCGCCGTCTCCCTCTTCGGGATGGGGGGGAAGCACGTGGGCTACCACACGCCCGAGGACACGGCCTACTTCGTCACGCCGAGGACGATGGAAGCCTGCGCGCGCGTTGCCCTCGCCGCCGCGATCCTCCTCGCGGACGCCCCGCCGTCGGGTCCGGGATGATCCTGGGGGGCGCAGCCCTCTCCGCGGTCTCTCCCTTCGGGATCGAAGTTGTAGGTCACGGCCTCGCCGCCGCGTCGCTTCTTAGGAGGGGCTCGAGGAAGGCCATGTCGAGGGTGAGGCGGAGGTCGGCGGCCTCCCAGAGGGACTCCTGCACGGTGAGGTTGTGGCCGCTTCGGGGCCCGTGGGCGAGGGCGAAGGTGAGGCCCTCCCGCTTGACGATTTCGAGGGCGGGGACGAAGTCGCCGTCTCCCGAGAGAAGGACGATGGCGTCCACGGAGCGACGGGCGGCGGCGTAGACCATTTCCACGGCCAGCAAGACGTCCACCTGCTTCTGCTCCAGGACGGGCTTGCCCGTATCCTCGTCGAGGCCCCGGAAGGCCAGCCGGCCGAGTTTGACCTCGAACCGATCGAGCCGCTGGAGGCGCTGGTAGAAGCCCTCCTTGCGGCGGTAGGCCTCCTGCTCTTCCGGGGAAGGGGTCCCCGATAGATAGGGGAGGCAGTTGAAGTAGACGCAGCGCAGGAGGGAAAACCCGAAGTGGTCGCAGATGGCGCGCGCCATGCGCCCGTAGTCCAGGCGGGGCGAACCGAAACTTCGCTGGAGGAAGTCGAGATAGCCCCCGTCGATGAGCAGGAGCGCCTTGCCGTTCACTGTCCGGAGTCCTTCCTCTCCCCCTTCTGCCCCCTCACCTCCTCCCATCCTCCCTTCCTCCCGTGACGTGGTGCTTCACCGTCATGGCGCCGAGGGCGATGGAGAGCATCTTGGCCTCGGGTGTGTCGGAGCGGCTGGGGATCAGTACCGGCGCCGCCGCGCCCATGATGACGTGGGCCAGGCGCAGCTTGGCGAAGTAGGTGGTGGACTTGGCGAGGAGGTTGGCGGACACGATGTCCGGGCAGAGGAGGATGTCGGCCCGGCCCGCCACGTCCCCGGCGTGGCCCTTCTTCGCAACGGCCTCGGGAGAAATGGCGAGGTCGAGGCTCAAGGGGCCTTCCACCTCGCAGTCCGCGATCTGGCCGCAGTGGGCCATGCGCGTCAGGGCTGCCGCGTCCATGCTGGGGGCGTGGCCCGGAAGGACGTTTTCCACAGCCGAGAGCACGGCCACGCGGGGGCGGGCGCACCCGATCTTGTGGTAGAGCGTCACGGCGTTCTCGAGGATCTGGCGCTTGGCGGCCAAGTCCGGCTGGAGGTTGATGCCCCCGTCGGTGATGCAGACCAGGCGCACCCCGTCTTTGCACGGGCACTCGAAGAGAAAGGCATCGGAGAGGAGGTGGCCCGTCCTGAGCCCGTTCTCCCGGTCGAGGACGGCGTGCATGAGCGTCCCCGTCTGGGTCTTTCCCTTGAGGAGGATCTGGCCCTCGCCCGAGCGGACGATCTCTACGGCCCTCCGGACGGCGCTCTCTTCGTCGGGGGCATCGGCGATCTCCGCGTGCTGAAGGCGTTTCGGGAGAGCGTCGATGGCCGGTCCAATGAGGCCCGGATCCCCCACAAGGATGCTCCGCGCCAGCCCCTTCTCCTCGGCGGCGAGGAGGGCCGACAGCGCGGCCGCGTCCTGGCCGCAGGCCACCACGACGGTGTAGGGCGCCCGCTTCAACGCCGCTTCGAGGACCTTGTCGAACTCAGTGAGCCGGACGGACATGTTCAACCCCTCTGCGAAACGCCTTCAGGCATGCGGCCTGGATCTTCTTGGGGAAGCGTTGGCCGATGGCGGCCTCCCAATTGGCGTCGGTCATGGACAGCTTCGGGGACAAGGCCCCGAGGAGGATGAGGTTGACCATGCGCAGGTCCCCCTCTTCGCGGGCGATGGTCACCGCGTCCACCCAGACGAGATTCGGAGCCTTCGCGGCGAGGACCCCGTCGATGTCGGGAACGTAGCCCGAGTCCTTCTTGAGATTCTGCGTCAGGGGCGGGATCTCCAGCGGGCAGACGTAGGCCGTGCCGTCGGGGCGCAAGTAGTCCAGATAACGCAGGGCCTCGAGCTTCTCGAAGGCCACGAGGAAGTGGGCCCCGCCCCTCGGGATCAGGGAGGAGGGCACCTCGGGGCCGATCCGCACGTGGGTGTCCACATTCCCCCCGCGCTGGGCCATGCCGTGAACCTCGCTCATCTTCACGTCCAGTCCCGCATCCACCGCCGCCAGGGCGAGGACGCGGCTACTGGTCAGGATGCCCTGCCCCCCCACGCCCGCAAACAGGATGTTTGTGATCTCCATGTCCTTCTCCCCATCAGGGCTCGTTCTTCGTGCCGAGCCTCCCCATCCTGCAGTCCGCGAGTCGGGCGGGCCGGACCCGGACGAATCGGGAACGACTTCCAGCCTGGGACCGCCCCGTTCGCGGGGCCTTAGGGCCCCGCGGGCCCCTTTTCCCCCTGCACGGAGGGCAGGGAGATGCAGCCGGCTTCGCAAACCTGGACACAGACGCCGCATCCGGTGCAGAGGTCCGGGTCCAGGTCGGGGAAGCCGTCCTTCTCATGGATGCCCATGCATCCCACGCGGATGCACGCCCCGCAACGGTCGCAATTTCCCAGGTGGATCTCCACGGGAGTGCCTTTGGGGATGCGCCCGCCCAGCAGGCACGGCGCCACGGCCACCACGACGGAGACCTCCGGGGCCTGGAGCTCCTCCTCGAGGACCTTGCGGGTCCTGTCGAGATCGTAGGGATCCACCTCCACCACGCGCTTCACGCCGAGGGCGCGGCAGACCTCCGCCACGTTCAGCCGGGGCGCATCGTTGCCGCGGATGTCCTTTCCGGTTCCCGGGTGGGGCTGGCCGCCGGTCATGGCCGTCCAGCGGTTGTCGAGGATGACCAGGGTGGCGTGGCTGCGGTTGACGATCATATCCACCAGGGCGGGAATGCCCGAGTGGAAGAAGGTGGAGTCTCCGATGACGCCGAGGGTCTTCCCCTTCTCCTTCGGTCCGCCGAACTTCTCCAGGCCTTCGGCCATCCCCACCGAGGCGCCCATGCACATACAGGAGTCCATGGCGCCCAGCGGCTTGAGGGCGCCCAGGGTGTAGCATCCGATGTCCCCCATGACGCGGAGCTTCATCTCCCGGAAGAGGGTGAACATGCCGCGGTGGCTGCAACCGGGGCAGAGTGTGGGGGGCCGTGTGAGAATCCTGACGCCTCCGAGGTCCACCGTGACCGCGCTCTTGGATGCGCCAAGGAGGGCCGTCTCCACGAGAGGGAGGTTCAGTTCGCCGGTGTACGGGAAGAGCCCGCGCCCACCGTCGATGGCGATGCCATCGGCCCGGATGGCCTCCTCCAGATAGGGCTCCAGCTCCTCCACGACGTAGAGGCGCTTCACCATACCCGCGAAGCGGCGGATGCGCTCCATTGGAATGGGGTGGGTGAACCCGAGCTTGAGGATCCAGGCGCCGGGTAGGGATTCGCGGACGTACCCGAAGCTCACGCCGGAGGTGACGACCCCCACCTCGGAGGTCCCCGCGAGAATTGGGTTCCAGAGGTCGCTCTCCTCGCCGAAGGCCTTGGCCGCTCGCAGGCGCTCCTCCACCTTGTGGCGGCGGCCCCTTGCGTGGGTCGGGAGCATGACGAACTTGGGAATATCCTTGACGTAGCCCTTGCTCGCCCAATCCACCCGGTCGGCGGGCCGCGCCACCCCCGTCTGGTGGCACACGCGCGTCGTCATGCGGAGGATCACAGGGGAGTCGAAGCGCTCCGAAAGGGCGAAGGCCTCCCTCGCCATCCAGCGCGATTCGTCCACGTCGTAGGGCTCCACCATCAGGACCTTGGCCGCTTTGGCGATGGCCCGGTTGTCCTGCTCGTCCTGGCTGGAGTGCATGCCCGGATCGTCGGCGGAAACCACCACGAGCCCTCCGCCCACCCCCATGTAGGAGGAGGAGAAGAGGGGGTCGGCGGCCACGTTGAGGCCCACGTGCTTCATCGTTACCAGGGCGCGCGTCCCCGCCAGGGACGCCCCCACGGCCACCTCGTACCCCACCTTTTCGTTCGGGGCCCACTGGACCACTACGTCCTCATACGCCGCCAGGGCTTCGAGGATCTCCGTGCTGGGCGTGCCGGGGTAACCCGATCCGAAGCCCACCCGGGCTTCCCAGGCGCCGCGCGCCACGGCCTCATTTCCGAGCATCAGCTTTCGCATGTTGTCTCTCCGGGATAGGGGATGGCCCGTTCCTCCCCCTGCAGGACTCGGAAGGCCCCGGCCGCCAGGGCCTCCATCTCGAACTCGCCGGGGAAGCGGAAGAGGGGGGCGAGGGGGGCGACCCGGTCGGATACCCACGTGCAAAAGAGGTTTGAATGGGCGAGCCCGCCCGTGAGGACCACCGCGTCCAGCCGGCAGCATAGGACCGTCGCCATGGCCCCGATCTCCTTGGCCGTCTGGTAGGCCATGGCTTCGTAGACCTCCCGGGCCTTCAGATCGCCCTGGGCGATACGGGATTCCACCTCCAGCGCATCGTGGGTTCCCAGGTGGGCCATCAAGCCGCCCTCCTTGGTCGTCATGCGCTTGAGGTCGGCGGCGGTAACGGACCCCGAAAAGCACAGTTTGACTAGAGGCTGGGTGGGGAGGGTGCCCGCCCGGGTCGGGGAGAAGGGGCCTCCCGAGTTGGCGTTGTTGGTATCCACAATGCGCCCGCCCTCCATGGGAACGATGGAAAAGCCGCCGCCGAGGTGGGCCACCACGAGCCGGCTCTCGGACAGCTTCTTGCCCAGCCGCTCGCAGGCCTTCCGCGCGGCGGCGTGGAGGTTGAGGGCGTGGGAGAGGGCCTGCCTTGAAAGACCGGGAAGTCCCGTGTACCGGGCCAATGGGATCATCTCGTCCACCGCCACGGGGTCCACCACGAAGGCGGGGATCCCTCTCTCGGAGGCCAGACCGTGGGCGATAAGGCACCCGAGGTTGGACACGTGCTCGCCCTGGTAGCCCCGGCGGGCGTCCTCGACCATGGCCTCGTTGACGACGAGAGTCCCGGAAGGAACGGGCCGGATCAGCCCGCCCCGGCCCACCACCGCGTGGAGAGGCTCGGCCCCGTGGCGCGCCAGGAACTCCCGGGCGTCCTGGACCCTTCCCGGAAGCTGAGCGAGGAGGGGGCCCTTATCGAACGGTGCGGAAACGGTCTCCTCCGCCTCCCGTCCCGCCGTCGAATAGATCGCCAACTTGGTTCCCGTGCTTCCGGGATTGACGACCAGCACGCGATACAGATTGGCCATCGCAGTCTCCTGCGCAAGGGATGATGGTAAGGGCCCCGCTCCCGGCCCACAAGGCTTGATCCCAAGCCCTTTGTGCATTGGGGCTTATCACGCCCACCCGGCGGCATTGGCTCGGCCCCGGCCCTGGACGTACAATGGGTGTGCCTCCGGCCATCGGAGGACCGAAGGTTTCGTCCGGAGAGGGCCCATGACGGATCAGGAAGCACCGCCCGCACCCGATGAAATCCGACGCCTGAGGGAAGCCAACGAGGCCCTTTGGGCAGTCTTCGGGCTCGGGCACGCCGTCGGGCAGGCCGGGGGGCCCGGCGACATGGCCTGCGCCACTCACGAGGTGGCCAGGAGGGTGCTTTCCGTCACCTGCACCGGGCTTGTGCTCCTCGGGAACGAGGGCGCCCGCGCCTTCCTGTGCCGCGAGACTCCCGAGGCAGTATCCCTGGCGGTTCCGCCGGAGGAATGGTTTTCCCTCTTCCCCGGGGAGCGTGCCCATTGGTCGGTGGGGGAGCCGCCGTCCGCCCGGGTGGCGGCCCTTCTCGGCGCGCCGCCCTCCGCGGGCATGGCCCGAAGCCTGGGGGCCCCGGGCATTCCCGGAGCCCAGCTGGTGGCCCTTCGGCCCACCCCCTTTTCGGACCTCGAACAGGGCCTCTTCGCACGGATGGCCGACTTCTTGTTCACCGCCCTGGCCCGTTGGGAGCAGGTGGAGGGGGTCCGCCGAAAGTCCCGCCAGGTGGCGGATCTCTTCGTTCTCCTCGCCCAGGAGAAGGAGCGTCTCGATAACGTCATGAGGAGCGTCCCCGTGGGGCTTCTCCTGACCGACCTCTCGGGGTCCATCTCCCTCATCAATGACGCCGCCGCCCAAGCATTGGGCCTCTCCCCCGTGGAGGTCCGGGAGAACAAGATCTTTGGGAGCCGCCCGGCGGGGAAGGTCATCCTCGGCCTCCTCCGCAAGGCCCAGGCCGAGGGAAAGACCGTGTCCACCCCGTACGAGGTGGAGGGGCGCTGGTTTCAAGTCCAGGTTCTGCCCTGGCCCGGCGGGGAACTTTTCCTCGTGGTCACGCAGGACATCCACGAGTGGGTGGGCCTCAACCGATCCCGGGAAGACCTGATCTCCATCATTTCCCACGAGGTCAAGAATCCCCTCTCCGCCATCATCAACGCCGCCGATCTCCTGTCGGGCGGACGGCCGGGCCCCCTCACGGACCACCAAGCCCGGATCGCCGCCCTGATCCTCGAGAACGGCCGAAACATCCGCAACCTCTTGGACGACGTGGTCCGCCTCAGCCGGGTCCACTACGCCCAGGGACAGGCCGAGAGCGTGGACGTGAAGGCCCTCATCGAACGACTGCGGGACGGGGCGAGCGACACGATCCAGGGGAAGCTCCTCACCTGGAGGGAGGATCTTCAGGACGCCCACATCACCTGCGACGGACGGATGCTCGAGAACCTCGTGGCCAACCTCGTCGGGAACGCCATCAAGTACTCGGCCATCGGGGGCGCCGTGGGCGTTCGCCTTCGCCGCGATGGGGAGCGGATCGCCTTTCGGGTACTCGACGACGGTCCGGGGATCCCGGCCTCGGAGAGGGCGTCGATTTTCACCCCCTTCTTCCGGGCGAGCAACGTCCGCAACCTCGTGGGCGGAACGGGGCTCGGCCTCGTGATCGCGAAGAACGTGGCCGAGAGGCTGGGGGGGCGGTTGGAATGCGCCTCCCCACTCACCGAGGAAGACCGGGCCTTTCTCGGAAGCGCCGTGCCGTCGCGTCCGGGAACCGCCTTCGAGGCCGTCCTCCCCGCCACCGAGTAGGAGCCGCCATGCGCCAGAGACTGGTCATCGCCGACGACAACCGGGCCATCACCGAAGTGTTGAAGCTGAACTTCGACCTTCTGGGCTACGACGTCCACGTGGCTTCGGACGGAGAGGAGGCCGAAGAGGCCTTCCGCCGGATGCGGCCGGACCTCATGATCCTCGACGTCATGATGCCCAAGAAGAACGGCTACCAGGTGTGCCGGGACCTCAAACGGGAAGCGGACCTGGCCCGGATCCCCATCATCCTCCTCACGGCAAAGAGCCTGAAGGAAGACGTGTACTGGGGCTACGACTGCGGTGCGGACGCCTACGTCACCAAGCCCTACGATCCCCACCAGTTGGAGCTCCTGGTGGACCAGCTCATCCGTGAGGCCGCCTCCGAACAGCGTTCCACGGCTTGGACGGGGCTTCCCGACGCCTCGCGGATGGAAACCGAGTACCGGGCGCGGCTGGAGGCAGGGGCCCCCTGCCTCCTTCTCCGTGTCCGCTTCGCTCCGTCTTTTTCCGAGGGCTTCGCCCTGCGGGCGGGGGCCTCCCGCCTCAAGGATCTCCTGCACAGGACCGCATGGCTCCTACACGAGGTGGTGCAGCAATGCACGGCCGCGGGGGCCGTCGGGCAGTCCCCCGACGATCGTTTCTGGATCGTGCTCCACCCCTCCGAGGCCCAGGATCTCCGGTCGAAGTTCAAGGAAAAGCTGAAGGAAATCGCGGCCTCCGGCGCGGAGGATGAGGGGCCGACGCTGGAGTGGGACGAAGCCGACCCGCCGCCCGCGGGCGGATAGCTCGCCCTACTCGGGGGTCTGGGGACCGGCGCCCGCCCCGCCCAAGCCCCCGGGGATCCGCCTCGACACACCGAGGACCGAGCTCACCGTTCCGTCGGCCTCCCGGATCGGGATGAGCTGGGTATCCAGCCACAGCATCCCCACGGGGAACTCGAGTTCCTCCACGCGAACGAGCACCTCTCCGGTCTGGAAAGCTCTCCCGAGGCTGGCCTTCATCTGTTGGAGCGTGGCGCCCCTAAAGAGGCCGTCGAGCGGGAGGCCGGCCACCTCCTCGGGCCTACGCCTCAGGGCGGCGGCCGTTGCAGGATTCGCGTAGGTCACCCTCCCCTCCCGGCCCACGATGAAGATGAGGTCCCTGGCCGACTTGGCCAGGCTCCCGAAGATCCGGACCTTTCTTTCCAGGTCCTCGCGCGTCTGGACCTCATCGCCCACGTCCCGGACGACCCCCACGAAGCCCTCGGGGGCCCCCGCCTCGTCCCTGAGGAGTGCCGCGTTGATCTCGGCTGGGAAGGGCCGGCCGTCCCTCCGAAGCACGTTTGCCCGGAAGTTCCGGACCTCCTCGCCTTGCAGGACCTGGGCCATCGCCTTCCCGACGGGCTCCCGCTCCCCCTCGGAAACCATTTCGAAAACGGACCGTCCGACCAGTTCTTCATGAGAGCGGGCACCCCATATCTCCAACGTGCGGCGGTTCACCACCGTGATCCGGCCGGAGAGGTCTGCTACGAAGGTGGCCTCGGGGGAGGCTTCCAGGAGGGTTCTATACCGGGACTCCTGGGCGCGGAGGCTGACCTCGGCCTCCTTCAGGGAGGTGACGTCCGTCCCGTGGGAGAGGACCACGCTCACCCGTCCGTGGGCGTCCAGGACCGGCCGGTTGGTCCAGGCCACCCAGACCCTCCGTTCGTCCCTCGTCATGTTTTGGTTGATATTGGAGGCGAAGGCGTTGGGATCCGCGGCGATGCGCTTGAGGAGGTCCTCCAGGTCCCTTCCGGTGGACTCCTCCTTGGGGACGATGGTCCCGATGAGACTCCGGCCGAGAATCTCCTCCCGTTTGAACCCGAAGAACTCCTCCGCGAACTCGTTCCAGTACGTGACGATGAGATCGGGCGTGAAGGTAAGAACGATGCCTCGGGCGTTCTCCACGAGCGCGCGGTATCTCCCTTCGCTGGCCTGAAGGGCATTCCGGCTCGCCTCGAGTTCGGCCAGGGTGCCGTGGAGGTCCTCGATGCTGCGCTTGGCTTCCTCGTACAGGGCCGCATTCACGACCGCCATCGTGGCATGGCGGGCGAAGATCTCGAGGACCTCCACGCCGTCCGGGGAGAAGGCCTCCGAGTTCCCGGAGTAGAAGGTGGCGACGCCGCGCACCACGTCCTCATGGAGCATGGGCACTGCGCACACGCACCGGAAGCCGCGCCTTTCCGCCTCCTCCCGCCAGGGGGCGAAGTCGGGCTCTTCGGTCTTCATGATGACGGGCCGGCGGAGCTTGATGGCCCGCCCGGCGGGACCCAGAGCCCGCGGGGATTCGTCCCAGCGGACACGAACGCTCTCCGAGTATCCCTCGTCCCTCCCGGCGGAGGCCAGGATCCGGACTTCGGTGCTTTCGGGCACCACGAGTCCCATCCAGACGAGGTCCACGCCGAAGATCTCGACGGCCACGCGGCACATCAGGCTTACGGATTCACCCATGTCCAGCGAACCCGCCATGGCCTGCGACGAGGCCAGGAGGGCCAGGAGCTGGCGATTCCTCCTTTGCTGGGCCTCCTCGGCCCCTCGCCGGTCGGTGACGTCGCGCGCCACGCCGAAGAACCCGACCACCCGTCCGAGGGGATCCGCCTCCGGAACGGCATGGTCCTCCAACCATCGGTAGGTCTTGGTCACCGCGTGCAGGAAGCGGTATTCGACCGTGAACGGCCTCCCCTCTTCCCGGAGGACCTGGACGGACCGCCTCACCAGTCCGACGTCGTCGGGGTGGACCGCACCGATCCAACCGCCCTCCTGGCCCAGAATCTCCTCCGGGGAGAAACCCAGGATCTCCCGCACCTTTGGGCTCACGAACTGGACCTGGGGGGCCGGTGGATCCCCCTCCAGCACGCTGTAGTAAACGATCTCGCTCACGTTCTGCAGGATGAGTTCCACCTGCACATTGCGCCGGCGGAGCTCCTCCTCCACGCGCTTTCGGTCCGTCACGTCGATGGCCGTGGCCAGGCCCGCCGGCCGCCCCTCGTACTGGATTGCGGCGGCCGTGAAGTCGAGCCAACGCACATCGCCCGATTTCGTCACGATCTTGAACTCGTAATGGCGAGGCACGGGCTCGCCGCGCTGGCGGGCGATGCCTCTTTCTCTGACCATGTCGCGGTGGT
Organism: uncultured Thermoanaerobaculia bacterium; assembly: GCA_964589625.1. Lineage (GTDB taxonomy): Bacteria > Acidobacteriota > UBA4820 > UBA4820 > DSQY01 > JBFLVU01. Next base: position 60,187 of record CAZPSH010000010.1, read on the forward strand.
CCGGGTGGACGAGGTCCCAGAAGTGGACCTTCAGCATCTCCTCCCGGCTGTAGCCGCTGATCAGTTCCGTGGCCCTGTTGACGTACCTCAGGCGCTCGCCCTGGTAAATCATAATGGCCGCCTCGGTGCTCTCGGCGAGTCCGCGGAAGAGCGATTCGCTCTCCTTCACCGCAAGCTCCGCGAGGCGCCTCTCGGTGATGTCACGGCAGTTCACGACAATCCCTCCCACGGCCGGATCCGCCAGGAGGTTTGTCACGATGGCGGAGAAGATGCGAAGGCTGCCGTTCTTGTGACGTACGCGGTACTCGACGGCGGGCAGGGAGGCGCCGGGCGCCTTGAGGGACCGGCGCACCACGTCCTGGATCACCCCCACATCTTCCGGGGCGACATGGTCCGTGGCCAGGGTCCCGAGGAGCTCCTCCACCGGGTATCCGGTCCAAGCGGTCACGGAGGGTGTGATGTACAGGACGCGGCCTTCGACGCTGAACACGATCACGACGTCGTGGGTGTTCTCGATGAGCGTGCGAAACCGGCGTTCGCTTTCCCTCAAACGGCGCTCCGCCTCGGCCCGGTCGGTGACGTCCCTTCCGACGCCCACGATGGCCTGCACCCGGCCCTCGGCATCGAGAACGGCCTTGTCCGACCAGGAGAGCCACCTCCAACCCTGGGCCGTGTGGGCCCGCTGCTCCACGTAGCACGTGTGGGGGGGGCGGTAGAGGTCCTTCATGGCTTCCAGCGTCTTGCGGAGGTCCTCCTCGTGGACGAGGGGCATGAAGGTGCGGCCCAGCAGATCCTCCTCCGTCTTGCCGAAAAGCCTGCAATACGTCGGGCTGACGAAGAGGAACCGGCCCTCCGTGTCCACCTTGACGACGAGGTCCGTCTGGTTTTCCACGAGGAGCCGGTAAGCTTCCCGGCTCTCCTTCAGGGCCCGCTCCGCCTCTCTGGACAGGGTCACGTCCTCCAGAAAGAGGAGGTCCGAGACCCCTTCAGGCCCCTCCACCCGCACGGGACGGACCCGAGCCAGAAAACGAGTCCCGTCGGATTTCAGGCAATGCCACTCGGCTCCGGCCTCGGGAAGCGCGGCGCGCCTGCCCCTCCCGAGGCACGCCTCGGCGTGCCCCCTGCTCTCGGCGGCCACCCACTCCAGGAAGGACCGGCCGACCACCTCCGCCAGGCTGAGCCTCCGAAACAGGTGCAGAAAAGCCTCGTTGGCAAAGGTGACCACCCCGGACTTCAGGAGTGCAACCCCCATGGGAGCCTGTTCGATGAGGTGCCGGTAGCGCCTTTCGGAGTCCTTCAGGCTCTCGAAGCGGGCCTTGCGGCGCGAGGTTCGGATGGCCAGGACCGCCCAAACGATGACGAGCGCCACGAGGGATGCGGTAAAGACGGCCAGCCGCTTCCAGTCTCCGGGCGGCTGGACGGGGAGCCATTTGGCTTGGAGGTCCGCGAGGACGCCGCCCTCCGCGAGCCGGCGCAGGGTGGCATCGATGTCGTCACGGTTCCCTTCGAGGCCGCGGCGAAGGGGAAAGGCCAGCCTGTCCCTGGACAGGAAAAGGACGCCGAACCGGCCACGGGCCACCGCCACTTCCCCGCTGTACTCCTTGCTGATGAGAAAGAGGGTGTTCAGGTAATCGTTCAGGACCGCATCCACCTCGCCCCTGCGGAGCGCCTCGAAGCTCTCCGCCGTATCTTCGTACACCTTCAACCCGCGCAGTCCCACCTCCGGAGCCATGCGGGCGCCCAGTCCCTCTCCCGTGGCGCCCCGCTTGACCCCAAGGAGGAGCCCTCTCAGGTCCCTCTTGGAACGGACGTCCTGCTGAATCCGGTGGGCCACGACGAGGCCCGTTTCGAGGTAGGGTTCCGTGAAGAGGAATCGGCGCTCGCGCTCGGGGGAACGATAGATGGCCCCGATGGCCATGTCGGCCTTTCCCTCCTCCAGCCAGGTCCATATCTCGGGGAAGGAGGTCCATGTGATCTCGTACGTCCATCCGCGGGTGGTGCAGAGCAGGCGAAGGAGGTCCACGTCGAGCCCGCGTTCCTCCCCTCCCTCCCGATAGGCGAAGGGTTCGTAGGAAGAGGCCACGACTCTCAGGTGATGCGTCTTTCCCCTTTCGACGCCGTCGGGTGCCCGCCAAGCCTGGGCCCCCGCGGCCACGGGGATCACGGCCATGGAACAAAATGCGCAGATCCTTAGCCACCCTCGCATGGCCGCGGCCTCCGATGGGACGCCCCCGCTTGCCCGGCGCCGGGCGCCCGCGCTTCCCTGCTTAGAGGGGCCCTCCCGCCCCCCGGACTCACGCGATCTGGTTCACGCGGTTCTTCCCCTGCCGCTTGGCCTGGTAGAGCGCCTGGTCGGCAAGGTCGAGAATCTCGTGGTGGTCCCGTCCGTCCGTGGGGAAGGATGCCAAACCCACGCTCAGCGTCACCGACGCCGTTCGCTCCCCGCCTCCGACGTGGACCCGGAGGCTCTCGACGGCGCTCCGGATCCTCTCGCCGATGGTAAGCGCCGTGGAGGCGTCGCACCTCGGCAGGAAGAGGGCGAATTCCTCCCCGCCGTAGCGGGCCGCGATGTCCTCGCGCCGTATGAAGCTCCTCACGGTTTCCGCGACGGCCCTGAGCACTTCGTCACCGGCAAGGTGGCCGAAGGTGTCGTTGACGACCTTGAAACCGTCGAGGTCCATCATCAGCACCGAAAAGGGAAGCGAAGATTCGGCGTGATCGCGGGCCTCCTTCGCCAAGACCTCCTGGAAATAGCCGTGGTTGTATAGTCCCGTGAGTCCGTCCATGACCGCCTGGCGCCGGGTCCGCGCGTGGATTTGCGCGCTCTCCAGGGCGTTCACGGTCTGATTGGCCAGGACTTCCAGCGCACGGAGCGTTTCCAGGGAGGGGATCTTTCCGTCCACGGGCTCGTCTACGGAAATGATCCCCAGCAACCGGCCGTCCTTGTCCTCCAAGGGGACGAGGAGCGTGTCCATGGGGTCCCAGTCGTCCGGCTCCTTGGGCAGGCGGGGGTTCAGGGGAAGGATGTCGTAGGGACCGATGACGGCGTCGGCGTGTCCGACGAAGTAGCAACTACCCACCCGGTACCGCGGGTGGATGAGCTCGAAGATCTGCTCGGCGGGTGGCCTCGCCTTCCGGACTTCCGCCCACCGATCCGAGAGTCCGGCCTGGGCGACCCTTTCGAACAACTGCTCGTCCTCCCGGTAGAGGCTCACGAGGACCGTCCGGAAGCCCATCCCCTCCCGGATCCCCTCCGCGACCTTTTCCAGGATCGTCTGGACGTCGAGGTGGACCTTGAGGAGGTTCGAAATCTTGAGGATCTGGGAGAGGTAGTCGGTCTGGCGCAGAAGCTTCCGGTTGGTGTCCATGAGCTGTTTTTTGAGAATCTCATCCTGGACGTGGCTGGCGATCTGGGCCAGGGCCAACTCGAGGAACTTGCACTCGTTTGCGGTGAAGGTGTCCTTTCCGGCTCCCCTTTCCAGGACCAGAACCCCGAAGGCAAGCTCCGTCGTCGCAACCGCCACCGACACTTGGCAGCCGGCCCTCTCCATCAGAAGGGGCACCACCGCGGCGTCCTTCACGAGGCGGGGCTCTTTGAGCTCAGGCGACTCCAGGAGATCCAGCAGGGTCTCCTTGGCCGCGTGGGGATCCAGGGGAAGTCCCTCCAAACTCACGAGAAGGGGCTGGTGGGAGGATCCCGGCGGCAGGATCAGGAGCAGGCCCCTGTCCCAGGGGACGAAGTCCCTCAGGCCCGAAAGAAGGGTCAGGAGGAAGGACTCGTTTTCCAGAGACCCGGCCGTCGTCAGGGAGAGCTGCTGAAGGAACTCCTGCCGGCCCGTGGCGTGGATGAGGGCGGCGTTCTTCTCCTGCAGGCCCCCGTACAGCCGCATGGCCCACACGAGGATAAGGAGGGTGAGGCTGCCCATGAGGACGGAGACGTAGCGCTCTTCCCGGGTAGCTCCGACGACCAGCGCCACCAGGGGAGAGGAGAGTAGGACCCAACCCAGGTTGCTGGCGAGGGAGCTCTTCAGCGTGACGCGGAGGGGGGGCTTGAGGGAGGACGGGTTTCCCAGCACGTAGAAGAGCCAGTTGGCCCCGGTCGTCACCAGCATGGCGGCGAGGAAGATCGCGAATTCAAGAAGAGAACTCTCGGGCCCGCCCCGGGACAGGGCGAGGTAGAAGGTCCCCCCGAGGGCGATGGACAGCGCGGAGAGGGCGGCCCCCCACACGTGGACCAGCCCCAGGCCCCCGATCCCGCGCCGATACCCCCGGCTCACGAGGAGGCCGACACCGGCCAGAATCCCTGCCAGGACCGGATTTTGAAGCACGACGATGGCCGGGAAGGCCACGACGTGATCGAGGTTGAGGTAACCGAGCCCGGGCACGTGGACGTCGAACTGGTAGGCCAGGAAGAAGAAAAGGAGCACGGCCGGGGAGGCCCAGAGGTCGCGGACGTGCCAGGAGGCGCGGGTTCCCACCCAGGCCAGAAGGGCCAGAGAAAGGATAGTGAGCGTCAGCGAAAGCCGCTTTCCCTGCATGCGTGGCCTTTCCTACCTTACGATACCATGAAGAACCGGGCGAGCGAGCCCCCAGCGGGACAGGAAGGGAGGTCTGCCCCCCTACGGGCTCCGTCCCACTCCCTCTGCGTTCCCGGATTGCAACATTATGGTTCATGGAAACCGGCTCCCAGCCAACCGCCTCTGCGGGGTGGAGAGCCCCGGCCGTGCGCGATTTACCCCAAGAATGGGAAACCCCTAGTTGTTTTTCGGGTTTTTGCTCCGATGGCTTTATATTGATTTCTTTCTAGGGTGAGGTTTCACAGGACAGGGGGAGAGCCGATGACCACTTTCGTCTATGCGGTGCTGTATCTTTCTGCGGCGGTGTTTGCCATCGCCACGGTGGCGCGGGCCGTCCTCTATGCCCGCCAGCCGATCCACCTGCGATGGGAGCTGTACCCGGTCCCCCACGAGGCGGTCCACCGCGTGAAGCACGGCGGATCCTACTTCGAGGAATCGGATTGGTGGACCAAGCCGGCCCATTTCAACCTCTGGGGGGAACTGAGCTTCATGGTGCCGGAGATGCTCTTCCTGAAGGCCCTTCACGAGTTCAACCGGAAGCTCTGGTACCGTTCCTTTCCCTTCCACTTCGGCCTGTATCTTCTGGTGGGGACGGTGGGTCTGGTCTTACTAACGGCCCTGCTCGGGGTCTTTTTTCCCGCCTCCCTCGGCGGACCGGTGGGTACGGCCCTTCACTGGACCGGCGTGATCTTGGGCGGCGCGGGCGTGGCCCTCTCGATGGTGGGAGCGCTCCTGCTCCTGCACCGTCGACTCACGGATCCCGCCCTCAAGACCTACACGACGGCCGGCGACCTGTTCAACCTCGCCTTCTTCCTCGTGGCCTTCGGCGTCCTGTCGGCAGGGTACCTCACGATGGATCCCAAAGGACCCGGGGTCGTGGGCCTCACCATGGGCCTGCTGAGGGCGGACTTGTCCCTGGAGATCCCGGGGCTTTTCGGGACCGGCCTGATCCTGTGCGGGCTCCTGGCGGCCTACATCCCGTTGACCCACATGTCGCATTTCGTGGGCAAGTACTTCACGTACCACAACGTCCGCTGGCAAGATCGCCCCAACCGTCCCGGAAGCGATATCGAAAAGAAGCTCCTGGAGTACCTGACCTACCGCCCAACCTGGTCGGCGAAACACGTGACCGCTGACGGAAAGCGCTCGTGGGCCGACGTGGCCACCACCAACCCTTGGCAAGGGGAGAAGAAATGAAGGACAAGATCAACCTCTCCGACATGTCCCGCAGGGACCGAAATCCCCTGACCCACCTGGAGAACCGGGACCTCATGCCCCTGCCGGCCCCCCTCGACTCCCCGGACAAGGACCACGACTGGACGCCCCTTGCGGAGAAGACACTGGCCGCGGTGGAATGCGGTCTCGACGACACGTGCGCCATCAACATTCCCCAACCCGAGACCAAGGAGGAAGAGGACACCCTCGTCCAGAGATTCCTCTCCGGCCTCGACAAGCTCTTCACCAAGGAGAACAACTGGACCTTTCTGCAGCCGCTCGTCCTCAGCATGGAGCACTGCGCCAAGTGCCAGACCTGCTCCGAGGCCTGCCACATCTACGAGGCCAGCGGCGGGAACGAGCTCTACCGCCCCACTTTCCGCTCCGAGATCATGCGCCGCCTCTACTTCAAGTACGTCAAGCACGGCGGGCTCCTCTCGGCGTGGCAGCACGGCGACATCGAGTTGAACTGGCCCCTGGTGGCCAGGCTGGCCGAACTCTCTTACCGCTGCAACCTCTGCCGGCGTTGCGCCCAGACCTGTCCCATCGGGGCGGACAACGGCCTCGTGGCCCACGAGCTGAGGAAGCTCTTCAGTATGGAGATGGGGATCAACGCCAAGGAATGCCACGAGAACGGCTCCGTGCTCCAGCTCAAGGTGGGCTCCTCCACAGGCATGACCTCCCTGGTGGTCAAGGACAACATCGAGTTCATCGACGAGGACATGACCGAGAAGACCGGCATCAAGGTGGAGACGCCGTGGGACGTGGAGGGCGCAGACGTCCTGCTTATCCACAACGCCGGGGAGATCATGGCGTGGCCCGAAAACCCCGGCGCCTTCGCCGTGATTCTCAACGCCGCCGGGATCACCTGGACCCTCTCCTCGGAGCTGGCCGGCTACGACTCCATCAACTACGGCCTCTGGTACGACGACGCCCAGTTCGCCCGGGTAGCGATCAAGCACGCCGAGGCCGCCAAGAAGCTGAAGGTCAAGAAGATCGTGCTCGGTGAGTGCGGGCACGCCCACAAGGCGCTTTCGGTCATCGCCGACCGGGTTCTGACGGGCGAACTCAACATTCCCAGGGAGTCCTCCATGACGCTCCTTCGGGACATCGTGATGAGCAACCGCCTCCAACTCGACCCCTCGCGCAACGACTTCCCCGTCACCCTGCACGACCCCTGCAACCTCGTACGGCTCATGGGCGTCGTGGAGCCCCAGCGCGAGATCGTGCGAAAGATCTGCCCGCAGTTCCGCGAGATGTGGCCCCACGGCGTGGACAACTATTGCTGCGGCGGGGGCTCCGGTTTCGCCATCATGAGCGGAAACAACTTCCAGGACTGGCGGTTCCACGTCTCAGGCCGAAAGAAGCTCCAGCAGATCCTCAACGCCTTCGCCGACTGCCTCGATCCCTCGATCAACAAGTACATCTGCGCTCCGTGCAGCAACTGCAAGGGCCAGTTCCGCGACATGCTGGCGTACTACCAGATGTGGGAGAAGCAACGGATCCTCTACGGCGGGCTCGTGGAACTGATCGTGAATTGCATGGTGGACGTGAAGCCGGGCTTCATCGATTGGGAGTGGCACTGAACCGATGGGGATGGGAGATTTCGGATTTGGGATGGACGCCCAGCGGCAGATAGCGGCGACGGGCCGGTTGCTCCTGGCTCTATTCCCAAATCCCAAATCCGGAACTCTGGAGGGGATCCAATATGGCTAAGAGAATACTGGTCGTCGACGACGAGCCCGACGTGGTGACCTACCTGAGCACGGTTCTGAAGGACGCCGGATACGAGACCCTCGAGGCCGCCAACGGCGAGGAGGCCCTCGCCCAGGTGGCCTCCGGCAAGCCCGACCTCATCACCCTGGACATCACCATGCCGGAGATGACGGGCGTGCGCACGTACCGGACGCTGAAGGAGGACGCCGTCTTGAAGAAGATCCCCGTGATCATCGTCACGGGCGTCTCGCACGAATTCAAGCAGTTCATCTCGACCCGGACGCAGGTTCCCGCGCCGGAAGGGTATCTGGAAAAGCCCGTGAAACCCGAGGAGCTCGTCGCCGAGGTGAAGCGGCTGGTGGGCTAGCGCCCCCCGCGTTCGTCGCGACGAAACCGTCCGCGGTTCCTCCGCAGACGGCTTCTTTCTTGGTCCCTTCCTCACGGGGGTGCGCTTCGGACGAAGGGAAGACGGACCCTGAACCGTGTTCCCCGCCCCGGCTCCGAATCCACCACGATCTCTCCTCCGTGCTTTTCGACGACCTTGTTGGAGATGAAGAGGCCCAACCCCGTTCCCTCGAGCCCCTTGGAGGAAAAGAAGAGGGTGAAGATCCGCTCCCTCGTCTCCCGGTCCATCCCGATGCCGTCGTCCTCCACGGTCAGGACCGCCGATCCGTTCTCCCTGCCCAAGCCGAGCCGGACCGAGTGCCCCTCCTTTCTCCGGTCGATGCGGCAGGCGTCAAGGGCGTTCTCGAGGAGATTCACGACGGCCGCTTGCAGCGACTTGGGCTCCAGGTCACATAAGCCCACGTCCTCCAGGCAGGATTCCAGGCGGACACCCAGGCTCTCCGCCCGAGGGCGAACGGTTTCGAGGGCCGTCCGCGCCAGGTCCTTAAGGGAAGCGTTCTCCCAGACGGGTTCCCGCTCCTTGGCCACGTAAAGAAGATCGAGGACGACGCTCCGGATCTGCTCCACGTTGCGGCGGATCATCTTCCAGCCCTCTTCCACCCGCTCCGGGCGCTGCCTCTCGATGCCCGTGTTCATCATGTACATCCCGCCGTCCAGGCCGGTGAGAAGGCCCTTGATGCCGTGGGAAACGGAGCCGACGAGGAGGCCGAGGTTCGCCAGCTGGCCCTGCAGGTTGCGAATTTCGGTGATGTTGGTGGACATCTCCATCACCAGCTCGATCTCGCCGTTGCCGTTCCGGATGGGGGCGGTGGAAACGAGGGTGTTGACCTGGCGGCCGTCGAGGGCGGTGACGATCTCTTCGCTGTGGTGAACGTTCCCGTCCTCGAAGGTCCTCGCGACGGGGCAATTGAGACAAGGTTCCGAGCGGTGCTTGTAGACCTCGAAGCAGAAGGCCCCGGCGCGGTCCCCGAAATCTTCTTGGAAGGTCCGATTGGATTCCACGATCCTCAAGTCTCTGTCCTGAACGGAGATGTAGCAGGGCACCTCCTCGAAAAGGGTGCGGTAGCGCTCGCGGCTTCGCCGGAGTTTGCTCTCCAGGGCCTTCACGGGCGAGAGGTCCGCCGAGACCTCCACCACGGCCTGCACGCTACCGTCCGGACCGAGGACGGGTGAGGTGTAGACGAGGATGGGCATGGAGCGCCCGTCCGGTAGCGCAACGACCTGCTGGCTGACATGGCACTGGCCGTCCGCGAAGGTTTCGACCACCGGACAGTCGGGACACTTTTCGCCACGGCCCTTGTAGACCGAGTAGCAGAAGGTCCCCACGGAGCCGCCGAAGGTCGCCCGAAAATTCTCGTTGGCCGCGAGGATCCTTCCTTCCCGGTCCTGAACCGTCATGAAGCAGGGAGCCGAGCGGAAAAGGTCCTCCACACCAGGAAGGAGGGGGGAGTGAACCTCGCCGGGCCCCTTCATGTGGCTCCTCCCCCGTTGAGGGCCTTCCGGATGGCGCGGGCCAACTCCGAGAGGTCGATGGGCTTTTCGATCCGGCCGGCCGGCTCCGGCATGGGAGCGCACGACTTGTCGAAGAGCTGGACGTCGCTTGCGCCGGTGATGAAGATCACGGGCAGGTTGCGAAGGGCGGGCGTCTCGCGGAGGGACCGGTACACCTGTATCCCCGACTGGTTGGGCATGTGAACGTCCAGGAGGAGGAGGTCCGGGGGATCCCCCAGCGCCGCGGCCAACACCGCCTCGGGGTCGGACACGGCGCGGGGGGCGTGGCCCTCGTCCTCCAGCCAGGCGCATAGGAACGTCAGCGTATCCGGCTCGTCGTCGACCACCAGGATCTTTTTGGGAGGCTCCATGGATCCTCCTTTGCGATCTTCCGAGTGTCACACCGCGGGAACACGCGCGACCCACCGCGCGCCGCCGGCCTCCGCCCTTGCGAATTCGAGAGAGCCCCCGTGGGCGCGCGCCACGCGCGAGGCGGCGTGAATCCACAACCCGGCGCGGTCCGCCCCGTGGGGAACGTACACCTCGCCGAGGGCCCCCGCGAGGGTGGCCGGATCCAGCGGGGCTCCTCCGTGGCGGACCTCCAAGCGGACCCACGGCGGCTCGGCCCGGGCCTCCAGAACGACCCGCCTCTCCCCTCCTGATTCATCGTCCCCACACGCGTCCAGGGCGCTTTCAACGAGGTTGACGAGCATGGCCTGGATGGCGTTCGGGTCGCCGGGGAAGGCCAGGTCCTGGGTCCGGCTGGCCAGGTCCACGTCCAGCGCGTCGGAGACCTTTCGGCACTGGGCCATTGCCGATTCCACGACCTCTCGGGCGGAGAGGGCCTTGGGGTGCATCTCCCGGTCCCTCGCGTAGTACAGGATGTTCCCGACAACGGACCGGACCCGCACGAGGTTCCTGCGGACCATGACGGCGCCTGCCGCCACCCTTTCGGAATTCCCCTTCCGGTGGCCCGACTCCAGGAGGTACACCCCCCCCTCGAGGGAGTTGAGGGCTCCCTTGAGGGCGTGCGTGATGGACGCCACGAATGCCTCCAGGGAGGCCAGCCGGGTTTGGGCAGGAAGGCGCCCCGACGGGGCTCTCGGGCGGGCCAGGAGGAGGACGAGCCGTGCCCCATCCGAGGGGCCCAGGAGGGGGACCGCCGTGACGGACGTCTCCACCGTCTCTCCCGACGGTCCCCGAAATGTCTCCTCAACGGTATGGGTGGCGCCCTCTTCCAGGGCCCGGCGGACGGGGCACTCGACGCAGTCCGCCGCCGCCACGCCGAAGGCCAGGGAGCAGGGGATCCCCGGGCGGGCCGCGTAGGTCTCCCTCGCGGCCTCGCTGGCGGCCACGACCGTCAGATCGCCGTCCACCAGGGCCGCCCAGCCTCCAACGCGTTCGAGAAGGCGCTCCTCCAGTTCACCCACGGGAATCCCCCGCCCGGCCGACCGTACGGCCGGCCGGGTCCGGAAAGGAGCGCATCAGTGGAGCTTCCCCTTCAGTTCGAAAATCTTTCTTACGTTTAGGACGAGGGATTCCTCATCCACGGGCTTGTTCATGAAGCCTTCCGGCGGAGGCACCGGGCGCTCGTAAATGAGCCGCCTCATTTCGGGCTTGCCCGTGACCACGCAGATGGGCAGGGTTTTCAGGTCCGGGTCCTCGCGCAGGGCGATGAAGACGTCCACGCCGCTCTTCCCCGGCATGGACAGGTCCAGCGTCATGAGGTCGGGCCTGCGGGTCCGGGCCAGCTCAAGCGCCTCCTTGCCGTTCGACGCCCTCAGGACCGTGGCTCCATTGTCTTCCAGCACGGCGCCGATGAAGGCCACCATGTCGGGCTCGTCGTCCACAACCAGCACGGTCTTCCCAACGAAGGCCGGGGCGTGCGCCTTGACCTCCATGCGCGCCTTCCTTTCCTGCGGAACGAGGGCGTCCGCCACGAGGTTCACGAGCTGGGTGACCTTCATGTTGAGCTTGTAGTGCTTGATGAGGTCCGTGAGGCCGTCCACGCAGTTGTGGCAGGAGGTAACGACCGCCTGCGCCCCCGTGGCCGAGAGCTGGTCCGCCTTCACCTTGGCCGACTTGAGGCGCCGCGGGGCATACTCGGACATGGACATGGCGCCCCCCCCGCCCGTGCAGCAGTAGTTCTCCGCCCGGTTCGGGTACATCTCCCGGAAGTCCCCGAGAACGTGCCGGAGCAGTTCTCGCGGCTCCTCGAACATGCCGCAGGAGCGGGCGTTGTTGCAGGAATCGTGGTAGGTGGCGGAAAGGGCGTTCTTGCTCCGGTCCACGTTGATCCGCCCCTCCTGGATGTAGCGGAGCATGGTGACCACCGAACTCTCCATCTCGAAATCGAGGTCCATTCCGGCCCAGTTCTGCGCTTCGCAGCGGGTGGACCGGTACCCGTGGCCGCACTCCGAGATGACGAGCTTCTTCCCCTTCAGGTCCTTCACCTTTTCGAAGAGCCGGCGCGCCACGGCTCCCCCGAGTTCGTCGTCCCCCGAGAAGAGGCCGAAGTTGGTCATGTCCCAGCCCTCGCTGGGCATGGTCCAATTCTCTCCCGCGTAGTAGAAAATCTTCGCCGCGTCCTTGATGGTCCGGGGATCGTACTTCACTTCTCGGGGATTGATGGAGTAGACGACGTCGGCTCCGGCCTTGTCGACGGGGATCGCCGCGGCGGGATCGCCCACCTCCTCCACGAGTTCGTCGGACATCCACTGGATGGTCTCCAGGTAGTCCTCCTTGAGGACCCCCATCTGGTTGCCGATCTCCCACTGATCCTTGCTCACCACGGCCACCCCTTCGGGCATGACGCCCACGTGCACGAGGAGGCCCCTGGTCATCCGGTTCAATACGGCGAAGTCCACTCCCATGGGGCAGTTGAGTGTGCAACGGCGGCAGTTGGTGCATTTCCCGAAGGCGATGTCCTTCAGCTCTTCGAGTTCCTCGTCGGTGAAGACGCTCTTGGCCCCCACCCACCACGGAATGGCCCGCCCCGCCCAGTCCACGTGTCGCTTGAAGATCTTTCGGATTCGGTCGGCCTTGTAGGCCGGCGCGTAGGTCACGTCGTCGGGATTCGTGAGGACATAGTGGCAGGATTCGGTGCACATCCCGCAATGGACGCATCCCACCAGTGAAGAAACCACGGGCCTGGACAGCTTCTGCGGGAGCCTCTCCAGGAACTTCTGCGCCTTGTACGATCTTTCCAAGCTCATCGGCGTCACCTCTCGGACAGGAACGGCCGCGCGCCCGCCCTAGCGGGCAGCCGCCGATCCGGTGCCCCGCTGAAGGGGAAAGACTCCCCGGTGGCCCATGGTCCTGCCCAGGAAGTACCGCCCGAAGGGATAGTAGAGATAGTGGGAGATCTTGCTGAAGGGGACGTAGACCAGGAAAAAGGCCGTCAGAAGAAAGAAGGTGAGCAGGGGCCATTCGGCCTTTTCGGGGGTGTTGGGCGCGGCGAGGACCCCGATGAGGAACCAAGCGGTCAGGAGCAAGAGGGAGAAAATGTCATCGGGCGTGCTGATGGCCCGGATGTGCGGTCTTACCAGCCGCCTCACGATCCGGGCGCAACCCACCAGGAAGGCGGCGGCGATGAGGACGCGGAAGGCGCTCAGCGTGCCGGGAAGATGAAGAAAGCCCGGCGCATAGGGAATGACGAAGGAGAGGGTGATGGCCGCCACGACGCCGACGTGAAAGATCACGAACTGGATCCAGAAGAAGGGGTTCCGGCGCGTGCTTTCCATGGCCCAGGGCATGGCCACGTTGAACATGGAGTAGGCGATGGCCTTCTTCCGGTTCTCCGAGCTTCCCTTCCCCGTGAAGGCTTGCCTCTCCTTCCCGAACTTGAAGGAGAACATCCACCTCAAGCGAAGGATGTAGACGGCCGCCATGAAGACCAGCGCGATCTCCTGGAGGCGGTGCTCGGCAAAGTGAAGGAGCGTGCTTTCGGTCATGTCCGTCCCTTTCTAACCGAGGGCGCCGACGCGCGCGTGGAAAGGCTTGAGTTCCCGCTGGTCCAGGACGCAGACCACAACCTCCGAAAGGCGCGCCTCGTTCCCGAGGTGGGCCGCGATCTCCTCCACCAACACCTTGCTGCAGAGGTCGAGGGAGACCCCGTAGAAGCCCGCGCCCATGGCGGGAAAGGCGACCTGTTTCAGGCCGGCCTCCTCCGCCGCCTCGAGGGCGCTGCGAACCGCTTTTCGCAGCTTCTTCTCCTCGTCGGGCTCGTGGTGGCGCGGGCCCACGGCGTGGATGATGCGCTTGGCCTTGAGGTTGCCCGCCTGGGTCACCACCGCCTCGCCCGCTTCAAGCGGGCCCAGACCGTTCAGCTCGGCCTGGATGGACGGCCCCCCGCGCTGGGCGATGGCGCCTCCGAAGCCGGTCCCCAGCTTGAGGTCGGGCCTCGCGTAATAGACGAAGGACTCCACGTCCAGGTCCGTGATGTCGCCCTGCACCAGCCTGAGCGTCTTTCCCCGTATCACCTTCTCGGTCATCAGTGCCTTGCCTCCCTTCTCCGCGCCTCCAGCTTCCCTTCGAGTTCCCCCTTGAGCCGTGGGTCCTTCAGGTCCTCCAGCGTGAACGCATCCAAAACCCCCCGGATCTCCTCGTTGATCAGCCCGTAGACCACGCGGCACTCGCAGTCACCGGCCCTCAGGCAGGTCGTGGAATCTTCCAGGCAGTGGAGGATGGCCACGGGGCCGATGGCGGCCTCGATGATCTGGCGAAGGGTGATGGAATCGGCGGGCCGGGTCAGCCGATATCCGCCCTGCTTGCCCGGAAAGCCCTTGAGGAGGCGCTGATTCCTCAGCGGCGCCGTGAGCTGCTCCAGGTAGCCTCGGGAAAGGTCCGTCCGCTCCGCCACGTCCGCCAGGCTCACCGGATGGCCGCCCTCGCCGTTCCGGGCGATGTCGAGCATCATGCGAAGGGCGTAGCGGGCCCGCGTGGATATCCTCATGAGAGAAATCCTGAGGCCGGTAATCCTACTAGTCCAGTAACAGTACTAGGAGATAAAAGCTCAGGGTGTAGTCGCCCATCCCCGAGCCGGACTCAGATCCTGCCCCCGAGGGCCAGGAGACCCCGGGATAGCGCGCCTAGGCCATTCATATAAATGGAGTTGCAGATACGAAGACCGGGCCCTAGATGGGGGCCTATGTGTTTCAACACGAAACAACGGCCCCATTGGGACCCTACCCAGCACTCCCCTCCGAGACCTTGGGAAGGGCCAGGACGTCCCCCCCTTCAAGGGCCCGCCTCACCGCGGCGGCCCACCCCGGCCGAATGAGGTCCGCCAGGGAGTAATCCTCGAAAACCTGCACGATGCGGTGGTTGATGAGGAGGTAGAGGAACCGGCATTCGCAGGCTTGGGACTGGGCGCAGTGGTCGGGCTCCAGGACGCAGTCCAGGATGGCGATGGGGCCGATGGAGGCTTCCACGACTTCCCGGAGCGTAATCTCCTTCGCCGGGCGGGCGAGGCGATAGCCCCCTTGCTTTCCGAGGATTCCCCGCAGGAGGTTGTGGTTCCTCAGAACGATGGCCAACTGCTCCAGATATCCGCGGGAGACGTGGGTCCGCTCGGAGACTCCCGACAGGCTCACCGGCTCGCTCTCGCCCCCGTTCCGAGCGATGTCCAGCATCATGCGAAGCGCGTAGCGGGCTCGGGTGGACAGTTTAAACGACATCTTCCCACCTCCGGGGGCCGGCCCGACGTGCAGAACCAGAGGGCCTGCCGGATTCTCTATTTCGTCGCCGGGCAGGGCCGTTCGGCGCACTGCCGTCTCTCCTACCGGATCACTACGTATTCTACACCCAGGCCCGTTCCGTCACTCGGTCCCCTTCTTGTCCTGTCCGAGGGGCGACAGGCGGTCGATCTCTTTCTTCAGAAACTCCGCCGTCTCCTTCTTCGCCTCCTCCAGGTAGCCGGGGTGCTCGTGTTGATACATCTCCTCCGGCATGTACCCGGTGATCCAGCTGGGATTCATCGGGTAGACGTGGGGGCTGAAGACGGTGGAATAGAGGTGCCAGACGGCGATGGCCAGCGTGGCGAGCCACGCCTCGTAATAGTGAACGACGAGGGCCACATCCAGGGCGCCCTTCGGAAGGTAGTGGACGAACCAGTTGTCGAACCAGAGGAGGAGGCCCGTGACCACCATCACGGCGGTGCCCCATACCAGGGCCCAGTACTCGGCCTTCTCCACGTAGGAGAAGCGCTGGATGCAGGCGGCGTTCTCCTTTTTCCCCAGGTTGTAGAGGATGCGATCGACGAAGAAGCGGAAGTCCTGGGGCTTGGGCCACATGTCGCGGAAGAACTTGCGCCCGCGCGGAGTGAAGAGAAAGACCGCGTGCCAGAGGATGGCCCCACCGAACACCACGGCGGCGACGCGGTGGACCGTTCCCCGCAGCGCGAACCCGCCCTCCCAGCCGAAGAACAGGGTGGAAACCCAGCTCTCGCTGAAGCGGAGCGCGAAGCCCGAGATCACGAGCGTGATGAAGCTCGCCATGAGGATGGCGTGCTGGGCCACCTCGTCGGGCCGCATGCGGATGACCTGGGGCTTGCGCCGCAGGAGGCCCAGGATTTGACGCCACAGGTCGAGGAGCCAGTGGGCGACCATGAGGCCGATGACGGCCACGATCACGACGATGTAGAGCTTCTCGACGATGTCCGCCGCCCGCGTTTGGAGCCCCCCCTGAACGCCGTGGATCGGTGTGGCCGCCAGGGCCTCCGAAATGCCCGGGTGGCACTCGCCGCAGGTGGCCCTCAGGTTCTTCGGGTTGACCGTGGACGTGACATCCGAACTGGGCAGGATCCGGTGAACCCCGTGGCAGGAGGCGCAGTTGGCCACGTGGACGTCCCCGGCTTTGCTCTTAAGGCCGTGGTAGGAATCGATGAAGGTGATCAGGCGGCCCGGGGGCAGGCCGTACTTGGCGTTGAGCACCTCCGACTCGTGGCAGGGAGAGCACGTGGCTTCGGCCACCCTGGATCGCGAGACCGGCGACCGCGGATCGGACGGCGGGATGATGCCGTGCTCACCGTGGCAGGTGGTGCAAACCGGCGCGTCCGTTTCGCCGCGCGAGGCCAGTTTACCGTGGATGCCCTCCCAGTAGTCCCCCTCCACTCCCTTGTGGCATTTCCCGCACGTCTTCGGGATATTGAAGTGGTTGATGGAGGAGTCGTGATCCCCCGGGGAGAGGATTTGGTGCGCCGAGGTCTCCGTCGTATGGCAGTCGATGCAGGTGGCCGCGACGTACACGCCGCCCTTGGCCGCCTGGCCGTGGACCGAACTCGTGTAGATGTCCACGGGGTGCTGGATTCGGATGTCGTACTTCTTCACGAGGTCGATGTTCTCGTGGCACTTCCCGCACGTGGCCGGGAGGTTCGCCGGGTGCGTGGTCGAGGCCTTGGCGGTGGCGGGAAGGACCTCGTGGGTGCCGTGGCACGAGGCGCAGGTGGGGATGTCGACGGATTCTCCCACGTTGAGCCGCCCGTGCCTCTTGTACTGCTCCGCCTCCTCTGCGTGGCAGGAGCGGCACCCCTCGCATCCGGCCGAGAAGGTCTTCTCCGGCGCGGCGTGGGGGAACACGGTCTTGTCCGAGTGGCAGTCCTGACAAACCAGATCCTTGTGGATGGACAACCGGAGATCGTCGGCGATCTTGCTCTTGTGAGCGCTCTCCTCGTGGCAGTTGATGCACGACTGGGAGTCGATCTTCTCGGCTTCCTCCGCCCACGCGAGGGAGGGGGCCGCGCAGGCAACGAGAGCTCCGAACAGGATCCAGAGAAGGGATCGTCGTTTCCCGCTGGGTTTCACTTTCATCTTCGGCGCTCCTCCTCGTGGGGGGCGGACAAACCACGGGCGGGCTCGACACCGCCCGGGGGGTTCGACATGTGCGGCCGGCGTTCCCTTCGGAAGAGGCGGATGGCCCCTCCGGGGTCCGTGGCCGTCCTTTGCATAGCGTGCGGACCTGCAAAAAACCGGTATTTCGTGCCTGCGGTCCTCGCAGTGAGGGATATGCCCCACATCAATAGACTTCCAGGTCCGACAGACAGTCTCATCGGGCGCCTGACCCCCTACCTGCGGCGGGGGGGGCCAGCTTCTTCGCAGCGGGTTTGGTCATCCAGGAGACCTCGTGGAGATGGGCCTGGGCGGTCCCGACGGGACGCAGGCCAGCCCCCTCCAGATAGGCCGTCGCATGCCGGACGGAGATGCCGGCCACGGGGTGTTCGCGGCCCTCCGCACGGTGCACCCGGGACACGAGGTCGAACCCCTCCGGGGAGAAGTCCGCCAACACCAGAGTCCCCCCGTCGGCGAGGACCCGGACCATTTCCCGGAGAACCTCCTCGGGCCTCTGGAGGTGGTGAAGGCAATCCATGGAGGCCACCCGTTCGAAGGAGCCGTCCGCGAAGGGGAGGCTCCCGGCGTCGAGGACCGCGAAATGGACCACTCCGGAGAACGGTTCGCGCTCGGCGAGATAGGCGGCCAGCTCCGTCTCTCCACGGTCTACGTCCACGCTCCACACGTCCATTCCAAGTCGGGCCAGGGCCACGGCCAGAAGGCCCTTTCCTGTTCCGACATCCAGGGCCTTCCCCGTCCACCCTCCCCCCGCGGCGGCCACGAAAGCCGCTGCCGCCAAACGGTCGTGGCCGAGGCGGAGGTACTGCTCCGTGCGTCGGAGGAACGCCGCGCGCCGCTCCTCCAGGGAAGGGTCCGCGCGTTGGACGGATTCCTCCCGGGCCCGATCCCCGCCGCGCAATGTGCGCCCCGAGGCCAAGGATGGCTTCTTTTGATCGTTTCCCCGTCGTTGCATCAACGCTCTCCCCGTCAGTAGGCGTGGGTGCCGAGGATGACTTGGATCCCGAATTTGGACTCCAGCGTGGGCTTCAGCGCATCAAAATCGATGGGGCAACCGGCGGTTTCCATGGCGAGTCTCATGCACGTGCCGAGGTAGAGAACGTCGAAGGTGCGATCCAACCCCTTGCCCGTCTCCTTCAGGAGTTTCACCCTGGGCACGACCAGCCCGGGGCAGTCCCCGCAGTCGGTCATGGCGCAAAGGTCCACGGAATCGAGGCGGCCAAATTCCCCCGCCCCCTCGGAGATGGCTTTGAAACACTTGGCGCACGCCACGCACGAATGGTCCTTGACCCGCTTGCAGTAGAGGATCGCCACCTTTGCCATCACACCCTCCTGCTGAAGGACAGGAACCCGTGGAGGGTCCCTTCGCCCCGTCACGCCTTCCCGCGCGGAGCCTCCTGGTTGGGCCGGCCGCCCCTCGCACGGCGGCTCTCATCCTTTCCCCGTCCCGCTTCCCCTGCCCCCACCCGCGCCTCTTCGACTTCGGGTGTCTGGCTCTCACGGGAAGGAGCATCGTAGGTCACGGCAAAGGGTTTGATGTCCAAAAGGGGGGTTCCGCTCACCATATCGACCCCGCTCACCCAGAGGGTCCGGCCGCTTCGTCCCAGGAGCCGCACGAGGGTGATTCCGATTGGATTGGGCCGGCACGGACACCGGGTGGAGAAGAGGCCCGCGAGGGGGTCCGAACCCCGCCTTCGAACGGTGAGGTCGAATCCTTCCTTGCAGTGGAGGACGAAGAGGAGCCAGATGTGGGCGTGCCGTTCGATGCCCTGCAGGCCCTCCTCGAAATCGGGGAAGACCTCCACCTGCCCCTCGGCGGTGGGCGGCTCCCCCTCCGATCCAGTCGCCGACTCGATTCGCGGGAAGGGAGTGCGGATGATGCCGATGGGGGACACCCGCCAGAACGTCCCGCAACCGGACCGAACCGGACGGTTCCCCTCCGCGCCCGGCCCACTGGAGGGATTCCGGGGTTCTCCCAGCCTGCCTTTCGGCTCTCCGAACCGTCCCTGCATCAGTCTTTTCCGTCCCTGGCCGCGCCGTCCGTATTTCGCAGGAAGCCGAACCGGCGGCCCTCGCGCAGGATCGCCAGGATCCGCGTGGAAACCGTGGCGCGGGGCCCGGCATGCGCAACCTCCGAAGGATGGAAGGAGCCGCCGCGTCCCGGCCGGACGAGCCCCTGCGCTCCAAACGCCACGGGGGTCGGGGGAAACGCGGGAACTTTGGAGGGGGTGGCGTTCGGAGGTTTCGAAGCAACGGCCTTCATGGCGGCGGCTCCTTCCGATCCATCGACAGCAATCTTTCTGCCAGGATTGGGGATCGGCCTGGGAACCTACTCGTGAACGGCATATCAGCGCGCTGGGGAGGTCTGGGCTCCACGAACAAACGATGCAGAGTGCCTCACTTCCGCTATTCAAGCCGTCGCCGTCTGCGACATACGGAGGTGGCATCCGTACGCTTCGGGCAAATCGGAAGTCAAGGCGGATGTTCCCGTGCCGACAGGCGGCCCGTTAGGGCTTCCCGAAGATCCGCGAGCACAAGGCGTGCTTGGCGGTCGACGCTCTCGACGAGCCAAACGTTTCCAAGAGGGGCGCCGTCGGCTCGGAGGCTCCGTTCGATCGGTCCGGACGGCGATCCTTCCACGACTTCGATGGCCCCGAGCAGAACCCGGTACCGGCCGTCCTCGAACGCGATGGCCAGTTCATAAGCTGCAACCGCCGGAGGGCCCTTCGGCCGCGCCACCCGAAAGGAGCCTTTCGCGAGGAGGCAGCGTTCGGCGTTTTGGTCGCATTCGGTGGCGGTTGAAGCGAGCCTGTCGCGCGCCCAGGATCTCGCCCGGCTCAAGAGCTCCCGGGCCGTTGCCCCTTCGGCCTCTCCCCAGTCCTCGTACTGAACCCTGCCTGAGGCGCCCATGGGCAGCTTCACGGGCACCTGGGCCCAGAGGAGCAGGCCCGCCATGATTCCCGCCCAGGCGACTTCCATCCCTCTGCCCCTGGGGCGGTTCAAACCGGATCGGCCTCGGGAACCGGTCGGTCTTTTTGCAAGGCGCCCCGCAGCATCGCGTGTTCGGCCCGCGAGACCGGTCCTCCCATGACTCTCCATACGGTTCCCCCGAAGATCCTGGCCATGAGCGACGTGTTTATGTGGGAGACGAGGGTCTCTCCCTTGTCCCCGTCATAGACGGCGAACGTACAGGGCATGAGGCAGGCCATTTCCCGGGCATCCGCGAGCACGGTGGACGCGTGATGCGGCTCGCAGAGCTTGAGAAGGTGGACGCGAGGCCCGAAAAACACTTCGTTCCTTTCCAGGCTATCGTTGAGCCGCTTGGAGTCGGCCAGCATCCAACCCGCCCCCCGGATGGCGGCCTCGAGTCGGCCCACGGTCTCTTCCAAGGGGTAGGGACTCTTGTGAACCACGATCATGCGGGACCTCGCCAAGACCACCCCGACACACAGCGCGAAAAGCACTCCGGCCACAAGCCCAGCCGTGAATCCGATTGTCCCCATGCCGATTCTCCCGCTTTGGTATCGACCCTTCTTGCGCGCTCGAAGAAACGCGCAACTCCTGCAGACCAAAAACGCGACTCCATCCCGTTTCCGGGGAGAGGGCCGCACATCCTGCGCCGATCCTCCCTCCCAAGGCCTCCCGGCCCCGGGGTGCACCCCCTGCAGAAGCGAACATATGTTCTTTACGGAGCGGTGTCAAGCGGGTTTTCGACTCCACCTCGGAGAGGAGCAGATGGTGTCCCCGGTAACCGACACAAACCGCTCCCGCAGGGCTGACCCTGGAGCCGGAGCCCGGGAACCTCCAAACCGGAGGGCCGTTTCGCGTCTATGGCCGAGGGGGGCTTGTTCCACAGCCACCCATGGGGCTTGTCATTCCTTGGACTTGAGCAGGCGAAGGGCCTCCCGGAGCGCGTCCTCGTCGGCGCCCTCGAGCAAGTCGTTCAGCTGGCGCCGCAGGTCTTCCGAATCCGTTCTCGCCGCCGGCGCCCGCTTGGGAAGGTCCACCTTCAGGATCCCGGCTACGGCCTGGATGAACTTCTCGGCGGTGACGGGCTTGTCCAAATAAGTGGCCGGGCCGCTCAGGGTGCTCGCGGCGAGGGCAGAGGCCGCGTCGAGGTCCTTCTTGACGCGCTCGTCCTTGGCGTGGCCGGTGACGAAGAGAACGGGGATTTTTCTCCACTCGGGATGGCGATGGAGCTCGTGGAAAAGCACGATGCCCGACTTTCCGGGCATGACCATGTCGAGCGAGATGGCGTCCGGCGGCGCCTCGGCGATCTTCCGCAGGGCCTCGTCCACGCTGGAGGCCGAGTCGGTCTGAAAACCGGCGTCTTCCAGCGCGGTGCACAGGAAGTACACTACGTCCTCTTCGTCGTCCACCACCAACACGCGCTTATCCGACGTCATGGGCATGGCCCCCCTCCTTGGCCGGCTCGTCGCCGCCGTTGCCATTCGGCTCATCGTCTTCGCCCGCCGCCGTGAGGGCGGGCAGTCGCTTGCGGGGAAGGAGGATTCGGAACGTGGTCCCCTTCCCCTGGGCCGTCTCCACCTCGATGCGCCCCCCGTGTTCCTGGACGATCTTTCGCGTCGTGAGCAGGCCCAATCCGGTTCCTCCCGTTCCCTTGGTCGTGAAGAAGGTCGTGAAGATCCGGCTCTTCACATTGTAGTCCATACCGCACCCGTTGTCGGACACCTCGTAGCGGAGAACCTCCCGATCCTCCCCGCTGCGCACGAGCACCCGGCAGCCCGCGGTTTCTCCGGCGCGGCAGGCGTCAATGGCGTTGGATACCAGGTTGGCCAGGCACGTGTGCATCCCCTCCCGGTCCAACGCCGCCGGTGTGAGCCCCTCCCTAAGCTCCGCCTCCAGACGCACGCCCGCCGCCGCGGCCATGTCCGCGTAGAGGTCGACGACCTCCCTCGCCACCCGGTTCGGGTCTTCGAGGGCCACTTTCGGAACGGACCCCTTGGAGAAGCTGAGGAGGTTCTTGGCGAGGTTGGAAATTCGCTCCACGTTCCGCCCCAGCATCTGCATCCCCCGGTCGACCTTTCTTTCCTCCCCCTTTTCGAGCCCCGACTGCATCACGTAGATTCCGCCCTCCATCCCCATGAGGATGTTCTTGATGCCGTGGGCCAGGCCGGCGACGGTTTGGCCCACCGCGGCGAGGCGCTCGGCCTCCAGTTTCTCGTGCTCGAGCAGGCGAAGATGCGTGATGTCGGTGGCCATTTCGATGACGAAGTTCACCTTTCCGTCCGGCCCGCCACCCTCCCGGGAGAGGGCCGACGCCGTCACCACGTAGTGGGTTTCCTCCCCGTTGGACTTTATCCCCACCTGCGTGGAGGTGTGGTCCTGGCCGTCCTCGAAGACCTTGAGCGCAGGGCATTCCCGACAGGGCTTGTGGCGGCGCTTGTACACGGTGTAGCAGGGGTGACCCCATGCCTTGCCGAAGGCCTCCCGCATCCGCCGGTTGGCCCGTACGATCCGCAGATCGCGATCCAGGACTGTCACGTAGCAGGGGGTCTTTTCGAAGAGCAGTTCGTTCTCCCGCCTCAGGCTGTTGGCCTCGTTCACGTTGGACGCGACCCACAGGCAGTAGTCCTTTCCCTCGCCCTCCGAGGCGAGCGGAGCCACCCGGATCACGAAGTGGGACGAGATGCCCCCTTGGACCAGGAGGCGGTCATCGCATATCCTCGTCTTGCCGTCGGCGAAGGTCCAGTCCACGGTGCACCGCTCGCAGGACTCCGCGCGGCCTTTCATGACCTCGTGGCAGAATCGCCCTTTCGGATCCCCGAACAGCGATTCGAAGGCCTCGTTCGCCAGGACGATTCGGTGGTCAGGGTCCATCACCGCGATGGCGATGGGCGCGCGATCGAAGAGATGCTCCCGGAGGAGTTCTCGGATCCCGTCCACGGTCCTACCCCCCTCCCGAGAGTAGCTCCGCCAGGCGCGCAAGAAGCCGCGGCGGCTGGATGGGCTTTTCCAGGTAGACGTAGGGACCCTCCAGGGTTGTGTCCAGCCACGGAAGGGCGCCCGACGGCTCCGATTCCTCGGCCCTGGCCACTCCGCTCAGAATCAGGATGGGCGTCTCTCGCATTCCGGGCAGGGCGCGAAGCGAGCGGTAAAGGGAAAGGCCCGTCTGGCCGGGCATCATGATGTCCAGCACCACCAAGTCGGGGCGCTCCCTGCCCGCAAGGGCCAGGGCCTCCCGGGCGCTCGTCGCCGGCAGGGCCCGATACCCGTTGTCCTCCAGGACGGCGCAGAGGTACTCCACGATGTCTTCCTCGTCGTCCACGACGAGGATCGCCGCCGCCTTGCCCGATTCCGTCACGTCTTGCCCTCCATGGCGGGAGCGCCCGTGGCCTTCCGATAGGCCCCTTCGGAGCCCGTGCCCTCGCTGTGACACGTCCCGCACCGGCCGAGATCGGGGCGGTTCAGGACCGCGTCGGACGCCTTTTCCTGGTGGCACGGGATGCACATCCGGTGCATCGCGTCCTTGAATCCGACGGCCCGGGGCGTCTCGAATGTTTTCACCCTTCCGTTCGGGGCCATCATGTCTTTCTTATGGCACTCTCCGCAAGACTTGACCGCCTTCAGGCTCCTGGGCGCTTCCCCGTGACACTCCTTGCAGGAGTCGTTGCCCTTGAGGCGGGAGACGTGCAGGTTGTGGTCGAAGACGGCGCTGGCCGCGTACCTCGTCCTGTGGCATTCGCTGCAGGGCGTCCCCACGTCCCCGGGTTTGTGAAGGTGGTGGCAGGTACCGCAGCCGGAGGGGCCTCCGGCCGCATCCGCGTGCTTCTTGTGGTCGAAGTAGACGTAGCGAGGCCCTCCCCCCACCCGAAGGACGTCTCCGCCGCGAGATCGCTGGACGGCCGTGTCCGCCACGGGCTCGCTCTTGGGCGCCAGCGTCAGGCCCAGGGCCGCGGCGACTACGAAGCACATGGAATAGACCCGGGCCGACTTGCGCCATCCCTGCCCGAGCCACACCTGGGTCAACGAAGCGAAGACCGGCGTGGACCGCGCCTCCTCCTCCCTGCGTTTTTCCTCCTCGGCGAGGTGGTGCGGATCCACGGGAAAGTGCTCCTGAATGAAAAGGAAAACGAGGGCGCAGGCCGCCACGATGCTGAGGCTGATGGCGATCTCCATCCAAGCGGGGAAATAGAAAATCCCGGTGGCCCATACCTGGCTGAGCCCGGAGGCGTTGATGCGGTTCAGGACGAACCCGAAAACCGAAAGGAGGGCCAGGAACCAAACCGCGTTGGAAGAGCGGCGGATCCTGGGAACGGCGAAGAGCGCCATGGGGATAACGGTGGAAAGGGCCATCTCCAAGAGAAAGAGGTTGGCCATCCACGTGCCGTCGAAGGCGAGGCCCAGCTTTCCGTGCCAGGCGAGGTCGCCCAGCCTCAAGACCAGGTAGAAGCCCAACGCATAGGAGGCCATCCGAGCCAATCCTTCGAGCATGGGCCCTTCGGGCTTGCGCCGGTAGATCCAGGAGGTGGTGGACGACTCGAACATGACCATCGTGAGACCGAGGCAAATGGCGGAGACGAAGAAGACCTCGGGAAGAATGGGCGTGTACCAGAGGGGGTGCACGCGGAAGGGCATGATGAGCAGCATGGAACCGAGGCTGGACTGGTGAAGGGTGGAGAGCATGATTCCCAGGATCATGATCGGGAGCCCGAAGCGCGTGAGGATCCGGTACGCCTTCTGGAAAGGCGTCTTCTCCAGGATGACGGGCGCCACCTCCAGGGAGAGGACCGTAAGGTAGAGCATGACGCACCAGGCCACCTCGAAGAGGGGGGAGCGGACGTTCCAGAAGATGATGGGATGCCAGATGTGCCAGGGAAGACCCAAATCGAACAGGAGACCCACGGCCACCGCACCGTAACCCAGGAAGGCGGTCAGAATGGCCGGACGGGCCGCGGCGTGGTACTTCTCCCTCTGGAAGATATGCACGAGGGCGGCCATGACGAACCCGCCCGCGGCCAGGGCAACACCCCCCATGACGTCGAACCCGATCCACAGGCCCCACGGCGTCGTGTCCGACAACGCCGTGGCCGTGCCCAGCCCCAGCGTGAACCGCAGCGCCGCTACGGCGGCGCCAAGCCCCGCGATGGACCAGAGAATGGCTTTGACGACGAATGCCCGGTTACTTTCCATGGCCGTCCCCCTCACCGGTCACCGGCTCCTGCTGCTTCTCGGCCGCGAGGCGACGCCGGCGGTCGATCACCCAGTAGATCCCCCCCATGAGGGCGCCCATGCCCAGGAATTCCAGAGGGACGGGCCACAGGGCCGCCCATGTCTTTTCGGGTAGAGGCGAGTCCCCCGTCAGCCGGTTCTCGTTCCACGCCAGAAAGTCGAGGGAGATGTCGCCGATGAGGAGCACGGATGTGCCTCCGGCCTCGCGTTCGCCCCAGATCTTCTGAACGTACTTGGCGGGTTCGGCCGCCAGCCGGCGGCGGGCCTCCGCCAGCATCTCGTCCCGCGTGCCGAAGATCGTCGCCTTCTTTGGACAGGCCGTCACGCAGGCGGGTGCCTGGATCTTGCCGGATTTCAGGTTGTCGTAGCACAGGATGCACTTGCGAACCGAGGGGGCGGCGGAACTCCACTCGTAGTGAGGCACGCCGAAGGGACACCCGAGCATGCAGTAGCGGCAGCCCATACAGACCGACTTGTCGTAAATCACAGGCCCCTCGGGGGTCTTGACGAGGGCGCCTACGGGGCACACGGAAACGCAGGCCGGATCGTCGCAATGCTGGCACTGTTTGCGAACGTAGCGGTTCCCGGGTCGCCGCACGACGGTCGTCCACCGGGACGCGGAAAGCCCGTCGGGGCTGGCTCCGGGCCGGGGCGGGACATCGGTCCCCTCGAGCCCGTTGATCTTCTGGCAGGCGGCGACGCATTCCTCGCAGCCGATGCAGAGGGTGACGTCGGTCAGGATGCAGGGATTCTGGATCATACGCCCTCTCCCTCCTTTCCGAGAGCCAGGCGGACGCGGTCACCGGCCCGGGGGACGAAATGCCAGCCGAGTTCCCACGTGATCCGGGTGAAGGGGAACAGGAGCGCGTGGGCCAGCTTCGTGAAGGGGAGCAGGGCGATGACGAGCAGAGCGCCGGCCAGATGGACCAGGTAGGCGAGGGAGAACGGCAGGGGGTTTCCTTCCGGATGGGCCACCCAGTACCCGGTCAAGAAGGTGGTCGCGCACAAGATCAGGAGAAACCAATCCTGAAACCCGGAGAGCTCCCGGGTGGCGCGCTCCAGGAGGCGGAAACCCGCGATCACGACCAATCCCGCCAAGGCCGCGAGGGTGAGGCCGTCGGCCGCGGAGGCGGGGAGAGTGGGCCACGAGAGTCCGATCCCCTTCTCCACGAGGGCCACGTGGCCCGCGAGAAAGACCGGGACGAGGAGCACCCCGGCGTGGAAGACCGCGGAGGCGACCGTGTAGGGGATCCGCAGGCCCCTCAGCGCGTTCACCGGAAAGATCCAGCCGAGACTCTTCTTGAACATCCACCGCCACGGGATCGACTGGTCCCCGGCCTTGCGGTAGGCCCGCACCAGCTCCACGACCGTCAGGACGACCTGCCGGGCGGATCCCAGGAAGAGGAGCGCGAAGGCGAAAACGAGCCCGGGCCCTCTGAGAAATTCGATCCAGGATTCCATGTCCGTTTCCTCCCCCCTCAGAGCACGATGGCCTTGTACAGGAGGTCATGGAGGCCGACCACCTCCACGTCCTTCAGCCCGTGGTCCTCGCAGACCTCCCTCAGCTGCTTCTTGCAGTTGGCGCAGGGGGCCACCACGTACTTCGCCCCCGTGGCGCGGATCTGGTCGGCCTTGAGCTTGCCGGTGACGCCCGTGCGGTAGGGCCGGATCTCGTCCACCGAAACCGTTCCCCCGCCTCCGCCGCAGCAGTAGTTCTTTTCTCCCTTGGGCTCCATGTCCACGTAGTTCCTGCAGAAGGACTTCAAGATTTCCCTGGGCTGGTCCACGATCCACCCGCTGCGCGCGATGTTGCAGGGGTCGTGGTAGGTGACGCGCTCCGGCACGGCCTCGGGGTTCAGCTTCAGGCGGCCCCTCCGGAGCATGTCCAGCGTGATCTCCATGATGTTCTTGACGGGCAGGGCGTCCCGCCCTCCCCCGAAGGAGGGGACGAAGACTTTGGCGCTGCGCGAGGCGTGGCCGCACTCCCCGATGAGGATCGTGCGGCCCCCGAGCCGGTTCGTTTCGGCGATCTCCTTCTCGATGATCCGCTCGGCGCACCAATCGCTGTAGAAAAGCCCATAGTTGATCCCGTCGTAGTACCCGGTCCCAATGGTCCAGCGATCCGTCTCACCGGCGGCGTGGAAGGTGAGCGCGATTCCCTTCAGGGTCTCGGCTTCGAGGAGGTAATCACTCACGGCGGGGAAAAACACGAAATCGCGCCCCGGCTGATCCACGGGAAACTTCACGTCCACGCCCTTTTCGTCCCGGATGTCGTCCTCGAGGAATTCGAGGGTGTCCAAGAGGGCCGGGACCGGAATGGCGGACGTATTTCCCGTCTTTCCCTCGAGCTGTTCGCGCGTGGCCACCACCAGCGCCTTGGGGGCGATGTCCATTTCGCTCAGGATGTAGCGGCTCAGGTGGGTGAGAAGGCCGTGATCGATGCCCATGGGACACTCGAAGGAGCACCGGCGGCATCCCGTGCAGTGGTAGACTGATTCGGCGAGCTCACGAATCTTCTCCTCCGTGAGGTATCCGTTCCCCCTGAGCTTGCTCCCGAGGATTCCCCGCAGGGTGAAATGCCTCCGGTAGACCTCCAGAAGGAGGTTGGACCGGTAGCATGGGACGTCCTTGGGATCCTTCGTGTGAAGGTAGATCTGACAGGCGCACGCGCAGTTTCCGCACTTTGCCCCCACCCTGGAGTATGTGTCCACGAGGGGTCCGTAGTTGCTGTGCTGGAGAACCGCCGCGAAGATCTCCAGAAAGCGCCGGACCTTGTCTCCCGGATACACGCGCTCCAGGTAGTAGCTAAGCCCTAAGACCTGGTGGGGCAGGAGTTTCGGTCTCGGCTTCGACGCCACCTCCCCTCCCGGCGCGGGCTGCCCGTTTTCCACTCTCGATGCGGACTCCTGGGCCATTCGGCACTCCCCTTTCTTTAACCCTCGGCGCCCCCTCCGGAAGACGGGTCTGAGGCCCCCCCCGGGCCGCACTCCCCGTACTTCTGGAAATAGGCGCAGTCCTTGCAGTGATCCACGCGGCGGACGGTCAGGGGAACCAGTCCGTGCAACTGCCAGCAGTTCAGGGTCTCGGAGCGCTTCACGAGACACTCGCCGCAGCGTTCGCCGAGAACGCTTCCGTAACGCGCGTCCTCCTCCTCGTGGAATTCCCAGCAGGTGGGCCTCCTTCCGGCCTCCCTGTCCACGAGTTCGGCGGCCATCCCCTCCTCCACCATGAACCGGCGAAGGTCCGACCGCAGGATCCGAAACTGTCCGCCCGCCGTACGGTAGGCCTTGAGGCGGCCACCGCGGATCCAGTTCAGGATCGTCTCGGGAGTCACGAAGCACAGGCGAGCCGCCCGCCCCGTCGTAAAGGCTCCCTCCGTCGCTCCTTCTCGCCGGCCCGCCATGCTTTTTGCTCCTTGGGGAAATCGTCGCGTTTCGCCCTTTCCCCGGTTCCGGGGTACGCAGTCCCCGTACCAATCCCGAATGGGATCCTTCGAAAACTTGAAACAGGTGGATTAATAAGGTGTTGCGGCATCCGACCCTGGAAATAAGGAGTGCCGGCTGCTCTGCCTGGCGGGGGCTATTGGCGCAATGCACGACACCGTCGCGCGACACTATTGCACTTTTCTGCAACACACCGTAGAGTCTCCACCAGCGGGACCCGGCCAGGGCGGACCCGGCCCCGGGAGGCGCGAATGAACAGCAGGCTGGACGCCCGGTACTTTCCCCTCCTCCTGGACGTGGTGGACCAGGGGATCTTCACGGTGGATCAGGGCGGGCGCATCACCTCTTTCAATCGGGCCGCCCAGTCCATTACGGGCTACGCGGAAGACGAGGTTCTTGGGCGTCAGTGCTCCGCGGTCTTCAAGACCGACCTCTGCCACACGGTCTGCCCGCTGAGGCGGAGCATCGCGAGCCGCGAGCGCCTGCAGAACCGGGAGGTCCGGATCCACGCCAAGGACGGCCGGACCATTCCCATCTCCATCAGCACCGCCCCCCTCGCTACGGCCTCCGGGAAACTCCTCGGAGGGGTGGAGGTCTTCAAGGACCTCAGCCACATCGTGGACCTGCGCCGCAAGATCGACGGCCAGTACCAGTTCGAGGACATCGTCAGCCGAAACCCCCAGATGCACCGGATCTTCGCCATCCTGCCCCTCGTGGCGGAGAGTTCCAGCACGATCCTCATTACGGGGGCAAGCGGAACGGGGAAGGAACTGCTCGCCAAGGCCATCCACAACCACGGGCCGCGAAAGCGGCGGCCCTTCGTGGCCCTCAACTGCGCCGCCCTCCCGGAAACCCTCCTCGAATCCGAGCTCTTCGGCTACCGCAAGGGGGCCTTCACCGACGCGCGCCACGACCGCCTCGGCCGTGTGGCCCAGGCCCAGCAGGGCACGCTTTTCCTCGACGAGGTGGGCGACCTTCCCATGGCCCTGCAAGTCAAGCTCCTGCGGTTCCTACAGGAGAAGACCTACGAGCCGCTGGGCTCGAACGTGCCGATCCGCGCCGACGTTCGCGTGATCACGGCCACCCACCGGGATCTGGCCGCCATGGTCCGGCTGGGGGCCTTCCGCGAGGACCTTTACTTCCGGCTCAACGTCTTGCAGATCCAGCTTCCCCCGCTCAAGGACCGGCCCGAAGACATCCCCCTTCTCACGCGCCACTTCATCCAGCGATACAGGGAGGCCACCGGCAAGCCCATCGAGAGCGCCACCTCCGAAGCCATGGCGGCCCTTCTCCGGCACGATTTTCCGGGGAACATCCGGGAACTCGAGAACATCATCGAGCGCGCCTTCATTCTCTGCCGGGAGAAGGAGATCGGCATTGAGCACCTTCCCTTCCGCGAGGATTTCGTGGGGACCTCCTCGGCGGCTCCGCCCGCCTCCGGAGGGAGCCTCGGCATTTTGGAGGCCGAGGCCATCCGCTCCGCCCTGGCGAGAAACAAGGGCAACAGGACCCGTGCCGCCAGGGAGCTGGGCATCCACCGAACCACCCTCATCCGAAAACTGAAGGCCCTGCCGGACGAGACCGAGGAGCGGCGACCCTCCCCCGGGACTTGACCGCGGGCGTCCCCCCTCCTACCCTGGCGCCAGGAGGCCACTCATGCCGATTCCGACCGAACAGCTCGCGGAGGCCATGTTCAAAATGGTCGAAGAGACCATGGGGAAGAAGAACCTGAAGGCCGGCGATTTGACCAAGGCCATGATCGCCCAGTTCGGCGAGGGCGAGGTCACCAAGGACGACTGCAAAGCCGCCATACGCATCCTCATGGACTCGGGCCGCTGCGTCTACAGTTACTTCGGGGGCAGCTACATCACACTTCCCCACCGTGAAGGCGCCGCCAACGACTGACGGGGCGGGGCGGCTGTCGGCGCGCCGCCCCCCGCTTCCCGCCGCGGACCCCATCCCGTCTTTGGCTTTGCCGAACCGCCGGAAGGGTCATCCATGACCCGGTCTCTTCCCCGATTGGTGGTCGCCGGCCTGGGAGGAGATTCGGGCAAGACCCTCGCCTCCTTGGGCCTGCTGTTGCTCGCCCGCGAGAAGGGGTTGAAGCCGTCGGCCTTCAAGAAGGGCCCCGATTACATCGACGCCGCATGGCTCACCTGGGCCTGCGGGACGGCCGCGCGGAACCTGGACACCTTTCTGATGGGCTTTAACGGGGCGAGGACCTCCTTCTTCCGGCACGCCTCCCCGGACCTGAGCGTGATCGAGGGCAACCGCGGGCTTTACGACGGGTCGGACGCCCGAGGGACCCACAGCACGGCGGAGCTGGCCAAGGCCCTCGGAGCGCCCGTGCTCCTCGTTCTGAACGGCACAAAGGTCACGCGCACGGCGGCCGCTCTGGTCCTCGGGTGCCAGAAGATGGACCCCGGCGTGTCTTTCGCGGGAGTGCTGCTCAACCAGGTATCGGGCGCCCGCCACGCCCGGGTGATCCGGCAGGCGGTGGAGGAGACGACCGGGCTTCCGGTCCTCGGCGTCCTTCCCAGGGCTCAATCCGGCAATCTTCTGCCCGGCCGCCACCTCGGGCTCGTGACCCCCAGCGAGCATCCCCGCATCCGGGAGCTGGAAGAAAACGTCCGGCGCCTCTTCGACGGCCACCTGGATTGGGAGGCCCTGCTTTTGGCCGCCCGGAGGGCCGAACCGGCCCCCGCGGCCGAGCCCGTGGCCCCGCCGCCCTCCGCCCGACCCGAAACGCCCCTCCGCATCGGCGTGGTGCGGGATTCGGCCTTCACCTTCTACTACCCGGAAAACCTCGAAGGCCTGGAACGTGGGGGGGGGCGGCTGATCTTCCTCTCGCCCCTCTCGGATGGGCGATTTCCCCAGGACCTGGACGCCCTTTACGTCGGAGGCGGGTTTCCCGAAACCCATGGGCCCGGGCTCGCCGCCGCCTGCGGGTGGATGGAAGGACTGCGGTCGGCGGTGCGGCGGGGACTTCCGGTTTACGCCGAATGCGGCGGGCTGATGCTCCTGTCCCGGACCCTTCGCTGGGAGGGCAGGACCTACCCCATGGCCGGGGTCCTCCCGGTGGACGTGGAGGTTCTCCCCGATCCGCAGGGCCACGGGTACGTGGACCTGGAGGTGGACCTTCCCAGCCCCTTCTTCGAGGTGGGCGCGCGGTTGAAGGGCCACGAGTTCCACTACAGCCGCGTCGTCGCCCCCGCCGATGTCGCCACGGCCGCCGCGGTGCGCCGGGGTACGGGCGCCATCGGCGGGCGGGACGGCCTCGTGGCGGGATCGGTATGGGCCTCGTACACGCACCTGCACGCCCTGGGTTGCCCGGAGTGGACCATTTCGTTACTTCGCGCGGCTGGCGATTTCGCGCAGGCACGGAAGACACAGCCACCGTCCGTTTAATTAAAGGCCTCTTCCATTCGTGCGGGATTTGGCCCAAACCGACCGAATCTCCCGATTCTCCATACCTGGAAGGGGAAGGACCCCCTATGATGGCTGGAGAGGGGACCTCCGTTCGGCCCGGAACGGTACGTCTGGGGCCCCGTCCGCGGGAGGGGGGATCTTCCCGTCACAGCGGTTACCGTCGAGGATTCCAAGGTGCGTGCATTGAGAGGAGGCTGTCGATGAGCAAGCTGGTACCCCCGCATGGAAGCAAGGAACTCAAGTGCCTTCTGCTCGAAGGGAAGGCCAAGGACGACGAGATCAAGAAGGCCCAGGGCCTGAAGAAGGTCCCCATCACCAGCCGCGAGACCGGCGACCTCATCATGCTCGGCATCGGCGGCTTCACTCCCCTGGACGGCTTCATGGGCCACGACGACTGGAAGGGCGTCTGCGACGCCTACAAGATGCCCTCCAAGAACGGCCTCTTCTGGCCCATCCCCATCACGCTCTCCGCCAAGAAAGACCTGGCCGACTCCATCGCCCTGGGCGAAGAGGTGGCCCTGTGGGACTCGGAGACCGACACCCTCATGGCCACCATGAAGGTCACCGAGAAGTACACCATCGACAAGGCCTACGAGTGCGAAAAGGTCTTCCGGACCACCGACATGGCCCACCCCGGCGTGAAGATGGTCATGGAGCAGGCCGACGTGAACCTGGCCGGCCCCGTGAAGGTCCTCTCCGAGTCGTACTTCCCCGAGCAGTTCAAGGGCCTCTACCAGCGTCCCGCCGAGGCCAGAAAGATGTTCGAAGAGCGCGGCTGGAGCACCGTCGCCGCTCTTCAGCTTCGCAACCCCATGCACGGCTCCCACGCCTACCTGGCCTGGGTGGCCATCGAGGTCTGCGACGGGGTGTACATCCACCAGCTCGTCGGCAAGCTGAAGCCCGGCGACATACCGGCCGACGTCCGCGTGAAGGCCATCGACGCCTTGGTCAACAAGTACTTCCGCAAGGAGCGCGTGGCCATGGCCGGGTACCCCCTCGACATGCGCTACGCCGGTCCCCGCGAAGCCCTGCTCCACGCCGTGTTCCGCCAGAACTACGGCTGCTCCCACCTCATCGTGGGACGCGACCACGCCGGCGTGGGCGACTACTACGGCCCCTTCGACGCCCAGAAGATCTTCCTCGAGATCCCCCAGGACGCCCTCCAGCTCAAGCCCCTCTGCATGGACTGGACCTTCTACTGCTACGAGTGCGGCACCATGGCCTCCATGAAAACCTGCCCGCACGAGAGCAAAGCCGTCATCGATGACGAGGGCAACTACAAGGGCGGCGCCCGCCTTCTCCTCTCCGGAACCCTCCTTCGCAAGCTCATGAGCGAAGGCAAGCCGGTTCCGGCGGAGTTCTCCAAGCCCGAGGTCATCGCCGTCCTGAAGGAGTACTACGACCACCTCGAAGAGAAGGTGGAAGTCAAGCTCCACGGGGCCGCCACGGGCGACGTGAAGAAGAACTGACCGCCCGGACGGAAGTCCGCGGCATACCACCTGGAGGCCGGGGCCTGGCGCCCCGGCCTCCGCGTCTCTCCCCCCGAAGGTCGTCGATCCCCGCCCGCCCTCCGCGGGTGGGAACTTTTCGGCACCGACTTGCGTAGGGAGGGGTGTAAGGGGAGAGACACCATGCCGTCCTTGAAAACCCTGATCGCCCTGCTCGCCGCCGCCGCCCTTGCCCTGTCCTTCGCATGCGGTCCTGACAACCGGGCGCAGGCCCGGGACAAGGAGACCGAGAAGGAAAAGGCGGAGGCCGTCCCCGTGGAGGTGGCCAATCCCTTCCTGGCCTCCATGGAATCCACCCTCAACCTGACCGCCACGGTCTTCTCGGAGAACCAAGTCCCGGTGTACTCCGAGACCACGGGAATCGTGGAGGCCCCGCCCGTGGAGGAGGGCACCCAGGTGCGCCGCGGGCAGGTCCTCGCCCGCCTCAAGCGGCAGGAGCTGGACCTCTCCCTCCAGATGGCCCAGAGCACCCTCGACAAGGCCCAGGCCGACTTCTCCCGCTCGGAGGAGCTCTACCGGGGACGGCTCATCAGCCAGGACACCTTCGACCAAGTCCGCTACGCACTGGACCAAGCCCGCATCGCCAGGGACCAGGCCCGGGTGAACCTGGAGAAGGCCACCATCTCCGCGCCCATCGACGGCGTGGTCGCCCAGCGCCTCGTCCGGATGGGGGACTTGGTCAAGCCCCAGCAACAGCTGTTCACGCTCGTGGACATGGCCACCGTGAAGGCCAACCTGTTCGTTCCCGAGAAGAACGTGGCCTCCGTCCGCCCGGGCGCGAACGTCCGGGTGCGCTCCGACGCCTTCCCGGACCAGCCCTTCGCCGGCTCCGTGGAGCGCGTGGCCCCGGTGGCGGATCCCGCCACGGGCACCTTCAAGGTCACCGTGGCCCTCGAAAACCCCTCATTGCTTCTCCGCCCGGGGATGTTCCTCTCGGCCAGCGTCGTTCTCGACACCCACCGAAACGCCCTCGTCGTGCCGAAGAAGTGTCTGGTTTACGAGGGGGAAAGCCCGATGGTCTTCCTGGTCCGCCAGGACAAGGCCCACAAGACAGCCGTCACGCCGGGCCTCTCCGACCCCATGAACGTGGAGATCCTCAAGGGTCTGGGGCACGGGGATCGGGTGGTCACCATCGGGCAGAGCGGCCTCAAGGAGGGCAGTCCGGTCAAGGTCCTGCCTTCCGCCGGAGCTGGCAACGCCTCCATGGCCCTCGGCTTCTGAGAATCGTCCGGCGCCGCAGGTCGGACGCCTTCCAAAATCCGTTCTACGGTATGCCCGCAGGAGGGAGGGGTGAACCCCATGCAGGATGAGACTACCCAAAAGGCCGCCGGCACGTTCTACCGGCTGGCCGTGGATCGGCCCGTTACGGTCACCATGGTCCTCATCGGGGTGGTGGTCTTCGGGCTCGTTTCCCTGACCCGGATTCCCCTTTCCCTCATGCCCGAGTTGAACTACCCGACCATCACGGTCCGAACGACTTACGAGGGCGCCGCTCCGGAGGAGGTGGAAAACAACGTCTCCATCCCCCTCGAGGAGGCCCTGGGCGTCGTGACGCACCTCAAGCGCATCCAGTCCGTATCCAAAACCGACGCTTCGGACATTCTCCTTGAATTCGACTGGAACACGGACATGAACCTCGCCACCCAGGAGGTCTCCGAGAAACTGGAGAGGGTCTTCCTGCCGGACGAGGCCGAGAAGCCCCTGATCCTGAGGTACGACCCCACGCAGGATCCGGTCATGCGCCTCTCCCTCTTCGGCCCCGTCAACCTGATGGACCTGCGAACCTACGCGGACCAGGATTTCAAGCGGGAGTTGGAGAAGACCCCCGGCGTGGCGGCCGTCAAGGTCCGCGGGGGGCTGGAGGAGGAGGTCCGGGTCTTCCTGGACGAGCAGAAGCTGAGCCTCGCCAACCTGGACATCGAAGCCCTGAACCGCGCGCTGGCCGAGCAGAACATCAACCTGGCCGGCGGGAAGCTCAAGGAGGGGTCCACGGAGTACATCGTCCGGACCGTCAACGAATTTCGGACCTTGAGGGAGATCGAGGACGCCGTCGTGAGCCAGCGGGAGGGGGTCCCCCTCCGCATCCGCGACCTCGGCCGCGTGGAGCGCTCCTTCAAGGACCGGGACATGGTGACCCGGGTGAACGACCAGGAGAGCGTGGAACTGGAGGTCTTCAAGGAGGCCGACGCGAACATCGTGGGCCTGAGCCAGGCCCTTCGCCAACGGCTCTTCGGCCCCTCGGGCAGGCAGCGCCCCCCCGAGGCGGTAAAAAAGGAGCCGGCGGTCCCCGGGCCCGGTCGAGGGGGAACCCCGCCCCTCGCCGACGGCCTGCCCAAGGACGTCGCCCTGAAGATCGTCTCGGACCAGGCCTCCTTCATCAGCCTGGCCATCGGCAATCTCAAGAGCGCCGCCGTGGGCGGCGGCCTGCTGGCCATTGTCGTCCTCTATTTCTTTCTGAAGCGCTTTCCCCCCACCCTCATGGTGGGGCTCTCGATCCCCTTCTCCGTCATCGCCACCTTCGCCGCCATGTACCTCTCGGGAGTCACGCTCAACATCATGTCCCTGGGGGGGCTGGCCCTCGGCGTGGGAATGCTCGTGGACAACGCCATCGTTGTTCTGGAGTCCATCTCCCGCTGCCGGGAGGAAGGCGATCCGCCCCGGGAGGCCGCCCTGCGAGGCGTCAAGGAAGTGGGCATGGCGGTGGCCGCCTCCACCCTCACCACGGTGGCGGTCTTCTTCCCCATCGTCTTCGTGGAGGGGATCGCCGGCCAGGTCTTCAAGGATCTTTCCCTCACGGTGGTTTACTCCCTTCTGGCCTCCCTGGCCCTCTCCCTTTTCTTCATTCCCATGCTCGCCGCGCGGGAGTGGTCCGCACGCGCCGCGACCGGGGGCTCCCTCGCCCGGGAGATCTTCGTTCCTCGCCACTGGGCCCAAGCGCGGGCCCACCTGGCACAGGCCCCCGGGGGCCTGGCCCGGGCGGGGCGCCTCCTGTCCTTCCCGGCCTTTCTGGCCCTGGGACAACCCCTGTGGCCCGAATCGGGACGGCCCTCGAAGGCGCCGGACGCCGAGGCGTCATCCCTTCTCCGCAGGAGCCTCTCAAGGCTTCTCCTTGCGGTGCGGTGGCCGCTCTGGGCCGGGTTCCGCCTCCTGATGGCCCTCATGGCCATGGCGGCCGGCGTCATGGGATACGTTTTGCGGCTGGTGATTGCGGCAGGGGAGCTGACCTTCCTGTGGGTCGCGGGCGCCGGAGGGTTCCTGGCCGGGCGCCTCCTGGCTCGGCCCCTGAGGGCCTTCGACGGGGCCTACGACCGGCTCATGGCCCTGTACAGAAAGGTCGTCCGGGGGGCCGTCGGGCGTCCCGCGCGGGTCCTCGCCTCGGTGGGCGTCGCCCTGGTCTTCATGACGGCCGCGTTCTTCGCCGTGGACTCCGAACTCATCCCCCAGATCCACAATCGCACCCTGGTGGTGGAAGCCACACTACCCGTCGGCACTCCCCTCGAAGCGACCGACGCCACGATCCGCCGGCTGGCCAAGGAGATCATGGCCCTCCCGGAAGTGGCGGAAGTGGCCATTCAATCGGGAGTCGCCAAGGACGACCTGACGACGACCGAAGGCGGCGAATACTCCTCCACCCTGACCGTCGTCCTCACGCCCAAGGGGCGGATGCGGGCCGTGGAGAACAGGGCGCTGGAGGCCATCCGCCGGCTGCTGGGGTCGGTGCCCGACCTCAAGGCCCAGGTCCGCTATCCGTCCCTCTTCTCCACGAGAACTCCCATCGAGGTCGAGATCTACGCCAACGACTTGGAGCGGCTCAAGACGCTCAGCCGGGAAGCGATGGGCGAGCTTGCGGGCGTTCCCGGGCTTACCGACGTCCAAAACTCTCTCTCGAGGGGCAATCCGGAGGTGCAGATCGCCTACGACCGCCCGCGCCTCGCGCAGTACGGCTTGGACATCGCCTCCGTCGCCTCCCTGGTCCGGACCAAGGTCCTCGGACAGGTGAAGAGCCGCTTCGACCGGGGGCGCGAAAAGGTGGACATCCGCGTCCAGGTTCGGCCCGAGGACCGGGCCAACCTCGCCCAACTTGCGGACCTCGTCGTCAATCCGGGAGCCGCCGCGGCCGTCCCCCTCGCCGCCGTGGCCGAAATCCGAACGGGCGTGGGTCCCTCGGAGATCCGCCGGGTGAACCAGCAGCGCGTGGCTGTTCTTTCCGGAAACCTCAAAGGGCTGGGCCTGAGGGGCGTTGCGAAGCGAATCGAGGACGCCATGGCCCGCCTCCCCCTAAGGCCGGAGGAGGGTTACCGGATCGCGGGCCAGAAGGAGGAGATGGACGCTTCCAGCCGCTCCCTCGTGCTGGCCCTCCTCCTGTCCGTGTTTCTCGTGTACCTCGTCATGGCGAGCCAGTTCGAGTCTCTCCTCCACCCCCTCCTCATCATGGCCACCATCCCCCTGGCCTTCGTCGGGGTCATGGCCGTCCTGCTCCTCTTCTCCATCCCCTTCTCCATCCTCGTCTTCATCGGAGTCATCATGCTCGCGGGGATCGTCGTCAACAACGCCATCGTCTGGGTGGACTACACCAACCAGCTTCGGGAGCGGAACCTCGGGCTCGAGGAGGCGGTGGAGCAGGCGGGAATCGTTCGGATGCGGCCCATCCTCATGACCACCTTCACGACCCTCTTCGGCCTCCTTCCCCTGGCCCTCGGCATCGGCGCCGGCGCCGAACTCCAGCAACCCATGGCGGTGACGGTTATGGCGGGGCTTGCGGTCTCCACGCTCCTCACCCTCGTGGTCATCCCGACCCTGTACGTCCTGGCCGAGCGCCGACGGGCCTCGGGCCCAGCGCCGGCTCCCCCGCCGGAAGGGAAGGGCGCGCCGTGAGGACCTCCTCCCTGCCCGCCTTCAGCCTGCGGAGACCGGTCACCACGCTCATGGTCTTCTTCTCCTTCCTTCTTCTCGGGGGGGTGGCCGCCTCCAGGATCCCGCTCCAGCTCCTCCCCGACGGCTTCAATCCGCCCTTCATGTGGCTCTGGATCCCCTACGCCAACTCCTCGCCCACGGAGGTGGAGGACAAGATTACGCGGCCCGTGGAGGAGTCCCTGAGGACCCTCAAGAACCTCGGCGGCATCTGGAGCACGAGCCGGAGCGACGCGGCGATCGTCCGCATGCGCTTCGACTCCAACACCGACATGGGGCTCGCCTACGCGGAGGCCCGCGACCGGGTGGAGCGCGTCAAGCCGACCCTTCCGGAGGACGTCCGGGAGGTCTATCTCCAGCGGGCCAATCCCAACGACGAGGCGGTGTACATCCTGGGGGTCCAGTTCGACGGCTACGTGGAGGACCCCTACTACCTTCTCAAGAACGGCCTGGGGCAGAAGATCCTGCGGCTTCCGGGCATCGCCAAGGTGGACGTGGGAGGCGCCGACGAGAAGGTGATCCAGGTGGAGCTGGACATGGACCGCGTCAAGGCCCACCAGGTGAACCTCTACGAACTCACGCGCAGGCTGAGGAGCGACAACTTCACCCTCGCCTCGGGACACGTGGACGAAGGGAACCGGCGGTACCTCGTTCGGTCCGTGGCCCGCTACCCCACCATCGAGTCCATCGCCGACCTTCCGGTGCGCGGGGACGGGCTCAAGGTCTCGGACATCGCCGCCGTGACCTATGGGGTCCCCGAGGTCACCCGGCACTTCCGCATCGACGGAAAGCCCTCCTACGTGCTGGAGATCTTCAAGGAATCGGCTTCGAACACCGTGGAGGTCTGCCGGCGGATCGACCAGGAGGTGGACAGGCTCTCCCTCCAGTACCCGGGCGTGAGGCTCATCAAGTTCGACGACGACGCCAAGTACATCACCGAGTCTCTCGGCCTCCTTCTCAACAACGGCGGGGTGGGAGGCCTGCTGGCCGCTCTCCTCCTCTTTTACTTCCTCCGGCGCGTGCGGATCACCCTTCTCATCTCGCTGGCCATTCCCCTGGCCCTTCTCATCACGGTCGTGGTGATGTACTTCGCCGGGCAGTCCTTGAACATCATCTCCATGATGGGCCTCATGCTCTCCGTGGGCATGCTCGTGGACAACTCCGTCGTGGTGGTGGAGAACATGACCCGGGTCATGACGGAGGAGGGCCGCGGCGCGAGGGAGGCCGCCGTGCGAGGGGCGGGGGAGGTGAGCCTCGCCATCCTCATGTCCACCCTCACGACCATGGTGGTCTTCCTTCCCTCCGTCCTCCTCACTCAAGACGGAATGATGCGGTTTTTCATGGGCCAGCTCGCCATTCCCATCTGCATTTCGCTGGCCGCCTCGCTCCTGGTCTCCCTGCTCTTCATTCCCCTCTGGGCCTCCATCGTTCTCAAGGACGCCCGGGAGCCGGGGGCGTTCCTCAAGGCGTGCGACCGGGTGTACGAGCGGACCCTGGGTTGGGCCAACCGCCGCTACGTCAACCTCCTCGCCTTGACCCTCCACCACCGGTCCGCCGCCCTGACCCTCCTGGCCCTCATCGTGGCTCTCACGGTGGCGGTGCCCTTTCAGAGGGTGCACATGACGGAGGAGGACAACGGGAGCGGCCGAAACATCTGGGTGGGGTTCAACTTCCCCGGCGCGTTCACCCTGGAGGATTCGGACGCCTTCATGCGGAAGGTGGAAGCGAAAGTCGAGAGCCTGAGGGACAAGTACGACATCAAGCATTACCGAATCTGGGCGAGCAAGACCCGGGGCAACGTCCGCGTCCTCCTCAAGGACATGAGCGAGAGCGACCTCGAGGTTCCCTGGGTGGCCGAGCACCTCGTGAAGGAACTGCCCACCCAGCCGGGCGTCACCCAATTCACCAACTGGTCCCAGAGCCTCTCCTCCGGAGAGGCGGATATGCGGATCTACCTCCTGGCGGACGATACGGGACAGCTTTTGGACACCTCCCCCGAGGTGGTCCGCCGCCTGAAGCTCATCCCGGACGTCGTGGCCGTGGACACGGACCTGGAGGAAGGAAACGACGAGGTGCGCCTCCAGCTCGACCGGGAGGCGCTCCAGCAGTACGACGTCTCTCCGGAGGTCCTCTCGAGCCTCGTGGCGTACGCCGTGCGCGGGTATCCCCTCCCCAAGTACCGCTACGAGGGGAAGGACGTAGAGGTGCGCATCCAGGTGCAGAAGTCCGATCGCGAGAACCTGGACCAGATCCGGGACCTGGCCATCCCCACGCGCGGGGGCGGGACCGTCCCCCTCGCCTCCGTCGCGACCTTCCAGGTCCGGAGAGCGCTTCAGGAGATCAGCCGGTTCAACGGGAGGACGGCGCTGGGCCTCAAGATCAGCACGACCCTCAAGGACAAGAAGGAACTGGAAAAGCGCGTCATGGGGGTGGTGAGATCCATGCAGCTCCCCCCGGGAATGACCGTTTCCACCTCCAACTTATTGGGCCGGGGGGGCAACGCCGGCCAGGACTTCGCGGCGGGGCTCGCCCTTTCGATCTGCTTCGTCTTCCTCCTCATGGGGGTCCTCTTCGAATCCTTCATGCTCCCCTTTGTGGTCATCACCTCGATTCCCCTGGCCTTCGCCGGTTCCTGGTGGCTCCTCTACGCCATGGGCTCGGAGCTCAACATCATGGCCGTCATCGGCACCATCCTGCTGGCCGGCGTGGTGGTCAACAACGCCATCGTCCTCGTGGATCGGGTGAACCAGCTGCGCAAGGAAGGCTCGGACCGCGAGGAGGCCCTCCTCGAGGCCGCGCGGCAACGCTTCCGGCCCATCCTCATGACGGCCCTCACGACCATTCTCGGCCTCCTCCCCATGGCCTTCGGGAAGGCGGCCTTCGTCGGGATCCCTTACTCCCCCATGGGCCTGACCTTCGTCGGAGGCCTCACGGCGGGCACCTTCCTCACCCTCTTGGTGGTCCCGCTCTTCTACCAAATCTTCGACGGATGGCGCGAGTCCCTCTCCGTCCGGTTCGCCCGGGTGGCCCGCACGTGGGGACCCGCCCGGTGGGCAAGGACCGGGAGCACGGAGGAAGGCCCGTAACAAACGCCGGTCCTCCCTTGACGCCCGGACCCCCTCCCCCTATCCTGTGTCCAACGGACGCGGAAGAGGAAACAGAGGGAAAGGAGGTGCGGGGAAGTGTCCTCCAAGAAGGGCCACAAGGAGCCCCGGCAGGCCGCCCGCGAACATGCCGGCGCGGAAGACCTGTGCGAGGACCTTCTTCGCGCCGCGGATCTCCTGGACGAGAGCCTTTTGCTGCTGGACGAGGCCGGCACCGTCCTCCACGCCAACACCGCGGCGGCCCGCTGTCTGGGCCTTCCCCCCAGGGAACTCGAGAAGGCGAACTTGGCGCGCCTCGCCGATTCGGCCCCCCCCGAGGAGGTGCTCCACCTGGTCCGCGGGCTCCTCGCCGAGGGGGAGGAGTTCTCCGGCAAATCCGCGCACACCAAGCCCGACGGCGAGACCGTCCACCTCGTCCTCTCCCTTACGCGGCTGAGACCCCCGGGGTCGTCCGGCGCGGCCTTCGCCCTCGTGGCGAGAGACGTGACCGACGCCCGCCGCGCGGAGGAGCAGATCCTCCACGACGCCTTCCACGACGCCCTCACGGGGCTTCCCAACCGGGCCCTCTTCACGGACCGAGCGGGCCAGTCCCTGGCCCGGTCGCGGCGGTCCGAGGAGGCCCGTTTCGCCCTCCTTCTCATGGACTTGGACCGTTTCAAGGTCGTGAACGACAGCCTCGGCCACCAGGCCGGAGACCGGGTCCTGCAAGGGATCGCCCAGCGGCTGAAGGGGTGCCTGCGGCCCGCGGACACCGTGAGCCGGCTGGGGGGGGATGAGTTCGCGCTCCTCATCGAGGACGTCCGCGAGGGCCGCGACGCCCTGCTCTTCGCTGAGCGCCTCCACAAGGCCCTTCTCGAGCCCTTCACGCTGGAGGGACAGGAGGTTTTCACGGCCGCCAGCATCGGCGTCGCCCTCGGAACGCCCGCCTACGAGAACGCCGAGGAACTGCTGAGGGACGCCGACACGGCCCTGAACCGCGCCAAGGCCCAGGGCAAGTCCCGCTCGGTGCTCTTCGACCCCACCATGCACCAGAGCGCCGTGGCCCTCTTTCAGATGGAGACGGACCTCAGGCGAGCCGTGGAGAACGGCCAATTCCACGTCTACTACCAGCCCATCGTCTCCTTGAAGACGGGCCGGACCGCGGGCTTCGAGGCCCTCGTCCGCTGGCAGCACCCCCGGCGGGGGCTCGTCTGGCCCGCCGAGTTCATCGGCCTCGCCGAGGAGACGGGCCTCATCATCCCCATCGGCCTCTTCGTTCTCAAGGAGGCCATCAAGCAGCTACGGTCCTGGCAGAGCAGCCACCCCCGGACTCCGCCCCTCCTGATGAGCGTGAACCTCTCGGGCATCCAGTTTCTGAGGCCCGAACTCACCACCCAGCTCGACCTCACCCTCCGGGAGTACGGGATCGAGGGGGCCACCGTGAAGCTGGAGCTCACCGAGAGCGTCATCATGGAGCACGCCGAGTACGCCCGGGAAATGATGTCCCAGATGAAGGCCCAGAACGTCAAGCTCTGCGTGGACGACTTCGGAACGGGGTACTCGTCCATGAGCTACCTGCGGCGCTATCCCATCGACACCGTGAAGATCGACAAGTCCTTCATCTCCAAGATGGACACGGACCCCGAGAGCCTCGAGATCGTGCGCACCGTCGTCACCATGGCCCACAACCTCGGCAAGGAGGTCATCGCCGAGGGGGTGGAGACCCGCGAGCAACTCGCCAAGATCAAGGCCCTCAAGGTGGAGTACGCCCAGGGCTTCTTCTTCTCCAAAGCCGTGGACCGGGAGTCCGCCGAATCCCTCGTCACCTGGCGGTGGTTCTGGTGAGGCGGGCTTCCTTTCCGGGATAGGGGCACCGCTTCACGAGCGGGCACTCGCCGCATCGGGGACCCACGGGGCGGCAGACCTCCTGGCCGAAGGAGACGAGGAGCCCGTTGACGGGGATCCACCACCGGCG
The DNA here is from genome assembly GCA_964589625.1 of uncultured Thermoanaerobaculia bacterium. Classification (GTDB taxonomy): domain Bacteria; phylum Acidobacteriota; class UBA4820; order UBA4820; family DSQY01; genus JBFLVU01. The sequence continues at coordinate 103,977 of CAZPSH010000010.1, forward strand.
CGGAAGAGTCTTTCTCAGCACCTGCTCGGTTTCGTCGGGATGGCGGGTGTGGACGAAGCCCCACCAATTGAGGATGCGGTGGACGTGGGTGTCCACGCAGATGCCGCTCTTGCCGAAGCCCTCCGTGAGGACGAGGTTGGCTGTCTTCCTGCCCACGCCCGGAAGGGCGAGAAGCGCGTCCAGCTCGTCGGGCACCCGGCCGCCGTGCCGTTCGATCAGCACCCGGGCCACCGCACGGAGCGTGCGCGCCTTCGTCCGGTAAAAGCCCACGGGGCGGATGGCCCCCTCCACCTTGCCGATCGAAAGGTCCGAGAGGGCCTCGGGAGTGGAAGCCATCGCCCACAGGCGCTCGAAGGCCTTTTCCGTCGTGGCGTCCCTCGTTCGCAAAGAGAGGAGGGTGCCGACGAGGATGGCGAAGGGATCGGGCCGGGTCTCCCGGATGCGGCCCACGACGGGCTCCGCCCGCCCTTCCTTCCAGGACTCCACGGTCCGGAGGAAGGCCGAAATGGCCCGCGTCGTCATGGGCCGTTCGGGTCGAGGCCACCGAGAGACTCCCGCCCGGGACGACGAACCTCCGGGGCGGGCCCGCGCCCCAGCCGGCCCCGCCTTGCCGACCTTTCCCTTTTCTCTTTCTGCACTTCCGCCGCTCGGCTTTCTGGTCACCATCCCCTACACCCCCCCCGAAGGCCGGTCCTCGTCGAAGGGCTGGGCTTCCGAAGTCCGGACCCAGACCGTCTCCCGGCTGCTCCGCGTGAGCATCACGGCCCAGTCGCCCCTCCAGTCCCTCACCACGGAGCCGAAGAGGGGCCGGCGCGATTCCTCCTCGAACTTCTCCAGAAAGACGTGGCCGAAGTGCGCTTCCCCGTCCCGGAGGACCCACGCCGGGTGACGAAACCCCGGGGCGAGACGGAGGTCCCGGACCCGAAGCGGTACGAACCCCTCCTCCCGCAGGACCTCCTCGAAGGTCGCCGAGAGGTCTCGGCCCCCCAGGCGCAGGTCGTGGCGGGTGCGCTGGAGGCGCCCCGAAGCCAGGTCCTTCAGCGTCTCCACCACCTCCTCGTCCACGGAGCCTCCCTTTGGCCGAGTATAACGCGGGCGGCCCGGCGGCCCTTCCCTTACGGGGGCTCGTATTTCACCGGCGTTCCAGGGGATTCCAAGTGATACGGGGAATGCCCGTGCAAGTCGGGCCACTGGGGATGAACCGGGCAATTCACCGTAAATCCTCGCCGTACCCCGTCTGGCGGGGTGGGGCGGTTCGGGGATAGCCTGGGGCGGGTGGAGATGGCCAGCCCGGGGGCTGGGGCGTTGCCAGGGGGCAGGGACGCTGCCGTCCGGGACGACGGGTAAGGAGGATCAAGGTTTTGAGCGGGTCAGTCTTGATGCGATTCGGGCAGGGTGACGGCGCCGGGGGTGCGGATGGCGTTGAGGGCGGCCTGGCGCAGGTAGACCTTGGGCTCCACCCCGCGGAGCTTAGCGCTTTCGAGGAGGGTGTAGAAGAGGCCGGCCACCTGGGTGCCGCGCAGGCTCTTGCTGCCGTAGTGGTTCTTGCGGCCCACGACCACACCGCGCAGGGCGCGCTCGGCGCCGTTGTTGTCCAGGGGAATGGCGCCGTTCTCCAGAAAGGCTGTCAGTCCGGTCCACAGGTGCAGGGTGTAGGCCACGGCCTTGCCGAGAGACGATTGGGGCAGGACGCTCCCCTTGAGTTCCATGAGGAGGGCCTGGATCTCCCGGACCACCGGCTTGGCGCGTTCTTGCCTGAGCTTCAGGCGCAGCACTTCCGCTTCCCGCCGTGCTTCGCCTCCCGTTTCGGGCCCGGCCCGGGGCACCTCCCGGTCCACGGCGTAGAGCTGACCGATGAGATCCAGCATCTTCCCGCTCTCTTCGGGGAAGAAGGCCTCCGCCTCGGCGAACTTCCGCCTCACGTGGGCCCAGCAGTGGACGAGGGCGAAGGCCCCGTCTCCCTTGGCCAGGCTTTCGTAGGCGCTGTAGCCGTCGGCCATGACGATGCCCGTGTAGTCGTTAAGCACCGTCTTCGCCGCTTGGGCCGAGCGGGACGGAAGGATCGTGTAGAAGACGGCGCGCCCGGTAGCCGCGCACCATGTCCAGAACTTGCCGGGCCTCTCCTCCGAGCGCTTGCCGAGGTAGGGCCAGGTGGTCTCGTCGGCGAGCACGAGGGATTCGCTCAGCACGCTCGTCCGGATGGCGTTGTAGGTGGGCAGGAGGTGCCGGGCGAGGGCTTCGGTCTGGTCCCAGAGGGCTTGGGAGGTGGTATCGAGGCCTTCGCGGGCCATGATCCTCGCCTGCCGTTCGAGGGGCAGGTGGTCCAGGTACTTGCTCGCGGCCACCTCCACGGCGAACTCCACCGAGTAGCGCCCGCCGGGGATGAGCTTGGGCGGCCCCGGGGCGGTCACCACGCAGGCGTTGCAGGTGCAGCGGTACTTGAGGCGGCGGTGCGTCACCTTGACAAAACGCCGCTCCACGACGGTGATCTCCTCCGACGCCTCGGCCTCGTCCCCGAGGGGCCTGAGCGTCCCGCCGCAGACGGGGCAGGCGCGCTCGTCCCCGGGCAGATCGTGGACCTCTTCAACCACGGGAAGCAGCGGCTGGAGCTTGGGGCCATGGCCCGTCTTGGGCTTGGGAGGGTCTAGCACGGCGGCATCCGCCTCGCCCTCCGGGGCCGGGCGCTTCTCGGAGGACCGGCCGAAGAGGGCCCGCTCCCGCAGGGCAAGCAGTTCCTTCGCGAGGTCCAGCTCAAGCTGGAGGGACGAAGGGTCGCGGCCCTGGAGCCTGGCAATCTCCAGACGAAACTTTCTGTTCTGCTCCGCGAGCCGTCCGTTCTCCCTGTCGAGGAGGAGGGCCACCTGGCGGACGGTCTCGATGTCGTGTTCGGAGCGGAGATCAACCATGAAGACATGATAGCACGATTAGCAATGTATGTCAAGGCTATTAGGCGTGTTGGAAGGTACCTTTCAACCGTACCGGCGGTGATCTTTTGTCAGCAGGAAAGGCGCCGGGCTGAGCGCCATCCTCCCCACCACCGTGGCGCCTTCCAGGAACAGTTGGAGCTCCGTCACCGTCAGGTCCAGCCCCGGCCCCGCACCC
>CAZPSH010000011.1:0-95698 GCA_964589625.1 uncultured Thermoanaerobaculia bacterium
GCCTACAACAGAGGAGGCACTTCCTTTCAATTGCCATTTTGGACAGGTGTGATATTCCCTATTCCGTTCTTCGCACACGCTTCCTCAAAACGGATAGGTTGGATGGAATTGGCGCCCACTGCCTAAAGGATCAAGATCAAGACGTTGATGCGTTGGCAGGCGAAGCGGTGGTGGTTCTGCGCAAGACCCGCGGGCTAAAACCAGGCGAACCCAACGATTTCCTCGTTTATTCGTCGGAGGATGTCCGAAAGGGCTTTTTAAAGGCCAGTCGTTCCTTCCGTCTCGCGAGCGGGGTTGCTGCCATGGTATCCGCCCTGCTGGCTGTCTCTGTGGCCTGGTATCTTTTTACTCTCCTGGCGCAGCAGCGGAGGCTGGAAATGGGTATCCAGCGGGCCCTTGGGGCTAGCCGCACGCAGGTGATCAGGGGCCATATCGCTGGGGCTTGGACCTTGCTTGCCCTCAGTGTCACGCTGGGCATCCTCATGAGCTGGGCGGCTACGTGGGTTATCAGGACCCGCTTCGCCGGCCATAACACGGATTACGCAATAGACTGGAAGCTCTTTATTAGCACCTCATTTCAGGATGTATTCATAACCTTCGCAACATGGGCCTCCTTGGGAACCTGCATGGCTCTGCTCCCGGTTTGCAAGGCTCTCAAGATGCCCCTGCCCGAGTTATTGAAGCAATGACGATGCTGCGGCAAGTCCTGCTTGAAGGGGAAGACCGGCAAAGGGCAATCGAGGCGATTGAAAGCCTCTGCGTTGAGCTGGCCGAGCCTAAAGTCAATTGGTTTCCCATACAGGAACTGCCTGAAGGACAGCGGGAGATTGTTGCTGTCTCCCTTGCCCATGGCCGCGCCGGATTGGCGCTGCTTTTCGGGGAGCTGTGCCGCTTCCAAGGGGAAGAACCCTGGCTAAGGCGGGCAGTCGCCCATCTTGACAGTGCGCTGGAGGGCGCAAGGAACGCCCCATTGGGGAATACATTGTACGAAGGCGTTCCCGGCATTCTTTATGCGCTTGCCACGCTGCCAAGTATGACTTCGGGAAACATTCAGAGCTGTGAAGGAATGGGATGGGAAGAAGCAGAGGCCTTGTCGCTCTCGTGGCTGGAAAAAAGCGGTCAAAAGATGGGCTTTGAACTGTGCTATGGCATCTGTGGGCTTGGAGTTTACTTCCTCGCTAGACGAAATTCAGCCCTATCAGCAAGGGCGTTGCGGCTAATTCTGATGCGGCTTGAGTCCATGGCCGCAAGAACGGGTAGCCTGGTTTCTTGGCCCTTGGCCCCGGAGGTCGTTTCTGAAGATTCTCCGAGCAACTATCCCACTCCCCGTTACAACCTGGGCATGGCACATGGCGTACCCGCTGTGATCTCCTTTCTTGCCATCCTTTACAAAGCCGGGGTCGAAAGGCAGCGCGTGCGCAGGCTCATCGAAGGCTCGGTCATGTGGCTCCTGGGGCAACGGCTCCCTTCTGAATTCATCTCATCGTTTCCCGAAGAGGTGGGTACGAATGTCGAGCCCCATGAATCGCGCCTCCGCTGGTGCTACGGGGACCTGCCCATTGCCGTGTGCCTTTGGACAGCGGGGGTCAACTTGGCCGTTCCCGAGTGGAGAGACATCGCGTTGAATGTGTTCGTAAAGGCCGCGGAAAGGCCAATCGAGGACGCGGGGACGGTGGGCGTAAGCCTCTGCCACGGTCTCACGAGCGTGGCGCACATCTTCAACCGGGCCTCCCAAGCCACGGGGGATGAGCGGCTGAAAGAGGCTTCGCGGCGATGGTTTAATGCGCTATTGGCTTCCAGGAAGCCCGGCGCGGGCATTGGTGGCTGGACGTACGAAATGCCAGGGCCCAACGGAAAACCCATTTGGCGCCACAACCCTGGCCTTCTCAACGGCGCAGCGGGGGTCGGGCTGGCGCTGCTGGCCGCAGTGAGCGACCAGGAGCCGCTGTGGGACCGGTGCATGCTTCTGGACCTTCCGCCTGCGCCGGAGAAGCAAAGCTTTTCATGAGCGCATCCTCGTACGAAGCCGGTTTCTTCGTCCTGCGGACACCTTCCCTGTCCGTCCCTGGCGAGCCAGGAGCGGGGCTTACCTCGCCAAGTGATTCCTCGCCCAACCCGTTCATCCGCGAAGCGCTTTGGCTGGCGTCGCCGGAGTTTTCTCAGCTCCAGAGCTCAGGCCGGGAGGAGGGAAAAGAAGGTGCCCGGGGCAAGGAGGGCCGTTCTGCGCGGACGCGGTACCGGTACCTTTCGCGCAGGACGTACCGGGCGACGCCCTTCGGGCTCTTTGCGGGGGTAACCCTGGGTGAAGTGGGTAAGGAAACCTGCCTGGAGCTCGCGGGGCGGGACGGCTACCAACGCACGACGCGGCTGGACTTCGAATACCTGCACGGGGTGGTTCAAGCCCTTTTGAAACTTCCCGAAGCTCGGCGTGCGCTCGCGTTTCGGGCAAACTCGAGCCTCTGGGAGACGAGCGAGGGCTACCTCTACGCCGAGAGCCGCTTCGACGGAAAGCGGCGAAGCACCCACCAAGTGCGCCTGGAGAAGACGCCGTACCTTCGGCACGTCCTGGAGGCGGCGCGGGAGGGCGTCACGGGCGAGGCGCTCGCGGGGAGCCTGCTGGAGGCCTTCCCCGGTGTGAGCCCCAGCGAAGCCGAAGCCTACGTGGCGCAGCTCATTGAGAGCCAGGTGCTTGTGCCGGAATGCGAGCCGCTCGTGACGGGGGAAGAGGCGGCCCAGAGGCTCGCTGAGGAACTCATGGCCCATGAAGCCACGGCGCCCTACGGGCGGGCGCTCTAGGAGGCCGTGGAGGCGCTGGAGCGGCTCGACCGTGAAGGCGTGGGCCGTGATCCCGCGCGCTACGAGGCCATCGCGGAGGGGATGAAGCAAGGGCTGTCCACCCCATTCGAGATGAACCGTCTCTTTCAAGTGGACATGAGGAAGCCCGCGGTGACGGCCACGCTGGGCGAGCGCGTCATCCGGGAGATCCTCAAAGGGGTGGAGGCCCTGCACGCCATGGCGGGGCTCCGGCGGGAGGACCCCCTGGAGGGCTTCGCGCGGGCCTTTGAGGAGCGCTACGGCGGGCGGGAGGTCCCGCTCCTCCAGGCGCTGGACGAAGAGTGGGGGGTGGGCTTCGAGCGCGCGGGCGGCCCGGGCGCCACCGCTTCGCCTCTGCTGGCGGGCGTCCCGCTGGCCGGCCGCCCGCAACCCGTCCAGTTCGATTGGACTGCGCGCGAGGCCCACCTCTGGCCGCTGGCGGAGGAGGCCGCGAGGAGCGGGCTTCAGGAGATCGAGCTGAGCGACAAGGACTTGGAGAAGCTCTCCCTGCCCGGCGCGCCGCCCTTGCCCGATGCCTTCTCCGTGATGGCGACCCTCGCCTCGCCCTCCTGCGACGAGGTGAACCGGGGCAACTTCCGGGTGTGGCTACACGGCGCCTCGGGGCCTTCGGGGGGGAATCTGCTCGGCCGCTTTTGCCCGATGGACGAAGAACTCACGCGAAAGGTGAGAGCGCACTTGCGGGCCGAAGAGGCGCTGAAGCCTGAGGCCCTCTTCGCGGAGATCGTCCATCTTCCCGAGGGGCGGATCGGTAACGTGATCTTCCGGCCGCCGCTGAGGGCCTACGAAATTCCCTTTCTGGGCCATTCGGGGTTCCCACGGGAGCGACAGATCCCCTTGCAGGATCTGCTTGTGTCGGTCCGGGGCGGCCGGGTGGTCCTTCGTTCCAGGCGGCTGGGCAGGGAGATCCTCCCCCGATTGACCACGGCCCACAACTATCGCGCGCCTAGCAATCTCAAAGCCTACCGGTTTCTCTGCCTGCTCCAGCACCAAGGCGTGGCCGCGGGCCTGGCGTGGACCTGGGGGCCCCTGGAGCGCTTTTCGTTCCTGCCGCGCGTCCGCTGGGGCCGCGTCGTTTTCGCGAGGGCGCGCTGGCGGCTTTCGCGCGAGACCATCACCCACCTCTGCCAGGGGGAAGGCGAAGCGCGCGTGGAGCGCATTCGCGCCTGGGCAGCCGCCCGCGGCGTGCCGCGCCTCTTCTACCTGGCGGAGGGGGACAACGAACTGCTCATGGACCTCGATCTCCCTTTGGCCGTGGACACCTTCGCCGACTATGTCAAGAATCGTCCAGAGGCTGTCTTGGTTGAAATGTACCCGGGGCCCGAGGAGCTGTGCGTGGAAGGTCCCGAGGGGAGGTTCGTCCACGAGCTGGTGGTCCCCTTCGTTGGGACGGAAGCGGCGGCCGAAGCCGCGGCCGCGCCCCGGCCGGCGGCGGTGCGCGCGGCGCCGTCCGCCTCCACGGCGAAGAGCGTCCAGAGGGCCTTCCCTCCCGGATCGGAGTGGCTCTATGCCAAGCTCTACTGCGGCCCGGCGAACGCGGACCGGCTTCTGATGGGCCTTGTGGCTCCCCTCGTGCGGCGGGCGCTTGCGTCCAAGGCCGCCGGCGGTTGGTTTTTCATCCGGTACAACGATCCCGACTTCCACCTTCGGGTGCGGTTTCACGGAGCGCCCCAGCGCCTGCTTCTGGAGGTCCTGCCGGCGCTGAAAAGACACGCGGAGAAGGCGCTGGCCGAAGGGCTCCTCCACCGCCTGGAGCTGGCGACCTATGAGCGGGAGGTGGAGCGCTACGGCGGCCCGGAGGGCGTTCTCCTGTGCGAGCCGCTCTTTCAAGCGGACAGCGAGGCCGTCGTGGATCTTCTCTCGGACCTCACCGGCGACGAGGGGGCGCAGGCGCGCTGGAAGCTGGCTCTGTACGGTGCACAGATGCTCCTTCGCGACCTTGGGCTGGAGGATCAGGAGACGCTTGCGCTTCTCTCGCGTCTCAAGGAGGGCTACTTCCAGGAGTTCGGCGGGTCTCCCGCGCTGAAGAAGGCCCTCGGCGACCGCTACCGAAGGGAGCGGGCAGAGGTGGAGAGGCTCCTGGAGACTCGTGAGTCCGGGGCGCCCCAGGTGGCCCGCGGCCTCGCCGCCTTGGAGGAGCGGGCGCGCAAGATGCGGCCCGTACTCGCAACCCTTCTTAAGAAGGCGAAGCAGGGACGGCTCACAACGCCGCTCCCGGACCTGGCGGCCAGCCTCCTCCACATGCACGTCAACCGCCTCATCCGGGCCGAGGCGCGCGCCCACGAGGCCGTTCTCTACGCCTTTCTGGCCCAAGCCCACGAAAGCGGGCTCGCGCGCCGGCGCTGGGAGCGAAGGCCCGCCGCGGCGGTCGGGGCGGCGCAATGAAGAAGCAGCGCGCTTCCAAGCCCCGTCCGCCGCTCTTTCGCGCCGAGGCGCTGGAGAAGAGGCTGGGCGGCGCTTCGCTTCCGGCTCCCGCGCTTTCTTTGGGACGCAGGCGCAGGCGCCGCGTCCCCCTCATCGCGCAGACCACCTCCACCGATTGCGGGGCCGCCTGTCTGGCCATGGCGCTTCGGGCCTTCGGGCGCGACGTGCCCCTCAAGGAGATCCGCGAGGCGATGGGCATCGTGAGGGACGGGGTCCACGCCCAGCAGATTCTCAAGGCCGCGCGCGCCTTCGGGCTGAGGGGGGCCGGGGTGAGGGCGGAACTCTCCTCCCTGAAGGAGCTGCCCCTTCCGGCGATCCTCCACTGGGACTTCAACCACTTCGTGGTCCTGGCCAAGGTCACCCGAAAGGGGGCGGTCATCTGCGACCCCGCCGGCACGAGGGCGAAGGTCACCCTGGAGGAGCTGAACGGCTCGTTCACGGGCGTCGCCCTCGTCTTCGAACCCGCCGAGCCCCTCGCGGCCCAGGGGCGGAAGGCGAGGCCCTGGGCCCGGCCCCTCCGGTTTCTGCTGGAATCCAAGGGCGCCCTGGCCTTCGTGGCTTCCCTCTCGCTGGCGGTCCAAGGCTTGGGGCTGGCGCTGCCTCTTCTCACGGCGTTCGTCGTGGACAGGGTCGTCCCCGGCCGCTCCCTGCCGGGCTTTCGCTTCGCGGTTCTGGGGATGGGCTTGTACCTCGCCGCCTACGGGTTCGTCACCATCAGCCGGAGCCTCCTCCTCGCCCGCCTCCAGGTGAGGGTGGACGAGCGCACGATGACCGGCTTCTTCGAGCACCTGCTCTCCCTTCCCTTCTCCTTCTTCCAGGTGCGTTCGGCCGGCGACTTGATGATGCGCCTCTCCAGCAACTCCGTGGTGCGGGAGATCCTCTCGCAGCAGCTCTTGTCCCTCGCGACGGACGGGCTGCTCGTCGTTCTTTACCTTTGCGTGATGGTGGCCGCGAGCGGGCCCCTCGCCCTGCTCGTCTCCCTCCTCGCGGCGCTTCAGGCCGGCTGGGCCCTCGTGACCGCGAAGGCCATGCAGGGCCCTGTGCGCCTCGATATCGAGGCGCAGAGCCGAAGCCAGAGCTACCTCGTGGAGGTGCTGAGGGGGGTGGAGACCCTCAAGGCTTCGGGCGCGGAGGAGCAGGTCTTCCAGACGTGGCGCGCCCTCTTCGGCCGGCAGCTCTGGGCCTCCTTCCGCCGCCAGAAGCGCGGCGCCCTTCTTGGGAGCGTAGGGACCGCCCTGAGTGTGGCGAGCCCTCTCCTGCTTCTTCTTTGCGGAAGCGCCCTCGTCCTTAGTGGCGGGCTGACCCTTGGCGCCATGCTGGGCTTCGCGGCCCTCGCGGGGGCCTTCCTCGCCCCCCTGAATTCGCTGGTGGCCGGCATGCAGAGCTTCCAGGTGATGGGCACCCACCTCGCCCGGCTGGAGGAGGTGATCGAGGAGACGCCCGAGCCCCAGGGCCTTCCGGCCCCGTCGGCTCTCGCGGGGCGCATCGAAGTCCGCGGCGCCTCCTTCCGGTACGGTTCCCAAGCCCCGTGGGTCCTTCGGGACGTGAGTCTGGCGATCGAACCGGGCGCCCTCGTCGCCATCGTGGGGAAATCGGGGTCGGGCAAGAGCACGTTGGCCAAGCTCCTCCTGGGCCTCTACCCCTGCACCGCGGGAGAGGTCTTGTGGGACGGGCGCTCCCTTTCCGAGATGGATCTTCCATCCTTGCGCCGCCAGACCGGCGTCGTCGTTCAAAACGCCTTTCTCTTCAACGATACCGTTCGCGGGAACATCGCCCTGGGCCTCCCCGGGATGTCCCTAGAGAAGGTTCAACGGGCCGCCCGGCTCGCCTGCATCGCGAAGGACATCGAAGCCATGCCCATGGGCTACGACACCCTGCTCTCGGAAATGGCGAACAATATCAGCGGGGGCCAGCGCCAACGGCTCTGCCTGGCGCGCGCGCTCGCCCGCGAGCCGAAGATCCTCCTGCTGGATGAAGCCACGAGCGAGCTGGACGCGCCCACGGAGGCCGCCGTCCATGCGAACCTTTCCCGGCTCGGGTGCACGCGGATCGTCATCGCGCACAGGCTGAGCACGGTGCAAGACGCGGACGTGATCGTGGTTCTTAACGAGGGGCGGATCGCGGAGCAGGGGACGCATGACGAGCTTCTGAAGCGGGGGGGAGCGTACGCCCGTCTGGCTTTGGGGGTCCAGAGGCGTCATAATCCATCAGGGCAGACCAGCCGTTGGGGATAGACGATGCGCGCCGCCGTTCGTCTTTCTTTCCTTGGGCTGCCGGAGGGGGGATGGGCGCAAAAGGGACGGGAGTGGGGATGAGGAAGCCAACTACGGCGGGCAAGGGGGGGCGTGCTCCGATCCCCGCAGGAGTGTGCGGCGCGGCGGCGCTTGCGGCTGGAGCGGCGCTTCTTCTCGGTTCGGCTGTAGCCTGCAAGAAACCCCAGGCACAGGTAGCGGGCACGACGGTTCGCGTGGAGCGGCGGACCCTCCAAAGCACCGTGGCGGCGACGGGAACCATTCGCCCGCAGGTGGGCGCCGACGTGAAGGTCGGGCCGCGCGTGTCAGGGCTTCTCAAGAGGCTCTACGTGAGGGTAGGCGACACCGTGCGGGCAGGGCAGGTTCTGGCGGAGCTGGAGCACGCGGACCTGGACGCGGCCGTGCGGGATGCCCAGGCCGCCGTAAGGGAGGGACAGGCCAGGCTCGCTCTCGACCGGGCCGTCCTCGCGCGCCGCGAGCGCCTGGCGAAGGACGGCATCGTCTCCGCCGAGGACCTGGAGATTGCGCGAAAGACGGTCGCCGTGGACGAAGCCGCCCTGGAGAGCGCCGAGAGCCGCTTGGATTCGGCGCGCATCGTTCAGGGTTACGCCACCGTGGCGGCGCCGATCTCGGGGACGGTCACGGCCATTTCGACTCAGGAGGGGGAGACGGTTGCCGCGAGTTTTGCCGTGCCCACCTTCGTGACCATCGTGGACCTGAGCCGTCTCCAGGTGGACGCCTACGTGGACGAGGTGGACATCGGGCGCATCAAGCCCGGCCAGAGGGCCACCTTTACGGTGGATGCGGCGCCGGCAGAGAGCTTCGAGGGCGCAGTCCAGGCCGTCGTGCCCCAGGCCCTGGTGCGCAACAACGTCGTGAACTACGTCGTCCTGCTCTCCATTAACAAAGGACCCAAGGCGCTCCTGCGGCCGGACATGACGGCGACGCTCTCCATCGAAACGGGCGAGCGGCGCGAAGCGCTGGTGATCCCCGCCGGGGCGGTTCAGTACGACGCGCAAGGCAGCGCCTACGTCACGGTGGTGAAGGACGGCAAGAGCGAGAAGCGAACGATCGTCTGCGGCTCCCAGAGCGGCGGGGAAATCCCCGTGAAAGAGGGCCTGGACGAAGGCGAGGAGGTGCTCCTGCCCCAGACTTCGGGCGGAGCGGCATGAAGGGTGACGGAGGCGCCATGATCGAGCTGAAAGGGATTGAGAAGACCTACCTCACGGGCGGCATCGAAACTCCGGTGCTCCGGGGAATCGACCTCTCCATCGGGGAGGGGGAGTACGTGGCCCTGATGGGCCCCTCCGGAACGGGCAAGAGCACGCTCATGAACGTGCTCGGCTTGTTGGACTCGGCCTCCAGTGGCCAGTACCTCTTTGGCGGCGAGGACGTGACGCACCTGGGCGACCGGGCCCTCTCCCGCATCCGCAACCAGAAGATCGGCTTCGTCTTCCAGCTCTTCCATTTGCTCCAGAGGATCTCCGCGCTGGACAACGTTCTATTGCCCTTGCTCTACTCTCCGCGCTATCCGAAAGACGCCAAGGAGCGCGGCAAGGCGCTCCTCGGTCAGGTGGGCTTGGAAGACCGCGTGAAGTACAAGCCTTACGCCCTCTCGGGCGGCCAGCAGCAGCGCGTGGCCATCGCCCGCGCGCTCATCAACGAGCCCGCCCTCATTCTGGCGGACGAGCCCACGGGAAACCTCGACCAGAAGGCCGGCGCCGAGATCCTGGACCTCTTCGACACGCTGCACGGGCAGGGCCGGACGATCGTCCTGGTGACCCACGACCCCGCCGTGGCCGCCCGTGCCAAGCGCGTCGTGACGCTGCACGATGGGACCATCGCCTCAGACCAGCGCGTGGCGTGAGGAGAGACTGGAATTAACACCTGGATAGCATTGAGACGCGCCGCGCGCACCGTGGCCTCAGCGAAAAGCAGAACGGCCATCCTCGCTCTCGTGGTTGGCCTTTGCATGACGAGCCTTGCACTGACCGTCAGCTTTGTGTCCAGTTCCTATCGGCTCATGAAACTCCGCATGGATTTGCAGGGGCGCCGAACGTGCACCATCGGCACGGACATTTCGCCGTTTGTCGCGGGGGACGGATCGAAACATCACCTGGACCTGGAGGACTTGAAGGCCCTGCGGGAACGCTTCGGCGGCGTGGCTCTTTTCCTCCCCTCTTCTGGATCCAGCCGCACCCTTTCGCGTGACGGGCGCCACGTCAAATCCTTCGTCCTCGGTAGCGACCCTTCCATTGTTCTACCCGAGCGGAGTTGGCGGCCCTTCGCTCTGGACGGGCGGCTCGTCGAGACGGGTGACCTCGAAGGCATGGCGCGCGTGTGCGTCCTGAACCCCGTGGCGAAGGAAGCCCTATTTGGTTCAGAGCGGCCCATCGGGAAGGAGATTCGCGTGGGAGATAGGCCCTTCACGGTGGTTGGAGTCTATGACGAAGAATACCCAGCACCCGTGGAAGCTAGGAACAAGAACAGCGTCATCCTGATTCCGATGACGACGTGCATGAAACGCGTGCTGAACGTCACGGCCTTGAATCTGATTCTCTTCTATGTCCAGCCGGGGAACGACACGGAAGCGGTGGCGAATCAGGCCGCGGACCTTCTGCGCAAGCGCCATGGCATCGTCCCGCCGCGCGAGGATGACTTCTGGATCTCCACGCCTGGGCAGGCGCAACGGGCTTTCGACGAGGAGATGCACGGGGTACGAGCCGTGGCAGCGCTCATCGTGGGTCTGGCCTTCCTCCTCGCGGCGGGCGTTTTGGCGCAGGTCCAGTGGCTTTCGATCAACCACCGCCGGACCGAAATCGGCGTCCGGCGGGCCTTGGGGGCGACACAAGGCGACCTTTCCCGGGACTTTCTTGTTGAGAGCCTGCTGGTCACTGCGTGCGGTTCCACTTTAGGCCTGATACTCACGGCGGCCTCTCTCCCCGTCCTACACCGGGTATTCTACGAGGCACCCGATAACTACAGCGCCGGTTCTCTGTTCTCGCCCTACACGCACATGCAGGTGGACGGATGGGTTCTCGCCGCGTGCGCCATAGCCACCCTGTTCATTGGCTTAGCTGCTGGAGCCCTGCCGGCCCGCCGTGCCGCCCGCATCGACCCCGTGGAAGCCTTAAGGTGAGGGAGGCCCACCTCTAATGCAGCGCCGCCTCCTCCTTGCCTCTTCCGCGGGGGTGCTGCTCGCGCACAAGGGGAGGACCCTCCTGAGCTGCTCGGCGGTCTTCGTCGGAGTGTGCGCGGTGACGCTGATGCTGGGGACGGGGCAGTCGGCGAGAAAGGACCTCGACCGGCGGATGGAGTCGCTGGGAACCAACGTCCTCATGGTCCAGGCGGGGGAGTTTCAGGCCATCGGGAACCGGCAGATGCAGGTGGCCTCCTTCACCACGCTCGTGCCCGGCGACGTGCAGCGCCTGCTCGGCGGCGTCCCCCAGCTCGCGGCGGCGTCGGGCGTGGCGCAAGACTCGCGGCTTGCCGTCCACGGGCGGGAGAAGACCCTGGCCCTGGTTTGCGGCGCCGAGCCCTCCTACTTCGCCATGTCCCGGCTCGCGCTGGTTGCGGGGCGCCCCTTCACGGCGGAAGAAAACCGCGCCCAAGCGCGGGTCGCCGTCCTGAATGGGCAGGCCTGCGCCGACCTCCGCTTGGGGCGGAGTGCCATAGGAACGAGCGTTCGCGTCGAGGGCATTCTCTTTCAAGTCATCGGCGTCGTCCGGGATTCCGCGGGCCTCGAAGACCAAGGCCAGGCCACGGTATACGTCCCACTCTCCACGGCGATGGGCCGCCTCTTCGGGCGAGAGTACCTGGACAGCATCCAGGTTCAGGCGCGCCCCGGCTCCAACCTAGAGGCGACGATGGGCCGCATGATCGCCGTCTTGCGCAGTGCCCACCGTCTTCCCGCCAACCGTCCAAACGACTTCACCATTCAGGACCCCGCGGCTCTCCTGAAGGCCCAGCACGACATGGGGGCGGCCTTTCAGGCCCTCATGGCCGCGGTGGCGGGGGTGTCTCTCCTTACGGGGTGCGCCGGAATCGCCGCGGTCATGCTCCTCTCCGTGCGCGAGCGAACCGGCGAGATCGGCCTGAGGCGGGCCATCGGCGCCACGCGCGGCGACGTCGCCCTTCAGTTTCTCGCGGAGGCCGCGGCGCTGGCGGGAACGGGCGGCGTAGCCGGGGCACTGGCGGGCTTCGCGGGGACGGCCGCCGCGTGCCTCGTGTCGGGGTGGCCGCTCGTATGGCCCTGGAGCGGGGCGGCGCTCTCCCTCGGCCTCTCCGTTGTGCTTGGGATTCTCTCGGGTCTTGCCCCCGCGCTGCGAGCGGCCTTCCTCGATCCAGCACGGGCACTCGTTTCACCGGGCTAGAAGCCATTGTCCGTTTTCCATGTAGACTGAGGCCATGGGCGGCGCCGCGGAGAGGTTCGGACACCTGGCGAGGTCCCGGCGGGCGAGGGCCGGAGCGGCGGTCCTCCTGGCGTCGGTCCCGCTCGCCCTGTGGCTTCGTTGCGGTCCTCTGCCGGAGGGTTTCCTGGACCCCTCCGCCCACCACTCCACCCGGGTGGTGGACCGGCGCGGCGCTCCCCTCTACGAGAGCCTGTCGGAGCGGGAAGGCCGGAGCGCGTGGCTGAAGCCCGAGGCCCTGCCCCCGAACCTGGTGGAAGCCACCCTGGCCGCCGAGGACGGGCGCTTCTTCCGCCACCCGGGCCTCGACCCCCTCGCTCTCGGCAGGGCCCTCTGGCACGACGTGAGGGCGGGGAGGATCAAGGAAGGGGGCTCCACCCTCACCCAGCAGGCCGTGAAGCGGCTCATGGGCCGGCCCCGCACCGTGGGCGGAAAGCTGAGGGAAATGGTCTACGCGCTGCGCCTGGAGCACCGCCTCTCCAAGCGGGAGATCCTGGCCCTCTATCTCAATGTGGCCCCCTACGGAAACCAGTTCGTGGGGGCCTCGGCGGCGAGCCGGGGCTACTTCGGCTGCTCCCCTCAAGACCTGACCGCGGCGCAGGCCGCCTTTCTGGCGGGCCTGCCCCAGCGCCCCACGGCCCTCGATCCGTACGGGAACCCGGACTCCGCCCTGGGACGTCAGCGGTGGGTGCTCGGCCGCATGCGGGCCCTGGGGTTCCTGGATGAGGAGGAGCACCGCCGGGCCCTGAAGGAGCGCCTGAAGGTGGCCCGTCCGGACCGCCCCTTTGTGGCTCCTCATTTCGTGGATCGCGTCCTTCGGGGCCTCGACGGGCGCAGGGCCTCGCAAGTGGAGACGACCTTGGACCTCGACCTGCAAGCCGACGTCCGGGGGATCCTGGCGGCGGGACGGGAGGCCCGCCTGGCGCACGGCGCCCACAACGCCGCCGTAGTGGTTCTCCTCAACGAGACGGGGGAGGTCCTGGCCTACGAGGGCTCCGGCGACTACTTCGACGGGGCCCACGGCGGGGCCATCGACGGCGCCGCCTCCCCGCGCCAGCCCGGATCGGCCCTCAAGCCCTTCACCTACGCCCTGGCCTTCGAGAAGGGCTTCACGCCGGCTTCGGTCCTGCCTGACGTGCCCTCTCACTTCCCCACGGCGGAGGAGGGCGTCCTCTACGCTCCTCGCAACTATGACGGCGTCTTCCGGGGACCCATGCGGGCCCGGGTCGCCCTCGCCGGATCGGAGAACGTCCCCGCCGTGTACCTGCTCTCCAAGGTCGGCGTGGCGGACCTCCTGGGCCTCCTCCGGGCGGCAGGGCTCTCGACCCTCGACCGGAACGCGGACTTTTACGGCTTTGGGCTCACCCTCGGGGACGCCGAGGTCCGCCTCGACGAGGTGGCCGCCGCCTACGCGGTCCTGGCCCGGGGCGGTCTCTACCTTCCGCCGCGGCTCGTGCGGCGGTTGAGGTGGGCCGACGGCTCGTCCACCTCCCCGCTCTCCTCTGAGCCCCGCCGGATCCTCTCTCCCCGAGCGGCCTTCTGGGCCGCCGACGTCCTAAGCGATTCCTCGGCAAGGGCGTGGGCCTTCGGGTCGGGGGGGAGCCTGGATTTTCCGTTTCCCGCGGCGGTCAAGACGGGCACCTCCCAGGCCTACCGGGACAACTGGTGCGTGGGATTCACGCGAGCGGTCACGGTGGGCGTATGGGTGGGCAACTTCGACCGGACGCCCCTGGTGAACTCCTCCGGTGTGACCGGGGCCGGACCGCTCTTCCACGACGTGCTTCTGGCCGCCCAGAAGAGGGCGACGGGATGCCTGCCCGGACCCGCGGACCCTCCCCTCGCGGACCGCCCCGAGGGGCTCGCCGCCTTCGAGGTCTGCGCCCTTTCGGGGCTGGCGGCTTCGCCCCGGTGCCCTCGCGTGGAGAGGGAGTGGCTGCCTCCGTCGGCCGCGCCGGCCCCGTGCTCCTGGCACGGAAAGGACGGGGCGGTGGCCTGGCCCGCCGAGTACCGGTCCTGGGCGCGGAGCGCGGGCCGTCTCGAGGAGCGCTCCGCAGCCCTTCCCGCTCCGCCCCCTCCGGGGGATTCGCGCCGGCCCCCCTCCCCGCCCCTGGTTCTTCTCAACCCCCCCGCGGGCGCCGTCTACCTCCTCGACCCCACCCTCCGCCCGGGCTTTCAGACCCTGCCCCTCCGCGCCGCCTCGGCGGGCCCTCCCCGAACGGTCCTCTGGCTCGTGGACGGCGACGAGGTGGGGCGCGCCTTCTCCGATGGGAGCCTGGATTGGCCCCTGACCCGGGGGGGGCACCTTGTGGAGGTCCGGGATGGTCGTGGGCACTCGGCCCGCGCCGAGATCGTGGTGAAGTAGGGAGCCCCCTGAAAAGGAAGCGCCCCGCCGGAGGGGCGGGGCGCTTCTTGTTCTGGGCGCGGCCCGGTCGGCCGGCCGGGGACTACTTGGATTCGGCCGCCGCGGGCTTCTCGAAGAGGCTGGGGTCGAAGCCGGCGTTGAGCTTCACGGAGGCGACCTTCTGGGTGGCGGCCACTTCGCCGCCCTCCTTCTGGACCGTCGAGTAGGGCACTTTGAGGCCGCCCGCGTCGCGGTAGTCGGAGTAAACCTCGGTCATCTCCTTGGGACCCGCCTGCGTGGTGATGCGGCGGCGGCTCCCCAGGAGGGTTCGGCCGTCCGGAGACAGGTAGAGTCTCACCTTGTCCACGGGGGCCAGGAGGTAGACCTCTTCGGCGTCCTGTCCTTCGAAGGAGACCTTGCCCAGGGCCTGAGCCTGGACCTTCCCGTCAAGGGCGGCGCGGTAGAGGAGGACGGCGCCCGAGTCGAACCAGATCCCCTTGGCCATTTCCTCCGCGGCGGAGCCCGGGAGGTCGCGGACGTTGGCGCCCATCTTCATCCAGGCGCGCCCTCCGTCGAAGACTTGCTCCATCGTTCCCATGGGGGTCTGCAGGGTGCTGTGGGACCTGCCGGAAACAGCGAAGACGGTGGACACCTTGAACTCCATGTCGCCCATGGGGGTCTTCATGGAGGCGGTGCCCTCGGTGGCCACGTCCTTGAGTCCCCGCAGGGCCTTCTCGCCGGCGGTCTGGGCGGCCGAGAGGAGCAGGGCCTGTCCGCGGGACAGGGCTTCGGGCGTGGCCTCGGGGAGGGTCTCCTTGGCTGGAGGATCGGGGATTGTGATGTCCAGGGTCTTCACCGGTCCGAACTCCGCGAGGGGCCGGTCGAACTTCTCCTGGATGCCGATGGCGACGATCGCCAGCTCCTCGACGCGCAGGTGCTTCTTTGCGGCGGCAAGGACGTCTTCCTTCGTCACCTTCTCGATGGCGTCGCGAAGGCGGGTGTTGAAATCGGAGGGGTATCCGTAGAAGTCGTAGGTCAGGAGCCGGTTCACGATCTTGTCGGTGGAATCGAACTCGAAGGCGTAGGAGTTGAGGTAGCCTTTCTTGGCCCGGTCCAGCTCCTCGTCGGTCACCTGCTCCGCGCGGATCTTCTTCAACTCGTCGAGGAGGGTCTCCAGGGCCTGGGCCGTGGTGGAGGGCTTGGTGGATGTGAAGAAGTAGAAGGCCCCGGGGTGGTCGTAGGCCGGCACCATGAAGCCGCCGGCGCCGTAAGCCAGGCCCTTGAGGGTGCGGATCTGGGTGAAGAGGCGAGAGGCCATGCTGCCGCCGAGGATCTCGGAGAGCATGTTGACCGCCGGGAAGTCAGGGTCGTCCAGGCGGAGGCCCAGGAGGCCGGCGAAGAGGAAGGTCTGCTCGATGTCCTTCTTCTCGATGTAGTTCACCGAGGGCTCGGGCGGGAAGATGAAGGGCTCGGGAATCTCGGGCCTGGTGCCGGAGGCCTTCCAGGAGGCGAAGGCCGCGGCCAGCTTTTCCTTCATGGCCGCCGCGTCGAAGTCGCCCCAGACGGCGAGGATGGCGTTGTCGGGCCGGTAGAACTTCTGATGGAAGGCGAGGAGGTCCTCCCGGGCAAGGTTCTCCACGTCGGCGTACTCGACCTGCCGGGCGTAGGGCGAGCCGGCGCCGTAGATGACCTTGAGGATCTCCCGCCGGGCGATGTTCATCACCTCGTCGTTCCGACGCGCGATGACGCTGTAGAGGTGTGTCTTGGCCAGGTCCACCTTGTCCTCGGCGAAGGCGGGGGAGGCCAGGAACTCCACGTACAGCGGCAGGACCTGGTCGAGGTTCTCCGTGAGCGCCTTGGCCGAGAGGGACCCGTACGCATCCGAGACGTTGGACTCGATGGAGGCGCCGATGCGCTCCAGGAACTCGTCCACCCGGTCGCCGCTCAGGCTCTGTACGCCGCCCGTGCGGTGGGCTTCTCCGAAGAGGTCCGACAGGCCGGCCTTGCCCGCGGGCTCGGCCACCTTGCCGCCGCGGACCAGGGCGCGCATCTGGACGACGGGTAGCTCGTGGTCCTCCAGGAGGATGACCTTCAGCCCGTTGGGAAGCTGGAGGCGCTCCACCGCGGGCATCTTGATTTCGTTCAGCTTGGGGTACTTCAGCCTGTCGATGGGGCGGGGCTTCTGCGCCCCCGCCGCGAAGACGGGCGCGACGGCGAGGAAAAGGGCCAGGGCGCCGAACAGGGACTTCCTTCTCGTGATGTCCATGGCAGCCTCCTCAGTTCGCCGGGTCGGGGACCGTCTCGATGAGGCCCACGGTGCGGTTGGATTTCAGGAAGAGGGTCTTGGCCACGCGCTGGATGTCCTCCGCCTTCACGGCGTCGATCTTGTCCAGGGCCTTGAACATCTCCCGCCAGTCTCCGTGGACGTTCTGCGCCATGGCCAGCTGGATGCCCAGGCCCACGTTGGAGTCGATGGAGTCGATGAACTTCATCTTGGCCCGGGCCTTCACGCCGTCGAGCTCCTCCTGGGTGACGGTCTCCTTCTGGAGGCGGTCCAATTCCTCGTAGATGGCGGCCTCGCACTCTGCGTTGCTCTTGCCCTTGTTGGGCACGGCGAAGATCACGAAGAGGCCGGGGTACTTCTCCCCTTCGATGGTGGGCATGGAGGCCGTCTGGACGGCGAGCTTCTTCTCCTTGACGAGGGCGGTGTACAGGCGGGAGGACCGGCCGCCGCCCAGGATGTCCGCCAGGGCCTCGTACGCGGCGCTGTCGGGATGGGTCACGGCGGGGCGGTGGTAGCCGATCACGAGGAAGGGCTGGGCCTTGTCCTCCATGAGGATGCGCTTCTCGGCCCGCTGGGGAGGCTCCACCGTGACGGGTCCCTCGGGCTTGACGCCCGCCGGGATCCGGCCCAGGTGCTTCTCGAGCACGGGCAGGAGGGCCGCCGGGTCCACGTCCCCCACAACGGCGCAGGTGAGGTTCTTGGCGCGGTAGTACGTGTTGAACCAGTTCAGGGCGTCCTGGCGGGAGACGTGCTGAAGGTCGCTCATGTGCCCGATGACGAAGGAGCGGTACATGTGGGCCTTGTACGCCACGGGGAAGAAGTCGTCGAAGAGGCGGCCCGTGGGGCTGCTCTCTCCCATGCGCTTCTCCTCCATGATCACGTCCTTCTCCTTGTAGAACTCCCTCAGGACCGGGTTGGAAAAGCGGTCCGCCTCCAAGGCGGCCCAGAGTTCGGCCTTGTTGGAGGGCAGGGAGTAGAAGTAGACGGTCTGGTCGAAGGCGGTGAAGGCGTTGATGCCCTGGGCGCCCTCGCGTTCGATGATCTTGTCGAATTCGCCCGTCTCCGAGTACTTTTGGGCCTCCTCCTGGGCGACCTTGAAGGCGGCTTCGAGGGACTTCAGGCGCTCGGCGTCGGGCGCCGGCCGGCGGTTCCGCTCGGCGCGGAGGGCCAGGAAGGCCTCGTCCTCCGCCTTCATGGCGGCGAGTTCCTTCTCGATGTTCTTGGTGCCCACGGACGTGGTGCCCTTGAAGGCCATGTGCTCGAAGATGTGCGCGAGTCCCGTGGCGTTCTGCTGCTCGTTCACACCCCCCACGTCGGCGTAGGTCACGAAGGAGGCCACGGGGGCTTCGGGCCTCGGCAGGATGATGACTTTCAATCCGTTGGGCAGGGTCTTTTCGACGACTCTTCCCTGCAGGTCCTTGAAGCCCTCCGCCCGCACGGCCGCGGCGATGCCCACGGCCAGCACGGGCACGCAGAGGGCCGCCAAACGCCTCTTCCACGTCATGCCCGATTCTCCTTTCCGATTCATGCGCAACGTTCCGATGGACGGCCGCCGCATTCCCTCCCCGCCGACTTCCCAGGGGATTGCCGCGGATGATTGCAAACTACCTTATACGGAGACAACGGGCGGGAGGTTTCGAAGCGGTCCGGGCGGCGCGGGGGCATGTGGCGCGCCTGGCCCGGTCATTTTCCGAGGGGGCCGTTTCCCTGTATGCTGGCCCGGGAAGGAGGGCCGGATGCGGCCTCTGAATCCTGCCGAACTCGAGATCGATCTCCTTTGCAAGGGCATCCGCCTCGATCCCCGCGCCTTGGAGGGGGACGCCCGGTTCCTGGCCAAGGTGCGGGCGGGGTTGGGATCGGGCCTCGAGTTGTGCCTCCCGGCGGCCCACAAAACGATCTGGGTCAACGTGCCGGTGGAAGAGTCCTTCGCGGCGGCCTCTCCCTATTCCCTCGAGCGGCGCGACGGGGGGTACCGGGTGGCCGACGCGCGGGAGGAGGGGCTGGCCTATCCCGTGCGCCTGCCGGCCCAGCCTTCCTGGTACGGCCGGCGCACCTCCCGCGGAATCCTCATGAGCCGGGTGGGCGTCCTGCAGGGGACCTACCTGGGGATCTACGTGGGGAGGGTCTGCCAGTTCTGGTCCGCCCAGCCCGCTCTGAACTGTCGGTTTTGCGCCACGGGGCTCAACGTGGGCGTCACGGAGGCCGCCGAGAAGGACGTGGAGGACGTGGTGGAGACGGCCCTCGCCGCCAAGCGGGAGAGCGGGGTCACCTTCGTCCATTTCAACTCGGGCGACCAGGCGGGCGGGGGCCTGAAAACGGTGGAGCCCTACGTCCGGGCCGTGAAGGACCGGGTGGGCGCCCTCGTGGGCGTGCAGGTCCTCCCCGAGAAGGACCTGTCCCTCTACGACCGCCTCATCGACGCGGGGGTGGACCACTTCTCCTTCTGTTACGAGTTCCAAGACCCGGGGTGGTTCGAGCGGGTCTGCCCCGGCAAGGCCGCCACGGTGGGCCAGGAGGCCTTCTTCCGGGCCATGGAGTACACGGCGAAGAAGATGGGGAAGGGGCGAAACTCGGGGGAGATCATCGCCGGCCTGGAGCCCCTGGAGAAGACCCTGGAGGCCATCGATTTCATCACGTCCCTGGGCTGCTTCCCCACGGTGTGCATCTTCCGGCCCCTCAAGGGCACGGCGATGGAGAACGAACCCTCGCCCCGTTTTGAAGACATGGTCGTGGTCATGCGGAGGGTCTTCGAGTCCTGCATGGAAAGGGGACTGCCCGTGGGAATGGCCCCGAACATCGAGGTGAGCCTCATCGTCAACCCCGACGACGCCAGGGATCTAGTTCCCTGGAGCTGGGGGAAGGCGCTCTACGTGGCCCGCCTGAAAGCCGTGAAAGCTTTGGCGAGGCCCTATTTCGCTCTGAAGATGCGGCCGAGGAAGCCCGCCTGAGGCCCGAGTTTGGTCCTTCGAGGAGGGGCCATGCGCTGGACGGAGACTACCGCGAAGGTCCTGTGCGCGGCCTGCGGGGCCGCCATCGTTCTGCTCGCGGCGGCGGGTGTCTCGGCCGGGCTCGAGGCGAAGGGGATTCTGAGGCTACCGTCCCTGCCCGATCCCTGGGGCGGGATCGCGCTGTGGACCCTCCTTGCGCTGAGCCTTCTCTTTGCCTTGGACAAGGGGATCCCCAGGGAGTCCCCTTGGGAAAATCGGCTCCTGTGGATGCGGAGGGCGCTCTTCGTCGCCGCCCTCCTGACGGTGCTGCTGGTGTCGGGGTTCGGGGGCCGCTGAGGGCCCGGTAAGAAAGGAACCGCTATGAAAGCCGTGGTCATTCCGAAGTACGGGGACGCCTCCCTCCTGGAGGTCCGAGAAGTCCCGGCGCCGCCCTGCGCGCCGGGGACCCTCCTCGTGGACGTGCGCGCCGCCGGGGTCAACTTCGCCGACGTGCTCTCGAGGCTGGGAATCTACAAGGCGGCGCCCAAGCCGCCCTTCGTTCCCGGTATCGAGGTGGCGGGAGTCGTGGAGGCTACGGGGCAGGGCGTGCGGGCCTTCAAGCCGGGGGACCGGGTCATGGCCTTCTGCACCTTCGGGGGCTACGCGGAGAAGGTGGCCGCGCCCGAGGCCTTCGCCTTCAAACTCCCCGAGGATATGGGCTTTCCCGAGGCGGCGGCCTTCCCGGTGCAGTACCTGACGGCCTGGCACGCCGTCCACCAATTGGCCCACGTCCGGGAGGGGGATACGGTCCTCGTCCACGCCGCGGCGGGCGGGGTGGGCATCGCCTGCCTCCAACTGCTGAGGCACGCCGGCGCGAGGGTCTTCGCCACCGTGAGCAGCGAACAGAAGGCGGCCGTGGTGAAGGAGGAGTATCCCGAGGCGGTTCCCGTCCTCTACACCCGGGAGGATTTTGCGGATCGAATCCGGAAGGAATCGGGGCGGGGGGTGGACGTGGTCCTGGACTCCATCGGGGGCGACACCTTTGCGAGGTCCTGGAGTCTCCTGGAGCCTTACGGCCGCCACGTCCTCTTCGGGGCCGCCGCGGCGGTGAAGCCCGGAGCCATCGCAAGGCTGGGCGCTTTGTGGCGCTTGCGGCGCATGCTCCTGGTCTCGCCCCTTGCCATGATCGACAAGAACCGAACGCTCTCCGGCTTCAACCTCTACCACATGGCCTCGCGCAGCGACCTATTGAGGGAGGCCGCCGCGCGGATGCTCGAGCTTCGGGTCCAAGGGGTCGTGAAGCCCCGCGTGGGGCTCGCCCTTCCCCTGGAAAAGGCCGCCGAGGCGCACCGACGCATGCAAGACCGCCGCACCATCGGAAAGGTCGTCCTCACCGTCGGATGAGGCCGTGCCCCCGGACGCGGCCCAAGGGGAGCGGCCGCGAGGGCGAAGGCGCTCGGAAGCGGCGCGGCCAAACGTCAAGATGCTCCTCGCTTTCCGTTTTGGGGGTTCCTCTCCCCCGGGGGAAGCGGCCGCTTCGCTCCGTGCGATGAGGAAGCTGGTGAGGAGGAAGGCGACCGGCCTTCAGACCGTCCTGACTACCATCCTATTTAGGACGATTATAATTGAATTCTAATATAATACTCTATTTTAGGACTTTTAACCATATCTCCGTAGTGTCGTGTGCCCTTCTGATAGAATTGACTAATACACCTTAATAGGACTATATTGCATAAGAATATCTATTGTAGTCCTTTATGGGGTGATTCATGGTAAGTCAATTTCTCTATGAAGAGTGGGAGGCGGAGCTCGGTCGCCAGTTGCGCGCGTTGCGCCTGCGGCAAAATCTGGATCAGAGGCAGCTGGCGGCCCAGGCGGGCGTCGCGCTCAATGCCGTACGACACCTGGAGGCCGGAAAAGGGGCGACCATCCGGTCCCTCGTTAAGGTGCTCCGTACCCTGGGAAGGGCGGACTGGCTTCAGTCCCTGGCGCCTCCCGTCGCCATCAGCCCGCTCCAGATGCTGAAGGCCAAACCCCGCCGGCAGCGCGCCTCACGGAAGCGAAAGCCGGCCGGGCAGGCCCATGTATAAGCCCGTAGACGCCATCGAAGTCCGTATCTGGGGGAAGAGCGTGGGGGCGGTGGCGTTGGACCCAACGCTGGGGTTCTACGCATTCGAGTACGATCCCGCCTTCCTGAAGACGGGCGTGGAACTCGCGCCCCTTGCCATGCCCCTCTCCGAGGGCCATGCGCCTTTCGTGTTCACCCAGCTCCCGGAGAGAACGTTCTGGCGCTTGCCCGCCATGCTGGCCGACGCGCTCCCCGACGACTTCGGAAACGCGCTCGTGGACGCGTGGATGGCACAGCACGGTGTCGCCAAGGACCGGATCACGCCCCTGGACCGCTTGGCGTACATGAACAAACGCGGCCTGGGGGCTTTGGAGTTCAGGCCGGCGCGCGGCGCGACCCGCGCCGCGAGCACGGCCGTCAAACTTTCGGCACTCGTGGAAGGCGCCCGGCTGGCCGTGGCCGGGAATCTCGATCAGGCGGGCGCGGCGCTCGCCCAGATCATCCGCGTGGGGACTTCCGCGGGCGGCGCTCGCGCCAAGGCGGTCATCGCGTGGAATCCCGCGACGGGCGAGATCCGGACCGGTCAATTCGAGGTCCCCGAGGGCTTCGAGCACTGGCTTCTCAAGTTCGACGGCATGGGCTCCGACCGAGAGCTGGGCGAAGGCCAGGGGTACGGCCGGATCGAATTCGCCTACTACCTGATGGCGCGGGCGGCGGGCATCGCAATGTCTCCCTGCCGCCTCATGGAAGAGGGCGGTCGGGCCCATTTCATGACCAAGCGCTTTGATCGCGAGGGGAACGCGAAGCACCACGTCCAAACCCTGTGCGCGATGGCCCACATGGATTACCGGCAGGTCGCGACCCACGACGCCGGCCAGCTCTTCCTCACGCTGAAAGACCTGCGATTGGGATACTCGACGTTCGAGCAGGCCTTCCGCCGGGTCGCCTTCAACGTCATGGCCGCCAACTGCGACGATCACTCCAAGAACGTCTCCTTTCTCCTGCGGGAGGGGGCCGAGTGGGAACTGGCGCCCGCCTACGACGTGACGCACGCCTTTAACCCGCAGGGAGAGTGGACCTACCAGCACCTCCTCGGGGTGAACGGAAAGTTCGCGAACATGACGCGCGAGGACCTCCTCCGGCTCGCCGACCGCTTCGCCATCGGCACGGCTCCGTCCGTTCTCCACGAGGTAGGGGCCGCCGTGGCCGACTGGCCCATCCATGCCGGAAAGGCGGGGCTGGACCCGCCCCAGACCGAGCGCATTGCCAGGCACCATTGTCTGCTGTAAGAGAACGCCCGCAGGGGCCTGGGATCTCGCCCGTTGAGCTCAACGGATACGGGGCCCGCCGGCGCCTCAAGCCAGGAGGAACTTCGTCCTTCCCCCGTCCACTACGAGGGCCACTCCCGTGATGTAGGAAGCCTTTTCGGAGCAGAGGAAGGCCACGGCGGCGGCCACCTCCTCCGGCTCTCCGAGGCGGCCGGCGGGGATGGAGGCCGCCCAGGCGGCGCGCACAGATTCGGGGGCGGAGCCCTCCCGGGAGGCGGTGGCGGCGGCCAGTTCCTCGAGGCGCTCGGTGCGCGTGTTGCCGGGGCAGACGCTGTTGAGCGTGACGCCGTCAGGGGCGGCGTCGGCGGCCAGGGTTTTGAGGAGGCCCGTGACGGCGGGCCGGTAGACGTTGGAGAGGAGTAGCCCGGGAATGGGCTCCCAGACCGAAACCGATGTGAGGGCCACGATTCGGCCCCACTTCCTCTGGCGCATCCCCGGCAGGACCCCGCGGATGAGCCGGGCCGCGGAAAGGAAGGTGGATTCCCAGCCCTTCCGGAGGGCGTCCTCCGTGAGGAGCGAGGCGGCCTCCCCCGACGGCGGCCCTCCGGCGTTGGCGAAGAGCACGTCGCAGCGGCCGTATCCTTCGTGGAGATCCTTCAGGACCGAGGAGATCTCCCCGTTGTCCGACAGGTCCGCGGCACGGAAGAGGGCGCGGACGCCGAAGCGCCGGCGTAGGTCCCCCGAGAGGGCGGCCAGCGACTCCTCCCGTCTCGCCACGAGGAACAGGTCGCACCCCTCCGCCGCCAGGGCCTCCGCAACGGCCCTTCCGATGCCCGCGCTGGATCCGCAGACCAGCGCCGCCTTGCCCTTGAGTCCGAGGTCCATGCCGCCCTCCCATAGGGAGGGACATTTAACCACATGGGCGCAGAAAGGCGAGCCGGAGAGCGGAGGGCTGGACGCAGCGGAAGCGCGGATCCCTTTCCGCGACTCGTTCCATCCCGGGTGTGAAAATCGCGAATCCGCCTTCCGAGCCCCCCGTCTTCCGTCTTACTTCACGGCCCTGGCGAATTCCTCTTCGAGGCGCTCGGCCTCGAAGGTCTGGACGAGGGGTTCGAGGAGCATGTCCATGTCGCCGTCGAGGATGTCGGAAAGGCGGTGGATCGTGAGGTTGATGCGGTGGTCCGTGCACCGGTTCTGGGGGAAGTTGTAGGTTCGGATCTTCTCCGAGCGGTCGCCCGAGCGGACCATGGATTTGCGGGTGGCGCTGAGCTCCGCCATGCGCTTCTCCTCCTCCATCTGGAGGAGCCGGGAGCGGAGGATCTTGAGGGCCTTGGCCTTGTTCTTGATCTGGCTCTTCTCGTCCTGGCAGGAGACCACCAGGCCCGTGGGCAGGTGGGTGATGCGGATCGCGCTGTAGGTCGTGTTCACGCTCTGGCCGCCGGGCCCCGAGGAGCAGAAGCGGTCGATGCGCAGGTCCTTCTCGTCGATCTGGACGTCGATCTCTTCGGCCTCGGGCAGGACCGCCACGGTGACGGCGCTCGTGTGGATCCGGCCCTGGGCCTCGGTGGAGGGGACGCGCTGGACCCTGTGGACGCCGGCCTCGAATTTGAGGCGCGAGTAAACCCTCTCCCCCGACAGAGAGCAGACCGCCTCCTTGAAACCGCCGAGGTCCGTCCGGTTCTCGTCCAGAACCTCGATCTTCCAGCCCTTCCGCTCGGCGTAATGGGCGTACATCCGGAACAGGTCCCCCGCGAAGAGGGCCGCCTCCTCGCCGCCCGTTCCGGCCCGGATCTCCAGGATGGCGTTCTTGGCGTCGTTGGGATCGGTGGGCAGAAGGCAGACCATGAGGGCCCGCTCGAGCTCTTCGAGGCGCGGAGCGAGGGCCTCGGCTTCCTCGCGCCCCATGGCGGCCAGCTCGGCATCCTCGCCCGAAGCGAGCTCCCTGGCCCCCTCGAAGTCGGCGAGCGCCTTCTTGTAGCGGAGGTAGGTCTGAACGGTGTCGTTCAGGTCCGCGTAGGCTTTGGAGAGCTCCCGGTAGCGGCCGGAATCGCCCATCACCTCGGGCCGGCCCAGCTGGTCGGCGATCTCGTTTCGCCTCTCCACGAGGCCGTCGAGGCGCGAGAGGATGGCCGCGTCCATGGGGTCTCTCCTTCCGCCTCAGGCCGCGACGGCTTCGGCGTCCAGGTCCCGCGCCTCGCGGAGGGCCTGGAGGGCCACCTCGAGCATGGGGTCGTCGGGCTCGCGCGTGGTGAGGAGCTGGAAGGCGAGGCCCGGCCAGAGGAGGGGCCGCACCCACGGGCTTCTCGGAAACTTGGCCGTGAAGCGGATCAACTCGTAGGAGATCCCCGCGATGAGGGGCAGGAAGACGATCCGCGCCAGGGCCTTGGCCCAGAAGGGGAAGGAGTGGGGGACGAGGGAGAAGACCAGGATGGACACCACCATGACGAAGAGGAGGAAGGAGGTCCCGCAGCGCGGATGCAGGCGCGCGTGCCGGCGCGCGTTTTCCACCGTGAGGTCCTCCTCCGCTTCCCACGTGAAGACCACCTTGTGTTCGGCGCCGTGGTAGGCGAAGACCCTCCGAATGTCCTTGGCCAGAGAGATGCCGAGGATGTAGACCAGAAAGACCGCCACCCTCAGGGCCCCGTCCACCAAGTTGAACCCGATGGAGTTCTGGGCCAGGCTCCAGCGCGTGGAGAGGAACTGCGTGGCCACGAGTGGGAGATAAAAGAACAGGAGCACCCCCAGGGCCAGGGAGAGCGCCACCGTGAGGACGAGGGACCAGGTGGAGGCGGCGGCGGGCTTCTCTCCCTCTTTTTCTTCCTCGGCCATGGCCACCTCGGCCGAGTAGTTCAGGGCCGAGATGCCCAGCATGAGGGACTTGAAGAGAATGACCGAGCCCCGCACCACGGGGAGGTTTCCGAACCGGCCGCGGGCCGTCTCCAGAAGCCTCTCCTTCTTGACCTGGACGTCGCCCTTCGGGTCTCGGACGGCCACGGCGTAGGTCTTTGGGAGCCGCATGAGGACCCCCTCGATCACCGCCTGCCCGCCCACCAGCACGCTCCCCTCGGCCAGGAGGGGCAGAAACACCCTCCGCGCCGCCCGGGACAGGGCACCGCCGGATTCGATCATGGGGGGGACGGCCTACTCCGACTTGGTCTTGTACTTGCGGTTGAACTTCTCGATCCGGCCCGCGGTGTCCAGGTACTTCTGCTTGCCCGTGAAGAAGGGGTGGCAGTTGGAGCAGATCTCCACCTTCAGGTCCTTCTTCGTGGAGCGGGTCGGAAACGTGTTCCCGCAGGCACACGTCACGGTGACTTCGTGGTATGCGGGGTGAATGGCTTTCTTCATGGAGCAGAACCTCCTAGCAAAAGAAGATTTTAGCCCAATTCCCGGCCCGTGGCAAGGGGACGGATGCCCCCGCCGAAAGGGCCGACGCTTGGGCCGGCGATCGAGGGGCCACCGGCCAGGGAATTCGGGAAACGGGAGAAACGAGGTTCCGCCCCTGTCCCGCATGGGTCGCCCGGGGCCCGGTTGTTTGCGGATCTCTCCCGGGCACCCCGTTTGACACTGGCGCCAAGCGGCATTATCTTGGCCCCTTTGATGCTGGGGGACCTGTTTGAATCCATCGTCGAGGGGTGCCCGCACGCGGTCCGGCCGCGGCACGCTCCCCATCCGCGGCCGCTGAGGGGCCCGCGGACGCCTTCCCGCGGGCGGAGCCGCCGGGTCACACGCTTTCCCCCTGGCAGGGGGAAGGAGGGAGGAATCGAATGGCTGAGGTCATCACCCACGACGTCCTGATCTTGGGGACGGGGCTCGCCGGGCTCCGCGCCGCCGTGGAGCTCTCCATCCGCACGGGGGGCGCGGCGAACATCGGCGTGGTCTCCAAAGTCCAGATCATGCGCTCCCATTCGGTTTGCGCCGAAGGGGGCACCGGGGCCGTCATGCGTCCGGAGGAGGGCGACAGTTTCGACCTGCACGCCTGGGACACGGTGAAGGGATCCGACTTCCTCGCCGACCAGGACGTGGTGGAGCGCTTCGTCCGGACCATGCCCGACGAAATCCGCCTCCTCGAGCACTGGGGCCTCCCTTGGTCCCGCCGCGAGGACGGGCGGATCATGCAGCGGCCCTTCGGCGGCCACTCCTTCCCGCGCTCCTGCATGGCGGCCGACAAGACGGGGTTCTTCGAAATGCAGGCCCTCTACGACACCCTCCTGAAGTTCAAGAACTTCCGGAGGTACGATGAGGTCTTCGCCACGAAGATCCTCACCGAGGGCGGTCGTTTCGCCGGGCTGTGCTGCATCGACATGCCCACGGGCGAGTTCGTGGTGATCCGGGCCAAGGCGCTTCTCCTTGCCTCGGGCGGCCTGGGCAACCTCTACGGCTTCACGACCTACTCCCAGACCGTGACGGGCGACGGCCAGGTGCTCGCGTGGGAGGCGGGGCTTCCCATGGAGGATCCGGAGTTTCTCCAGTTCCACCCCACGGGCCTGATCCCCTCGGGCATCCTCATGACCGAGGGGTGCCGGGGCGAGGGCGGATACCTGAGGAACAACACGGACGCCCGCTTCATGGAGAACTACGCGGCCAAGTTCATGGAACTCGCGCCGCGGGACATCGTCTCCCGGTCGGAGATGACGGAGATCTTGGAAGGGAGAGGCTTCCCCGGCCCCGACGGTCTGGACTACATCCACCTGGACCTCACCCATCTCGGGGCAGACCGGATCAACAAGCGCCTGCCTCTCATCCGCGAGGTCTGCATCAAGTTCCTGGGCCTCGATCCCATCGAGAAGCCCATCCCCATCCGCCCGGTGGCGCACTACTCCATGGGCGGCGTCGAGGCCGACATCGACGGCCGCACGCGCATCGAGAACATCTGGGCCGCCGGGGAGGTGGCCTGCCACTCCCTCCACGGCGCCAACCGGCTCGGGTGCAACTCGACGGCCGAGTGCCTCGCCTGGGGAGGCATCACGGGAGCCAACATCGCCGCCTACCTCAAGCCGGGTCCGAAGCTATCGGGCTACTCCGAAAAGGAGGCCAAGGACGAGGAGGGACGCCTTTTCAAGGGGCTCCTCGAGAAGCAGGGCGACGAAAATCCGTACCACATCCGCCGGGAACTTCGCCGCGTCATGGACGAGCACGCCGGCGTCTACCGGAGCGGCCCCTCCATGGAGGCCGGGCTGGAAAAGGTCATGGAGCTGAAGGACCGGTTCTCCCGCGTCTCCATCAAGGACAAGGGGCGGATCTACAACTCCAACCTCATGCACACCATCGAGACGAGCAACCTCCTCACCCTCGCCGAAATCCTGCTCAGGGCGGCCCACACGAGGCAGGAGTCTCGAGGCGGCCACGCGAGGACCGACTTCAAAACGAGGGACGACGAGAACTGGCTGAAGCACACGCTGGTCTTCAACGATGGAGGAAAGCCCAGGCTGGACTATAAGGGCGTCACGATCACCCTTTGGAAGCCCGTCGAGAGGAAGTACTAGGGGGAGGCGGAGGGCCGGCGGCCTCGCCGACGGCCCGGGATTCGACGTCAGGAGATTCCGGGCACCGCGTCGGGAGGTCCGGAATTTGGAACGGAGGCGGAAATGGCCGAACGGAAGCGGCACGACAATCGGCTCGGGATCTGGGGCTGGCTGGGAGGCGGCCGGTGGGGCGTGGAGCGGTACGCCTACGCCCTGCACCGGATCACGGGCCTGAGTATCCTGCTCTATTTTCTCATGCACGTCGTGGTGACGAGCCTCAGGGCGAAGGGGATCTACCTCTGGACCGAGGGCGGGATGCTCCACAAGCCCATCTTCAGGGTGGGCGAATTCCTGGTGTTCCTGGCCTTCGCCTACCACGCCTTCAACGGGCTGAGGCTGGTGCTCGTGGAGTTGGGATTCGCCGTGGGCAGGCCCATCGAGCCCGTGTATCCCTACCGGACGTCCCTGAACGTCCAGCGCCCCCTGCTGATCGTCATGATGCTGCTGGCGGGGCTCTTCGTGGTGTTGGGAGGGGCCGAGTTTCTCGCGGCCCTGTCCGAGTAGGAGGACGGCCGTGAGCGAGACGAAATTCTGGACTTGGCACATGCTGGCCGGTGTTGCGATCCTTCTCCTCCTTGGATTTCACATGGTGTACACCCACGCCGGCAACCTGACGGGCATCGCCGTCGCCGACAGGAGCGAGGAGGCCGTCTCCCAGGCCAACTCCATGGCCCGTGACGCCCAGCCGCTCTATCCGGTGTTCTTCACGCTCTTGCTGGGGATCGCCCTCTACCACGGTCTCTACGGGCTCAAGAACATCCTCTTCGAACTCACGCTCAAGCCCGCGGCGGAGAAGGCCATCTCGGCGGTCCTCCTGCTGGCGGGTTTGGGCCTCTTCGGGCTGGGGACCTGGGCGGCGTGGACCGTCCACTTCGCGGCAGCGGCCGGGGGGAGGGGCTGACCATGGCCGGAAAGACATCCGAGGTAAAGAGCGTCGTCTTCAGCGTCCGGAGGTATACGCCGGAAAGGGATCCGGCCCCTTATTTTCAGAACTTCACGGTGCCGGTGAAGCCGGGCATGACGGTTCTGGAAGGTCTTCACTACATCAAGGAGAACCTGGATCAGACGCTGGTCTGGAGGTACTCCTGCCGGATGGGAGTCTGTGGCTCCTGCGGGATGCTCCTGAACGGGCGACCCATGCTCGCCTGCAACACGCAGGTCCTGGACATCGCCGACAAGGCGCTCGCCGTGGCCCCCCTGCCGAACTTCGACGTGGTGAGGGACCTGGTCCCCGACCTGGTCTCCATGTTCGACAAGCACCGCTCTCTCATGCCCTTCATCGTGCGGGACGAAGCGGAGCTCAACGACCCGGCCGGGGAGTATGAACAGTCTCCCGAGGAATTGGAAAGATACCTCCAGTTCAGCTTCTGCATCCGCTGCGGCTGCTGCATGGCGGCCTGCCCCACCCTGGCCACGGACGTCCGCTATCTTGGGCCCATGCCCCTCGCCCAGGCCTACCGGTACAACGTGGACACAAGGGACGGCGCGCGCAGGGAACGATCTACCGTGGCGGGCTCGGGCCACGGGGCCTTCCGTTGCCACTACGCCGGGGAATGCTCGCGCGCCTGCCCCAAGGGTGTGGACCCGGCCAAGGCCATCCAGCACCTCAAGCGGCAGCTCGTCCTCGACTACCTCCACCTCTCCCGCACGCACAAGCCGTGCGACAAACAGCACGGTCCGGGCAATCTCCCGAGGGATCCCAAGATCCCCGAGGCGCCCCCCTACACGGTCGGGAAGTAATCTCCTCTCGGACGCTATCATCCTCGCCCCGGCCCTCCGGCCGGGGCGTTCCATTTGGGCGCGCCCCACGGGGACCCGCGGACGGCTCTGCAACCCAAGTCTTTCCAGTGTGATGGCTTCTCTACATCCGTACAGGGTCCGGCCGTGCCGAAAGGGCCCCTTGACACCCCGTTCTGGCCTGTTCTAACCTAACTGCGTATCTTTTCTTTTGGAAGAGGAGGATCGGATGAGGATGAGAGGATTGGTAGGGGTTCTGCTATTGTCGGCGGCAACAGGGGCCTTCGCGGCTGGCATTCATGTGTACGAACAGGGGTCCAAGGCCTCGGCCCTGGCAGGCGCCTTCGTCGCCCAGGCCGACGACCCGAGCGCCGTGTTCTACAACCCCGCCGGGATGGCTTTCCAGAAGGGCATGAACCTGTCCTTCAACATGACGTACATCCGGGGGGACGTGAAGCACCTCAGCCCCACGTACGGAACGTTTTCAAACAACGCAAAGAACTTCTTCCTGCCCGCGTTCTTCTTCACCATGCCCATCAACGACAAGATCACCTTCGGCCTGAGCAACACGGCGCCCTTCAACCTGGCCACGGACTGGAGCGACAAGTTCAACGGCCGCTTCGCGGGACGCCACTCCAAGATCGTGACCTTCCAGGTGCGCCCCGCGGTCTCCTTCAAGCTGGACGACCACAACGCCGTGGCCATCGGCCTCGACTACTACGACTCCGAAATCAACCTGATCCGCAACGCCAATACGTCGGCCATTTCCACCGCCATCAACCCCCACCAGCTTCCCTCGCCGCCCTTCCCGCCGGGCATCCCCTTCTACCGCTTCTCCGAGGTGAGCCTCGACACGCACCTCCGCGACCAGGCCCTGGGCTGGAACGTTTCTTACATGGGCCAGTGGGACCACCTGTCCATCGGCCTCTTCTACCACAGCAAGGCCAAGTTCAACTACGACGGCCACGTCTCCTCCGAGGTGCCCGCGTCCCTCCGGTCGGTCAGCAACCTGTTCCCGGGACAGGGCGTCAGCTTAAGCCTCACGTCGGTCCCCGCCAACGCCCGCCTGGGCCTGGGCTACAAGTGGGACAAGTGGCGCGCCGAGGTGGACCTGAACTGGACCGAGTGGAGCACCTGGGGAGAGTCGACGGCCCATTTCCAGAAGCCCACGTCCTTCCACGGATCGCCCGTCGTGGCAGACGAAGTCTTCGCATTCAATTGGAAGGACGGCTATACCTACCGGGCGGGCGCCAGCTACCAGTACAGCGACCACTACGCCCTGAACTTCGGCATTCTCTACGACGAGACGGCCGTGGGCAACAACGAGCGCGCCCCGCTCCTGCCCGACCAGGCACGCTGGGCCTTCACCTTCGGCACCAGCTACAAGAAGGGCCACTGGGGCCTGGACTGGTACGCCATGTACCTGAAGTTTAACACCGCCCACGTAACGGAGTACAACCACTACCGGTCCGACAGCACGGGCCTTCCCCTCGTGGTCGTGCCCGTCTACGGCCAGCTCTATCCCACCACTTACGACATCGTTCCGGACGGGAAGTACAAGGGCCAGTCCTACCTCTACGGCGTGTCCCTCAGCTACCGCTTCTAAGCCGGACCGGCCTTCGAGCTTGAATCGGGGCCGCCTTCGGGCGGCCCCTTTTTTTTTGCCTGGACGC
Source organism: uncultured Thermoanaerobaculia bacterium (assembly GCA_964589625.1). Taxonomy (GTDB): domain Bacteria; phylum Acidobacteriota; class UBA4820; order UBA4820; family DSQY01; genus JBFLVU01. The sequence continues at coordinate 31,741 of CAZPSH010000011.1, forward strand.
TCCGGGGCGGGGTAGAATTCGAATGCGGAAGGTCCGCAGAATCGCATCGCTCTCTTCGGGAGGCCGGCATGCCAAGGCGTGGATTCTGGATCGCGTTGATGTCAGTGGCCACGGCGGTGCTGTGCGCCGCACAGTCGCCCGACTTCTCCAACATCGTCCTCCTCGGCGACAGCCTGACGGCGGGATACGTGGACGGCGGGCTCCACGAGTTCGGCCAGGAGCACGCCCTGGGGAGCCTCATCTCCGAGCAGGTGGGCCATCCCGTCTCCAATCCCCTCATCTCCTATCCCGGGATTCCCATCTGCCTGACCCTCGCGGGCTTCGACGCCAACGGGCTGCCCATTCTGGTTCCTGCCGGCACGACCATGGGTTCCCTCCTGAACCCCCTCCACCAGCCCACCAACCTCGCCGTCCCCGGGCACACCTCCCTGGACTGCCTCTCCAAGGTCCCGGAGGGAGCCCCCGATTCATTGACGGACCTCATCCTCGGCTTTCCGGGCCACTACCTGGGAGGGCAGCCACCGCGGAGCCAGGTGGACCTGGCCGCCCAACTGAATCCGACCTTCGTCTTTCTCTGGATCGGCGCCAACGACGCCCTGGGAGGGGCCCTCTCCGGGGATCCGTCCAACACCATTCCCACGAGCGTCTTCTCCCAGACCTTCCCGTCCATCCTGGAGGCCCTTCTGGCTACGGGGGCCAAGGCGGTGGTGGGGAACATCCCCGATCCCACCGTCGTGCCGGCCCTCACCACGGGAAGGTACCTCAAAGACTTGGGGGTCCCCCTCCGGGTCTTGAGGATCACCCCGGCGGACTACGTCACCCCCGCGGGCATGGCCCACGTGAAGGCCATCCTGGCCGGCACGGCCCAGGGTCCCCTCAGCCCCTCGGAGGTGCTCACCCGGAAGGAAGCGGAGAAGATTAAGAAACTGGTGATCGCCGACAACAAGATCATCGCGAAGACCTGCAAAGCCGCCGGTGTCCCCGTGGTGGACGTCTTCAAGGAGTTGAAGCTCATCCACAACCGGGGGTACGAACTTCCCAATGGACAGATGATTTACACCTCCTTTCTCGGGGGAGTCTTTGGCCTGGACGGGGTCCATCCCACCTACACGGGACAGGCCATCGTGGCCAACGCCTTCATCGACGCCATCAACGACGGCTACGGAACGGCCATCCCCCACGTGGACGTGATGGCGGAGAACCGGAAGGATCCCCTCGGCGTGGCGGAGGCGCCCGTCCTCCCGAACTTCGACCTTGGGGCCTACGAACCCATCCTGAGCCACTGGCGGTGATCGAAGGGGCTCCGGGCCGCCTTCGGTCGGCCCCGAGGCCACCTCCGGAGGACTGAGCATGGAGCGAAAAGTCGTTCTCGTGACGGGAGCCACTTCCGGAATCGGGGAGGCCGCGGCCCGAGAGCTGGCTCAGCGGCGTCACACGATTGTCCTGTCGGGCCGCGACCGGGGCCGGATTGTGGCCTTGGAACGGGAATTGAGCGCCAAGGGCCTGCGGGTGGTGGCCATTCCGGGGGATCTGGCCGTGGAAACGGACGCCCGGGACGTGGTGGCCGAATCCCTCAAGACCTTCGGGGAAGTGCACGCGCTCGTTCACGCGGCGGGGGCCTTTCAGGTGTCCCGCCTGGAGGAGACGTCCCCCGAAGTGTTTCGGGCCGTCCTCGACGCCAACCTCACCTCCCTCCAGCATCTGCTGCGCCACCTCCTTCCCCACTTCTATGTCCGCGGACGGGGCCACGTGGTGGCCATCGGGTCCATCGCGGCCCGCAGGGCCTTCTCCTTGGAGACGGCCTACTGCGCCGCCAAGTGGGGGCTCCTCGGCTTCCTGGAGGCCCTGAGGCTCGAGGGGCGGGAGCGGGGGCTCAAGGTTACCCTGGTGAACCCGGGCCCCACGGCCACGCCCATCTGGAGCGCCTATCCGGGCCATGCGCCCTTGGACAAGATGCTCCGTCCAGAAGACGTGGCCCGCGCCGCCGCCTTCGCGCTGGACCAGCCCGAAAACGTCTTGGTGGAGGAGATTTCCGTCACGCCCTCCCGGGACCCCTTTCGGGGAACAAGGGGCTGACGTCCTGGTGGCCGAAGTGCCCGCCTTCCAGACTCGCGCCGAGGACGCCCGGGGCAAGTGTTGGGACGCGGCCGTGGTCGGGGCAGGCCCCGCCGGCTCCATAGCGGCCGTGCACCTCGCCAAGCGGGGGTGCGAGGTGGTCCTTCTGGATCGGGCGCGGTTTCCCCGGGAGAAAGTCTGCGGGGACGGCCTGATCTCCGACGCGCTCCGCGCTCTCCAACGGGCGGGGCTGTACGAGGAGGTCGCGGCGGCGGCTCACCGGCTTGAGTTGGCGACCGCCTACAGCCCCTCCAGGATCGCCGTGGACGTCCCAGGGGAGGCCATGACCCTGAAGCGCCTTCACCTCGATACCATCCTGGCTTCGGGGGCCGTAGGGGGCGGGGCGAGGTTCGTCCAAGGGGCGGTGACCTCCGTGGAGCCGGGTCCTGACTCGGCGCGGCTCGCGGTGGAGGGCGTTTCCGACCCCCTGGAGGCGCGCTTCGTCCTCCTCGCCACGGGAGCGGACCTCTCTCTGCCAAAGGGACTGGGGATGGTCCAACGGGCGACGCCCTCCGCCTTTGCGGTGCGGGCCTACGTCCGCTCGGACATGGCCCTCGACCGGCTCGTCTTCGCCTTTGACCGGGCCCTCGTTCCGGGATACGGGTGGATCTTCCCCCTGGGGGGAGGCGAGTTCAACGTGGGCGTGGGACGGCCCGCCTCGGCGAAAGGGACCATCCGCCAGGGATTCGACTGCTTCTTGAAGGAGTTCCCCCCCGCCCGGGAGCTCATGGCCTCCGGGAGGCTCCTCGGCCCTCCGAAGGGCGCCATGCTCCGGGTGGGCCTGACGGGAACCGTCCCGTCGGTGCACAACCGGATCCTCGCCATCGGCGAAACGGTGGGGACTACCTTTCCCTTCTCGGGCGAGGGGATCGGAAAGGCCATGGAATCGGCGGAAATCGCCGCCGATGCGGTGTATGAGGCCCTCCGATCGGGAGACACCGCCCCCGTCCGGCGATATCCGGAGGCCCTGGAGGGGCGGCTTCGGCCCCGCTACCACGGGTACTCCATGGCCGAAGGATGGGTGGGCCGTCCCTGGCTTTGCGACCTCATCTTCCGAAGGGCGCGAAAGAGCCGCTGGATGCAGGAGGCGCTCCGCAGGCTCGCCGAGGAGACCGTAGATCCGAGGGAGGTTTTCTCCTGGCGGGGGCTCTGGAGATCCTTGACGGGCTGATCGGCCGCAGGGAAGGCGGTCCCGCGGGGGTCAGGCCCGCGCCAACGGAACGACGGTGACGAGCACCGCGAAAAAGTGGAGCACGCTGCCCGCGAGCACGAAGAGGTGCCAGACCGCGTGGTGGAGAGGCATGCGTCGCATGCCGAAAAAGACCGTCCCCAGGGTGTAGGACACGCCTCCCGCCAGAAGGAGCCAGAGTCCCAGGGGCGGGAAGGAGGAAAGCAAGGACCACGGCGCGATCATGATGAGCCAGCCCATGAGGAGGTAGACGAGGGTGGAGGCGATGCTGAAGCGGCCCGTGAAGAACGTCTTGAATGCGATCCCCGCGGCGGCGAGCCCCCAGATGACCCCGAAGAGGGTCCAGCCCCAGGGCCCCCTCAGGGAGACCAGAGTAAACGGCGTGTAGGTGCCTGCGATGAGCAGATAGATGGCCGAATGGTCGAGCACGTGAAAGACCTGCTTGGCCTTGGGCCAGGGGAAGCTGTGGTAGAGCGTGGAGGCCGCGTAGAGGAGAACCAGGGTCGCGCCGAAGATGCTGCACGAAACGACGTGCCAGACGTCCCCGCGCAGGGCCGCCAGCGTAACCAGGACCGGAAAGCCCGCCATGCTCAGCGCCAGCCCGATCCCGTGGGTCACGGCGTTCGCCAGTTCCTCGGTCCAGGGCTTCATCCTTGCGCGGTCCTCCTTCCCCTGCCTTGGGGATCCGGCATACTCTAGCGCGTTCTTTGGGCCAGGTCCAGCCGCATGACGGGGCGAGAGGGCGAGCGGCGGGCGGCCTCCCGGAAGCCCGCCTTCACGAAGAGGGAGGTGACGCCGGTATAGACAAAGGGCGCGGGGAGGCGCTTCGGGGGATCGTCCGTCGGGTAGCCCTCCAGGATCCGCGCCCCCTGGCCGAGGGCGAAATCGGCCGCCGCGCGCAGCAAAGTCCCTGCCACCCCCCGACCACGGGCGTCCTTCGCGACGAAGAAGCAAACGACCGACCAAACGGGCCGGTCGTCTACCGGCGCAAGTGTCCGCGACCGGTCCAGGCGGGAGAATCCACCGCGTGGTCCCAAGGACACCCAGCCCACGGGCCGTCCGTTCGAGTAGGCGAGCAGTCCGGGAACGTCGCCGGAATTCACGAGGGCCCTCATGGCGACCCGGTTCCCCTCGCCCTTCCCGGCCAGAAAATCGGCCCGCGTCCGCCGCCACCACATGCACCAGCACCCCCCGCAGGCGCCCCTCGATCCGAACAGGGCCTCGAAATCGGCCCAGCGGTCGGGCGTCAGGGGGTGCACCTCCAGGGCCGTCGCGGCAGAATTCGCGTCTTTCATGCCAACTCGCCGATCAGCGTGGCGAAGGCCGGGTAGGCCGCGGCCAGACGGGCCGTTTCGCCCGCTTCAAAATCGCCCTCTGAAAATCCGGGGGCCATCGTCGTGCCCAGGAGGGCGAATCGGCCACCCGGGAGGAGGCGGGCCCCCTGCCAAACCCCCGCCGGAACCCGGACTTGCGGCCGCTCGCCCCAAAGGACGTTTCTCCCTAGAAGGAGGGTCCGGCCCGTTCCATCAGGGAAAAGATGGAGCATTTCCACGGGGTCCCCGTCGTAGAAGTGAAACAGCTCGTCCTTCGGGAGGCGGTGAAGGCGCGAGCGGGTGCCGGCTGTCAGGAAGTAGTAGATGGCCGTCGAAAGCGCTTCGCTCCCCCGATTCCCCGGCCCCGGGGGCGACCGGAACGTCTCGGCGAAGTACCCGCCCTCAAAGGGGAGGGGCCTCAACCCCAGCGCGGAAAGGATGCGATCTGCCTCATCCATGGGATCTCCGAGCCAGAGGCGGACGCCCCCCCGCGGGCGCAGGGGCGGGGATCGGGACTCATTCCCCCGGCCTCTCCTCACCGACATCGGGCCGGGACGCGAGGACCTTGTCCACGCGTCGGCCGTCCATATCCATCACCTCGATGCGGATCCCCTGCCAGAGGAAGTGGTCCGAGGCTCGCGGGATGCGCCCCAACTGCCGCATGATAAAGCCTCCCAGGGTCCGAAAGTGGCCCCGGTCCTCCCCGGGAAGCTTGTGGATCTCGAAAATCTCCTTGAACCGGTCGACGGGGAGCATGCCGTCCAGAAGCCAGGAGCCGTCCTCCCGTCGGACCGCCTCCGCCTCCGCCCTGTGGCCCACGTGAGCCATCTCGCCCACGACGTTCTCCAGGAAGTCGTTCAGAGAGACCACTCCCTGGAAGGCCCCGTACTCGTCCACCACGAAGGCCATGTGGACCTTGTTGTCCCGAAAAATGTCGAGGAGCTTGAGGGCGGGCGTGTTTTCAGGAACGAAGGCGGGAGGGCGCAGGCACGCCAGGAGGTCGAAGGGCTGCCCGCCCAGGCTCCTCAGCAGGAGGTCGCGCGCGTGGACGACTCCCAGGACGTTGTCCAGACTCGCCCTGGCCACAGGGTACCGGGCGTGGGGGGTCTCCTCCAGGGCCTTCCGGGCGTCCTCGGCTCCCGCCGCGGCATCGAGCCAGACCACGTCCTGCCGCGGCGTCATGACGTCGGCGGCGCGGCGGTTGCTTAGCCGGAAGACGCTGTGCACCATGTCCCGCTCGGCCACCTCGAAGGTGCCGGCGGCGGTTCCCTGGTCCATCAGGATCCGAAGCTCTTCCTCGGTAAGCGGGGCGTCGGCGTGGTCTTGGATTCGGAGGGCTTTCAACACCAGGCGCGTGGAGGCGGCCAGCAGCCAGACGGCTGGCGCCGCAATCCGCGAGAAAGCTCGAAGAGGGAGGGCCACGGCCGTCGCCAGGCGCTCGGGGTTGGAGAGGGCCAGGTGTTTCGGGACCAATTCACCCAGGAGGATCGAGAGGTAGGTGATGGTCAGAACCACTACAATGAGGGCCACCGGATGCAGGTAGGGCTTGGCGATCGGCAGCCCCTCGAGGAGGCGCGCAAGGGGCTCCGCCAAGGTGGCGCCGCCGAAGGCCCCCGCCAGGACGCCCACGAGGGTAATTCCCGTTTGAACCGTGGATAAAAACCCCCCGGGGTCATGTTGGAGGTCAAGTGCGGCCTGGGCCCGGCGGTCGCCCCGGGCGGCCCATTTCATGAGCCGGGTCTTGCGCGCGGACACGACGGCGATCTCCGACAGGGCGAGGAGCCCGTTGGCCGCGATGAGGAGCAGGATGACCGCCACGTCCCAGAGCGCCGATTTCATGCGCCTCCAGCCCCCGTTCCGACCCGAAGGTCTCGACCAGCATACCCCAGGTAGGCCCGTCCCCATACAGGCCGGGCTCCTCCGTTCATGGTTCGGGCGGACCGAAGTGCTGTACAATGAGACATCGGACGCGACCAGGCAAAGAAAGGAGCGAAGCATGAAAGGCGATCCCAAGGTGGTCAAGGCACTCAACGAACTTCTGGCCGAGGAGCTTACGGCCATCAACCAGTATATGGTCCACTCGGAGATGTGCGACAACTGGGGGTATGAGAAGCTCCACAAGGCCATCGAAAAGCTGGCCTTCGACGAGATGCACCACGCCGAGTGGCTCATCCAGCGCATCCTCTTCCTAGAGGGCGGGCCGACGGTGTCCAAGCTCAACGAGATGAGAATCGGGAAGTCCGTGAAGGACATGGTCCTCAACGACTACAAGGCCGAGGTGGACGCGGTGAAGGCCTACAACGCCGCCATGAAGTTGGCGGTGGAGTGCGCGGACAACGGGACCCGGGACCTTTTGAACAAGATCCTGAAGGACGAAGAGTCCCACGTGGACTGGGCCGAGGTCCAGCGCGACCAGATCGCCCAGATGGGTCTGGAAAACTATCTTCAGAACCAAGTCGTGACAAAGTAGGCGGGCCTCCGAACCGTCCTTCCGATCCGCCGGCCGGCCTCCGGGCCGGCCCTGGCGCGTCCGGACTAAACCATCCCGGGAGCGAGCCGGTCCATGGGACCTGGACGTAAGGAGAGCAGCCATGAAGACGTGGACGAAGATCGCAATCGTAGGGGCCGCCATCGCCGTGGCCCTGGCCGCCGCCGCCCGCAACCCCCTGAGAAACCCGCAGGTGGTCAAGGATCTCGGCCTCACCCAGGAGCAGATCCAGAAGCTCGACGACCTCCGCTACCGCCACCAGGCCGAGATGATCGACCAGAGGGGCGACCTGCAGAAGAAGATGTTGGACCTCCGGCGCGAGATGGAGAAAGATTCGACAGACCTGGCGGTCGTCAATCGGCTCATCGACGAAACCGCCCTGCTTCGCGCCGCCATGGGCAAGGCCCGCGCGGCGCACCGGGTGGACCTTCGCAAGGTCTTCACGCCCGAGCAGTGGGAGAAGGTCAAGGGCCAGTTCGCGGCGGGACGGGCCAACCGGCCCGAACGCGGCGGACGGATGGGGCGCGGCGCCGGTTTCCGCGGCCAGGGGCCCCGCGACGGTTTCGGGCCGGGTGCGCCGGGCTGCACGGGTCAGGGTCCCGGCGTCGCCGCGGGCCCCGCGGAGGGCTTCGGCCCCGGCTCCCCGGGTTGCACGGGCCAGGGTCCCGGCATGTGGGCCTTCGACCCGCCGGATCCGGCCCTCGGCCCCGAAGGGGGCGAGGACCTTTCCGACCCCCAGCCCTGAAGGACTGGAACCAGGCCTTCCAGCTTGACGCGGGAGGGGGCGGCTTCGGCCGCCCCCTCTTTTTCCTGCTCGGTCCTGTCCGAAGTCCATGCGTTTAGAAGAAATCGCCCCCCTCCAGCCTCCCCCGCGCTGCGTTGTGGAATTTGCCCCATGCGGGTATAATTTTACGTTCATTAGGAGTGAGGTGCATGCAGCGGGAGCGCTTCCAGGAAATACGCGAGGCCTTCTCCCGGGACATCGCGATCGCGGCCACGGAGGCGGAGGTCCTCGAGGTCAAGGGACGCTATCTCGGGAAGAAGCGCGGGATCGTTCCGGACCTGCTTTCGGCGCTGAAGGCGGTTCCCCCCGAGGACCGGCGCGAATACGGGCAAGCGGTCAACGCCCTCAAGGACGAATTGGAGGCCTCCGTAGAGGAGGCCGTGCGGCGGCTCTCCGCGGCGCGCCGGGCGCCGCCCGCCGTGGACCTTTCTCTTCCCGGGCTTCCGCCCGACGTGGGGCGCATCCACCCCATCACGCGGGTCCGCCGGGAGATCGAGGAGATCTTCATCTCCATGGGCTACGCCGTGGCCTCGGGGCCCGAGGTGGAGGACGCTTACCACAACTTCGAGGCCCTCAACACGCCCGCCGACCACCCCAGCCGGGACATCCAGGACACCTTTTACCTGGAGGGCGGGCTCCTCTTGCGGACCCACACGTCCCCCGTCCAGATCCGCACCATGGAGGCCCGGCGCCCCCCCATCAAGGTCATCGCCCCGGGCCGGGTGTTCCGGCGGGACGACGACGCCAGCCACTCCCCCATGTTCTGCCAGGTGGAAGGCCTCCTCGTGGACAAGGGGGTCACCATGGCCCACCTCAAGGGGACCCTGGACCACTTCTACCGCAGGCTCTTCAGGAAGGACGTCACGGTCCGTTTCCGCCCCTCGTACTTCCCCTTCACCGAGCCCTCTGCCGAGACGGACCTCACGTGCGTGCTGTGCTCAGGCCGGGGCTGTCCCGTGTGCAAACGGACGGGTTGGCTGGAGGTGGGCGGCTGCGGGATGGTGGACCCCGCCGTCTTCGGCTTCGTGGGGATCGACCCGGAGGAGTACACGGGCTTCGCCTTCGGGTTGGGGATCGACCGGATGGCCATGCTGAAGTACGGGATCGACCACATTCGCCACTTCTACGAGAACGACGCGCGCTTCCTGGAGCAATTCTGAGGCCCCCATGCGATTCCCCCTGAGATGGATCGGCGAATACGTGGACCTTCCCGGCGATCCGGGCGTGGCCGCCGAGGCCTTCACGCTCTCCGGGAACGAGGTGGAGGGGATGGAGACCCTGGAGGGTGAGACGGTGTGCGAGTTCGGGATCACCGTCAACCGGCCCGACTGCATGAACGTCTTCGGCCTGGCCCGCGAGGCGTCGGTTCTTTTCGGGACTTCCCTGACCCCTCCGCCGACGGAGTGTAAAGAGGAGGGGCCGCCCGTCTCCGACTTGACCTCGGTCACGGTGGAGGCCGCGGACCTGTGTCCCCGCTACGCGGCGCGTGTGATCCTTGGGGTCCGGGTGGGCCAGAGCCCGCCGTGGATGCAGAAGCGGCTCCTCCAATGCGGCCTGCGGCCCATCAACGCCGTTGTGGACGCCACGAATTACGTGCTCCTGGAGTTCGGCCACCCTCTCCACGCCTTCGACCTGGACCGCCTGGGCGGGAGGCGAATCGTGGTGCGGCGGGCCGCCGAGGGGGAGAAGATCACGACCCTGGACGGCGTGGAAAGAATCCTCGGGGGAGACCACCTCGTGATCGCTGACGCCATGAGGCCGGTGGCCCTTGCCGGAGTCATGGGCGGAGAGGACACGGGGGTGACGGTGCTCACCCAGAGCATCCTCTTGGAGGGCGCGGTGTTCGATCCCGTCAACGTCCGCTGGACCAGCAAGCGGATGGGCCTCCACACGGACGCTTCCCACCGCTTCGAGCGGGGAGTGGACTGGCGGGGACCCGAGATCGCCCTCGACCGGTGCGCCCGGTTGATCCTGGAAACCTGCGGAGGGATCCTGGCCAAGGGGCGCTTGGACGTCGCCGCCCCCGCCCCCGTTCGTCCCCCGGTCCGCCTACGCCACGCCCGCCTGGAGGCGCTCGTCGGGATCCGCGTCGCCCCCAGGCGCTGCGAGGAGATTTTGCGATCCCTCGGCTTCGGCGTGGAGAGGATCGACGATCTTACCGGGTCGGTCTGGGAGGTCGCCGTGCCTTCCTTCCGCGTGGACGTGTCCAGGGAGGTGGACCTGATCGAGGAGGTGGTGCGGATCCGGGGGCTCTCGGACCTGCCCTCGGATCTGCCCCAGAGAGTGGATCCCGTAGGCGGCCGTCCGGCGGAACTCTCGCTGGAGGAGCGCCTGAGGGACGCCTTCTCGGCCGCCGGCTTCCGCGAGGCCGTTCACATGTCCATGACCGATCCCGCGCTGGAGGCCGCCGTCGGTCAGGGCCCGGCCCGGGCCCTCGCCAACCCGCTCAGCCCCCAGGCCGCGGTCCTGAGGACGACCCTCTTGGGCCCCCTCTGTGGCGCCGTCGCGAGGAACCGGGCCCGGGGCCAACGGCGCCTCGCCCTTTTCGAAATCGGCCGGGTTTACTCCGAAGATACGGAAGGACTTGGCGAACGGCGGCGGGCGGCGGCAGTCCTCTATTCGGACGATCCGCCGGCACGGTGGGGCGACCCCGAACCCCCCGGCCTCTTGCATCTGAAGGGACGAGTGGAAGCCGTCCTGGGACGTTTGGGCTTCGAGGCTTCGTTCGTCGCGGAGGAGGGGACGCCCTTCCATCCGGGCCTTTGCCTGGCTGTCCTCTACCAGGGCCGTCCCGTCGGCCGCCTGGGCTCGCTCTCCGGCGAGGCCCTGGAGGCCGTCGGGCTCAAGAGCGGAGCGCTCCACGCCGCCGAACTGAACCTGGACGCATTCGGGGAATCCCTTCCGGATCCGTCGTTCCACCCGCTGTCGCGCTTCCCGGCCGTCACCCGGGACTTCACCTTCCTGCTGGAGACCGGAATTCCCTGGGGGCGTGTCGAGTCCCTCCTCCTGGCCCTGGGCCTTCCGCTTCTGGCCCAGGTGCGCTTCGTGGACGCCTACGAGGGCAAGGGCATTCCCCAGGGGAGGAAGGCGGTGACCTTCTCGCTGGTTTTCCAATCCATGGATCGGACCCTGTCCGACGCGGATGTCGCGCCCGTGCCCGACCGGGTGGCGGGCGCCCTGCAGGAGGCCTTCGGGGCCATCCTGCGCTAGGAGACAGCCATGCTTTTCGAAGGCGACGTGAAGGATCTTTCCCCAGAGCTCTTCGACCGGCTCAAAGAGAGGGCCAGAGAGGTGGCCCGGGTGTTGAGGGAGTCCAGGGACGCCAACCGCAAGCTCCAGGAGGAGAACGCGGCCCTGAAGGACGAGGCGGAGAAGCTTCGCCAGCAGGTCCGGTTCTTCGAAAAGGAGCGCCAGGAACTAAAGGCGGTCGTTGAGGAACTCCTCCAGGAGTTCGAGGCGGTATGACCATGAACCCCCAGGGGGACCACCTCGTCGAACTGGACATCCTGGGCCAAACCTTTCAGGTCAGGGTCCACGGTTCGTCGGAGAGGGCGCAACGGGTCGGCGGCACGGTCGACGAGACCATGCGCAAGATCCAAAAGGAGACGCGGCTCACGGACATGACAAAGATCGCCATCCTGGCCGCGCTGAACCTCGCCGATCGCCTGCTCGCCATCGAGGCTTCGAGAAAGGCCTACGAGGAGCGGGTGGAAGACGCCTCCAAGCAGGTTTCGGAGGTCCTCGAGGAAGCACTCCGCTGATCCAGCCCCGGGTCCCCCTTTCTGAATAGAAGGGGAGGCAGACGTGACGCTCACCATCTTCGTTTCCCTCCTGGCCTTTCTGCTCGGGGCCGGGATTGTGGCAGGCATCGTGGTCCTGCAGCGCCGGAGCGAGGTGCGGCAGGCCCAGTCCGAGGCCTCCCTGATCCTGAGCCGCGCCAAGCGGGAAGCGGAGAAGATACGCGCCGACGCCGAGCTGGCCGCCAAGGAGCGGCTGCTGGCCAAGGACCAGGCCCACGAAAAAGAGTGGAAGGCCAAGCGCAAGGAGCTGTCCAAGCTCGAGTCTGAACTGGCCGCGAGGGAGCAGCAGAACGACCGCCTGCAGAACCAGCTCAAGGAGCGCCAAAACGAGTTGGCGGCCAGGGAGAAGAAACTCGCCCAGCGCGAGGAGATCGTGGACAAGGAGAAGAGAGAGGCCGAGGCGCTTCTCAAGTCCCAGCGATCCAAGCTCGAGGAGATCGCCGGCCTGTCCACGACGGACGCCAAGGCCGAACTGATGCGCCAACTCGAATACGACGCCCGGAAAGACGCTACGCGAATCATCAAAAAGGTGGAGGAGAACGCCCGCGATCGGGCGAAGACCCTCGCCCGGATCATCACCACCCAGGCCGTGGAGAAGATCGTCCCCTTCCTGCCTCTCGAGGGCGCCGTGGCGGTGGTTCGTCTGCCCAACGAGGAGATGAAGGGGCGCGTCATCGGACGGGAAGGACGGAACATCCGGGCCTTCGAGCGGGTGACCGGGGTGGATGTGATCGTGGACGACACGCCTGAGATCATCATGCTGGCGTGCCACAACCCCTGGAGGAGGGAGCTGGCCAAGGCGACCCTTGAAGCTCTCGTGGAGGACGGCCGGATCCACCCGGCCCGGATCGAGGAGTTCTACGAGAAGTGCCGGGACAAGTTCGAGGAGTCCATCGTCGGCTACGGGCGCGACGCCCTATTCCACCTGGGCATCCCCGCCATGCACGAGCACTTGGTCCAGCTCGTGGGGCGCATGCGGCTGAGGATGGCCCAGGGGCAGAACCTGCTGGAGCATTCCCTCGAGACGGCCAAGATCGCGGCCTACATGGCGCAGGCCCTGGGCCTCAACGCGGACGTAGTAAGGCGGGCCGGAATCCTCCACGAAGTGGGGCACATCGAGGAGCACTCCGACGACACCCACCCCACCCTCGTCGCCTCCCAGCTGGCCAAACGATTCGGGGAAGCCCCCGCGGTGGCGGCGTGCATCGCCCACCTCCATCCCGACAACCCGTCCATGCTCCCCGAGGCCCATCTCCTGGAAGCGGCGGAGAACCTCGCCCTGGCGGCGCCCGGCGTGCAGAAGCAGGGTCTCGAACGCTACGTGGAGCACATGGAGCAGCTCGAGGCCCTCGTGAGGGGCTTCAAGGGCGTCCGCACGGCCTACGCCATGAAGGCCGGCCGGGAGATCCTGGTGCTCGTGGACGCGGCCCAGGTGGACGACGAGTACACCCTCTGGCTCGCCAAGGACGTGGCGGAGCGCATCGAGAGGGAAGTGCGTTTCACGGGCCAGGTGAAGGTGCAGGTCGTTCGGGAGACCCGAAACGTGGGGTACGCCACGTGAGCCGGGAAGGCCGTCGGGACGCGGGAGGTCGGGGAGCGTGAGAGTCCTCTTCATCGGCGACATCGTGGGCCGGCCGGGGCGCCACGCGGTCCGAGCCCTCTTGCCCGGTCTTCGCCAGCGCTACGCCCCCGAGGCGGTGGTGGCCAATTGCGAGAACGCCGCCGGGGGGTTCGGCCTCACCCGCAAGGTCTTCGACGAATTGAGGGGGTGCGGGGTCCATGTTTTCACGTCGGGAAACCACATCTGGGACAAAAAGGAGGCCTTGGGGTTTCTCGGAGACGAGGAACACCTGCTCCGGCCGGCCAACTACCCGCCGCCCGTTCCGGGGCATGGCCATTGCCGGCTCGGCCTCGCCGACGGCCGGGCGCTATGGGTTCTGAACCTCCAGGGAAGGGTCCTGATGCCCCCGGTGGATTGTCCCTTTCGAAAGGCCGACCAGGTGCTGGCCAACCTCCCCCCCGGGGAACGTTGCATCCTCGTGGACATCCACGCGGAGGCCACGAGCGAAAAGAGGGCCATGGGCTTCTACCTCGACGGCCGGGCGAGCGTGGTCGTTGGGAGCCACACCCACGTCCCCACGGCAGACGCGGAAGTCCTCCCGGGCGGAACCGGTTATCTGACGGACGCGGGCATGACGGGCCCGTACGCCTCGGTCATCGGCATGGAGATCTCGGATTCCACGGAACGCATCTTGACAGGGATCCCCCGCATCCTGAACGTCGCCAAAGGCGATCCCAGGCTGGGCGGCCTGTTCGCGGATCTGGACGACGACACGGGCCGTTGCCGGGACCTGGAGAGCTTCGTTCTCAAGGCCTAGCGCACCGCGCATGCGGAGGGGAGGATGCGATGGACTCCCTGACCTTCTACGGCGCCGAAGGGAGCCACCACCTCGTGGCTCTCCAGCACTTCCCGCTCCCTCCCCCCCGGGTATTCCCTCTCTTCGCGGATGCGTCCAACCTCGAGCCCATGACGCCAAGCTGGCTCCGGTTCCGGATCCTGACGGAGAGGCCCATCTTCATGGGAACGGGCACCCTCATCGAGTACCGCCTCCGTCTGTGGGGGGTTCCGGTTCGGTGGAAGACGCTCATCGCCAAGTGGGATCCCCCCCGCTCCTTCGTGGACGAGCAGATCCGCGGACCCTACGCGGAATGGATTCACACCCACACCTTCGCGGAGTTGGACGGGGGGACGCTCATGGAGGATCACGTCCGCTACCGGCTCCCCTTCGGGTGGGCGGGGCGCCTCGCGCATCCCGTCGTCCGGCAGCGCCTTCGGGGGATCTTTCTGCACCGGAGGGCCGTCGTGGCGGACCTCTTGGGGTCGAAAGAGCGCCCGCCCGGCGTCCCCTCCGGTTCGGAGGGGGTCTCGTGACGCGGATCGCCGGGCCCACTCCTCCCGGGATGCCGGGGCGCCCGTCGATGCGCCTCTCCGCCCCCGCGGGTGTGCGGGAGTGGTATCTTCAAAAGGGGGTGCGGCCATGACGGGATGGGACGTGGCGATCGTGGTCGTGGGCCTTGTCCTCGCGGTGGAGGGCCTCGTCAAAGGAGTGGCCCGCCTTCTCTTCGGGATGGCGGGCATGGTGCTGGGGTACCTCTACGCGGGCTTCGCCGCGGCGCCGGCGTCCCGCCTGCTTACCTTTCTTCCCGAAGGGGCGAGGCATCCCGCCGCCCTCCTGGCTGGATTCGTCCTGATCCTGGGCGCGTGCGTCGCCGCCGGGATCCTCCTCACCTTCCTCCTGAAGCAGGCGGGCCTTTCCGGGCTCAACCGCCTGGCCGGAGTGGCCGCCGGGCTTCTCCTCACGGTCTACCTTGCGGGCGGCGCCGTGCGCTTCGCCCAGGGGATTTCGCCCCGCATCGGAGAGTCCGTTGGCGGCGGTCCCGTGATGCGGACCCTCTCGTCCCTCGCCCTGGGGCTGGATCTCCTCCTGCCCGACCTGCCCGCTGGACTCCAGGCCCCAGGACCGCCGCCTCCACCTCCCCATCCCTCCGGAGCGCCCGCATGACCTCCGCCTGGATCCTTTTTGCCCTCTCCCTGGCGCTCGCGGCGGCCGCCGTCGCCCTGGTCGTGCTGATCGCGCGCCTGTCCCGCCTGGACCGGCTCCGCGAGGAGACCGAACACCTCCGGACGGATCTGGGCCTGCGGGTGGAGGGCCTGGACCGGCGTAGCGCGGACCTGCAGGGGCTCCTCCTGCAAGAACTCTCCGAGGCCCGGCGGGTCCTGGGGGAGCGCCTTGGGACCCAGGAGGCGGTCCTGAGGGACCAGATGGCGAACCAGAGCCAGGCCATGCAAGGCCAGACCGGAATCCTCCAGAAGCACATGGAGGGGACGCAGGCCACTCTCTCCCAGGTCAACGAAAAGATGGGCATGCTCCACCAGGCCTCGCTCCGGATGGTGGAATTGGGGAAAGAGATCGACGAGCTCCAGGGCCTGCTCAAGGCGCCCAAGGCCCGGGGCGAATTGGGCGAGCTCGGACTCGAGATGATCCTCGGGGACATGTTCCCCAAGGAGCGCATCTCCTACCAGCACGCCTTCCGCGACGGGAAGAGGGTGGATGCGGCCGTCCGGCTTGAAGGGGGCCTTCTCCCCATCGACGCCAAGTTCCCCGTGGAGGATTTCCTCCGGTACGTCAACGCACCCGAGGAAGAGCGGCCCCGCGCGCGGAGGGAGTTCCTCAAGAACGTCAAGAGGAAGATTGAGGACATATCCCGGCTCTACGTGCGCCCCGGGGAGGGGACCCTTCCCCTCGCGCTCATGTACCTCCCCTCCGAGGCGCTCTACTACGAGGCCTTCGTGGCGCGCGGGCCCGAGGAGGAGGACCTCTGGAAGGCGGCTTTCGAGAAATGCGTCCTTCCGCTTTCGCCGGGGACCATGGCGGCCTACCTCAAGACCGTGGCCATGGGGTTGAGGGCCGTTGCCGTCGAGCGAAACGCCCGGGAGGTGCTCGCCCTGTTGGGCTCCCTGGACAGGGACATGGGAGCGTTCCAGCGCGGCTTCTCCACGCTGGGAACTCACATCGGCAATGCGTCGAAGAGTTTCGACCGCGCCGCGCAGGATCTGCAGAAACTGGCCGAACGCATGGGCAAGGCAAGGGAGATCGGCCAGCCGGAGGAGGGCGCGGATCCACCCTGACTCCGGGACCTTCCGGCGCCCTTTTTCGGGCTCCCCCCCTGCGCTAGAATGGTCACCGCCTGGAAAGGGGGGATCGCCGTGCGCATCGCCGTGACCTCCATGGACAAGAGCTTGGACGGGCCCGTATCCAAGCGGTTCGGCCGTTCGCATTACGTCTTCCTGGCCGATACGGACACGCGGCTGGTCCGCATCATCGACAACCGGGCCTTCGCGTCCCTCGGCCTCGGGGCCGGCGCCAAGACCGCCGAAATGCTTGCCGGACTCGGCGTCGCGTGGGTGGCAACGGGGGAGATCGGCAGGGAGTCCTTCCAGATTCTTCAAAGCAGCGGGATCCGCGTCGCCACGTGCGTTTCGGCTACCTGCCGGGAGGCCCTGGACCGTCTGGAGGCCGGTGGTGTGGAGCCTGCGAAGGAACCGACGGACCCGAGCGGGTGTCAAGTTCCCTGCACCGATTGAGAGGCCCCTCCCGAGGTGCCCTTTTCAGTGGAGACCGCCCCATGACGGACGCCGACACCCTCTGTGTGAACACGCTCCGAATGCTCTCCGTGGACCAGGTGGAGCGCGCCAAGTCCGGCCATCCGGGCATGCCGCTCGGGGCGGCCCCCATGGCGTACGTCCTTTGGGACCGTTTTCTGAAGCACGACCCCGCCGACCCCGCTTGGCCGGACCGGGACCGATTCATCCTTTCGGCCGGCCATGGGTCGGCCCTCTTGTACGCCCTCCTGCACCTGTACGGGTACGACCTGCCGCTGGAGGAATTGAAGCGCTTCCGACAGTGGGGCTCCCGCACGCCGGGACACCCCGAGTACGGCCACGTGCCCGGCGTGGAGGCGACCACGGGTCCTCTCGGCCAGGGCTTCGCCATGGGCGTGGGAATGGCCATCGCCGAGGCGCACCTGGCCGCCCTGTACAACCGTCCGGGGCACACGGTTGTGGACCACTTCACCTACGCTATCGTTTCCGACGGGGACCTCATGGAGGGCGCTTCCCACGAGGCCGCCTCCCTGGCGGGGACCCTCGGCCTCGGAAAGCTCGTCTACCTCTATGACGCAAACCGCATCTCCATCGAGGGGCCCACGGACCTGGCCTTCACGGAGGACGTGGGCCGACGCTTCGAGGCGTACGAGTGGCAGGTCCTTCGGGTCCAGGACGGCAACGACCTTAACGCCATCGAATCGGCCATCGGCGCGGCGCGGAACGAGCGCCGCCGGCCTTCCCTCGTCATTGTCCAATCCCACATCGGCTTCGGAAGCCCCAAGCAGGATTCGGCGGCCTCCCACGGAGAGCCTCTGGGGGCCGAGGCGGCGCGCGCCACGAAGCGGGCCCTCGGGTGGCCGGAGGACGCCTCGTTCCACGTTCCCGGCGAAGTCTCGACCCACTGCCGCGAATCCGTCCGCACCGGCGTCCGGTCCCGCGAAGCGTGGCGGGTGGCCATGGAGGCCTACCGCGCGGCCTTTCCCGCTCCGTCCGCCGAGCTCGAAACCCGCCTGGCCGGAACACTCCCCGACGGCTGGGAGGCCGCACTCCCCACCTTCCGTCCCGGCGAGGGGACACAGGCCACGCGGTCCGCATCGGGCGCTGTCCTCAACGCCCTCTCCGCAGTCATTCCGGCCCTCATGGGGGGCTCCGCCGATCTCGCCCCTTCCACGAAGACCCTCCTCAAGGGATCGCCCGACTTTTCCGCCTCGCACCCCGAGGGGCGAAACCTGCGCTTCGGCGTCCGGGAGCTGGCCATGGGAGCCGCCGTCAATGGGATGGCCCTTCACGGAGGGATCCTCCCCTACGGCGCCACCTTCCTCGTCTTCTGCGATTTCGCCCGCCCGGCCCTCCGTCTGGCGGCGCTCATGGGAATCCACGCCGTCTTCATCTTCACGCACGACTCCATCGGGGTGGGCGAGGACGGTCCAACCCACCAACCCGTCGAGCATCTGCTGAGCCTGAGAGCCATCCCGGGGCTGAGGGTCCTGCGGCCCGCCGATGCGAACGAGACCGCCCAGGCCTGGCGAATGGCCCTGCGGGAGCCCGGTCCCACGGTCCTTGCCCTCACGCGCCAAAACTTGCCCGTGCTCGATCCGGACGCCGTTCCTGTGGTTTCTGGTTTCCAGCGGGGCGGGTACGTCCTGTGCGAGGCGGAAGGGGGGTCGCCCCAGGTCGTGCTGGTAGGGACGGGATCGGAGGTCCACGCCGCCCTGGCTGCGAGGGACATGCTCAGCCGCCGCGGGATCCGCGCCCGGGTGGTTTCGGTTCCCTGCGTGGAAATCTTTCTCGCCCAATCCGAGGCCTACCGGCAGGAGGTTCTCCCGCCCTCCGCTCCGTGTCTCGCCGTAGAGGCGGGGGTGACGCGCGGATGGCGCGAGGTGGTCGGGGATCGGGGATGCGTGATTGGGGTGGACCGGTTTGGCGCCTCGGCGCCGGGGGAGGAGGTGTTCCGGAACCTGGGGATCACGTCCGAAGCCATCGCCGAGAGGGCCGCCTCCCTGCTTGCGGCGAAGAAGTAGGTGGGGCGCTGGATGCGCCGCTCGTTGGTCCGGGTGGAGAACCGCCCAATCCTGAAGAGACTGCAGGTCATCCCCGGGGTCGGGCCCTCCGTGGCCCGGGACCTGTTGGATCTCGGGATCCGTTCGCCGGAGGACCTCGCCGGCAGGGACCCCGGTGCCCTTTACGAGGAACTGTGCGGGATTCGCGGGTGCCGCTTGGACCGCTGCATGCTCTACGTCCTGCGCTGCGCCGTGTACTTCGCCTCGGAGCCCGATCCCGACCCAGCACTCCTCAAATGGTGGTCCTGGAAGGACGCCCAGGGCCGGGGTTGACGGCGGGGAGGCCGGGAGGCACATTCTAAAGGGCCGGGCCGGCCGGCCGTCCCCCAGGGAGGTGGCGGTGTGACAAGAGTGATCCACTTGGTCGTGCGCCTGAGGTGTTCGCCGGACCGCGCCTATGCCCTGTTCACCGAAAACGACCTCCTGGAGACCTGGCTGACCCGGCACGCCGAGGTTCAGCCCTACGCGGGAGGCAAATTCGAACTTTTCTGGGATCCGTACGACCGGGAAAACGACTGCACCTTCGGGTGCCGCATCACGGCCGTCTCGCCCGGGAGGCTCCTCGCCTTCGACTGGAAGGGCCCCAAGCAGTTCCGAGGCGTCATGAACGGGTGCGATCCTCTAACCCATGTGACGGTGACCTTTCACGCCTGCGGGGAATCCGAGGTGTCCGATTGCACGGAGGTTCACCTCGTCCACTCCGGGTGGGGACGCTCCCCCGAGTGGGTGGAAGCCAGGGTCTGGACCGAAATCGCCTGGGGACGGGCCCTGCAAGGCCTCCGCGAGTCCTTGGAGAAGTCGTGACATGGCGGCGAGAATGACCGTGGAGTTGGGGGACATCACGCTCCAGACCACGGATGCCATCGTCAATGCGGCCAACCCGACCCTGCTCGGGGGAGGGGGGGTGGACGGGGCCATCCACAGGGCCGCCGGCCCTGGACTCCTGGAGGAGTGCCGCACCCTCGGCGGCTGTTCGACGGGCCGGGCCGTGATCACTGGCGGCCACGGTCTCCCCGCGCGCTTTGTGATCCATACGGTGGGGCCCGTCTGGAAAGGCGGGCGAGGGGGGGAGGAGCGTGCCCTGGCCTCCTGCTACCACAGCTGTCTGACTCTGGCAGGGGAGCGGGGGCTGAAGTCCGTTGCGTTCCCCGCCATCAGCACGGGCGCGTACGGCTATCCTCCGCGGGAGGCCTGCCGTGTCGCCTTGGGTACGACGGCGGAATTTCTTGCCCGGCACGATCTGCCCGAGCGCGTGGTCTTCGTCTGCTTCGGACAGGGAGACTACGACCTGTACCGCGCCGCGGCGGGCGAAATGGGGTTTTCCCTGTAAAGGGAAGTGAGAGGGATGCTCCGGTGAGGCTTCAAGGGATCTGCCTGGGACTTCTCATCTGCCTTGCCCCCTCAGCCGCAGGGGACCCGGCCCGAAGGGAGGCCTTTTTTCCCTCGCGGTTTCAGAGAGGCGAGGCGGGGGCCCGCAAGGCTTGGCCGGCCTTGGACCCATCTCGCTTGAAGCTCCGCTCCGAGAGCGCCCTCGTGGCCGACTCGGCCACGGGCCGCATCCTTTTTGAAAAGGAGGCGGACCGGGTGCGGCCCGTGGCTTCCTTGACCAAGATCATGACCGCCATAGTCCTTCTCGATTCCCACCTTTCCCTCGCGGAGCCGATCCTCATCGAGGAGGCCGACGTGGACCGGCTCAAGCAGTCCGCCTCCCACCTGCCGGTGGGGTGGGCCCTCACGCGGGGCGAACTCCTGCGCATCGCCCTCACGGCCTCCGACAACCGCGCCGCCCACGCGCTGGCGAGGACCTACCCGGGGGGCGCGGCGGCGTTTGTGACAGCCATGAACCGGAAGGCCGCCGAACTCCGCATGGAGGACACCCAGTACGTAGATCCGACGGGCCTCGACCCGCGCAACGTGTCCACGGCGAGGGACCTGCTGCGGCTGGCCCAGGCGGCTTACCGGTACGGGAGCCTGTGCGACATGTCCACGGCCCCCCAGTTGGAGGTGATCTCCCGAGTCTCCGGGAGGGTCCGCTCCTTCGGCAACTCCAACGGCCTGATTCACGACGGGACGTGGTCCATCGGGCTGACGAAGACGGGGTACATCGCCGAATCGGGCTACTGTCTCCTGATGAGGACCCGGATCGGAGACCGCCCCTTCACCTTCGTCTTTCTCGGGGCGGCCGGAAAGGACTCGCGGCTCGGCGACGCGCGCCGGACCCGGTCCTGGCTCCTGGGCGACGGCGGTGTGGCCGGTGACCGGGGGGCGTTCGCGGGCGGACAGGGAGGCCCCGCCGGGAAGATCCCGGATTCAGAGGGTCTGCCCGTGAGGGGTTGAATCCTATTCCAGAAGAATCCGAAGGGGGCCTTCTTCGAAGCGCCCCACCCTCCACCACGACTGCCCCCTGGATTCGCACTCCGACTCGAAGGTTGCCCGCCGCTCCGGAGACACGGCGAGCAGGAGGCCTCCGGACGTCTGGGCATCGGCGGCCATGAGAACCTGGTGGGGTCCCAGGCGGCCGGATCGTTCCAGGAAGGGGGATGCCATCGCCAGGTTGGCCCGGGTGCCGCCGGGGATGTTGTCCTTGCGGGCCTCGCGTTCCACGCCCTCGAAAAAGGGAAGGGCGTCGAAGGAGAGGCGGGCCGAGACCGCCGCCTCCCGGCACATTTCGAGCAGGTGGCCGAGAAGGCCGAATCCCGTGACGTCCGTGGCCCCCTGGACCTGTGCCGCGCGGGCGGCTTCCGAGGCCGAGCGGTTGAGTGCCGCCATGGAGGCCACCGCGGCTGCGTAGGCCTCTTCGGTGATGTCACCACCCTTGAAGGCCGTGGCCAGGATCCCGGTTCCGAGGCGCTTGGTCAGATAGAGGTCGTCTCCGGGTCGCGCCCCCCCCTTGCGAAGGAGATGGTCGGGGTGGGCCATGCCCAGGACGGCGAGCCCGTACTTTGGCTCGGGGTCGTCCACCGTGTGCCCCCCGACGATCAGGCAGCCCGCTTCCCGGGCCTTTTCCGCGCCTCCCCCGAGAATGGCGGCCATCTCCTCCAACCGGGTCTTTCTGCGCGCCGGAAAGTTGAGGAGGTTCAGGGCGAGTGTGGGGCTACCCCCCATGGCGTAGATGTCCGAGAAGGCGTTGGCGGCGGCGATCTGACCGAAGAGGTGAGGATCATCCACCACGGGCGTGAAGTAGTCCGTCGTGAACAGCAGGACCCGATCCGCGTCCAGAAGGTACGCGGCGGCGTCCTCCACGTGCCCCGGGGGGGTGAGGAGCCTGGGGTCGGTCATGGGGCGCAGCCGGCGGAGAACCTCCGCCAGGTCCGTCGGACCGAGCTTGCAGGCTCAGCCGGCGCCGTGGCTGAGACCCGTCAAGCGGGGCTCGGGCTTTTCCTTCGCCATCTCGTCTCCATGCGCGGTGCGCGTCAGTTGCGGGGTGCGGGGGCCGCCGGAGCCACCGGCGGCGGGATTTGGCGTAGCAAGTCCTCGGCGAGCGGTTGAACCAGGATGTCCCCGAGACCGTCCAGCGAACCGCCTCGGTCGCTCGCCGCCGCGAGGAGAAAGGGCCTCGCTTCTTCCGTCCGATCGAGATGGAGGAGGGCCACCGCTCGGGCATAGGCCACGGCGGAGGTCCCCGGCGATCCCTCGGGAGATTCGGGGGAGCCTTCCAAGGATTCGAGAGCCTCGCTCGGCCGGCCCATGTTGAGGTGGGCGAAGGCGAGGTTGAGCCTGGCCGCCCTGGACTGGGCCGGATCCTCCGCGCTCAGTAGCGCCTGCCGGGAGAGGAGGCATCGCTTCCGAGCGCCCGGGCCATCGGGCACGACGCGGGTGAAGGAGGAGGGGACCACCCTCCAAGTCCTCTCCAGCCCCTCGTGGAGGAAGCGGATCTCCGGTTCCAGGGCTCGGGCGAGCAGGTCTCGAGCCTCCTGCGCCCCGGAGGTCACCGCGCCGTCCACGCCGAGAAGGCCGTCACCCGGGGCGGGGCCCCCTCTGGGGGAAAGGTCCCGGAGAATGACGGGACCGCCACGCCCCGCGGCCTCGCCGACGGGAAGGATCCGGTCCGGGCTGAAGGACAGGACAGGCTCGTCCAGAAGTCTCAGTGCCTCCAGAGTTTCCTCCGGAGTGGCTCCGCGGCCCGTGAACTCGTCGAATCCGTTAAGGCCGGGGGCGAACAAGCGGAGGGAGAGGATCTTCTCTCCCGATTCGGGGTCCCGGTCCAGCCTGCCCACGACAAGTCCTTGACATCGGTACCGTTCGCACAGGAGGGCGGTGGTGGAGGCCCGAACCTCCGGGCTGACGCCGTGAACAAAGAACGTGTCGGGAAGGAGCGGGTCTTTCTCGTCGGAAGCCGGTGTCACGTTAAAGAGCGCGAGGGACGTGACCTTCTCGTCGAGGAGACCGGACAGGTCCACCATTTCTTCGGGGGGGATCTCGTGCGTGCGCGTGAGGCCCGCCCACACCAGCGTGGGCCGCAGGGTTGCGTCGAGGCGAAAGTCGGCCGATTCGGGTACCTGCAAGCGGGCGCGAAACTCCCCGACCCCCGGCTTCTGGACCAGGAATTCGTGCTCCCCGATGCAGAAGCCTCTCGTCTTTAAAGGGGTTGTACCCATCTCCAGCCCGTCTACCAGAACTTGCGCTCCGGCGGGGCGGGACGTTACTTCGAGATCCACCGTCTTCTTTTCGAGAACCACGGTTTTGACGTACCCGGGAAGGTTTCTCTCGCGGTCCAGGACCACGTTCAGCAGGAACGTCTTTGGGGCGTAGCAGGGTTTGGAGAGGACCACCGTGTGTTCTCCGGGAGGCAGGTTCAACGCGGGGATGACGTAGACGGAAGAAGGGTCGGTCCGGATCGTCTTTGCGTAGTGGGCCCACTCGGGCTGAGTCGAGGCAGGGCGCTCCGCCCTGCCGACCACCTTCCCGTTCAAGCTCAATTGGACCCCCTGGGGTTGGGCGAAGATGAAGATGGTCCGCGCATTCGGAACCAGCCTTACCGATACGGCCAGCCTGGAGCCGACGTCCACGTTGACTTCCCGTTCGGCGGCATCGTAGCCGGATCGGAGGAACCGGAACACGTGGAGACCTTTCAAAACGGGTATGGACCGGGCTGCGCCCGACCCGAGCGCCCTTCCATCCAGGAAGACTTGGCTGTCGGACGGATCCACGTCCAGGTCCACCGTTCCCGTGAGGAGGTTTCGCGTCTCCTCGTAGAACCGGACGGCCTTCGGGGCTCGGCTCCGGGAGAAGGGGTAATCCGCACGGAGTTGAATGAGCCGCGAGAAGTCTGCGCGGGCCTCGTCAAGCCTGCCGAGGTTGAAGAGGCACACGCCCCTGAGCTCCAGGGTTTTTTGAAGAAGGGCCTCGTCGGAGGGAGTGAGTCGCCCCGCCTCTTCCCACCGGGAAAGCGTCGCCTCCACGGGGACCAGCTCGCCGACGGCATCCCCGAACCGGAAGGCCTGAAAGGATTCCTCTGCTTTGACGAAGGCGTCCTGGAGGGTGCCGATTTCCTCCACCACCACTTGTCCGGGAAGGTCCAGCATCAGCAACAGAAAAGCCGCGGCGAGGAGGCGGGCCCTCATGGCTCGATCCTCATCAAGCGGCCCTCCCGGTCGTCCACAATCAGCATCCCTTCAAGGCCGTCCCAACCGGCGCAGCGGATCCGCGGCGAGTCCTCCACGGAGCTCCACAAGAGCCTCCCCCCGTGCGACAGCAGAAACAGGCGCTTCGCCCGTCCGTCGAATAGGAGGACATTCCCGGCGAAATCCACTTGAAAGTCCTTCAATCTTCGCAGATGAATTCCCTGGGAAACGGGATCGATGACCGACAGGGGGGACAGGTCGCCCCCGAACACATGGATTTGCCCCGAATCTTCGTCCGCCACGTAGATCCGCCCGGCCCAGTCGGCGCGGACCCGGAGCGGATCCCTCAAGGAGAGCCTGGCGCTTCCAAGGGCGACCCCCCGGGGGTCCACCTTGAAGAGCCGCTTGCCCCGGGAGTCCAAGAGGGCGAGGTTCCCCTCGGGGAGGGCCGCGGCCGAAGCGGGCTCGCCCAGAGGGAGGGCCAAGGAGATCATCCGATCCCCCCACAGGAGGGCCCCTCTGCCCAGCGCGATGGGTTTTCCCGCCCCGTCCACGCAAAGATCCAATCCGCCCGGGAAGGCTCTCGTGGAGGAGACTTTCCCCCCGGAACCCAAGCTTATAAAGGCGTCACGGCTCAGGAGGTAGGCTCCTCCCCCCGGCGCGGGGGCCACGGCGAGGGCCGACTTCAGCATCTTTGGGCTCAGCTCAACTGGGGGTAGGGGGTTGGCGGTGAAGGACGCGCGGCCGGCCAAGCCCATGGACCGGTCCAAGAGAATCCTCAGGCGCGCTCCGCGCGTCGGGTCCTCCCCGGGAAGGCGCGCCAGGAGGGCGGCAGCCTCCAGCGGTCGATCCATCGCCACGAGACACCGGGCCAGCACGTCGGCGTCTTCGCCCGAAGCGGCGCCCTGCTCGGGGTTGGACAGGAGAATCCGGTAGGCGCGGTCGGGCCGGCCTCCGAATAGGGCCGCCCGGGCGGCGGCGGTGGGTTCCCGAAGGGCCGGGGAGGCGGGATCCGGGGGGTAGGTCGGAACCGTGCCTCCCGTGAGGACCGAAAGGAGGGTGAGCAACGAGAGGCTAAGGAGCCTGGGCCCGGCCTGCGTCGAAGTCCACCACCCGGGTCTGGTCGCCGGGTTGGACGTTCCACGTGAAGGCCACCTTTCGCCCGTCGGACGCTGTGACCACGAAGCGATGCGAGCCGACCGCGAGGGGCTGTCTCCCGATGAGGGGGAGGTCTTCGAAATACTCGCCATCCACCGCCACCTTGCCGTCCTCGACGGGCTTCCCATATAGGAACACCCGTCCGGTTCGAAACTCCGGGGTCCGAAGGGAGACCGTGGCCCCGGCTTCCACCACGACCCGCCGCTCGATGGAGCCACGAAGGGCGGGGTCCACGAACCTCAAAACGTGCTCGCCCGCCGGTAGGAGAAAAGTCTGTCCCGGACGGCCCAGCGGGCGGGTGTCTTCGAAAACAAGAATTTTATCAGAGCCTCCCGTGACCCGCAACGAGCCCTTTTCGGGCTCCTTTTCCAGCGCCACGGAGAGGGAGGCCGCACCGGTCGAGGGATCCACGACGGCCCGGTGAGGCAAAGACCCCTCCAGCCGGAGCTCCAATTGGAAGGCCTCGCACCCCTCCCTAGGGAGTTCAGCCGGAGTCTTGAGTCCCGTGTCCACACCGTCCACGAAAAGGGAGGCGCCCGGTGGAACGGAGTCAACCGGAAGCCGGAAGGGGCCCGGTGCCAACGGAATGGTCAGAAGGGTGACCGGGTGCGCGCCATCCAGTTCGGCCCGGCCGTACCGGCATCCCAGACGCGCCTCAACCATGTGGAGCGACCGGTCGTCGACGGCCAGGGTCACGGCGTCCACCGGCTGGCCGTCCAGGAAAAGCGATGCGCCCGGTGGATCCGTAACCACCGAAATCGCCAGGGGGAGTTTTTCGCTGCCCGCCCCGGAGGCCTGCCCCGGCGGATCGCCCGCACGGTCCTGGCGCAGGGCCGTGACTACCAGGGTGGCTGCCCCGGCGGCGATGAGGAGCCCTGCCCAGGCCCAGATCCGCCTGGAGAGACGGCCGGGACGCTTGCGTCGAATCCCAGCGGAGGGTGGAGGGGGAAGGATGCCCTCTCCAGAGGGAAAGGTCTCCTCCACGGCGCTCAGGGGTTGGTCCTCCCAGGTTCCCGTGTCGAGGAACTCCCCCAGGGCCTCCTGGAAGGCTTGGGCCGATGCAAACCGCTGGGAGGGGTCCTTGGCCAGGGCCTTGGCGAGAATGTGGTCCAGAGCCCGCGGAAGCCGCGGGCTCACTTCCGCCAGGGGCGCCGGCCGGTCGTTGAGGATCCTGTAGATCACGGTGGAAATCGAGTCGCCGGGGAAGGGCCTCTCCCCGGCGAGCAGTTCGTAAAGAACCACCCCCATGGAGAAGACGTCCGAGCGCCCGTCGAGAGGGCGGCCCTCGATCTGCTCCGGGGACATGTAGTGGGGGGTGCCCACAACGAATCCCGCCTGCGTCAGGTGAGCGCCCGCCTCCCGGGCGACCCCGAAATCCATCACCTTCAGGGTCTCCTCGTCTTCGAGGACCATGAGGTTCGCCGGCTTGATGTCGCGATGGACGATGCCCCTCTTGTGGGCGTATTGGAGGGCCGCCAACCCCTGCATGACGAGCCTCGCGGCGCGCTCGGGGGCGAGCAGGGTCTTCTTGGAGCAGAAATCCTCCAAGAGTCGGCCCTGAACGTACTCCATGGCGATGTACAGGGTGCCCTTGTCGTCGAAGACGTCGAAGATCGTGACGATGTTGGGGTGGAGAAGGCTACCGGCGGCGCGGGCCTCGCGCTGGAACCTCTCCCGGTTCTCGGCCACCTCCTGAGGGCGGGCGCCTTCGGCGGGGCGGATGGTTTTGAGCGCCACGCGGCGTCCGATCTGAGGGTCGTAGGCGAGGTAGACCACGCCCATTGCCCCCTTGCCGATCACCTCCTGAACCTGGTATCGCCCGACCTGGACCGATTCCTCCATGTTCGCCGCCTATGGGCGTATTCTGTCACAAGAGGACCCCGGCGGGGAAGCCCCCTCAGATGAAGTCTTCAAACGGTCTTCTTATAAACTTGACATTATTATACTAAGAATATATAATGTATACTAACTTAGATATGAAGCCCCGAGAAGAGAGGGGCTTCTTGGAGAAAAGGAAATGAACTGGGACCGGTTCACGGAAAAGTTCAGAGAGGCCATCCAGGGCGCCTTCGAGGAGGCCAAGGGCCGCGGTAATCCCGAACTCGCTCCCGAGCACCTGGTCCTGGCGGCGCTCCACCAGGAGGGAGGGGTGGTCCCTGGCATCCTGGACAAGCTCGGAGTGGATCCGCTCCCGTTGGCCAACCGCCTCCGTGCGGCCCTCGACCGTCTGCCCAGGGTGCAAGGGGGGGCCGAGCCCGTACTCTCCCGGGATTCCCTCAACCTGCTCGAGGCGGCGCACGCGCAGGCCCGGTTCTTCAAGGACGACTACACCTCCACGGAGCATCTCCTGATGGCCGCTTTGGAGGCACAGGGGACGGAAGCGGGGCGGGCCCTTGCGGCATCCAAGGTCACCCGCGAGCGCCTCATGGCCGCGCTCCAGGAGATCCGGGGCGCCCAGCGCATCTCGGATCCCAATCCGGAAGGGAAGTACCAGGCGCTCAAGCAGTACGGAAGAGATCTTACGGAACTGGCGCGCCTCCGCCGGCTCGATCCGGTCATCGGACGCGATGAAGAAATAAGGCGCTTGACCCAGGTCCTTGCTCGCCGGACGAAGAACAACCCCGTTCTGGTGGGGGACCCGGGCGTAGGCAAGACGGCCATCGTGGAGGGTCTCGCCCTGAGAATTTCCGACGGGGACGTGCCCGAATCCCTGAAGGACAAGCGTCTCGTTCAGCTCGACTTGGCATCCCTGATCGCTGGGACGAAATTCCGCGGCGAGTTTGAGGACCGGCTGAAGGCCGTGGTCAAGGAAATCGTCGCCGCCGAGGGCGGGATCATCCTCTTCATCGACGAACTGCACACTCTTGTGGGGGCGGGCGCCGCCGAAGGCGCCATGGACGCGGCCAACATCCTCAAGCCAGCCCTGGCCAGGGGCGAACTGCACGCCATCGGAGCCACTACACTCTCCGAGTACCGCAAGCACGTGGAGAAGGACCCGGCCCTGGAGCGCCGCTTTCAGCCTGTGTTCGTGGGGGAGCCCTCGGTGGAGGATGCGGTGGGCATTCTTCGGGGCCTCAAGGAACGGCTGGAGGTCCACCACGGCGTCCGGATCCGCGACGCCGCCCTGGTGGCCGCCGTGACGCTGTCCCACCGGTATCTCCCCGATCGCCGCCTGCCCGACAAGGCCATCGACCTCGTGGACGAATCGGCGGCGCGCCTGAGGATCCAGATCGATTCGCGGCCCTACGAACTGGACGGCGTGGAGCGTAGGACGGCCTCCCTCCAGATCGAGAAACAGGCCCTGGCCAAGGAAAGCGACCCGGCCTCCAAGTCTCGTCTGGAGGAGATCGAGAAGGAACTCTCGGGCCTCGAGGAGCGGGGGCGAGCCCTGCGCGCCCGCTGGCAAGCAGAGCGGGACGCGATCCACGAAATCCAGTCTATCCGGAGGGAGATGGAAAACCTCCGGGGGGAGGCCGAGCGCGCCGAACGCATCGGCAACTTCGACGAGGCGGCCCGCCTGCGGTACGGCCGGCTCCCCGGCTCCGAGGCCCGCCTCCGCGAAGTTCAGGAGCGGCTGAAGGGGAGCCAAAAGGGTTCTCCCCTCCTCAAGGAGGAGGTGGAGGAGGAGGACGTGGCCCAGGTCGTGTCTTCTTGGACGGGGATTCCGGTGGCCCGAATGCTTGAGGGCGAGCGCCAGAAGCTCTTGAACATGGAGGAGCGCCTCGAAACCCGCGTGGTGGGACAGGACCAGGCCGTGTCGGCCATTGCAGACGCCGTCCGGCGGTCCCGCTCCGGCCTCTCCGACCCTCGGCGGCCCATCGGCTCCTTCCTGTTCATGGGGCCCACGGGAGTGGGGAAAACGGAACTGTGCCGGGCGCTGGCCGAGTTTCTCTTCGATGACGAACGGGCCATGGTGCGCCTGGACATGAGCGAGTACATGGAAAAGCACTCGGTGGCCCGCCTCATCGGGGCTCCTCCCGGTTACGTGGGGTACGAGGAGGGTGGACAGCTCACAGAAGCGGTGCACCGCCGGCCCTACAGCGTGGTCCTCCTCGACGAGGTAGAGAAGGCCCACCCGGACGTTTTTAACGTGCTCCTGCAGGTCCTCGAAGACGGCCGTCTCACCGACGGAAAGGGAAGGACGGTCGATTTCGCGCAGAGCCTCCTTGTCATGACGAGCAACGTGGGCTCGCGTTGGATGGGAGACCTGGAGGGCGAGGAAGGGGCGGCGGCGAGGGAGCGGATCCTCCAGGAGCTCAAGTCTACGTTCCGTCCCGAGTTCCTGAACCGCCTGGACGAGGTGATCTTCTTCCGATCCCTTTCCAGGAAAGACCTCGAAGCCGTCGTGGACATCCAGCTCGAAAGGCTCGCCCGGCGTCTGGAAGAGAAGGGCCTCATTCTGGAGATCTCCCCGGAGGTCAAAGCGTTCCTCGCGGAGGTGGGTTGGGATCCGGATTACGGCGCCCGGCCGCTGCGGCGGGCCATCCAGAGGCACCTGGAGAACCGGTTGGCGAGGGAAGTGCTTTCGGGGCGGTTCGTCTCCGGCGACCGGGTCCGCGTCCGGATCGAGGCGGGCGAGCCCGCATTCGATCGGGCCCCGGAGGTGTTACAGTAAGAACCGGCGGCCATCCGGGGGGTCGCGTTCCTTCCGGAGGAGCCTTGGAGGACGGTCATGGGTAATTGGTTCAGAACAATGGTTCTCTTCGCGGCCCTCGCCGGGCTTCTCATGCTCGTGGGTGGTGCCGTGGCGGGCCAGCGAGGCGTGTTGATCGCCTTCTTCATCTCGCTGGCCATCAACTTCTTCTCCTACTGGTTTTCGGACAAGATGGTCCTCGCTTCCTATGGGGCCAAGGAGGTGACGGAGGCCGAGGCCCCGCGCCTTCACGCGGTAGTGAGCGAGCTCAGCCAGCGGGCCGGAATCCCAAAGCCCCGGGTGTATCGGATCCCCGAGGAAAGCCCCAACGCCTTCGCCACGGGGCGCAATCCCGACCACGCGGCGGTAGCGGTCACCGACGGCATCGCGCGTCTCCTGTCGGAGGAAGAACTGAAGGGCGTCCTGGCCCACGAGCTCGCCCACGTGAAGCACCGTGACATCCTCATCGGCACGGTGGCCGCGTCCATCGCCTCCGCGATCATGTTCATCGCGACCATGGCCCGGTGGGCCGCCATTTTCGGAGGCGGGAGAAGCGACGACCGCGAAGGGGGCTTCAACCCCATCGGCCTGCTCGTTGCGGCCGTGGTGGCCCCCGTGGCCGCCTTGCTCATTCAAATGGCGATTTCCCGGTCCCGGGAATACGCCGCCGACGCGGGCGGCGCCTCCTACGCTGGAAACCCATACGGGCTGGCGGAGGCCCTCAAGAAGCTGGATGCGTGGTCCAAACGGGTCCCCCTGCAGGCGAGCCCCGCCACGTCCCACATGTTCATCGTCAAGCCGTTCACCGGTGGCGGCCTCTTCAGCCTGTTTTCGACGCACCCCCCGATCCCCAAGCGGATCGAGAGGCTCATGGGGATGAGGGGCTGACGGGGTCGCCGGGGCGATAGGACCCGCGCGGGGCGCTTCCCGTCCCCGCGGCGGGCTCCGGTTCTTCGGGGGAATCCGACATGAACAGCGCGAGAGCGAGCGTCGCGGCGGCAGTCCTTGTCCTGTCCACCCTCTGGGTCCCGGCCCAGGGATCCCGGGCCCAGCGGGAGACGCAGGTCGTCCGGGTTGTGCGGGAGGTGGCGCCCTCCGTGGTATACGTCTCCTCCCAGCAACGGGTGAAGAACCCGTTCTCGGGCCCCTTCTGGGACCTGTTCGGGGAGGATTTCCCCGGGGGAGGGCCGCCCCGGGGCGAGGAGAATTCGCTGGGGTCCGGGGTGATCATCGACTCCGCGGGGTTTGTGCTCACGAACGAGCACGTGATCATGGGGGGCGCCAACATCCGCGTGACGCTCAACGACGGGAGGCAGTTCCCGGCCCGGGTGGTGGGATCGGCGCCCGAGATGGACCTCGCCCTCCTGAAGGTGGAGGGCGGCGGCCCCTTTCCTTCGGCACGCCTCGGGCGCTCGGACGACCTCATGATCGGGGAGACCGTCATCGCCGTGGGGAACCCCTTCGGCCTTTCCAATACGGTGTCCGTAGGCGTCCTCTCCGCGGTGGGGCGGACCGTGGCGGCGGGAGACCGCCAGTTCTCGGACTTCCTGCAGACAGACGCCCCCATCAATCCCGGGAACTCGGGGGGGCCGCTCCTCAACATCCTCGGGGAGGTGATCGGAGTCAATACCGCCATCATCCGCCAGGCCCAGAGCATCGGCTTTGCCATACCCATCAACCGCGCCCGGCGCGTGATGGAGCAGCTGAAAACCTACGGAAAGGTCCGGCCCATCTGGCTGGGCGTGTTGGTCCTCGATCCCAGCGAATCGTACAAGCGCAGGCTGGGACAGTCCACCGGGGCGGTCATCGCGCGGACGTACCCCTTCGCCTATCCCCAGGACGTCCTCCAGAAGGACGATTTCATCCTCTCCGTGGACGGGAAGGCCTTGGACGGGGCGGGAGACCTGAACGCGCGGATGGCGCTGCTGAACGCCGGCCAGAAGGTGACGCTCGCGGGCCTTCGGGATGGGAAGCGCTTCTCGGCCACGGTGGAGGCCCGGCTGATGCCGGAGAGGCTCACGCCGGCCATGGCGTGGGAACTGCTGGGCATCCGGGTGACGGCGTCCGGCCGGGCCATCGAAGTGGGGGCCGTGCGCCGGGGCTCTCCCGCCGAAGCGGTGGGCCTTAGAAGCGGAGACGCGATCCTGGCGGTCATGGACCAGCCCGTGGAAAGCCCCGAGGACTTCCTGGCCCAGGCACGGTCGGCCCTGGGCACGACCGGGCTTCCGCTCAGCGTCGGGAGGGGTCCCTGGACCTACTACGTGACCCTCGACCTGCTGTCGCAGTGAACTTCCGGGAGATGCGCCATGAAGGCTGAACCTCGTCCTGTGCCTGACCAGGAGATCATGAATCATCGTGACCACGATCCGGCGGCCGCCCGGGTGCACAAGATCCCCGTGTCCGTCGTGGACCGCAGGCGGGTCGGCCGGGAGGAAGACGGGGCCGTCGAGGCCGGCGCCGCCGGGCCCAACTTGAAGCCAAGTTACGTGGAGGAGCTGGAGGGTCGGGTCGCCCGCGCCGAGGCCCGGCTCAAGGAGCGGCTGGCGGAATTGGAGGAGGAGGCGAGGCGGTCCAGGGAGCGCGTGGCGAGGGATCTGGAGCGACGTTACGCCGACCGGGAGAAGGCCACCCTGCTGGATGTTCTGGACATCCTGGACGACCTGGACCGGGCCGCGGCCCTCGCCGCCGACAACCCCGCCGTGGCGCAGGGCCTGTCGCTGGTCTCCGGCCGATTCGTGCAGTTTCTGGAGCGAAGGTCCTGCGTGCGGTTCTCGCCCGCCTGCGGGGACGATTTCGACCCGACGATCATGGAGGCCGTGGCGCTTCAGCCCGGAGAGACGGGGAAGGTCGCGGGTCTTCTTCAGGCGGGGTATCGCCAGGGGGACTCTCTCCTGCGGCCTGCCAAGGTGTCCGTCGGAACCGGTCCGCAGGGGTCCACCTTACCGGCGGATTGAGGAGGCGCGCCGGAGGGGGGCGGGTCTGGCCGGGGGACCTTTCAGGCCTCTGAAGCCTCCCAGCGGGGTCCACCCCTCAGGAATCGGGTTGGTTTTCGTCCGGAACGTGCTCCGCAGGGCGACCTCCGAACTTCTTCCTCCAGGTCTGTCCCCAGTGGCTCCGTCCCGCCAGGGAATCCCGGTGGGAAACGAAGGTGTCCTGCCGGGTGCCCGACGTGTCGGGAAGGTTCGACGGCTCCCTGGTTTCGGGGACGGAAAGGCCTGATGCCGAGCGCCCCACCTCACGAGCCTGAGGCGTGGACCCAGGCCTCGGCTTCCATCCGGACCTCTGGGTTCCCGATCCATAAGGCTGCCCCTTTCCACGCCCGCCTGGACCTTCCGCGTGGGACCGGCGTGGGGGTTTGCCCCTGCCTTTTCCCAGCGAGGGGGAAGCCGTTGCAGCGCGGCCCTCCTCGGCGCGATGAGGGGCGTTCTCGGTCCGGCGCGGTCCCACCTCTCGGTCCGCCCCGGACCCCTTTTGTGACGTCGGATCCGCCAATGCTCGGCGCTCCGCCTTCGACTTGGACCGGGCCCTCTCCTCGGCCTTGCGCTTTCGGATGGCGGCGATTCGCTCGGCCAGAGGAACCTCGAACTTTTCCTCCGGCCGCCGGGTGTAATCGAAGCCCTCCATCGTGCGCCGGGGGATCTTCCAGCCAAGGTGCCGCTCGATTTCGCGGAAATCACCTTCTTCCTGCGGCGAGACGAGCGTGAACGCTTCTCCCGTGGCCTGCGCCCTGGCGGTGCGGCCCACCCGGTGAATGTACTCCTCGGGGAGGTGCGGCACGTCGAAGTTCACCACGAGCCCGAGGGCTTCCACGTCGATGCCGCGGGAGGCGATGTCCGTGGCCACGAGGACCTGAAACCGGCCCGCCTTGAACCCCGTCATGGCCTCGGTCCTCTGAAACTGGCTCCGGCCGCCGTGGATCCGGGCGCAGGAGACGCCGCGCTTTTCCAGAAAATCCCCGAGGCGGTTCGCCCTGTGCTTCGTCCGGGTGAAGGCGAGGACGCTGCGCGCCTCCGGGAGCTTGAGGATCTCCAGGAGGAGGTGGGATTTCAATTCGTGGGGGACGGAGTAGGCCGAGTGGTTGATTCCGGCGGCGGGTTCGGATTTCTGCTCCACGTTGATGGCCACGGGGCTCGTTAGCATCTCGCTGGCCAGCTCTACGATGGGCAGGGGAAGCGTGGCCGAAAAAAGCATGGTCTGCCTGGTCTTGGGCAGCCGGTCGAGGATTCGGCGGACGTCCGGGAGGAACCCCATGTCCAGCATCCGGTCCGCCTCGTCCAGAACCAGGAACTCCAGGGCGTCCAGGCGGGTGTAGGGATACTGCATGTGGTCCAGGAGGCGTCCGGGGGTGGCGATCACGACTTCCACTCCCTTCTTGAGGGCCTTGATTTGGGGCTCCATCCCCACGCCGCCGTAGATGGCGACCCCGCGGATCGGAGTATGGCGGGCGAGGGCCTTGAGGTGGTCGGCGATCTGTGCCGCCAGCTCCCGGGTGGGGGCGAGGACGAGGGCGCGGGTTCCCTGGCCGGGATGGTCTAGAAATCGTTGGAGAATCGGGAGGAGAAAGGCCGCCGTCTTTCCGCTTCCCGTGGCCGCGGCGGCCAGGACGTGCCGCCCCTTGAGAAGGGGCGGGAGGGCCTTTTCCTGGATCGGGGTCGGTTGGGTGAACTCCAGATCCTTCAGGGCCTGGAGGAGGTCCGGGTGGAGACCGAAGGTGGAAAACGACATGGGTTTCCTGCGACGCTCGCGGTGTGCCGTGCATGGCACGGACGTACCCTGCGTCAGGTGCCGGCCTGCGGTTGTCGGAAACGGTGGGATCGCCGGGGAAGCCGCCGTTTGAGCCCTGGATCCCCGCCGCCGGACCCTCCCGAAGGAATGACCCCGGCGACGGGATCGTCGGACGCGAAGAGGCCCTTATCCCACATCCAGCCGGAAATTGCAAGGGGGGCGACGCGGTGCACAGGCTGTCCGCCGGGCCTTCCGAAAGGCCCCTCATGTTCCCGGAGCCATCTTGTCAAGGAGCGTCTGGAACCCGGGGTGCTTGCGAAGGGGAACGAGATCGGGATCCCGCGAGGCCAGGGCGCGGTCTTTGAATCCAGCGTCCACCGCCTTTTGCAGAAAGTCCATGGCGGGGTCCTTCTGGCCCGCCCTCGCCAGGGCGCAGGCGGCGTTGTAGTTCAGAACGGCGTTCCCGGGCAGCACGAGGGCGGCGGTTTCCAGGCAGAAGGCGGCCTCGTCGTACCGGCCCGCCCGCAGGAGTTCGGCTCCAAGCTGACCGAGGGAGAGCGCGTTCAACTCCAGGAGGTCCTCGGCGCCCTCGGAGTCTTCCCCTCCGGCCGCCTTCAGCTTTCTCAGCTCCCGGATTACGCCAAGGAGTTTTTCCTGGCTGGAGACGGTCCTCAGGCGTTCCCAGAGATCTTCGAAGCGCCGCTCGCGAGCGCGGGCCGCGGCCACCTCCTCTTTCCGCTCGAGGGCGGAGGCCCTCCCGGCGGCGGCCGATCCCGCCGGGACCTCCGGATACAGTCGGGCAATCTGCGCGAAGATGCGGTAGGCGTCGTAGGAGCGGCCCTGTCTGAGCCAATCCTCGGCCTCCCCGAGGCGGGCGGCGGACCATTCACTGCGGAGCCGTCCCAAGGAGGGGTCTTGCTCCGCCGCGAAAAAGGCCAGCGCCTGTTCGAAATGGGCGGCATCGGGCCACCGGTGTGTGCCCTTAAAGGGTTGCAGCCAAATGCGGTTTCCCCTCTTCGTCTCGGAATCGAGGGCGTGGCCCATCTCGAAACGGTTGAAGTCCCGGTCGCCCACGAGAAGGTAAAAAGAGAGGCCGCTCCTTTTGGGAATGTCCTTCTGTTCGGCGTAGAAGGCTCCGCAGGAGATCACGCCCTGGAAGCGGTCCCGGTGGACGAGGGCGAGGTGAAGGGCCGCCCGGGCGCCCCCCGAAAAGCCCATGGCGAGATTCCCGGAGGGGGCCACCGGGAAGCGGGCGCAGACGTCTTTCCACAGGGCCTGCTGGGCCTCCAGAATAGGCTGCCAGGGGCCGTTTCGGGAGTCGTTGGATGCGGCGATGATATAGCCCCCGGCCTCAGCGGCCTCCATGGCGAGCCGGACCGGAACCTCCCCCTGACCCGACGGGGACAGACAGAAAAGAACGGGCCAGGGCCGGTCCGGAGTGTAGCCTTTTGGGAGGTAGAGGGCGTAGGAGTGGGTCGGATCCCCCTGGCAGAACACCCTGGGGTGGACCGCGCCGGGCTCCAAGGTCGCGGGGGTTTGCGCGTAGGAACTCCCCGCCGTGCACAGAGCTCCCAAAGCAAGGGCGATTGCGTATCGCACGAACACCTCCCAGGCCTCCGGGGACGGCTCTATCGGGGCACCGGGGAATCCATGGGTATGGTACGGATCCCGGCCGTCGAAGTTGCGCCTTGAAGGGTGGAGGGATTTGCTATTGGTTTCAGAAAGTTGCAAACCAATAATTCGCATGCTATATTCAGATGAGACGGAGGAGGAGAACATGCGCCGTGTCCTATGGGGTGTCCTGTTTCTCTTGGCGACGCTCGCCGCCCAAGCGAGCTACGAGCCTTTGTGGCAATACAACGGGCCCGCGACCGTCCTCTTCGCACCGACCCTCGGCAGCGACGGTTCCGTGTACTTCGCCACGGACGACGAAAAGCTCCGCGCCCTCACGCCCCAGGGTACACCCGCCTGGGCCGTCAAGCCGGGAGGCCTGGTGATCACGCCCGTCGTCCTCCACGGCGGCGTGCTCTACTTCGGCACGTCGTCCCTGGAGATCCGTGCTTACTCCACGGCCGGAAAGATGATCTGGAAGCGGTCGGTGGGGGCCACTCCAGCCACCCCTCTCGCGGTCGCCGCCGATGGGAAAATCTACTTCGGAGGAAAGGACGGGGACCTCTACGCCCTCAACCCGGACGGCAGCCAGCGCTTCCACGTCAACCTGGGGACGGAGGTCGGGCCGCCCACGATCGGGCACGACGGAACCGTCTTCATCACGGGCGACAACTTCATGCACGCGGTAAACCCCAACACGGGGATGGTCATCTGGAGAAAGAACTTCTTCAACGCGTCCAAGGTCCCCATCGTCATGGACCGGTACGACGACTTGTTTTACATCCGCGAGGGCATTCTGGACGTGTACAACGTCCACGGCCAGTTCCTTTGGGAGGCCCGGGACGAACAGGGTGGCCTTCTGCTGGTGAAGCGCATGGCGCCCGTCATCTACGGGGACACCCTTGTCGTTTCGGACGACGGGGGCGGCGAGATCTACGGCCTGGACGTCTCCACCGGAGCCATCCTTTGGGTGTTCTCCGACGTGAATACCGACTGGACCCCCGCGGTGACCGCTTCCATGGCCGTGGACCGCAACGGAATCGTCGCCTACCTGGATGCCACAGGCGTCATCGCCTGGTTCGACGCCGTGGACGGGTCCTTTTACGGGTACGTGCCCAGCATGGGATCGGGCAAGGAGGCGGTACTGCTCGGCTGGGGGATCAAGGGGCGGATCGTCACCCGGACGGGGCCCGGAACCCAGGTCCTCACCGCCTACGCGGTGCCGGCCGGTCCTGGCGGCTCCTGGAGCCAGGGGGGCATGTCGGCGCGTCACGTCCAACGCCGTGACGACGAGCCCTTCACGGCCGTCAACTCCCCCGCGGATGGCTCGGTCATTTCAGGCGCGTTCACGGTGAACGGGACGGCGTCGGACGACTTTTCCCTGGGGAAGGTGGAGCTCTACATCGGCCAGTCCAAGGTGGCCTCCTCGGACGTGGGTACCCTTCTCTGGTCGGCGAATTCCGCGCTCTTCGACGACGGGACCTACGACATCTCCCTTCTCGCCACCGATTCGGCGGGAAACGCGGGTGTGGACACCGTGACGGTCACCTTCGACAACCCTGCCCCGGTGTACAATGTGAGCCAGGGTCCCCCCACCTTCACGTGGCTGGACAACCTCGTGGACAACCAATACCAGGTGCTGGTCTCCATGGACCCGACTTTCACCACCCCCGTGGTGACCAGTTCGACCAAGTCCAAGAAATGGATCCGGGCGACCTCCTGGAAACCCTCCGACAAGAAATGGGCCAAAGTTCTTGCGGCCGCCAACCTGGTCTCCAATCCTCAGGTGACGGTCTATTGGAGAGTGATCGGCCGGATCGGCGGGGAGGTCACGACCCGCAGCTTTACGCTGGACAAGACCCACTGAGCGAACGCCCCAGAATCCATGAAGAGGGCCCCCGGGAGGGCCCTCTTTTTGCTTGGCGGTCCTGAGGCGTTTGTTCCCCGCGGCCCCGTGCTTCTACGGGGCCTTCTTCATTCCTTTTCCGGGAAGACGATGGCCGGGTGGAGAAGGCGCGCGTCCGCCCGGGCGAGGGCGAGGAACCTGCCGTTCGGGGCCAGGACTTTGACCATTCCCTCGCGCCCCTGAAGCCCTTTGGGGGCCGCCACGTCCTGTCCATTGAGGAACAGGCGCTCCTCCCGATCCGTTGCCTGAAAGGTGGGAAAGCCCATATCCAGGGTATCGAAGGGCAGATATCCACCCGGCGCGAAGGGATTAGCGAGCGGATTGGCCCCATGCACTGTGAAGGGCCCCACCTCGGTCCGGCAGAGCTGGAAGCAGTGGGCGGGGCAGCCGACGGCGGCGCCCAAGTCCCGTGCGAGGGCCCTGACGTAGGTGCCGGACGAACAGCGGAGCCTGAAGTGCAGGTCCCGGGCGTCCACCGGGGATACCTCAAATTTGTAAACCTGAATGGGCACGGGGGCCAGCTCGGGGGCTTCCCCCTTCCGGGCCATCTCGTAGGCCCGCACGTGGCCGATCCGCTTGGCCGAGTAGGCCGGCGGGACCTGCAAAAACGGCCCCACGAAGCGGTTGGCGGCCTCCTGCCACTCGTCTGCGGAAAGGGCGGGCGGATCTCCCGTGGCGACGACGGCCCCGTCTCGGTCGAAGGTGTCCGTTCCCTCCCCGAAACGGATGACGCCCTCGTAGGCCTTGTCCATCCCTTGAAAAAACCGCGCCAGCCGCGTGGCCTTCCCCAGGAGGAGGATGAGAAGGCCCGTGCAAAAGGGGTCAAGGGTACCGCCGTGTCCTACCTTGAACTTCCTCGGGCACAAGCGGCGCAGGGCCTGAACGCAGTCGTGGGAGGTCATTCCGGATGGTTTGTCGAGCAGGATGAGGCCGTGCGGAGAAGCTTCAGCCGGCGTCACGGTCGCCCTCCGCGCTTTCGCCGTGAAGGGATTCGAGCAGGTCCTCGATGCGGCGCGCGCTTTCTGCCGTTTCGTCGAAGGCGAACCGGATCTCCGGGAGCTGCCGGAGATGGAGGCGGGAGGAAAGGTAGGACTTCAGGGGCCGGAGGTTCTCGGAGAGGGCCTCGGCGGCGCTCTTGCGGTCCAGGTTGGGTTCCACGACCGTGTAGTAAACCCGGGCAACCGAGAGGTCCCGGTTTACCTGAACCTCGGTGACGGAAATCCACCGGAGGCGAGCGTCATTCATCTCCTGGAGCAAGGCGTTGGAGATGCCGTGGCGAAGCAGGTCGCCAACCTTGTCCGATTTCGCGAAGCGCCGCATCCGATCACCTGCTGGAGCCGGCTTCGGATCCGGTAGTCCGCGGGAGGGCCCTTTCTCCACGCGGGCCCGGCTTCCACCGACCCCCAATGTCGTTCCGCCGGACGTCCCGGCGCGTCAAAAAACCTCCTCGACGGCCGCGAAAACCTCCACCTCGTAGTGGTCTTCCAGAAATACCACGGCCGCCCGCAACCGCTCCCGGGCGGAGGATTCCCGACCGGCCAGGGCGGCGAGGGTGAGGGAGGCCAGCCCTGCGTCCTCGAGGTAGCCGCTCTCGCAGGAGGCGATCCCGAACCGATCCCGGGCCTTCTCCCGAAAAGACTTGACCGCCGACCTCTTGTCCTTCAAGCTCCTGGAAGCCTGGAGTCTGAAGTCCACCCGGACCACCGCCACCACGGCCCGATCGGGCTGGCGCATGGGCATTCCTCCGTCGGAGCGGCTCCCTTCCTGGGCATGGTCCCGCGCTTGGGGCGGCTAGAGCGTCCGCTCCTGGATCTGGATCTCGAAGGCCTCCAAGACATCGCCGGGCTTCACGTCGTTGTAGTTCTCGAGCCCGATTCCGCACTCGAGACCCTCCTTCACCTCCGACGCGTCATCCTTGAAGCGCTTGAGAGATCCGATCCGGCCCGTGTGCACCACCACGTTGTCCCTCAGAACCCTGAGCTGGGCCGTGCGCGGGATCCGGCCGTCGGCCACGATGCATCCGGCGATGGTCCCCACCTTGGAAACCTTGAAGATCTCCTTCACCTCGGCGTGGCCCAGGAGGACCTCCTGCTCGATGGGCTTGAGCATGCCCGTGAGGGCCAGCTTCAGCCGGTCCACCAAATCGTAAATGACCGTGAACAGGGCGATCTCCACCCCCTCGTTCTTTGCCACGTCGACGGCCTTCCGCTCGGGCCGGACGTTGAAACCGATGATGATGGCGTTGCTCGCGGAGGCCAGCAGGACGTCGCCCTCGGAGACGGCGCCGACGCCCTTGTGGACGACGGCGACCTTCACTTCTTCCGTCGAAAGGTCCTGGACCTGCTGGGCGATGGCCTCCAGGGACCCTTGCACGTCGGCCTTCAGGATCACCGAGAGTTCCTGTATCTCGCCCTGCTTGATGGCGCCGAAGACGTTTTCGAGGCGCACCTTGGAGGACCGGAGCGCCTTGGCTTTCTCCTGCTCCTTCCGGAAGGCCGCGACCTGCCTGGCCTTTGCCTCGTCCAGCATGGCCTGGAAGACGGACCCCACCCCGGGAACTTCGGAGAAGCCGAGGATCTCCACGGGGGTGCTCGGTCCGGCCTCTTCCACTCGCTCGCCCTTGTCGTCGAACAGGCCGCGCACGTGGCCGAAGGTGGAGCCGCACAAGAAGAAATCGCCCACGCGGAGTGTGCCGTCCTGAATGAGGACGGTGGCGACGGGTCCGCGGGTGCGGTCCAGTTTGGATTCGAGGACGGTGCCCATGGCCGGGGAATCGGGGGCCGCATCCAAGTCGAGCATGTCGGCCACCAGGGCCACCATCTCCAACAGTTCCTGGATGCCCTGTCTGGACTTGGCGGACACAGGGACGGCCACGGTCTCTCCGCCGAACTCCTCGGTGACGATTCCGTGCTGCATGAGTTCGCGTTTGACCCGGTCCGGATCGGCCCCGGGCTTGTCCATCTTGTTCACGGCCACCACGAAGGGCACGTTCGCGGCCTTGCAATGGTTGATGGCTTCCACGGTCTGGGGCATGACGCCGTCGTCGGCCGCCACCACGAGGATGACCACGTCGGTCACCTGGGCGCCGCGGGCGCGCATGAGCGTGAAGGCTTCGTGGCCGGGCGTGTCGAGGAAGACGTACTCCCTCTCCCCGTGGCGCACCCTGTACGCCCCGATGTGCTGAGTGATCCCGCCGAATTCCTTGCTCGTGATGTCCACGTCGTGGATCGCTTCAAGGAGCGAAGACTTCCCGTGGTCCACGTGGCCCATGACCGTCACGACGGGGGCGCGCGGTGCCTTGTTTTCGGCTGGGACGTCCTCCTGCGTGAGGACGAGTTCGTCCTCGAAGGAGATCACCTCCGCCTGGAAGCCGAACATGGAGGACACCTGGATGGCCACCTGGCTGTCCAGGGGCTGATTGATGGTGACGAGGATGCCCCGCATCATCAGCTTGGCGATGATGTCCTTGACCTTGACGGAGAGCTTGTCGGCCAGTTCCTTGACCGTGATGCCCTCCCGGATGAAGACGGCCTCTCCCTTTTCGGCTTTGGCCTGGGCGTCGATGATCTCCTGGTCCAGCCGCTCCTGGCGGTCCACCCGGGCCTGAAGCTTCTCCAGCCGCCGCTCGCGTTTGGTCTTGCGCCGTGCGTCCGAGGGCACCGGCCGGGACGGGTGGGCCTCGGAGGCCGGGCGCGGGGCGGGGGCCGAGGACGGGGTGGGGGCCGGGGTTGCCGGGCGGCCACGGCCGGGGCCCGCGGCCGGTCTTCCGGATGCTGGAGGCCTCAGTCCGGAGGGCGCCCCCTGTGGCCTTATGGGGCCCTGGGCGGGCCGCTGGGGTGGAGCTGCAGGTCTTGCGCCGGCTTGGGCCGCGGGCCTCGCCTGGCCTGCGCCGGCGGGCGGCGGTCCCTGCGTGCGGCGAACTTCGCCGGAGCCCGCGGGCCGAGGCCCCTGGGTCTGCGGGGAGGGCCTATGCACGGCAGATGCCGGTGGCCTGGCCGGGGGTTGGGGAATCGTCGCGGTGGGTCGGGCCGCCGGAGGCGGGAAGGGACGCGTGTGAAGCATCGGAGGCCGCTTCATCCCGGGTGGGGGCGCATCGGCCGGTGGGGCCTGCAGGGCGGGGGCCGAGGGCGGCTGAGTTTCCGAGCGATCGCGTGGGACGGGCGCCTGCCCGGGATCGGGACCGTCGGCCGTCGTCGCCCCGGCCTTCGGGGCAAGAGAGGCCGGCTCGGCTTTCCGAGGGGCCGGAGGGGGCGCGACTACGGGAGAAGGCGCATCCGTGCGGGCGGGTTCAGGCGCCGCGGCCAATCGGGGAGGAGCGGCCATGGGTGCCTCGGACTCCAGCACGGAGGTCGGGGGAGGCGCGGCGGGCTTGACAGGAGGGAGTTTGGACCCGATGGAGGAGGCGGGCCGGTGCAGGATGGGCACCATGGACCGCGGCTTGGGGGGCGGCGGGGGCTCCGGCGACGGCGGGGCCTTGGTGGTGGCGGTCGGTTTAGCGTGGGCGGCCGACGGCTTGGGCGCTGAGGGTTTGGCCGCTGCGGGGCTCTTGGCCGGCGCCGAGAGCGGTGCGGGCGGTGACACCTTCGAGGCCTTCGTCTGTGAAGGCGCCGGGGCCTTCTTCTTTTGCTTCAGGAGGTCGAGGACCTCCTCGTCCACGGAACTGAAATTGGAGGAGGCCTCCACGCCCCTGGCCTGCAAATCCTGCAGGAGGGTGGCGGCCGGTACCCCGATCCTCTTCGCAAGTTCGTAGATCCTGACCTTCGCCATGCTCAGACCTCCCCCTGCCCGTCCGTTGGCGCCTTCTCCTCGGCAGGGGCCTCGCCGACGTCTTCGACAGCCTCCTCCCCGGTCGTCTTTCCGCCCTCGCCGTCCGGGCCGGGTTCGACCTCAGGGGCGATCGTGTCCTCCGAAACGCCCTCTTCCGGCTCCGCCGCCTCGTCCTCGGCGGTGGCCTCTCCGGAAGCTTCATCGTACTCCTCCGCCGAACCCATCATGGAGGACATGGCGGCGAGGATCTCCTGCTTCTTGACCTCTTCGCTCTTCACGTCCAGCTCCCATCCGACGAGCTGGCCCGCGAGCCGGATGTTCTGCCCCCGCTTGCCGATGGTGAGGGAGATCTGATCCTCGGGGACCACGACCTCCATCCGGTGGGCCTCCTGGTCCACGATCTGGACGCGGGTGACCATGGCAGGGGCGAGGGCCGCCTTGACGAGGTCCTGCAGGTCCTCCTTGAAGGGGATAATGTCGATCTTCTCTCCCCTCAGTTCCCGGGTGACCGCTTGAACACGCATGCCGCGCATCCCGATGCAGGCGCCGATGGGGTCCACGTCCCGGTCCTTGCTCACGACGGCGATCTTCGTGCGTTCGCCCGCTTCGCGGGCCACGGCGCGGATAGCGACGGTCCCGTCGTAGATCTCCGGGACCTCCGCCTCGAAGAGCCTCACCACGAACTCCCCACGCGCGCGGCTGAGGATGATCTGGTTGCCCTTGGCGTTCTCCTTGACCTCGACGATGAGGGCCCGGATCCGGTCATTCTGGAGAAAA
The DNA here is from genome assembly GCA_964589625.1 of uncultured Thermoanaerobaculia bacterium. Lineage (GTDB taxonomy): Bacteria > Acidobacteriota > UBA4820 > UBA4820 > DSQY01 > JBFLVU01. The sequence goes on from CAZPSH010000011.1 coordinate 75,798, forward strand.
CGCTCGCCGCGGCTCTGCTCGGAAGGCGGGAGGAGGGCCTCCGTGCGCCCGATGTCCACGATGATGCTCCGCTTCTCGATGCGCTTGACGACGCCGTTGATGATCGTCCCTACGCGGTCCTTGTACTCCTTGTAGATGATCTCTCTCTCGGCCTCGCGGATCTTCTGGGTGAGGACCTGCTTGGCCTGCTGGGCGGCGATGCGCCCCATGTTGGGCGGGGTCTCCTGGGGAAACTCCAGGATGTCGCCGGGCAACACGTCCTTACGGTAGGTCTGGGCCTCCTGGAGCGACATTTCGATGAGGGGGTTCTCCAGCTCCGCATCCTCCACCACGCGCTTCACGGTTGCGATGGTGAACTCGCCCGTATCCCGGTCGAGGTGGCAGACAAACACCTCCTGGGAGTGCAGCACCCGCTTGGCAGCCGCGGCGTACGCGTCCTCCAGCGCGGAGATGACGACCTCCTTTTCGATGCCCTTCTCCCGCCCTACCGCTTCGATCGCCTGCAACAGTTCGTTGGACATTCGGCGCTTCTCCAGAGAATCCTTTACGGGAACTCGAACACGAGGTGGGCGGACTTGACCCTCTCCATGGAGAGCCGCCGCACCTCCTCGCCCTTCTGCACCAGCGCATCGTCGCCTTCGGCGCCCAAGGACACGGCGTCGAAGGCCTGTCCCGCGTCGTCTCCACCAGGTCCCAGGACTATGTGGACCCTTTGTCCCCGGAAGCGCTCGAAGTCCTTGGCGGACTTGAGGGGACGCTCCACCCCCGGCGAGGACACTTCCAGCTCGTAGGCGTGGGGCACTACGTCCTCGGCATCGAGTTTCAGGGAGAGGGCCCTGGACACTTCCACGCAGTCCTCCAGGGAGACGGCTCCCTCGATCCGGTCCAGGGTGATCCGGAGCCACCAGCGCCGGCCGGTCAGCCGGGACTCCAGGTCAAAGAGATCCAATCCGCGCTCAGCGGCGGCCTCTTTCGCGAGGAGTCTGACCCGGTCCAACCACGGAGCGGCCACGGTGCCCTCCCTGAAAGAAAAACGTGGGCTACCCCAGCCCACGTAGCACAAACATAACACAAAGATCACAGGCGCGCAAGGGCGTGGTATCCTTCAGCAAAGGCCCGCCCCGACCGCGGAGGGGCGGTCCGAGGAGTTCCGATGCCGCGCCTGCTCGTCGCCGCCAATTGGAAGATGTACAAGACCCCGGAGGAGGCCGCAGCCTACCTTCGCCGCTGGGCGTCCATGCCCTTCCCTCCGGACCGGGAGGTTCTGTTTCTTCCCCCCTTTCCGCTCCTCGCCCAAGTTCGGGACACCCTTCCCGGCGGCCAGTCCGTCGGGGCCCAAAACCTCCACGAAATGGACGAGGGCGCCTTCACCGGCGAGGTGTCTCCAAGACTTCTGAAGGCCATGGGATGCCGCTACGCTCTGGTGGGCCATTCGGAGCGGCGGCACGTTTTCGGGGAGACAGACGGTCGCCTTGGAGCGAAATTCAGGGCGGCCCTCTCCCACGGACTTCGGCCCGTCTTCTGCGTGGGCGAGCGCCTGGAGGAACGGGAGGGGGGACGGACCCTGGAGGTAGTCTTGGGCCAGTTGGCGGCGGGATTGGGCGGGTCCCCGCCGGCTTCGGGCTTTGATCTGGCCTACGAGCCCGTCTGGGCCATCGGCACGGGGAAGGTGGCCCGCCCCGAGGATGCGGCCGAGGTCCATGCCTCCATCCGGGCCTGGCTGGTTGCCCGGGGCGGTTCGTCCGACGTGCGCATCCTCTACGGTGGCTCCGTGAAGCCGGACAACGCCGCAGATCTCCTGGGGACTCCCGAGGTGGGGGGACTCCTCGTGGGAGGGGCGAGTCTGGATCCAGGTTCCTTCCACGGGATCCTCACAGCCGCCCGCTAGGCGGGGAAGGTCCGGGGACGCGCGGGTTTCGAGCCGCCCGCTGCTTGTCGTCCGCGGCCTCCCCGCGGTGGTATACTCCCTACCCGTTGGGGGAGAGGTGAGCCATGAAGATGCCGATGGTCATCGTGGGAGGGCAGTGGGGGGACGAGGGAAAGGGCAAAATCGTCAACCTGCTCTCCGAGGCGGCGGATCTCGTGGCCCGCTACCAGGGCGGCCACAACGCCGGCCACACGGTCACGCTGGGAAGCAGCCGCTACGCGCTTCACCTCGTACCGTCGGGAATCCTGGCCGCGGGAAAGCTCTGTGTCATCGGTAACGGAATCGTCGTCGACCCCGAGGCCCTCGTGACGGAGATCCGCTCGCTGAAGGCGGCGGGGATCGACGTGACCGGGTTGCGGATCTCGGACCGCGCCCACTTCATCCTTCCCCACCACGTCCTCCTGGATCAGTTGCGCGAGGCGCGCCGTGGGAGCGGAAAGATCGGGACGACGGGGCGCGGCATCGGACCCTGCTACGAGAGCAAGTACAACCGGGAGGGCGTGCGCGCTGTCTTTCTGAGGGACCCAGAGCGACTCAAGTCTGAACTGGTGAGACTGTCGGAGGCCAAGAACGCGCACCTCAAGGCGGTGTTCGGCCACGAGGGGATCCCGGCGGAGCAGGTGGTGGCGCGTTTCCTGGACCTGGTGCCCGAAATCGAGCCCCTGGTGACGGACACCGCTTCCCTCATCCAGGGCTATATCCGGGAGGGACGGCGCGTCCTGTGCGAGGGCGCTCAGGGGACCCTCCTGGACGTGGACCACGGCACATACCCCTTCGTCACGTCCAGCAACAGCACGGCGGGGGGCGCCTGTACGGGCCTCGGCATCCCCCCCAACCAGATTCGGTCCATTCTCGGCGTCTTCAAAGCCTACTGCACCCGGGTGGGTGAGGGCCCCTTCGTAACGGAACTCAAGGACGCGACGGGAGACCTCATCCGCGAGCGGGGCCGAGAGTACGGCACGACGACGGGCCGGCCGCGTCGCTGCGGCTGGTTCGACGCGGTGGCGGCACGGTACTCCGTGCGCCTCAACGGGCTGGACGCCGCCGCCGTCATGCTTTTGGACGTCCTGGACGCCTTCGACGAGGTGAAGGTCTGCGTGGCGTACGAGTTCGAAGGGCGTAGGATTACGGAGTTTCCCGCGGCCCCGTGGATCCTGGAGAAGGCCCTGCCCGTCCTGGAAACGCTTCCGGGCTGGCGCTCGGAGACCTTCGGCGTCACCGAATGGGAGGCTCTGCCCGAAAAGGCCAGAGCGTACGTCGGTCGGTTGGAGGAGCACCTGGGCGTACCGGTGGCCCTCCTCTCCACCGGTCCCGACCGGACCCACACCGTCGTCCGCGATCCCTCCCTGAGGGAGCTCCTCGAACGATGAGACGGACAGGATTTGCAACCTTCGGGCTCCTGGTACTTGTTGGATCGGCCTGGTTCCTGGCGTCGCCTTCGGGCGCCACGAAGGTCGTCGTTCTGGGGTTCGACGGGGCGGACCCCACCCTCGTCCGAAGGTACATGGCGGAAGGTCTGATGCCCAACTTCGCCCGGCTGGACGAGCAGGGCGGCCTCCAGGACCTCCGCGTGACGAATCCTCCCCAGACGCCCGTGTCCTGGGGGGCGTTCATCACCGGCTGGAACCCCGGCCGGAACCAAGTCTTCGATTTCTTGGCAAGGGACGTCGAAACGTACAAGCCCCGCTTCGCGCTGATGCAGGAGGGCTCCAGACCCTTCCTGCTCGGCCGGCACACGAAGTGGGCCTTCGCCGCCGCTGGACTTCTCGCGGGGCTGGTCCTGGGATGGCCGGTGGCGCGGCTCCTGCGCCGGAGGGCCGTCCCTGGATCCCGATGGCTACCGCCGGTAGTCGGGTTGGTCCTCGCCGCAGGCGCGGGGGCTTTCTCGGAAGCCTATCTTCCCCGGCGCGTCCCGGAGCCCATCAACCACCTCAAGGGGACACCGTTCTGGGAGAGAGCCGCAGCCGAGGGAAAGCGCTGCCTCGTCTTCCGGGTCCCCGACACCTTTCCCGCTCAGCCCTACCCGGAGGGGCGCCTCCTCTCCGGACTCGGTGTCCCGGACATCCGGGGCCGGGTCGGTACGCCTTACGTCTTCACGACCGATCCCACCCTTACCGCCGGGGACAACGAATTTAGCGTGGACATCGTCCCGGTTCCGCGGGACGGGCCCCTGCCGGTCCGGGTTCACATTCAGGGCCCCTTCAACAAACCCTTCTACGAATACGTGGTGGATGACGCGGGGGGATGCGCCACGGATCCGACGGTCCGCGGGAAGCTGAGGGAGGCGGCGGAGGAGGGCCTCAAGGCCAAGGGAGTCGCCCCGACCGTGGACATTCCACTGGACCTGGCTTGGGACGAGGCGGCCGGGACGTGCACCTACGACGTCCAAGGGCAATCGGCCATCTTGAAAAAGGGCCAGTGGTCGCCGTGGGTCCGCTTCGACTTCGCCCTGAACCCGCTGGTCCACGTTCACGGCCTGGCCCGCTTCTACCTGCTTAAGCCCCCCCCCGATCTGCGCCTCTACCTCTCTCCGATCCACGTGCACCCGGAAGACCACGGGATCCCCATCTCGTACCCGAGAGACTACGCGGAGCGCCTCATGCGCCGCTTCGGAGTGTACAAGACGATGGGATGGGCCATCGACACCTGGACGATTTCCTCTGGTTTGGCCGACGAAGGACAATTCCTCTCGGACGTGGAGAACACCGAGTCCGACTTCGAACGGATGATGGTATCCCTGCTCGGGGACGCCGACTGGGACCTCTACGTCCAGGTCTTCGAGTATACGGATCGGGTGGCCCACATCCTCTGGCGCTACATGGACGAGGGGCATCCCCTCTACGATCCGGTCAAGGCGCCGGTATACCAGGACGCCATGCGCAAGGCCTACATCAAGATGGACCGCATCGTGGGAGAGGCCATGGAAGCCATGCCGAAGGGCGCCGTCCTCCTGGTCCTCTCGGACCACGGGTTCGCCTCCTTCCGGCGCGCCGTCAATTACAACCGGTGGCTGATCGACAACGGGTACCTCTCGCTCCAGGCCGACACGGGGGTCATGACCCTTGAGGACCTCTTCGACGACGACCGGCTCCTCTTCAAGAATGTGGATTGGTCGAAGACGCGCGCCTACGCCCTGGGCCTCGGGAACATTTACGTCAACCTGAAGGGGAGGGAGCGGCAGGGCATCGTATCCCCCGGGGAGGAGTACGACTCCCTTTGCCGGACGCTCCAGGAGGAACTCCCGAAGATCGTGGACCCCGAGACGGGGGAGCGCGCTGTACACGCCGTGTACCGGCGCGAGGAGATCTACCGGAACTTCGATCCGGCCGTGGTCCCGGACCTGAGGGTGACCAACACGCCCAACTACCGCGTTTCGTGGCAGACGTCCCTGGGCGGCGCCCCAGAGTTCCTCTTCGAGACCAACGAAAAGGCATGGAGCGGCGACCACTGCTCCCTCGACCCCTCCTTCGTCCCCGGCCTGCTCCTGTCCAACCGCCGCCTCCGGTCCGACCCCGACATGCTGGACCTGGCGCCGACCATACTGGACCTCCTCGGCTTGCCCCCGAGCGAGGAACTCGAAGGGCGGTCCCTGGCGAGTCCGGACCGGCCATGAGGAAGGCCCTCGCCGCGTCGGCCGTCCTCTTGGCCGCGCTCTGGCCCTTTGCCCTCCGGCCCGCCGAGGAGGTGGAGGCTCAGATCCGGCGCCTGGCCGATCAAGTAGGGGACATCGCCGGGAAGCAACGGGGCCTGATGGACCAGGTGGACCTGCTCCGGAGGAGGATCCGGCTCAACGAGGCAGTCCTCCGGCGCCTGGCTCAGGAGCGGATCCGGACCGCTTCGGAGCTGGAGGCGGCCCGCCGAACGCTGGAGGAGACGGAAAAACGACAGGCCAGGGCCGAGGAGTACCTCCGGGCCCGGATCCGCCAGCAGTACGCCCTCGGGCTGCTGCAAGACTACCGCCTCTATTTCACCGTCAACTCCACCCAGGACCTGAGGGTCGCGGGCCTCTACCTCCAGGCCCTCACGACGCGGGACGCGGCACGGTTGAGGGAGCTTCAGCGGGCGAGGCGCATGCAGGAGGAGGCCCGGGCCGACCTGCAGGCCCTCACGTCGCGGCAGGGGACACAGGCGGCGGAGACGGCGAGGGAGCGGGCCCTTCTCGAAAACCAGCAGGTCCGCCTCTCGGCCCTCCTGTCCCGACTGGACCGGGAGCGAAAAACGGCCGAACAGGCCCTCGACGAGTCTCTTCGGGCGGCGAGGGGGATGGACCGGTATATGGAGGACCTGGCCTTCCGAAAGCGCGTGGAGGTCTTCAGCAAGAACATGGCCGACGCGAAGGGGCGCCTGCCCGCTCCCTGCGAAGGCAGGCCCGCGCGCGGATTCGGCGATTACGTTCACCCTCGGTTTCGGACGCGGGTGCCCCACCCCGGGCTCGATCTCGCCGCCCCCTTGGGCGCGCCCGTTCGGGCCGTGTTCGACGGCGTTGTAGAATACGCAGGATGGCTCAGCGGGTATGGGTACACGGTCATCCTGAGACATCCCGGAGGCTACTTCACGGTGTACGCGCACATGGACCAGGTCACGGTGAGCACGGGGCAGAGCGTCTTCGGGCGGGAGGGGCTGGGGTCCGTGGGAGAGATCCCCTCCCTGGGCCGCACGGCCCTCTACTTCGAGGTGAGGGAGGGGGGACGCGCGGTGGACCCCGCGGCCTGGCTTGAAGGGGGGGACGTCCATGACAAGTGAGTCATGGACCGGACGCCACCTCCTGCGGGTGGCCATTTTCCTGCTGGCAGGCGGGATCTCCCTGACCTTCGGGGCACAGGACAAGCCCGGCGCGACCCCTCTGGATTCCGAATCGTGGGACCTCTTCCGGCGCGTTTTCGGCATGATCCTCAAAGACTACGTGGACCCGAAAGCGCCGCGGGAGGTCATCCGCGGCGCCCTCGAGGGGGCCGCGGCGGCGGCCGGCCCCGAGTCGGCCTACATCTCGCCGGAGGAGTTGGCGGCCTACCGGTCCCTCGGCGCCTCAGCCGGGTCCCTTCCCCTCTACGTCACCAAAGGAGAGGATTTTGCCCGGATCCTGGCGGTGTTTCCCGGTACCCCGGAGGGGCTCCGGCCGGGGACGATTCTCCGGTTCATCGGCGTGGCCTCCACCTACGACCTGACCTATCCGCAGGTCCTTTCGGCCCTCAAGGGGAAGCCCGGGGAGACGGTCTCCCTGACCCTCATGGATCCGGAGACCTGGCAGTCCTCGACCCTGTCGGTCACCCGGCAAGCCCACGTCCCTCCCCGGTTCCTGGCCCTCGCCGGCGGTTCGGCGGTGCTGGTCCTTCCCTGCTTGGAGGCCGCTCCGACGGAAGCGCTCCTGAAGCGTCTGGCGGAAGCGCCCGGGCCCGTCCTTGTGGACCTCAGGAACTGCGCCTCCTGCGACGGGGCCGCCGCCGCCCGCTGGGCCGGAGTTCTGCTCGGCCCCGGAAAGGGGCCCCGCTTCAAAAGGGCCGGCGGCTCCGAGGGGCGGGAGCGAACCTCCGGCCCCGGCGTCCTCTCCGGAAAAAGGGTCCGCGTCCTCGTGGACGGCACAACGGCCCGGGCGGGGGAGGCCCTCGCCGCGTCGCTGGCGGAGGCAGGTGGCGTTCTCGTGGGACAGCCGACCTATGGGAACGCGGCGAGAGTGGAGGAGTTCCCCCTGTCCGACGGAGGGCTCCTGCGCATGGCCACGGCGTACTACTTGGCGGCCGACGGTGCCCCCCTCAAGGACCACCCCATGCATCCGGCCCTCGCGCTGACGCCCGCACCGGGGGATCTTCCCGAGCGCGTCTACGCCGCGGCGCTGAAGGCCCTTTCCGCTCCGGAGGCCGCCAAGGATGGCCAGCCGAAGCCGGCCCCGTAGGAGACCCCGGGGCTCGATCCCGCTCTGGGTCTTTCTCCTCCTCGGCGCCCTTCTGGCGGGCGCCCTCCTTCTCCGCCTCGCCGTACGGTCCCCCCGGCCGCCGGAGGTGAACTCCCCGCGGGACATGTCCTCCACCGATCCATCGGGTGGCCGCTCTTCCGGGTCGCGAGAGGCGCGTCCTTTCCCCCGCAGGAAGGCGCCCTCCGGAACCGAGGCCCCCGCTCCTCCCCGAATCGGAACGGGCGGTCAGGCCGTTCTGGCCATCGTGATCGACGACGTGGGACAGAGCCTGGATCTCGCCGAAACGGCCACCCGGAGGCTCCCGCCCCCGGTGACCTTCGCCGTCATCCCCTTCCTTCCGGCCTCCGAGAGCTCCGCGCGGCTCCTTCACGTCCGGGGTTTTCCCGTGATCCTCCACGCGCCCATGGAACCGCTTGGACCGCGCCGCTGGCGCGCCACGCCCGGAACGCTCATGACAGGGATGGCCACCTCCGAGGCGGAGCGGATCCTCCTGCGGGACATCGAGGCCGTTCCCCACGCGGAGGGCGTGAACAACCACATGGGCTCCCGAGCCACCCAGGACGCGGACCTCATGAGGGCCGTCATGGGGGTCCTGAAGGAGCGGGACCTGTACTTCCTCGACAGCCGGACCTCCCCCCTCACGGTGGCTCACCAGGCCGCCCGCGAAGCGGGAGTACCGAGCGCCTCCAGGGCCGTCTTCCTTGACGGAGAGGACGACGTGGGTGCTATCATGGCTCAGCTGGATACGCTCGTGGCCAGGTCGAGGAAGGAGGGAGCGCTCGTGGGCATCGGTCACCTTCGCCCGAACACGGTGGAGGCCCTCGCCCGGCGCATGCCCTACTGGTCCTCGCGGTCGGTCCGGTTCGTCCCCCTGAGGGAGGTGGTTCGGTGACGGCCCAGGGAACGTCGGGGACTCTCCCCAAGGCCATCGGGAAATACCGGATCGAACGCGTCCTCGGTCGCGGGGCCATGGGGGTCGTGTACCTGGGCCGCGACCCCACCATCGACCGCCCCGTGGCCATCAAGATCGTGGTCCTGCCCGACGGCCTCGAAGCCCACAAGGTCGCCGAGTTTCGGGAGAGGTTCCTCCGGGAGGCGCGGGCCGCGGGCCGGCTCAGCCATCCGGCCATCGTGACCGTGTACGAGGCGGACGACGGTTCGAACTCGGGCATCCCCTTCATCGCCATGGAGTACGTGGAAGGCCTTCCTTGGAACTACAAGGTCCGCCAGGGCATCAAACAGGACCCAGACTCCATCCTGCCGCTCTTCAGGGAAATCGCCTCGGCTCTCGACTACGCCCACAAGAACGGGGTGGTCCACCGGGACATCAAGCCCGCCAACATCGTGCAGACGCCGGACGGCCACGTGAAGCTCATGGATTTCGGGATTGCCAAGGTCCCCACGTCGGAGCTCACGCGGGAAGGCCAGTTCCTCGGCACGCCCGCCTACATGTCGCCCGAGCAGGTCATGGGCCGATCCGTGGACGGCCGGGCCGACCTGTTTTCCCTGGGCACCGTCCTCTACGAACTGCTGAGCTGCAAGAAGCCGTTTCCGGGCGAGGACATCAGCACGGTCACCTACCGCATCGCCCGGGACGAGCCCGAGTCCCTCCTCGACCTGAACCCGGGCCTGGCCCCGGAGGTGGAGCAGATGGTGCGCCACCTCCTTGAAAAGGATCCCCAACGCCGATACGCCACCGCGGGGGAACTCGTGGAGGACATCGACGCCTACATGGCGGGCGCGGCCCTTCCCCACGCGGGAACGGCCCTCGGTAACACATCGGCCGCGGTGGGGGACCCGACCCTGGTGGCGGAGGAGGCGAAAAGCCCGCCCCCCAAAGGGTCTCCCCCCCCCGCTAGAGCTTTGCCTCCGGCTTCCCGGCGGCGTCTTCCCCTGGCCCTGACCGTGGGCGGGGCCGTTCTGGGTCTCGTCGTCCTGGGGGCCGTCGTTCTCGGCGCGGCGGCTCTCTGGTCCAAGGCCCGATCGGGCGGGCCGGCCCCGCCGACGGAAGAGGCGGCGCCCGCAGGAAGCGAGGCCGCCGCCTCGAACCCACCTGCGATCCCCACGCCGGCGCCCTCGTCCACGTCCACGGGCATTGCGGGCCCGGAGCCGTCGCCGTCGCCGCCTGTCCAGCCGGCCCGTCCCAGGCGATCTTCCCCTCCGAAAAAGGAGCCCAAGACCGAACCGCCCCCCCCCGTCCGGCCGCCCGAACCGGCGCCCCGTCCCGCCGTCAAACCCTTAGAGCCCGCCCAGGTCACCTACACCTTCAGCAGCAAGATCCTTAAGGGTGGATTCAAGATCAAGGTGGATGGGAAGGACGTGGTGGCGAGGGACATCCAGCGGAAGTTCACGCTGAAGGACGAGACCTACACGGGGACCTTCGCGGTGCCTCCGGGACCGCACGAGGTGTCCTTCGAGATCCGGACCGAAATCCAGAACGTCTCGGGATCCCACGCCGAATCTCGCACCTTCGGGGCGGGCCAGCGTCTCACCCTGAACATCCGCATGACCCGGCTCAACAAGGAGCTCAGTTTTGCGTGGGTGGAGTAGCGCCCTCGCGATCTCCCTCCTCGTCCCTCTCTTCGGCTGTTCGGCGAAGCGTGCCCCGCAGGACTGGCCCGCGGCGGGGACCTCCTGGTCGGGACGGGGGAGGATCGTCCTCAGCCGGGGAAGCCGGGGTTTCACCGCCCCCTGCGCCTTCGCGCTGGATCCCTCTTCGGGGGCGCGCGTGGAAATTCGTGATCCTCTCGGGACCACCCGTCTGCTCCTCTTCCTGGGTCCCAGCCAGGCCACGGTGGTGGACCCGGTCACCGGCCGGTATGGACTCTGGCGCGGCTCCTCCGACGCCCTGCCCTGGTCCCCTTCGGACCTCTGGGCGGCCGTGACCGGGCGTCCCCCCGACGGAGCCCGGCTCCGTCGCCGGGAGGGAAGGGTCGAGGCCGCCTGGAGCGGCCGGGAGGGGAGGGTGAAGGCCGTCCTCCGGGACCCGGCCGAAGGGCCCGGGAAAGCGGTGCTCCGTGCGAGAGGAGGGGCCGAGCTGACCTTTCAGGTGGAAGGCCTTTCGGCCGCCCCCTTCGACCCGGCTGTCCTCTCGCCGCCCGGCGAACGGCTGAGGATTCCCTCCGATCCCGCCGAACTGCTCTGGGGATTGGCGCCGTGAGCCCGCTTCGGGTCCACGCCTGCGCCAAATTCAACCTGGGCCTCGAGGTGCTGGGAAAGCGCCCGGACGGATTCCACGAAATGAGGACGGTGATCCAGTCCCTGGCGCTGTCCGACATCCTCGACGCCTATCCAGCCCCATCGGGCCTCGCCCTGGAGTGCAGCGATCCGTCCCTTCCCTGCGGGGAGGAGAATCTCGTGGTGAGGGCCGCCCGGTCGCTTCAGGCGGCCTACTCCTGCAAGAAGGGCGCCCGACTCCGACTCCTCAAGCGGATCCCGGTCCAGGCCGGGCTGGGCGGCGGGAGCGCCGATGCGGCCGCGGCGCTTCTGGCCCTGGCCCGGCTGTGGAGGCTGCCCTGCCGGCCCGTGGACCTACTGCCTCTGGCGGCGGACCTCGGAAGCGACGTGCCCTTCTTCCTCTTTGGGGGCACGGCGCTGGGCGTGGGCCGGGGGGAGGAGGTCTACCCCCTTCCGGACGCGCCGCGCCTGGAGGTCGTGATCGCCCTCTCCCCCCGCGGGATGCCCACCGCGAGGGCCTATGGGCAGATCGGCAGCCGGTTGACACGGACAAACAGGGTCCATACAATACAAGAGATTGTTCAGGACATCGTCGACGGGAAGGTGGGAGAGGGGCTTCTGTTCAACCACTTCGAGGAGGTGAGCGGGCAGCCGGAAGGGGACGCCGCGGCGCTCCGCCGCGCTCTGGAAAGGGGCGGGGAGGGAAGGCTGTTGCTCGCGGGGTCGGGTTCGGCATGGCTGGGGCTCTTCTCCAGCCGGGAGCAGGCGCAGGAATCCGTAAGGAGGATGTCGCACCAGGGCAGCAGAGGAATACTCACGCACACGCTTACGCGGAAGGACTACTGGGAGTTGACGATTCCGAGCCAGGAAAAGGAGAGTCTGAGATGAAGATCACCGACATCCGGATCTTCCCAGTGGACGAGCCCAAGCTCAAGGCGTTCGTCTCCATCATTTTCGACCAGAGCTTCATCGTCAGCGATATCAAGATCATCGAGGGCAACAGCGGCCTGTTCCTGTCCATGCCGAGCAAGAAGCGAAAAGACGGGACCTTCAAGGACATCGCCCACCCGCTGAACAGCGAGACGCGGAAGATGATGGAGGACGCGGTGATCGCGGCCTATAAAGAATCCGCGGCAAACAAGCCTGCCATGTCCGCCCACGCGGCCGAGGAGGCCTCCTTCCCGGAGGCGGATCCGGCCGTGGCCTCTGAAACCCACTGAGGCATCCTTCGAGGGGGAGGAGAGAGGGGCCCGCCGGGCCCCTTTTTTCGTCCCAGAGTCCCGTCTCCCTTGGGCCCGCGGCCGGAGCGGTCTGTTTCCCCCGGAGCATGGCGCACGGGCGGGAGTCGCGCCGCCGTCTCGCGGGGGAAAAGGCCCTCGCCGGCGAGGGGAGCGTTCCCTCCTGGTACATGGGGGCGGGCTCCAAAGCGCCCCCTCTTGCCGTTGCCTTCGGCCCGTGCGTTGCCTCCGGGGAAGAATATGGGTACCCTGGCCTTGGGGTAGGCTCCGACCGGTTTGGGGAGTCGCCAAGCGGTAAGGCACCGGTCTTTGGAACCGGCATGCGGTGGTTCGAATCCACCCTCCCCAGCCACCCTCACGTGAGAAGGAAAAGGCGATGGACGACAAGACCGTGGTCTTCTCGGGTCGTGGCAACCCCAAGCTCGCGGACCGGATCGCCGATTATCTCGGCATTCATCTCGGGAACATCAAACTCACGGACTTCTCGGACGGGGAAAACTACTGCCAGATCCTGGAAAACGTGAGGGGCCGGGACGTGTTCGTGATCCAGCCCACCTGCCAGCCCGTGAACGACAACCTGATGGAGCTCCTGCTCATCATGGACGCCCTGAAGCGCGCCTCCGTCCAGCGCGTGAACGCCGTGATCCCCTACTACGGGTACGCTCGACAAGACCGGAAGGACAAGCCCCGGGTCCCCATCACCTCGCGAATGGTGGCGGACCTCCTCGAGGCCGTGGGGATGGACCGGCTCATCTGCGTGGACGTGCACGCGGCGCAGATCCAGGGGTTCTTCAACGTCCCTGTGGATCACCTCTTCGCGGCCCCAGTGCTCATCGCGCACATCGCCAAGCTGGGCCTGCCCGATCTGACCGTGGTCTCCCCCGACGCCGGCGGGGTGGAGCGGGCCCGGGCCTACGCCAAGCGCCTGGGCACCCAGCTCGCCATCGTGGACAAACGGCGCGAGGTGGCCAACGTGGCCGAGGTGATGAACGTCATCGGCGACGTGAAGGGAAAGAGCTGCTTCATCGTGGACGACATCATCGACACGGCGGGCACCTTGTGCGAAACGGTGAAAGCCCTCATGGGAAAGGGGGCCCGGGCCGTGTACGCCGCCTGCACCCACCCCGTGCTGTCGGGGCCGGCGGTGGACCGACTCAACGCCTCGGAGATCACTCGCGTACTCGTCACCGACACGATTCCCATTGGGGACAAGATCGTGCGCTGCCCCAAGATCGAGGTCCTCTCGGTGGCCCCCCTCCTCGGGGAGGCCATCCACCGCATCCACGACGAGTCCTCGGTCTCTTCTCTCTTCGTCTGATGCCGCCGCGACCCGCAGGGCGGGTCCCACTCCAGGGGGGATTCTGGATGACCGTTCGTACCGCAGCCGCGGGCGCCCTCGCCGCCCTGTTCCTCGGGACGCTGGCCGTGGATGTCGGCGCCCGGGAGGAGGGCCTTTCGGAGGGCCGGAACCGGGTCCGGATCGGTTGCGAGGGACACCTCCTGCCTGGGCTTCCTCTGTCCGTCTCCTGGGATCCCCTGCCGGCGGACGTGGAGGAGTACGAACTCCTCCTCGAATGCGGGTCCCCGGCCTGGGGCAAGTTCCGCCTCACCGAATCCGATAGCCCCGTCCAAACCCATCGAATCCTTCTCCTCCCTCACGTCCCGGGGCAGGTGGCCCGGATCGTCCTGCGGGTGGGCCGCGGCGGCCGTGAGGACACCTGGGCGACGAGCCGGGTCTTCCGGGTGGCGGGCGATGGCGCATCGCCGGCGGCGCGGGCGGTGTACGACAGGGGCGAGCTCTGGCTTCACGGGGGCGGCGCTTTGCCTTCGAAGGTGGTGGAATCTTCCGCCGCAGGGCTGAATCCCGATCCCCCTTCCGCCCCTCCCGGCGCCACCGTCCTTCCCGGCCCGGGCGGTGCGCAGGATCCGCGAAAGGACAGCCGATGCGCGGTTTGTGCCGGGCGGCGGGGAACTCCTCCTTCGGTTCGCGAGGGCGCCGGGCGGACCCCGCTTCTCCTTCCCCTCCGGATTTAGAGCCCGCCAGCGGTCCCGAGACAAGTCGTGCCGGCTGGGCCCACGGCTGGGGCGGGAGGGTTCCCGCCTCGGGCCGCGGTCCTGTACCACACACCGCCGTGAACTCATGGGAGGAGGCGGTCATGATTCATTCCATCCGAAGGGAAGCGGGTCCGATCCCTTCCCTTGTCGCACTCGTTCTTTCGCTCCTGGTCCTCCAGGGACTGATGGCGCAGACCACCGTCGGTTCACTCTCCGGCTTCGCCTTTTCCCCCGGCGGGACCCCCCAGGCAGGGGTCACCGTCGTCTTGACCGGGCCGGCGCTTCAAGGGGAGCGCACCGCCGTCACGGACGCCGCGGGCCGCTTCCTGCTCCCCAACCTGCCGCCGGGTACGGATTACAGTTTGTCGGCGACCACAGGGGACGGCTCGCGCCTCTCTCTTTCGGACATCGTGATCACCTCCGGAACGGCGAGCACCCTGAACGTCTTTCTCGGGGCCGGAAGCACGGAGATCACCGTGGACGGATTCCGGCCGGTCACACCCCGCCAGGCCGCCGTGCCCGCCACGCTCACGAGGGAGGAGACCGTATCCATGCCCGTCCTGGGCGAGTTTCAGGATCGCTCCTACCAGACCCTGCTCTATTTCACGCCCACCGCCACACACTCCCGCCTCTCCGGAAACCCCGCGGTGGGCGGGGCGACGGGCATCGAGAACGTGACCGTCATCGACGGCCTGACGCTCAACGACCCCGTGACCGGCACCTTCGGAACGCACCTCAACCACGCGTTTCTCTACGAGTTGACCACGGAGGCCTTCGGCGTGGAAGCCTCCAAGGGGGCCTCCACGGGGGCCTTCATCAACCTGCTCACGCGGTCGGGAAGCAACGAATTCCACGGCGAGGTGTTCGGCTGGACCACCGGGGCCGGCTGGACGGCGCGGGAGAACTCCAACGACTTCGAGATCACGGAAGGAAGGCCGTGGCGCGCCGTGGATGCCGGATTCAGCGTTTCCGGCCCCATCGTGAAGGACCGCCTCTGGTTCTACGTGGGCGCCAATCCCTATTTCAAGAGCGAGGAGGACAGGGGCCGGGACGTCCTCCAAAACACCCGGGACGGGCGGATCTTCGGGGTGGCCTACGACTACGACAAGACATGGCGCACCACGACCTTCTTCGGAAAGCTGACCTTCCGGCCGCGCGACGGCCACAGCCTGGAATTGAGCCTCTTCGGAGACCCCTCCCGCCAGCACCTGGCCGAGGGGACCGCCGCCACGCTTTTCCCCGAATCCCGGCTGAGCCGGAGGATGCAGGGCTCCGCCAACGCCGTCCTCCGCTGGACCGCGACCCTCTCCCCGCGCCTTTTCCTGGACGCCCACGCGGGCGCGACCCACCGCCGGGACGATCTGAAGCCCTGGGCCTCCGGCGCCGACGGGTACGGCCGCCCCCTTTACGTGAGCCAGGACTGGGACCAGGACCTGGGCGTCTCGGCGGGCTTCGGGCGCTTCACGATCGACGATCGGCGCACCCGCCAGATCGGCGCCGCCCTGACCTGGACGCCCGTGGGCGGAGCGCTCGGATCCCACGAGTGGCTCGCGGGCTTCGAGGCCGACCTCGCCACCTGGAGCCAGACCAGCGGGTACACGGGGGGGAACTTCGTCCAGCTACGGAAACAGATCGCCCCGGTCCTCACGGACCCGAGCTCCTACCAGGAGTGGTACGTGAACTACCTCCAGGATCCTTCCATCCGGGAAAAGGGCTACTACGGAGCCCTCTTCCTTCAGGACCGCTGGAATCCCGTCGAGGACGTCACAGTGACGGCGGGCCTGCGATGGGAAAGGAACCGTCTGGACAGCGAGAGAGGGAACGATCTCTCCTTGACGAACCTCTCCCCCCGGGTGGCCGTCTCCTGGGACTTCACGGGGGATGACCGATCCAAACTGGCCCTCTCCTGGGGGCGCTACTACGAGCGCGTCCCCCTCTATCTGTCCAGGGTCCTCGACGGCGGCCACGCCACGTACAAGGACACCTACGTGAACGGCGCAAAGACCGCCCACGCCATCTACAACGACCTTCCCGCCTTCGCTCTCGGCGGCGTGAAGAACCAGTCCCAGGACGAATGGACGCTCACGTTCCAGCACCAGTTCGGGTCCAACCTGGTCCTCGGGGCGCGGGCTGTGTACCGGGACCTCAACCGACTCCTGGAGACGGTGGGCTACGTGGACCCCTCCACGGGGGCCATCCGGCTCCTCGTGATGAATCCCGGCCACCAAACGACGCCGCTTCTCGAAGCGTGGCGCGGCGTCCTTCCGGATTACGCCCCGTTTCCCAAGCCCCGGCGGAGATACGGTGCCCTGGAGCTCCTCTTGGACAAACGCTTCGCGGATCGCTGGTTTCTCCACGCGAACTACACGTGGTCCCGCCTGAGGGGCAACACCGCCGCCGGGTACGATCGCGGGATCCCGGAACTGGCCCCCAACGCCACCAAGGAGTGGGACATCCCCTCCGCGGCCTGGATCGCCAACCGGTACGGCTACCTCCCCACGGACCGGACCCACCAATTCAAGGCCGTGGCAGGGTACCGGTTCGACGGCGGGCTCCTCGTGGGGGGCACCCTGCGCTTCGACACCGGACGCCCCATGGACAAGATCTACGATTGGCCCAAGAAGGAGGTCGGGTACGGGAAACTGCTCCAGGTGCCCCGAGGCACGGCGGGACGCCTCCCCTCGGCGCTGACCCTCAACCTTCACGCCGAGTACACCTTCAAGATCAAAGGTTCCACCCTCACGGCCTTCGTGGACGCCTTCAACGTCCTGAACGACCAGGTGGAATTCCGGGTGGAGGAGGCCTACTACGACACGCGGAGCACCTATTCGGAACCCCTCCGCCGAAACCCGGGTTGGGGCAAGACCAAGTCCCGCACCGAGCCCAGGGCCCTGGCCGCGGGGATCCGGTGGGCGTTCTGAAGAGAAGGGAAGTAGGGGAGTAGGGGAGTAGGGGAGTAGGGGAGTAGGGGAGTAAGTGAGTAGGGGAGTAGGGGAAGAGGGGGGCTCAGGCCCCCCCGCTCTCCTTTTCGCGGGTCGTCTCCCTCCGCGTCTCGGCCGGAGGACCGGGTAACGAAGTGGCACACCGCTCCTCGAGGATTCGCCTGGCGTTCCGGCGCAGTCCCTCGAAGCCGGCGCGGCGGAGGGCCGAGCCGGAGGTCCGGGCCTCCCACTCTCGAAGGCCGAAGCCGAGGATCTCGTCCGGCGGGGGTGCCAGGAAGCCCTGCCGGGGTCCGAATTCTGGCTCCTCGGCGAGGGGGGCCTCCAGGTTGAAGGGACACACTTCCTGGCAGCGGTCGCAGCCGAAGAGGTGTCCCTTGAGCCGGGGCGCCTCTTTCGGGAAGGCTCCCCGGTGTTCGACGGTCCAGTAGGAGAGACAGCGCCGGGCGTCCAGCACGTAGGGCGCCGCGAAGGCTCCGGAGGGGCAGGCGCGCATGCACCGCTCGCATCCCCAGCAGACGTCCGGAATGGCTCCCGTGTCCTTCGTCGGCAGATCGGTGACGATTTCCCCGAGGAAGAGGTAGGAGCCCCATTGGGGGTGGGTGAGGCACCCGTTCTTTCCCACGAAGCCCAGACCGGCCTTCACGGCGTAGGCGCGCTCGAGCAGGGGCGCCGAGTCCACGCAAATGCGGGCGCGGAAGCCGCGGGATTCAAGGAAGCGCGAGGCCGGACGCAGGCGGGAGACCATCACACGGTGGTAGTCCCGCCCCCACGCGTAGCGGGAGACCCAGGCGCCGCCCTTCCGGATGGCGTGGGCGGAAAAAGTCTTGGACGTATTGTACGGGAGCGCCGCCACGAAAAGGCCGCGGGCCCATGGAATCCACTGGAGGAGCGAGGCCCTCCAGGCCGCGGTCCGGGCCATGTAGCCCATTCCCGAAAACCGTCCCTCCGACACCCAGCGTTTCAGGCCCTCCCGGTCCCGGTCCCCAAGGTCCGGGGATGCCGTTCCCACCAGGGAAAGGCCCGAAGATCTCAAGCAGGCGAGCACCTCCCGAACCAGCCCGTCCATGGAGGAAATATAGGGCTCGGCAGGGGGGATGTACGGCGAGCGGCGCGCCCCGGGCCGAAACAAAAGGGGCGCCCCGAAGGGCGCCCCTTGGATTCAGGCGGAAGCGCGCCTTACTGCGCCACCACCGTGATGTCGTCGAGGTACATGTTGTTGCCGTAGGCGCTCGTGCCGAGGAAGGCCACGCGCAGGCTCGTCTGGCCCTTGTACGAGGTGATGTCCACGGTGTGCTCCTTCCACCCCGTGGAGCCGTCGTACCGATTGATGGCCGAGCCCACGTTCACCCAGGTGGTGCCGTTGGTGGAGACCTGGGGCTGGACCTTGTCGGCGTAGGTCGAGTAGCCGGTGTCGTGGTACATCCAAAACTTCAGGGTCACGGTCGTGTAGGAGGTGGCGATCGCGAAGCCCGTGGTCCGGTAGTACCGCGTGGCCGAGCCGCTGGAAGCCGTGTAGGAGTTGAATTTGGCCATGTAGGAGCCGCCGTGGCGGGAGCAGGTGGGGTAGGTCCCGGAGGTCACGCGGGACCACGTGCCCGCCGTGCCGGAGGTATCCACCTGGGCCCAACCGGTGCTGGATTCCCAGCCGTCGGTGAAGAGGGTCGTGCTGCCCGTACTCGTGGTCACCGTGGCCTTGACGGTGTAATTCCCGGCCGCGTACCCGTAGACCGCGATGTTCCAGGTTCCCGTCGCGGGGCTGGCGTGGGTGATCAGCTCGCTCGTGGTGCTGCTGTTGGTGGAGCTTCCCGTGTACGAGGACGAGGTCGGGTTACCGAGGGTCGGGGACCCGGTGTAGAGGTCGATGTCCGCCGTGAGGTTGTACAGCTCGACCTTCAGTTCGGTGGCCCCAGCAGGGACCGCGATGTCGTAGTGCATGTAGGCCTGCAGGGCCACGGAGCCGCTCACGGCCACGCCGCTGGTGAGGACCGTGTCCCCTGCCACGGCCGTGGCGGTGAAGTTCTTGCCCGTCTGGTTGGCGCCGCTGATGGTGACGGCGATGCTGGTGGGCGAGAAGGTGTAGCCGGCCTTGCTCGGCGTCACCGTGTAGGAGCCGTTGGCCAGGCCGGTAAAGGTGTAGTTCCCGCTCGTGTCGGTGGTGGCCGTCTTGCTCGCCGCTCCCGTGAGCGTCATGGTCACGCCCGAGGCCGTCGCGCCGCTCACGGTGCCCGAGATGCTGTAGGTCGCCGTGGGCATGTTCACGGTGGCCGTCACGGTATAGGAGCCCGCGGCGTAGCCGTAGGCCGCGATGTTCCACGTTCCGGCAGCGGGGCTCGTGTGGGTGAGCGTCTCACTAGTGGTCCCGCCGTTCCAGGAGCGGCCGGTGTAGCTCGACGTGGTGGGGTTGCCCAGGGTTGGGGAGCCCGTGTAGAGGTCCACGTCGGCCGACAGGTTGGTCAGGGTCACCACCAGGGAGGTGGCGCCGGTGGGCACGGCGATGTCGTAGTGGACGTAGGCCTGGTAGGCCACGGAGCCGTTCACGGCCACGCCGCTGGTCAGGGGCGTGTCGCCGGCCACGGCGGTGGCCGTGAAATTCTTGCCCGTCTGGTTGGCGCCGCTGATGGTGACGGCGATGCTGGCGGGCGAGAAGGTGT
>CAZPSH010000012.1:0-74419 GCA_964589625.1 uncultured Thermoanaerobaculia bacterium
GACCACCTCGGGAGGGGGGAGGACGCTCGATGGCAGAAAGGCGTCGTGAAGGTATACCCGGCCGCCGGATGCGAGGGCTTCGACGGCGCACTCCAGGAGCCTCTGCACGTCGCCGCGGCTGGAGGAGGCCAGGAGGCCCGAAAGGAAGATCGTCCCGAAGGGGGCGCCCTCCTTCGGGACCGGGGCCAGCATGCGAAGCCCCCGGTCCGGGCCTTCCAGGGGATTTCGGTGGGAGAAGGGGAGGTCCGGCCATCGGGTGCGGAGGGCCTCGGCGTAGGCCTCGCCGCCCCAGCCGACGAGGAGCGCGGGGCCCGGGGGCCGCAGGTCGAGCTTCTCCACCACGGCGGGAGCGGCGAACCGCGCGAGGGCCTCGCAGGCCGCGGCCCCCGCGTGCTCCGGATCGGGGGCCACGAAATCGCGGCACCCCTCCTGGACGTAGCCCTTCAAGCGGTCCCAGGACACGGAGAGCGACGCCTGGTGGAGGAGCGTGGGCCGGAGCGAATGGGGCGAGCCGGCTCGCAGGTACCGGGAGGAGAGTTCCAGGTTGCCGTACCCGTCCTCCCGCTTTTCGAGGAGGCCCAGGGCCACGAGGGCGTCCAGGATCTCCGCGGCGGCGGAGGCGTCCCAACCCAGGGCCGCGGCGAGGGACTCGGGCCTTTCCGGCGTCTCGGTCCGGTCGAAAAGGGAGGCCTCGAGGGCGAGGCCTAACGCCTGGGAGCCGAGGCCCGCCGAGGCCAGGCGGAGCAGTTGGTCGGGCACGGGCGACGGGTCGAAGCGGGCGGAGCCGTCGGCGCGCCGCGCGAGGTCCCGCTCGGCGTGGCTGATCTTCTCCCTCAGGCGCACCACCTCCCCCACGACAAAGGTGGCGGGCGGACGGATCCCCGCCTTCTGGAGGTCCTCCTCCACGCGCCCCAGCGTGCTGACGAGGACGGTCTCGTCGTGCCAGAAGGCCATCTGGATGAACGCGCACGGGGTGTCAGGGCTCCGCCCGTGGCAAATGAGGCGGGAGGCGATCCGCCCGGCGTTCTTTACACCCATGAGAAAGACGAGGGTTTCGAGGCGGGCCAAGGCCTCCCAGTCCAGGCGCGTCTCCTCGTCTTTGGCCTCGTGGCCCGTGACGATGGCCACGCAGGAGGCGTTGTCGCGATGGGTGACGGCGATGCCCGCCGAGAGCGGCGCGGCCAGGGCGGAGGAAACGCCCGGGATGACCTCGAAGGCCACCCCATGGGCGGCCAGGTACTCGGCCTCCTCCCCTCCGCGTCCGAAGACGAAGGGGTCTCCCCCCTTGAGACGCACGACGATCTTTCCCTCCCGGGCCTTCCGGACGAGGACCTCGTGGATCTCGTCCTGGCGGGAGTCGTGTTTGCCCACGGGCTTCCCCATGTAGAGGCGCTCGGCGGAGGGTTTGGCGAGGGCCAAGACCTCCTCTTGAATGAGACGGTCGTAGACGATCACGTCGCCCTGGCGCAGGAGGGCCGCGGCCTTGAGGGTGAGGAGTTCGGGGTGGCCCGGGCCCGCGCCCACGATGTACACCTTGCCGGGATTCATGCGACGTCCCTCTTCGGGGTCCTTCCCTTCGGGGATGGGGAGCACCGAGCGGCCTGTGTAGCATGGGGGCCGGCGGGGGTCAATGGAGGAACAGGCCAGAGGCCGGGTGTGGGGGATTGTAACAAAATGTTATGAAATGGCGTCGAAAAAGCACCCGAAAGCCCTTGCTTTGACGCCCCGCCCGGGTGCATCCTGTTGACGCCGACGCAGGGCGTGTCCAAATTATACGGAGGGGGTCGGCCATGGCGGTCATCACCATTTCCCGCGGGTCTTTCAGCGGCGGCAAGATCCTGGCCGAGTGCCTGGCCGACAGCCTGAGCTACCGTTGTGTGGATCGAGACGTGATCGTGGAGCGGGCCGCCGCCTACGGTGCCACCCAGGAGGAGCTCCGAAACGCCCTCACGAACCCCCCCGGGTTCTGGGACCGGTTCAACCACAAGAAGTACGTCTACCTCACCCTGATCCAGGCCGCGTTGACGGAGGAGGTCCGGGGAGGCAAAGCCATTTACCACGGCAACGCGGGCCACCTCCTGCTGCGGGGCGTGAGCCACGTCCTGAGGACGCGCATCATCGCGCCCTTCGAGCACCGGGTGGCCATGGTCCAGGACCGGCTCAAGATGACCCGCGAAGAGTCCGTCGCCTATATCCAGAAGATGGACCAGGACCGGAAGAAGTGGACCCACTATCTCTACGGCGTGGACTGGGGAGAGCCTTCCCTGTACGACATCGTTCTGAACCTCGAGTACATGGACATCAAGGAGGCGTGCGACATCATCGCCTCCGTCGCGCGCCAGAAGGTGTTCGAGGAGACGGAGGACTCGGTGGCCGCCATGGAGGACCTGGCCCTCGCCAGCCGGATCCGGGCCAACCTCGTCACCCATTCCTCAACGAGCACGCTGGAGGTTGACGTGGAGGCTCACGCGGGGGCGGTGACCATCCGGGGGAAACTGGCGAACCGCGAACAGGTCAAGGAGGTCCAGGAGGTGGTCTGGAAGATTCAGGGGGTCACGAGCGTGAGTCTGGAGGGACTGGTCCAGCCTCCCACCGCGTAGTGCCGGGAAAAGGCCCGGCACCGGAAGAAGTCCCGGGGGGCATGGCCGAGTAGGGGGGGACATGTCGATCTTCTTGCCTGTCGCCGGAATCAGCATCAACCTGTTCCTGGTCATGGGGGCCGGAGTCATCGTCGGCTTCCTGTCCGGGATGTTCGGAGTGGGCGGCGGGTTTTTGCTCACGCCCATCCTCATCATGATGGGCATTCCGCCCACCGTCGCCGCCGCCTCGGACTCCTGCCAGATCGTGGCGGCCTCGGCCTCCGGGGCGGCGGCCCATTTCCGCTTGAAGAACGTGGACGTGAAGCTGGGCTCTATCCTCCTGATCGGGGGCCTCGTGGGCGGGGCCATCGGCGTGCGGATCATCAAGGTCCTCCGGGCCATGGGCAACGCCGACTTCCTCATCACCGTGACCTACGTGGTGGTGCTGAGCAGCGTCGGCGGATACATGTTCTTCGAGAGCCTCAACGCCCTGCGGCGCGGCGGGATGGCCCCGAAGAGGTCGGGAGCGGTCAAGAAGCCCGGGCTCCTCTCCCGGCTCCCGTTCCAGATGCATTTCCCCACGGCCGGGGTCCAGCATTCGGTGTTCGTGCCCTTCTTCCTGTGCATGATCGTCGGAATCCTCGCGGCCATCATGGGTGTGGGCGGCGGCTTCATCATGGTCCCCATGATGGTGTACCTCCTGCGGATGCCCATGCACGTGGCGGTGGGAACCGACCTCTTCCAGATCTTCTTCACCTGCGCCGGGGTCACCTTCATGCAAGCCACCACGAACCACACGGTGGACCTGGTTCTGGCCCTGCTCCTCATGGTCGGATCCACCGTCGGAGCGCAGATCGGCGCCCGGGTGGGCAAGCGCCTGAGGGGCGATCAACTTAAGATCCTCCTCGCCTCCATCGTCCTGCTGGTCATGGTGAAGATGGCTTTCAGCCTGGTGGTCACGCCGGAGAGCCTTCTTTCGTACGCCACCGGGGGAGGACACTGACATGAAGCGCGCACGAACCGCATCGCTGGTTGTCCTGGCCGTCCTCTCGTTCTCCCTTTCCGGCTCCTCCCAGGGGACCGCCTCGCCGACGGCGCGGATCAGCCCCGAAGTGATCCGGATGGACGCCTTCTACGGGGGCGCGGAGGTCCGGGTGGAGGGCGAAGTGCCCGCCGGAAGCGGCGTCTATCTCGTGGTGAAAGGCCCCGAGATCGAGGAGTCCTTCAATAAGAAAGGCCGCTTCGGGCCCATCTGGGCCAACGCGGGGAAGGTCCGCATCGCCGGCGTACCCGCCCTCTTCATCGGCTTCTCCAGCGCTCCGCTGGCTACCCTTCTTACGCGGGAGGCCCTGGACGCGGGCCAGCTGGACGTGGCCGCCATTCAGGCCCAAATGAAGGTGGACCCGCCGGCCATGGACCAGCCGCTCGTGAGGGAGAACTACCTCAAGCTCAAGGCCGACCAGGGTATCCTCAAGGTGACCGAGGGCGTGGTCACGGTGGCGGCAGGGGAGGGCTCGAGCCGCTATTCCGTCTCCTTCGCCTGGCCCAAGGTGGCCCCACCGGCGGACTACCGGCTGGAGGTGCACGCCTGCAAGGACGGGGCCGTCGTGTCCCGCGCGGAGCTTCCCCTCAAGGTCGTGAAGGCGGGCTTCCCCGAGAAGATGGCCGGGATGGCCAAGGACCGGGCGGTCCTCTACGGCATCTTGTGCATCCTCGTGGCCACGTTGGCCGGCCTGGGCATCGATTTCCTCGCGTCCAAGCTGGGCGGGAAGGTCTCCGCCCACTAAGGAAACGCGCGGCACGCCGGGACGGAAAGGCGATGGACGGGGGCACTTCCGACGGAGTGAGGCCAAGACCGCGCGGCGAGGAGGGGGAGGCCTCTCCGGCTCGCGCCCCCCGGCGGAGAGCCCCGGGCCCCATGACCCGATCGTGGAGGTGGCTTGCCGATGCGGCTTCCGTGGAGAGGAAAGGGGACCGACGCGGAGCTCCGTTACGCGGAGGTCCGTATGCGGGAGCGGTACCAGAGCTTCCGCGATCTCCTCGCTTACAACAACGAGTGCCTCGAGCACATGGCGTCTCTGCAGGAGGACCTCCAGTATGTCTCCCCCCTTCGGGACGTGGTGGGAGAGAGGATTTCCCAGGTCTTTGAGCGCGCCCAGGGGACCGTCGGAGCCCTGGAGACCCTGACCGAGAACAAGTTCCCCCGGCTCGAGCGGCTCCTTGCGAAGCAACGTCACGAGGTGGAAGCGTATGTTGCTTCGGTTCAGGAGCGCGTGACCCCGAGGCTTGCCGTATCCCTCTCCGAGGTTGACCTGAGGGCGGCGGGCGAAGTGGGCGGGAAGGCGGCCTACCTGGGCGAAGTTCGCAACCATGTCGGGCTGCCCGTCCCCGAGGGATTCGCCCTGACGACGGAAGCCTATCGCCAGGCCGTCGGCATCCCGCTGTGGCAGGAATGCCGCGACGCCCTTAGGGATGTGGACCCGGACGACCTCGATGGGATCCGGGAGGCTTCGCGGCGTCTGGTCGCGAGGGTCCTCGAAGCGCCCGTTCCTCGGGCTGTGGAGGTGGCCCTGCTGGAGAGGGCCAAGCGGCTAGACACCAAGGGTCAGGGCTTCGCGATCCGATCGAGCGCCGTTGGAGAGGGGGGGCCGCAGACCTTCGCGGGTCAGTTCTTGAGCCTCCTCAACGTTCTGGAAGACCATCTCCTCGATGCCTACCGGAAAGTCCTCGCCAGCCGCTTCTCCGAGAGGGCCATCGCCTACAGGCGCTCGCTGGGCATAGGAGAGGTGGAGAGCCCCATGGCGGTGCTGGTGGTGCCCGTCCTGCGCGCCAAGGCGGCGGGGATCCTGTACACGCGGGACCCAAACCAGCCGGGTTCGGGCAACCTTCTCATCACCGCCACGAAGGGTCTCGGCCTGGACATCGCGGGGGGAAAGGCCTCCGCCGACTTGTTCGTGGTGGGAAGGGGAAGGCGCCACGTCGTTCTGGAGCGGCACCTGGCGCGGAAGGAATCGCAGGTCGTCTTGGATGGGGAGGGTGGCATTCTCCGCAGACTCCTCTCGGAAGAGGAGTCCAGGGCGCCCTCCCTGGAGACGGAAGACCTCCAGATTCTGGCTCACTGGGGGATTCGACTTGAATCCCACTTCCAGTCACCCCAGGACGTGGAATGGGTCTTGGACGAGGATGGCGCCCTGTGGATCGTCCAGACACGGGACCTGGCCCTCGGACAAAAGGCGGTGGGCGGAAAGGCGCGTGGCAACCCCAAAGTGGAGCCCCTCCTCCAAGGGGGTAAGACCATCTGCGGCGGCCGGGCCTCGGGACCCGCGTTTCACGCGGAGGAGGCCGAATCGCTTGCCCGCGTGCCCTCCGGAGCCATCCTGTTCGTCCGGCGCCCCGCGCCGGACATCGTCAAGGTGCTCCCCAGAATCGCGGGCTTCGTCGCGGAGAGGGGAAACGTCACGGGCCACGGAGCCGCGCTTCTCCGCGAGTTCAAGATCCCGTCCGCCTTCGAAATGGAGGGGGTATTGGACCGCACGACCCAGGGCGGCAACGTGAGCCTGGACGCGGGCCGGCCGGCCGTGTACGCGGGTCTCCTCTGGCCCCCCGCACCCGAAAGCGTCCGGATTCAGGAGCGGTACGCCGCGCGCAGGCAGGATCCCATCCACCGTTCCCTGCTCACCCTGAACCTCATGGACCCGGGGGCCTTCAACTTCCGACCCTCGGGGTGCCAGTCGGCCCACGACGTCCTGAGGTTTTCGCACGAGAAGGCCATCGAGGCCATGTTTTCTGTCAACGACGAGGCCACCGAGCGCTCTCCCCGCGCCGCGCGGCGGCTCATCGCCATGACCCCGATCCGCCTGTACGTCCTGGACGTTGGAGGCGGTCTCAACCTGGAGGACGCGAAGGCCCGGGAGGTCCGGCCTCAGCAGATCACCTCCAGGCCCTTCCATGCCCTCTGGCGGGGGGTCACCCACCCCGGCGTCTCGTGGAGCCGCGAGATGCCCGCCAGCCTGGACGGCCTTGCCTCGGTGGTGGCGGGCTCCTTCGCGTCCCACTCGAGCGCCCGAAGGGCCTTGGGAGAGAGGAGCTACCTCCTGGTGGCCGACGAGTACATGAACCTCAACAGCCGGCTGGCCTACCATTTCACGCTCGTGGACGCGTGCCTCTCGGACCAGGCCAACGCCAATTACATTTCCTTTCGCTTCGCCGGAGGGGGCGCGACCCGATGGCGCCGAAACCTCCGCGCGGTCTTCATCGAGAAGGTCCTTGCCCGCCGGGGGTTCTTGGCGGACCGGCGGGGGGACGTCGTCAACGCGTGGCATCGGAAGGGCAGCGCGGAGGAGACCGCGGCGGCTCTGGACATCCTGGGCCGGCTGATGGCGTGCGCAAGCCAGCTGGACATGTACATGACCAGCCACGAGTCCATGGAGTGGTACGTGTCCCAATTCTTGTCGGGGAATTACGGGTTCAATCGGGAGGAGGGGGCGGAGTCCGGGGGGGTGGCGCGGCCGTGAGGCGATTCTTGGCGATGTCCGCCGCGGGGGGCCGGGGGCCCGCCGCAGGCGAAAAGAAAAAGGGGGATCCAGCATGCCGTTGATCTTCTTGAGCAGCGTCCCATTCGGAGGCGGGGAGCGGGTTGCCCGACAGCTCGCCGCGAAGCTGGGGTGCGCGTACATGAGCCGGGAAGACGTCGTGGCCCGGGCCAACGAGTACGGCATCCCGGTCGGAAAACTTGAAGTGGCCATGGTGAAGCAGCCGGCCGTCCAAGAGCGCTTGGCCCGGCTGAAGGAGCGCTACCTGGCGGTGGCCACGGCGGTCCTTTGTGAAAAGGCCAACGAGGAATGCCTGGTGTACTACGGCCGCGCCGGCCACCATCTTCTCCACGGCGTCCAGCACGTGCTGAGGGTGCACATTGTGCCAGACGAGGCTCAGAGGCTGGAAACCGCGTCGCAACGGGTGAAACTCCCGCCGGAAAAGGCGGAGAAGTTTCTGAAGAGCATCGACGAGGACATCCGGGCCTG
Source organism: uncultured Thermoanaerobaculia bacterium (assembly GCA_964589625.1). Classification (GTDB taxonomy): domain Bacteria; phylum Acidobacteriota; class UBA4820; order UBA4820; family DSQY01; genus JBFLVU01. Next base: position 7,601 of record CAZPSH010000012.1, read on the forward strand.
GGTTCGCTTCGTTCATGGGGCGGACATGGATGACCCTCGGCGCTACGACTACGTGGTCAACCTCGAACGGACAAGCATCGAGAATGCCGCCACGGCCCTGTGCACCATCGCCCAGTTGCCCGATTACCGGTCCACGCCGGCCAGTCGAAGGGCCATGGCCGACAGGCTCCTCCAGGCCCGCGCGCGCATCCGGCTCCTCCTGGACGAACGCCTGTCGGAGGCGGACCTGACGGTCCGCGCCACCGAAGGGGTCGTCACGGTGACCTACATGCCGCGCCAGGCGGCCCTTGCTCCACTGATTCCGGAAATCGTCGGCGAACTGCCGGGGTGTCGGGAAGTTCGATGCACCATGGCCAGCAGCAACGTCCTGTGGATCCAGGAGCAGTTCCGCGGTGGGGCCGAGGCCTACGCCCACGTGACCGAACTGGCCCGGCGTTGGGGAGCGGCCGTGGAACTCCTCCGCTACCGTCCGGAGGGGACGGGGACCATCGAGGAGATGGGCGCTGGCGGGGCGCCCGTGGGACCCCAGAGACGTGCCGACGGCGGCGTAGAGGAGGACACTCCGGTGCCGCAGGAGAAAGGAGAGGAGCTGGAGTTTCGAAAAACTCTGGAGGCCCTCGTGGGGGAGGGCCGCTCGGGCGGCGGGCAGACCGTATCGGGCCCCCGGGAGAGCGTTCTACAAGCCATCAATCCCACGATCCCCTACAGCCTGGTCGTGGTAGGAGACCTCTACGCGGACAAGCCGCCCGCAGCGCGCACGCGCCTCACGCGGGAGTTCGCCTCCTTCCTCGGTCAGAACATGAAGGCGCCCGTGGTCTCCGCGGCGGACCTCGGCGAGCGCCTGAGGGTCGGGCCCAAACAGGTCGCCCGATTCGCCGCGTCCATCCTGCTGGTGGCCGCCCTCTACGCCCTCGTCTTCCTGAACCAAGAGACCTTCGTCCAGCTGCTCGGGGGCGACGTGCACAAGGCCAAGCCATGGCTGGCGCCCCTTGTCATCGCGATCTTGGCGCCGGTCGTTGCGGCGCTGTATGGCCAGGTGGCGGGCTTCTTCCTGAAGCTCTTCAAGTTCGAGTAGAGGTGCCGTCTCCTGCGCCCTCCGGGTGCGCCTTGGGAGGATGAACATGGAAATGCTGGTTTACGAACTTTTTCCGAACATCACCTGGACCACCGCCGTCCTGGTGGTCCTGCTCGGCTTCATCGGCGGGGTGCTGAGCGGCTTCATCGGGAGCGGCGGTGCCTTCTTCATGACCCCGGGGATGATGAACCTGGGGATTTCGGGCGTGGTGGCCGTAGGCAGCAACATCACCCACAAGTTCGGGAAGGCCCTGGTCGGCGCCACGAAACACGCCCAGATGGGCAACGTGGACAAGCGACTGGCCGCATTCATGTTGCTCACGGCCCTGGCGGGCGTCAGGCTGGCGGTTAGGAACAACAGCCTGCTCTTCACGGGGGGGGGCGGGGGCCACGGCGAGAGCAGCATGGGGGCCGGGGCGGATCTTTACATCAGCGCGGTCTTCATCGGCGTCCTCACCTTCGTCGCGCTGTCCATGCTGAGAGACGCCATGCGGCCGGCCTCCGAGGGGCAGGGCCCGTCCCGTCGCATCGCAGATTTCCTGGGACGTTTGAGCCTCAAGCCGGTCATCCGTTTCCCCGTATCGGATGTGGAGGTTTCCCTTTGGATCCTCCTCCTGGTGGGCCTGGCCACGGGGTATCTGGCCGGCACGATCAGCGTGGGCGGGTTCATCGGGGTCCCGGCCATGATCTACGTCTTCGGGGTTCCCACCGCCGTCGCCGCGGGAACCGAACTCTACCTGGCCATCTTCATGGGCGCCTTCGGGGCCCTGAACTACGCCTGGGAGGGGTTCGTGGACCTTCGGCTCACCTTTCTGCTGTTCCTGGGCTCCCTCGTGGGCGTCCACATCGGGGCCTACGGAGTCAAGGTCCTCAGCGAGCGGGTGATCCGGCTCTCCACCGGCGTCATCATCCTCGTCTGCGTCCTGAGCCGCGCCGTGGCCGTCCCGGTCTACCTCCGGGCGCTTGGCTGGGTGGCCTATCCGCCGGGGCTCGACGCCCCCCTCCAGATGACCAGCACGATCCTCCTTTTCAGTGCCGGAATCGGCGGCGCCGGTCTCATCCTGTATTTCGTGTTTAAGGCGCACGCCGAGAGGCGGCGCATCCACGCGACGCTTCTGTTCAGCCGGCCGACGCAGGCCTAGAGGACGATTCGGAGACAGGCGGGCTATTGTCGGACAGTCTGCCCCGGGAGGTGACCATGGCGGAACGACTGCAGGTTCTCGTCCTGGACGACGAACCCATCGTGGGCAAGCGCCTTCAGCCCGCGCTGGCCAAGGTGGGGTGCGACGTAGAGGTGTTCGAGGTGCCCTCGGAGGCGCTCGCGCGCATTCGGGAGAAGGAATTTCACGTCGTCGTGACGGACATTCGGATGGACGACATCGACGGCATCGAGGTCCTCGAGCAGGTCCTTGAGCGGCATCCGCGGACCAAGGTCATCATGATCACGGGATACGCCACCGTGGAGGTGGCGAGGGAAGCGCTGGCGAAAGGCGCCTTCGATTTCATCGCAAAGCCCTTCAAGCCCCAGGAGCTGAGGGACGTCATCGCCAAGGCCGGCGATGCCCTGGGGTTTAAAGGGCTGGCCCAAGCGCCCGAGGACTGACCCATGTGGACCCGAGAGGTGGAGGACGCGGGCCCCCCCCTGGACGAGGACGATCCCGCCGCCGCGCGGGAAGCGGAGAAGGCCTTTCTCCAGAGGCCGGGGCTGAGCATACGGACCCGGCTCTCCCTCGGTTTTCTTTCGCTCTTCCTGGTCAGCACCGCAGTGACGGTCGCGGCCTGGTTCATGCTCACCCGCCTTGAGGTGCGCCTGAGATTCCTCGAGACCGTGGACCGGTACACCATGGAGGTCCAACAGGCCCGCAGATTCGAGAAGAATTACCTTCTGTACGGGACCAACCTCGCCGAAGTTCGAGAGCACTTGGAGAATGCCCGGAGGCTGCTCCACAACAGCGAGGAGGAGGCGCTTCGGGTTCTCTCGCGCCGAGAGTTCTTGGGGATGAAGGAACATTTGGATCACTACGACGAACTGACGGCGAGACTGGCGGAACTGGAGCGCACCCGCGCACCGGACCTGGAAGCGGTTCGGCGTTTCATAGAGCCCGAACTGCGGTCCCACGGGTCTCAGATGGTGGCCATCGCCATGGAGCTTTCGCACCGGGAGCGGAGCAGCGTGCGCTCCACCTTCACCCTGTTCAAGCGCCTCCCGGCCCTGGTCCTCGTGATCATCCTGGTCCTCGTGGTGTTCTTCGTGAACTTCCTGGCGCGGCAGATGGTGGGGCCCCTCGGGAGGCTGGTGGAGGCGACGGGCCGATTCTCCAGGGGCGATTTCACGCCCATCGTCCCCGCCCGGAAATATCGGGACGAGTTCACGAACCTGGCCGCCGCCCTGAACACGATGGCACGTGAGCTCCAGCATCGCCAGGAGGTCCTGCTCCAGAACCACAAATTGCAGGCGGTGGGCACGCTGACCGCCGGGGTGGCGCACGAGCTCAACAACCCCATCAACAACATCGTCCTCACGGCGGAGATGCTGAAGGAGGACTACGAGACCCTGTCGGACGCGGAACGCCTCGACATGGTGGACGACCTCGTGAGCCAGGCGGAGCGCGCGCAGAAGACCGTGAAAAACCTCCTGGACTTCGCCCGCCAGAGCGAAATCACCAGCGAGCGCCTGTCGGTGGAGGAACTGCTCAAGGGGACGGTGGATCTTGCGGGAAACCAGGTCCGGATGAAGGGGGCCAAGATCGTCCTGAGGACGGCTCCGAACCTGCCGCCCATCCACGGGGACCGGCAGGCCCTGAGCCAGGTCTTCCTGAACCTGCTTCTGAACGCGCTGGACGCGGTGGCCAAGGGTGGGCACGTCTGGATCGACGCGGAGGAGTCGGACTACCAGGGGTATCTCCAGGTACGGGTCAGGGACGATGGACACGGGATCCCCAGCCACATCCTGGCCAACATCTTCGACCCCTTCTTCACGACCAAGTCCAAGGGGAAGGGAACGGGCCTGGGGCTGAGCGTGAGCCTCGGTATCGTGCGTCAGCACGGAGGCGACGTCCGCGTGGATAGCGTGGAGGGTCAAGGCGCCGTCTTCACGGTCTTGCTCCCCGCTCCGCGAGTGCCGGCGGTCACGGAGTCTCGTTGATCCTCGGTGATCCGATCAGCAGGACTCCCGGACGAGCCTCACGATTTCCTGGAGCTTGAAGGGCTTCGGGACGAACTTCGCGGCCCCCCACGCCTCGGCCTCGTGGTGCGTCTCGATGGTGGCGTAGCCGGTGATGACGATCACGGCGGTGGACGGGGCGTTCTCCTTGACGTAGCGCAGGACGTCCATTCCCGATGGGCCGCGCATCTTGAGGTCCGTGACCAGGACGTGGAAGGGCGACTGCGCAAGCCGCTGGATCGCCTTCTCGCTCTCGGTGAAGACCTCCACCTCGAAGCCCTCCCTCTCCAGCGCGGGCTTGAGCCGCTCTCCCACGATGGGTTCGTCGTCCAAGACCATCACTCGCTTTTCCGCCGCCATGAACACCTCCCGAGGGTTAACCCTCCGATTTCAAGAGGACCGGCAGACACAGGTGAAAGGTGGTCCCCTTTCCCACCTCGCTGGCTACGCGCATCTCGCCCCCGTGCTTCCGAAGGATTCCCATGGAGACGCTGAGCCCCAGTCCGGTCCCCTTGCCCGGCTCCTTGGTCGTGAAGAAGGGGTCGAAGATGCGAGGAAGCGCGTCGGCCGGGATTCCGCATCCCGTGTCGATCACCTCCACGCAGACGCGATCGTCGGCGGTCCGTGTGGCTCGCACGGAGAGAGCCCCCCCGCCGGGCATGGCGTGGACGGCGTTGATGAAGAGGTTGAGGAAGACCTGGCGGAGGGGGTTGACGGCCCCCCGCACGGTGGGAAGGTCATCCGGAATCTCGGCCCGGAAGGTCACTCCGCAGAGGTCCAGCTCGCTGTGGAGGAGCCGCCGCGTGGACTCAACCACCTCGGACAGAACCACGGGGACGGATTCGGGCTTCTCCTCCCGCGTGAAGTCGAGGAGGCTCTTTACGATTTCACCGGCTCTCTCGGTCTCGAAGTAGACGTCCTGGAGGAGTTTCCACTTCTCCCCTTCGGAGAGCCGCTTGAAATCCTCCATGAGGGTCTCTGTCGTGATGGCGATGTTGTTGAGCGGGTTGTTGAGCTCGTGGGCGATTCCCGACGTGAGCGTGCCCATGGTGGTCAGCTTGGCGGCCTGAACCATGTGGTTTTGCTGGGTCTCCAACTCCTGAAGCATGCGGTTGACGGCAACCGCAAGATCCGTGAATTCGTCCCGATACCAGCGGGTAGGGCCGATCAGGCTGAAATCGCCCCGCGCCACGCGGGCCGTATAGGCTTCAAAGCGCCGGATCGGACCCATGAGGGCACGGTCAAAGAGGAATGCGATCGCCACAAAAGCGAGGAACAGAAGGGCGAGGAGCAGGAGGGGAACCCTGTTTGCGAGGGCCGATTCCGCCCCAGGGGCGGGGCGCGCCCCCTGTGAGGTCCACACGACGGCTAAGCAGAGGAGGAAGCACAGCGCGAGGCTCACCGAGAGCCTGAAGCGGATGCTGACGCGGGGCCGTCGGAGGAGCGCGTGCCGAGCCTCGTTGAGCCGCTCGCCGTCCCCCTCCCGGTGAACGGGGGCGCCTGCCTCGGGTTGGCTGCGTTCAATCGCGCGCCGCATCCAGACCGCCTTTCTGCATGTTCCGATGATACTCCGCCGTTCCGGGAGGCGGAAGGCGGACTTGAAAGGGCGGGCGGATTCCTGCAGGCTGTATGGCGCGAGCGGACGATGACGATCTTCCTTCCGGTGGCCGGACTGCCCATGAACCTCTGGCTCCTCGTCGCGGCGGGAGGGCTCGCGGGCTTCCTTTCGGGCCTGCTGGGGGTGGGCGGAGGCTTCATCTTGACGCCCCTGCTCATCATGCTGGGGATCAGCCCGGCCGTGGCCGCCGCCTCCGGCACCAACGCCATGGTGGGCACCAGCGCCTCCGGCGTGCTCGCCCACCTCCGCCAGGGAAACGTGGACTTCCGCATGGGGCTCGTTCTCCTCGCGGGGGGCCTCCTGGGCGGCGCGGGCGGAACCTTCTGGGTCCGGGTCCTCCGGCGGAGCGGAAACCTGGACGCCGTCATCGTCTTCCTGTACGTGGCCTTCCTGGGAATCCTCGGCATCGTGATGTTCGTGGAGGGGCTTCTGGCCCGGATCCGGGACCCGGAGGAGGAGAGGGGAATCGCTCCGATGCCCGGGTTCATGAGGGCGCTCCCCTTCCAGGCCGCCTTCCCCGGGTCGGGAATCCGGGTCTCCCTCCTGGCCCCCCTCATCTTCGGGACGCTCGTCGGGCTCCTGGCGGCCTTCATGGGGGTGGGGGGCGGCTTTTTTCTGGTGCCGGCCATGACCTTCCTTCTGAAATTGCCCATGCGGGTGGTGGTGGGGACCAGCCTCTTCCAGATCCTCTTCACCGCCTTTGGGGTGACCGTACTCCAGGCCTCCGTCAACCGAATCGTGGACGTCGTCGTGGCGCTCTGCCTCATGGTCGGATCCACCGTGGGCGCCCAGGCCGGCGCCGCCGTGGGCCGAAGGCTCAAGGGAACGGAGCTTAGGGTCGTCTTCGCTCTGCTCCTGCTCTTGTTATCCCTGAAGATGTTCGACGATCTGCTCTCTCTTCCGGCCGCGTTCCTGACCCAGGGGGGAGGCCACCCGTGAGGAAGATCGGCCTGCTCTGGTTCTGGGCCGGCTTCGCGGCCGCCCTCGGGGCCACGGCCCAGCCCCTGCCAGTGGAGGTGCGCCCCGACCGGGTCTCCCAGGGCCTCTTCTACCGAGGGATCCGGCTGGAGGTGGCCGGATCGGCCCCGCAGGACGGGGCCCTCGTGGTGCTCGTGGAGGGGGAGAGGCGCTCGGAAACTTACGTGAAGGTCGGACTCAGAGGCCCCTTGTGGCTACCCCAGGGAGGCGTACCGGTGGGGGAGGCCCCGGCCCTATACCTTCTGGCCTCGGAGGGGGACCTCCACCATCTCCTGACCGGGGAGGAGCGAAAGCGCGAAGGGCTCGGGCTGTCCTCCCTGCGGGCCTCCCTAAGCGCGGGCGCGGTGGGCGTTCACGAGGCGGAGGAGGTCCTCCGGGTCTGGCGCCGGTCGGGCCGGCTCTCCCTCGCGGACCGCGGCGTGCAGCGCCGGGACGGCGCGTTCTCCGCCGGGTTTGACTTGCCCCCCGGCTTGGAGGAGGGAGTCCTCCTCGTGAAGGTCTTTCTCTGTCGGGAGGGGCGGGTCGTCGAGAGGTCGGTGACGGAGGTCCCCGTGGCCCGGACCGGACTCGCCGCGTTCCTCACCGGCGCCGCGAGGGACCATCCCTCGCTCTACGGAGCCGGGGCGGCCCTTCTGGCCCTTCTCCTCGGCGCCGCCGTTGGTGCGGCTTTTCCGCGGCTTCAGGGGCATTGAGGGAAAGCGCCCGTCGAAGGAAGGGAGCCCCTTCAGGGGGCGAGGACCTTCTCCACCACGTCCTTGAGCCGGAAGGGCTTGGCCACGAAGGCCGAAACGCCCAGGCGCCGCATCTGTTCGAAGGTCTCCCGGTCCGCGTAGCCCGTGATGACCACGATTCGCGCATCGGGCCGGGTGCGGCGCACCTCCAGGATCACGTCCATGCCCGTCGGGGGGCGCATCTTCAGGTCCGCCACCACGACGCCGAAGGGCCTCTCCCGCAGGGCCCGCAGGGCCGACGCCCCGTCCGTGAAACCCTCCGCCTCCACGCCGGCGCGGGCGAGCGCTTCCGTGAGGCGCTCGACCACGATGGCCTCGTCGTCCAGCACGAGCACGGGAGGTGCGCCTCCCGTCATGGGGCACCCGTCGTAGGTTCGGTGAACGGGGGGAAAAGCAGGCGCACGGTGGTCCCCCTCCCCGGGACGCTGTCCACGTGGATCTCGCCCTTGTGCCGCTTGACGACCCCGTGGCAAATGGCCAGACCCAGGCCCGTCCCCTTCCCGCGTTCCTTCGTCGTGAAAAAGGGATCGAACACGTGGGGGAGCGCCTCGGCCGGGATGCCCGATCCCTCGTCCGTGACCTCCACCGATGTTCCCCCGCCCTCCCGCGGTCCCGCCGTCACCGTCAGCCGCCCCCCCTTCGGCATGGCCTGCACGGCGTTCAGGAAGAGGTTGAAGAAGAGCTGGCGCAGGGCGTCGTAATCGCCGCCTATGGGCGGGAGGTCCGCGGGGACTCGGTTTTCGAAAACCACGGCGGAAAGCGCCATCTCGTTGGCGAGAAGTTCAGCGGCCCCCTCCACGGGATCAAGGAGGCGGAGCGGCGCCAGAAGGGAGGGCTCGTCCCGCGTGAAATCCAGGAGGCCCCTGACGATGGCGTCGGCGCGCTGGACCTCTCCGTGGATGGACTTCAGCAGCCGGGCCTTTCGCGAGTCCCCGTCTTCCCGGCACTCCTCGATGAGCGCCTCGGCGGTAATGGAGATGTTGTTCAGCGGGTTGTTCAATTCGTGGGCGATGCCTGCGGTGAACGTGCCCAGGGCCGCCAGCTTGCCGGCCCGCGTCACCTGCGCCTCCCGGGCCCTCAGTTCGAAGAGCATCCGATTCACCGCCAGGGCGAGGTCGGAGAACTCGTCCCGGTAGGGCTTGGCCGGAACGATGGGGCTGAAATCGCCGGCGGAGATGCGCCGGGTGTACTCGTGAAACCGCTGGAGGGACAGCGTGATGGTCCTCGCCAGAATCCAGGCCACCCAGAAGATGATCAAGAGCAGGATGGCCAGGGAGGCGAAGGGGAGGACCTGGGCGACGGACAGGAGGCGCCCGGCCTCCGCGGCCTCCCGGGTCATGAGCCGATCCAGGAGGTCCAGGGCCTGCCCGCTCTCCTTCTCCAGCGCCCCCTCGACGTCGTCGCGCGAGGACGGGTCCCAAGCCCCGAACCTCTCTACGGAGGAGGCCTCCGCAAGGGCCTCCGAAAAGCGGACGAGGTTGCGGCTCAGCCGGGAAAGGGTCTCCGGTCCGGCCACCGCCAGGAGGGCCACCGTGTTCTCGCGGTAGTGGTCCAGGGCGTCCTCGGCCTCCTTGCGGGCCTCCGGAAGGCCTCGGCCCTCGCGGAAGAAATCTCGAAAATGGGCCCGGGCCACGTGGAGGTGCCCGCTCAGCGACTCCGAGGCCGACAGGAAGCGGACCTTGGCCCTCACGCCGTACAGGAGGCCCAGGCTTCCGGCGGCGGTGAGGGCCACGAGGAGGAAGCACAAGAGGAACCCCGAGGCGATCCGGGCCCGAATCGAGAGCTGGGGGCGGTCCAAGAAGGCGCGCTCGGCCTCCCTCAGACGCTCCGCCTCCCTCGCTCCCAGGGTGTACTCGGGATGGTCCGCCGACGGCTTGGCCGCATCAGGCTTCATGTTTCGACCTCACCTCGATTCTACTGCGACCGGCGTCCCACAGGAAGGGACGGCGCCGAGGGGCAAGCCGGCCCGCAAAAAATCCCCCGGACGAGCCTGGGGTTCCCGGGATTCTTCTCTTCCCGCCCCGCCTCTGCTACCCTGCCTTGCGCATGGACGTGAAGCGCAGACGAATCGGGTGCCGGGGATTCGTGCAGGGCGTGGGCTTCCGGCCGACGGTGTACCGGCTTGCCGTTGCCGCGGGCCTCTCGGGCTGGGTGCTCAACGGCCCCGACGGGGTGGTCCTGGAAGTGGAAGGGCCCGGCGAGGCGGTGGAGTCCTTTTCGGACCGCTTGCGCGCGTCGCTTCCTCCCATGGCCCGTCTCGACGAGTTGACGGAGCGGGAGGTCCCCCCCCTGGGCGGGGAGGGCTTCCGCATCGTGGAGTCCGAGCGGGGACCGAGGCAGAGCGCCCTGGTCCCCCCCGACGCGGCCCTCTGCGCCGACTGCCGCCTGGACATGGAAGAGCCCGGAAATCGCCGCCACCGATTTCCCTTCACGACCTGCACGAACTGCGGTCCCCGGTTCACCCTCGCTCGGTCCCTCCCGTACGATCGAGAGAGGACCTCCATGGCCTGCTTTCCCCTCTGCCCGGAGTGCCGAAGGGAATACGAGGATCCCGGCGACAGGCGCTTTCACGCGGAGCCCGTCTCTTGTCCCGCGTGCGGCCCGCGGCTCTGGCTGACGAACGAAGCGGGACGGACGGAGGCGGAGGGACAGGCGGCCCTGGAGCGGGTCCGTTCGGCCCTGGCCGAGGGCGCCGTCGTGGCCGTCAAGGGGCTCGGGGGATTCCACCTCGCCTGCCGCGCCGATCGGGAGGAGTCCGTCCTTCGGCTCAGGCGCCGGAAGAGCCGGCCCTCCAAACCCTTCGCCGTCATGGTCCGGGACGCCGAAGCCGCGGCGAGGGCGGCACACATCACGCCTTCCGACAGGGCCCTCCTTGCCTCAGCCCGCGCACCCATCGTCCTTGCCCAGAAGGCCTCCCCCTTCCCTCTGGCCGAGGAGACGGCGCCCGGCATTTCGGACGTGGGGGTCATGCTTCCCACGACGCCCCTTCACGTGGAGCTTTTCCGCGACGTCCCCTACGACGCCCTCGTGATGACCTCGGGAAACCTTTCCGACGAGCCCATCGCGCTGGGGAACCGGGAAGCCCTCCAGCGCCTGGGGAGCCTGGCCGATCACTTTCTGCTTCACGACCGGGACGTGGTCCGCCGGACGGACGATTCCGTGGTCCGGAGCACCGGAGGCGGCGCCGTCGTACTCCGCCGGTCCAGGGGCTACGTGCCCGAACCGCTGCCCCTGCCCCGGCCCGCGGAGAGGCCCGTCCTCGCACTGGGCGCCCACCTGCAGGCGACGGCCTGCATCGCCTCCGGCGAAGCGGCTTTTCTTACCCAGCACGTGGGGGACCTCGATACGGATGCCGCACGCGCTTTTCTTCGAGAGGCCGCGGAAGGCCTCGAGTCCTTCCTCGAATGCCGACCCGACGTGATCGCCGTGGACCTTCACCCCGACTACGCCAGCACATGGCTCGGGGAGGAGATGGCCCGGACGCGCGGGGCGCGGGTCGTGCGGGTCCAGCACCACGCGGCCCACGCCGCCGCCGTCCTCGCGGAACACGGGCGCTGGCCGGCCCGGGCGGAGCCGACGCTGGCCGTGATCCTGGACGGAACCGGGTTCGGCCCCGACGGGACCTCCTGGGGCGGGGAGTGGCTGGAGGTCCGGGGCGACGGGTCCTGGAGGAGGCTCGCCCACCTGGAACCCGTTCGCCTGGTGGGCGGGGAGGCCGCCGTGCGCGAGCCCTGGCGCGTCGCGGTCGCGGCCCTCTCCGCCGCCGGCATCGCCGCGGAGCTGCACCGCCTGCCCCTGTCCGGGATGGTGGAGCCCGGCCGCCTAGAGAGCGTGGCCGCCCTGGCCGGGAGAGAGTGGCCCCTTGCCTCGGGGGCGGGCCGCCTTTTCGAGGCCGCGGGGGCGCTCCTTGGGCTCGCCGTGGTGAACGGCTACGAGGGGGAGGCCGCGGCGCGTCTGGAGTCCCTGGCCTGCGGGGCCTGGCCGGCGGAGTCCTGGGGCGAGGTCGGCCTCCTGCGGGGGGATTCCGTCCCCCGCCTCCCCTTCTCGGACCTCCTCGCGGCGGCGGCCCGTCGGCGGATCGGCGGGGAAGACGGTGCGCGCACGGCAGCGGGCTTCCATGCCACCTTCTGCACCCTCGCGGCGGACCTGACCCTGGAAGTCGCTCCGAAAGGCGTCCGGCTCGTGGCCCTCGGCGGGGGGTGCCTGGTGAACCGGCTCCTGAGAGAAGGACTCTCGGCGGCCTTGTCCGCCCGGGGCTTCGAGGTCCTCCTTCCCTGGACCGTCCCCCCGGGGGACGGGGGCCTCGCCTACGGCCAGGCCGTCCTAACCCTCGCCCAGGGCCAGGCTTGATCGAACCGGATTCCACCATGGCGCGAAGATCCGCGCGGAAACCCGCGGGGGCCGCTGTGCCGGGGGCATCTGCGGGGAAGGCCAGAGGAGGCCGTGTCCAACCGGCCTGGGGCCGGGGTGGAGGTTTGCCGGTGACCCCATTTCCCTCCCGCCGCCCCTTGACCTTTTGGAGGCGCCGGCCCATCTTAGAAACTCATCCCGTCGGGGGAAGAAGGAGCGCGCCATGTGCCTGGCCATTCCCATGCGGCTCGTGGAGAAGGACGGTTGGGAGGGCACCGTGGAGCTGAACGGAGTGCGGCGCGCGGTCTCGCTGATGCTGTTGGAGGATGCCGAAGTGGGGGATCACGTCCTCATCCATGCCGGGTACGCCATCGGGAAGGTGGACGAGGAAGAGGCGCGGCTCACGCTGGAGGGACTCGAGCGGATCGCCGCGAGCCTGGAGTCGGGGGGCGAGTGATGGAGGAGGCGGGGTTCCGGGATCCCCGGGCCGTGGCGGCGCTCCTGCGGGCGGCGAAGGCGGAAGCTGCCTCCCTCCACCGGCCGCTCGTCCTCATGGAGGTCTGCGGCACCCACACCCACGCCATCGCCGAGGCGGGCCTGCGGGGCAAGCTCGCCCCCGAAATCCGCCTCGTCTCGGGTCCCGGCTGTCCCGTCTGCGTGACGCCCGTCGGGTACCTGGACCGCGCCGAGGCCCTGGCCCGCCAGAGGAACGCCGTCCTCTGCACCTTCGGCGACCTCTTCCGCGTGCCCTCGAGCACGGGGAGCCTGGAGCGGCTCAAGGCCGAGGGCGGGGACGTGCGGATCGTCTACTCCCCCCGGGAGGCCCTGCGCGTGGCCGCCGAGAACCCCGGGCGCGAGGTGGTCTTCCTCGCCGTGGGCTTCGAGACCACGGCCCCCACCATCGCCGCGGCGCTCGTGGAGGCCGAAGGCGCGGGCCTCTCCAATTTCATGATCCTTCCCGGGAACAAGACGGTCCCGATGCCCTTGCGCGTTCTGGCGGGGGATCCGGCGCTTCGCCTCGACGGCTTTCTCCTTCCGGGCCACGTCTCCGTGGTCACCGGTTCGGAGGCCTTTTCCTTCCTGGCCACGGACTACGGCATCCCCTCGGCGGTCGTTGGCTTCGCCCCGACGGACGTTCTGGCGGGCGTGGCCGACCTGGCCGCCCAGCGGCGCGGCGGGCGGGCGGGAGTCTCCAATCTCTACGGAAGGGCCGTCACGCCGCGGGGAAACGCGGTCGCCCGCGCGGCGATGGACCGCGTCTTTCGACCGGATGCCTCGGACTGGAGGGGCCTGGGTCCCATCCCGGATTCGGGGCTGTCGCTCCGGGAGTCCCTGGCCCACCGGGACGCCTCCCGCCTGGCCGTGGACGTTCCGGCCCCCGAGGAGCCCGCGGGGTGCCTCTGCGGTGAGGTGTTGAAGGGGGCCGTGGAGCCGCCCGCGTGCCCGCTCTTCGGAACGGCCTGCACGCCGGACCTTCCCGTCGGGGCTTGCATGGTGTCCAGCGAGGGAACCTGCGCGGCCTACTACCGCCACGAACGCTGGCGACTCGCGGGCGGCGCGGCGTGAGGGCCTCCGACCGGATCCTCCTGGGCCACGGGGCGGGGGGCCGCCTGACGCGAGCCCTCGTGAAAGACCTCTTCGTGCCCCTCTTCTCCAATCCGGCCCTGGAGGCCCTCTCCGACGCCGCCGTCCTCCCGGCCTGGCCCGGCGGGCGTCCGGCCCTGACCACGGATGCCTTCGTGGTGGACCCCATCGAGTTCCCCGGCGGAGACCTGGGCCGCCTGTCCGTCTGCGGGACCGTCAACGACCTGTGCGTCTCGGGCGCGCGGCCCCTCTGGCTTACCTTCGCCCTCGTGCTGGAGGAGGGGGCCGAGATGGGGCTCGTCCGGCGTTGCGCGGAGAGCGCGGCGGAGGCGGCCCGGGACGCGGGCGTCCAGATCGTGGCGGGGGACACGAAGGTGGTGCCGAAGGGCAGGGGGGACAGGATCTACGCGGTCACGGCGGGCCTCGGCTCGGTGCCCGAGGGCCGGGACTGGGGAGACCACCGGGTGGCCGAGGGCGACGCGCTCCTCGTGACGGGCGCCGTCGGGGACCACGGCGCCACGATCATGGCATGCCGCCACGGCATGGCGGGGGAGGGACTGCGGTCGGACGTGGCGCCCCTCAACGGCTTGGTGGAAGCCCTCGCCGCTTCGGGGGCGCAGGTGCGGTCCCTCCACGATCCCACCCGGGGGGGGGTGCTCGTGACCTGCCACGAAGTGGCCGAGCGGGCCGGGGTCCGGATCGTGCTCGACGAGGAGGCGCTCCCGGTCCGCGGCGAAGTCCGCGCCGTGTGCGACCTCCTGGGCCTCCACCCCCTCTCCAGCCCCTGCGAGGGCCGGGCCTTGGTCTTCGTGGAAGCAGGGCACGCGGAGCGGGCGCTCAAGGCGCTCCGGAACCACCCCTACGGGACGGGGGCGGAGCGGGTCGGCCGGGTGGAGGCGGGCGGAACAGGTGCGTCCCCCGTGGCGGTCCGGACCCTGTCGGGGGAGGAGCGCCCCCTCGATCTGCTCTCGGGGGCAGAACTTCCGAGGATCTGCTGACGGGCTGCCAGGCCCGGTGGGCCCGGGGGCCGGATGAGAGGATGAGCTCCCATGCATGAGTGGTCCCTGGCCTGCGCCCTCGTGAAAACCGCCGAAGAGGAGGCCGCCCGAAGGGGGGCTTCCAGGGTCTTCGAGGTGTCCGTCTCGGTGGGCTTCCTCACGGGCGTGGTGCCCGAACTCCTCGAGAGGGCCTACGACATGGCGCGCCAGGGGACGGGCCTGGAGGGCGCGCCGCTACGGATCGAGGTGGCGCCCGTGCGGGCCCGGTGCGGGGGCTGCGGGCGGGAAAGCGTGTTCGAAGGCTACGCCCTGGCTTGTCCGGCGTGCGGGCGGCCGGGAATGGAGGTCCTCTCGGGGGACGACATCCTCCTGAGGGGTTTGGACCTGGAGGTGGGCGGCTCGGCCTGAGCCGTTCGGGAGGGGACGATGTGCGAAACCTGCGGCTGCGGCCTGCCCGAGGAGGCCAAACACGCCCACGAGGGCCACGGCCACGACCATCCTCACAGGGAGGAGGCGCGCCTCTACCGGAGCCTGCTCGAAGCCAACGAGGTGCAGGCCCGTGAAAACCGGGAACACCTCCTGGAGCACCGGGTCCTCGCCGTCAACCTCATGTCCGGCCCAGGATCCGGAAAGACGAGCCTCATCGAAGCCCTGGCAGGGGTCACAGGCGGCCGGTGGCGCCTCGGCGTCATCGAGGGAGACCTCGCCACCGATCGAGACGCGGCCCGCGTGCGGGCCCTCGGGCTCCCCGTCCACCAGGTGACGACGGGATCCACCTGCCACCTCGACGCGGCCATGGTCCACGGAGCCCTCCACGCCCTTCCCCTGGAGGACCTGGACCTCCTGGTGGTGGAGAACGTGGGGAACCTTGTCTGTCCAGGGCTTTACGACCTGGGGTGCCACTTGAACGGGGTCCTCCTCTCGGTGACCGAGGGAGACGACAAAGTGGCCAAATACCCCGTGGCGTTCCGCCACGCCCAGTTCTTCTGCATCACCAAGACCGATCTCCTCCCCCACGTGGACTTCGACGTGGAGCGACCCAAGCGGGAGGCGCGCCTCCTCAAGGGAGACCTGAAGGTCTTCGCGTGCTCCTCCCGGGTACCCGGATCCCTCGACGGGTTTGCCGCCTACCTGGAGGGCGAGAGAAAGGCCCTCCTGGAGTAGCCCGCCGGGGAGAACTTCTTGTCTGCCGCGGGCAGGGGTGTCCCGCCCGCCCGAAGCCCTTGTCCCCTTCGGGCCCCTTGGCCGAAGGGGAACTTCCAAAAAGTAAGTAAATGCTCGCATAAAGCTCCAATTGTGCATTATTTCGTTGTGTGATTGATGCCCAATCGGGAATGAGTGCTCATGTATGTATCAAGGCGATACAGCATGTGCGGGTTTGATGCCTCTATTTCGCCACCCCCGAATGTGGCGTATCCGTATGAAAACGTGATGGATTCTCAAGGTTGACATTTATTCCCAACCACCCTATCTTACATCGTAGATTTTCGCTGTTTGGGGGGTCGCGCAAACAAGGAGGTGGCCATGGGAAAGCCAAGGGGCATACCGTACGAACGTGTCCGGCCGCATGAGGGCGGCGAAGACGGTGGAGGCGTCCAGCGCAGGGATTTCCTCAAGACCTGCACCCTCGCGGCCGCGTCGGTGGGTCTGCCGGCGTGGACCGCAAAAGTATGGGCGGAGAACGCCGCCAAGGGCCTCAAGCCCTCCGTCATCTGGCTGCACTTCCAGGAGTGCACGGGGTGTACGGAATCCCTTCTGAGGACCAGCCACCCCAAGGTCGCGGAGCTCATCCTCGATCTCGTCTCCCTGGACTACTGCGAGACCCTCTTCGCCGCGGCGGGGTACCAGGCGGAGGAGGCCCTGCACGCGGCCATGGAGCAGAACGCGGGCAAGTACATCTGCGTGATCGAAGGCTCCATCCCGGTGAAGGAGAACGGCATCTACTGCAAGATCGGCGGGCGCACGGCCCTGGACATCGTGAACGACGTGGCCTCCAAGGCGGGCGCCCTCATCGCCATCGGCGCGTGCGCTTCGTGGGGCGGGATCGCCTCGGCGGATCCCAACCCGACGGGGGCCACGGGCGCCCCGGAGGTCCTCAAGGGAAAGACCGTCGTGACGATTCCCGGATGCCCCGCGAACCCCTACAACTTCCTGGGCGTGGCCCTGCAGTACGCGACCTTCGGCACGCTCCCGGCGCTGGACGAGCTGGGGCGGCCCAAGTTCGCTTACGGACGCGTCATCCACGAAGACTGCCCGAGGCGCCCCCACTTCGACGCCGGCCGCTTCGTCCAGCAGTTCGGAGACGAGGCGCACCGGCTCGGCTACTGCCTTTACAAGATGGGGTGCAAGGGTCCCGCGACGCACGCCAACTGCTCCATTCAGCGCTTCGGCGAGGTGGAGGCTTGGCCCATCGGCATCGGCCATCCCTGCGTGGGGTGCACGGAGCAGGCGGTCCTCTGGAAGATGCCCATCCACGCGACGGTGGAGATCACCCGGCCCACTCCGCCCGACGTCTACCCGGAGATTCACGGAAAGCAGGGCAAGGTCGGCGCGGTGGCGACGGGCGTGGCGGGCCTCGTGGGAGGCGCGCTCATCGGCGCGGGCCTCATGGCCGCCAAGAAGGTGGCCTCCGAACCCGAGAAGGAGAAGTGAGATGACCGTGGACCGACGCACCGCCCTCAAGGCGATGGCCGGGGTGGGCGCGGCCGCGGCCGCGGGAAGCGCCGTCTCTCTGGAGGCCCGCGAAAAGCGGGTGGCGCCTCCCGACGCCTTGGGCATGCTGTACGACGCCACGCGCTGCATCGGCTGCAAGGCCTGCGTGGTGGCGTGCAAAAACGCCAACAACATGCCCACGGATTGGGATCCGCAGCGCCTCTACGACTACCCCACGGACCTGAACGGAAAGACGAAGAACATCATCAAGCTCTACAAGGAAGGAGAGACCGTCTCCTATGTCAAGCGCCAGTGCATGCACTGCATCGATCCCGGATGCGTGGGGGCGTGCATGATCGGCGCGCTGCAGAAGCGGGACCACGGCGTGGTGACCTGGGACGGAGACCGCTGCATCGGGTGCCGGTACTGCCAGATCGCCTGCCCCTACGAGATCCCCAAGTTCGAGTGGGACAAAGCCGTTCCCAAGATCGTCAAATGCGAGCTGTGCAAGGACCGGAAGGACAAGCCCTTCAACCCCGCGTGTTGCGAGGTTTGCCCGCGGCAGGCCGTGGTTTTCGGGAAGTACGAGGATCTGCTCGCGGACGCGAAGAAGCGCCTGGCCGACGCCCCGGAGCTTTACGAGCCGAAGATCTTCGGCGAGCGCGACGGCGGCGGCACCCAGGTCCTCTATCTCTCCAAGGCCGGCGTGCCCTTCGAAGCCCTGGGCCTCCCGAACCTGGGTGAGAAGCCGATCCCCGAGACGGCCCAGAAGATCCAACACGGCGTCTACCAAGGGTTCATCGCCCCGGCGGTGCTGTACGTGATCCTCGGCGCCGTGATCTGGCGGAACAGGAAGGGCCAGTCCGCGGAGGAGGTCAAGCCATGAGCGCCCACCTGGAAGCGACGCCCGTCGGCGGCCCCATCCTCACCCGGCCCTTCAAGTGGCTCCTCGCCGTTTTTGGCGTGTGGGTCTTCCTCCTGGCGTGGCGTTTCCTGGCCGGTCTGGGCGCCACCACGGCCCTTAACGACGGATACGCCTGGGGCATCTGGATCGCCTTCGACGTGGTCACCGGAACCGCCCTCGGGTGCGGCGGATACGCCTTGGCGATCCTCGTCTACATCCTCAACAAAGGGGCCTATCACCCCCTGGTGCGCCCCGCCATCCTCACGAGCGCGCTGGGCTACTCCATGGCGGGCTTCGCCATCGTGGTGGACGTGGGCCGCTACTGGTGGATCTACCGGATCCCCATACGCTTTTGGCAGTGGAACCTCAACTCGGCGCTTCTGGAGGTGGCCCTCTGCGTGATGGCCTACATCTTCGTGCTCTGGCTGGAGCTTTCGCCCGCTTTCATGGAGAAGTGGAAGGTGGAGGCGCCCCTGCCGATCCTGAAGAGCCTCTCCTCGGCCCTCCACCCCGTGATCAACAAGCTCATGATCTTCATCGTCGCCCTGGGGCTGCTGCTGCCCACCATGCACCAGTCTTCCCTGGGCGCCGTGATGCTGCTCGCGGGCCACAAGCTCCACGCGCTGTGGAACACGCCCTTCATCCCGCTCCTCTTCCTCGTCTCGGTCATCGCCATGGGATACGCCGTTGTGGTCCTCGAGGGCTCCCTGGCGAGCCACTACTTCAAGAGGAAGCGCGAGACGGAGATGCTCGGGCGCTTGTCGGGCGTCATGGTCGTGGTCCTCTCCGTTTATCTGGTCCTGCGCTTCGCGGATCTCCTCTGGCGCGGGGCCCTCGGGGCCGCGTTCACCTCCGGTTGGATGAGCGTCTTCTTCTGGATCGAGACGGCCCTGTCCGTCGCGCCCCTCGTGATGCTCGCCTCCAAGGCGGGGCGCCTGGATCCGGTGGTGCAGTTCCGCGCGGCCCTCTTCATGCTGCTGGGGGGGACACTCTATCGGTTCAACAGCTACCTCATCGGATTCGACCCGGGCGAGGGCATCTCGTATTTCCCCTCGGTCCCGGAGATGTTCATCACGTTCGGGATCGTGGCCCTCGAGATCATGCTCTACATCGTGATCGTCAAGAGGTTCCCGATCCTCGCCGGCGCGCCCAAGAAGGCCTAGCGCGAAGGGGGTGAGTTGACATGGCACGGATCACGGTAGATCCGATCACTCGAATCGAAGGCCACCTCCGCATCGACGTGGAGGTGGACGGGGGCGCCGTGCGGGACTCCTGGTCCTCGGGCCAGATGTACCGCGGCATCGAGACCATCCTGAAGGGCCGGGACCCGCGGGACGCCTGGCTCTTCACCCAGAGGTTCTGCGGCGTGTGCACGACGGTGCACGCCATCGCCTCGGTGAGGGCCGTGGAGAACGCCCTCAACATGGAGGTTCCCCTCAACGCCCAGTACATCCGGAACCTCCTCATCCTGGCCCACGGCCTCCACGACCACATCGTCCACTTCTACCACCTGTCCGCCCTGGACTGGGTGGACGTGGTGGAGGCCCTCAAGGCCGACCCCGCCAAGGCCGCGAGCCTCGGAGAGAGCCTCTCGCCCTGGCCCGGCAACTCGAAGCGCCAGATGGAGGCGGTGAAGGCCAAGCTGAAGGAGTTCGTGGACCGCGGCCAGCTGGGCATCTTCGCCAACGGCTACTGGGGGCACTCGGCCATGAAGCTTCCACCCGAGGTGAACCTCCTGGCCGTGAACCACTACCTCCAGGCCCTCGATTACCAGCAGAAGGCCAACAAGGTCGTGGCCATCCTCGGCGGGAAGACGCCCAACATCCAGAACCTGGCCGTGGGCGGCGTGGCCAACGCCATCAACCTGGACAACGAGTCCGCCCTCAACATGACCAAGCTCTTCGCCGTGAAGGACCTCCTCGACGACGTGGCCACCTTCGTCCAGCAGGTCTACCTGGTGGACGTCTGTGCCGTGGGCGCCCTGTACGCCCACTGGCTCGGCTACGGGGCCGGGGTCACCAACTACCTCGCCGTTCCCGATCTGGCCCTCGACACCAAGGGCACCCAGTTCGACCTCCCTGGCGGGACCATCTTTGAAGGCAACCTCGGCGGGGCCAAGGCCATCACGTCCTTCCAAGACGCCTATTTCAAGGAGAACGTGGAGGAGTCCATCGCCCACTCCTGGTACGACGGCGACTGGCAGAGGCACCCCTGGCAGGAGGACACGGAGCCCAAGTACTCGGAGTTCGATCCCAACGGGAAGTACTCGTGGGTCAAGTCCCCCCGGTTCATGGGCCGCCCCATGCAGGTGGGCCCGCTTGCACAGATGCTCGTGGGCTACGCCACGGGCCACGAGCTCATCAAGAAGTGGGTGGACTACGCCCTCGGCACGGCGGGGGCCGTGGCCGGCGCAAAGCTGGGGCCGGGCGTCCTCCACGGGACCCTCGGGCGCCACCTGGCCCGCGCCGTGCGCGCCACGGTCTTCTCGGAGCTGGCCGTCAAGCACTGGGGCCTGCTGGCCAACAACATCGGCAAGGGGGACACGGCGGTCTTCAACCCGCCGGAATTCCCGAGCGGCGAGCAACAGGGATTCGGATTCCACGAGGCCCCGCGCGGAACGCTCAGCCACTGGGTCGTCATCGACAACGGCAAAATCAAGAACTACCAGGCCGTGGTTCCCTCCACATGGAACGCCGGACCGCGCGATGCCAAGGGTCAGAAGGGCCCGTACGAGGCCTCCCTTGTGGGCAACCCCATCGCCGATCCCAAGCGCCCCTTGGAAGTGCTGCGGACCATCCACTCCTTCGACCCCTGCCTCGCGTGCGCCATCCACACGGTGGACGTGGAGGGCCAGGAGCTGTCGAAGGTCCGGGTTTTGTAACGGGCGGGCGGGCGATGGGGGGTTCGGAGGCGCGCAACGTCCTCGTCATGGGGCTGGGAAACGTCCTCATGGGGGATGACGCCTTCGGGCCCACCGTCGCCCGGACGCTGGAATCCCGGTTCGATCTTCCCCCGGGGGTGTCGTCACTGGATGCCGGCACCCCCGGGCTCGATCTCATGCCCTACCTGCTCGGGGTGAAGGCCCTCGTGGTGGTGGACACGGTCTCGTCGAAGGACCCGCCCGGCACCGTGAAGACCTACCGCCTGGAGGAGATCCTCCGGGCGCCGATCCAGCCCCGCGTGAACCCCCACGATCCCGGCCTCAAGGAGGCCCTGCACACGCTGGACTTTGCGGGACAGTGTCCGGAGGAGGTGCTCCTCGTGGGCGTCGTTCCGGAAAACGTCGAGAGGGGCCTCGCCCTGTCGCCAGCGGTCCGAGACTCGGTGGACGCCGCCTTGGGAGAGATCCTGAAAGAGCTCGACCGGCTGGGCGTTCCCGCCTCGCCTCGCCGGAACGCATCGGAACCTGACCTGTGGTGGTTGGGGAGGGACTCGTGACCCAGAGGATGGAGCGCGTGCTCGTGGTTCTGGTGATCCTCCACAGCGTGGCCGTGGGGCTGGCCCTCCTGATCGCTCCGGGCTTCGCCCTCCGCTTCGGCGGCTGGGAGGAGACCGGGCCGGCCTTCTTTCCACGGCAGGCCGGCGTCTTTCACATCGTCCTGGCCATGGGGTACGCCATCGAGTATTTTCGCCACCGGGGCATCACCCTGATCGTCTCGGCCAAGTCCATCGCCTTCGTCTTCCTCGGCTTCTCCACGCTCCTCATGTGGCCGGCCCCGTGGATCGTGCCTTTCTCCGCCGTCACGGACGGTTTGATGGGGTACGCGGTGGCCTTCGTCCATCGCCGCGCATCGGAATGAGGGAGGGGGGCACGCGGGCCGCAAGGGGTTTTTCAATAGCCTGTTACACGGGCGGTGTGTAGGATGCGCCCGAGAGCTCCTCGTACACGTCCTGGATCTGGTCGATCCCCAGGTTGATGGTCATTGTGATGTGGTCCTGAAGGGCCTGCTCCATGCCCTGGGCCTTGGGGTCCTGAAGGATCACCTTGAGGACCACGTCGTTCACCGTCTGGAGGGCGTCCGCAAGTTCGTGGACCGAGAAACCCTGGGAGAAGCGGCGGTAGGCCAAATCGCGGCAGTAGTTGATGAAGATGGCCTTCTCCCGGGTTCGGACCACGTTCATGACTTGGCGGAGCACCTGCCTGTGGGCCCACTCCAGCTCCTCCGGCGAGATGCGCTTGTAGGAGAGGAACCAGGGCTTGGCCTTGGGGCCGCGGAAGGCGTCCATGAGGGAGAGGACGATGGCCTCCTCGTAGGCCTCCAAGAGCCGGTGGATCCTCAGGTTGATTCTCTGGCGCACTTCCTTCATGGCGGCCCGGTTCAGGGCGTTCCATTTCTCCGGGTTCGTGCGGAGGTTCTCCACGAGGAAGGGCATGCGCCTCAGGATGTGAAGCCGCTCCCGGGGCTGCCAGTTCAGCCGCGCGTAGGTGCGGCTCGCGTCCGTGTTCATCTGGAGATCGATGTACCTCGCCATCCACGGCCGCTCGAAGGGTCGGTCCCCAAGGGTCCGTCCCACAAGGTCCCGGGCGAGCATCCCGGGGCCGCAGAGGATCTTGGGCATGTAGATGGGGCGAACCGGTCGGCTGAAGTAGGCCCGGGTGGCCGCGTCGAAAAGCTCCCGGTGGTTTGTGGAGCCGCTCGTGGACGCGATGAGGATCTCGCAGGGCGAGAGGAGGTCCCTTCGCGAGAGGGCGGCCTTGAAAAAGGCGACGGCGTCCCGCACGTGAAAGTAGGGGATGGAGGAGATTCCCCTTCCGCCGAGAACCCGGGCGTTCCACGAGCGGGAAAGCCACGTCTCCAGGAACTTGAAGAGGGGTGGGTACTCGCACCAGTCCGAGAACATGGCCCCGAAGCGGACGATGCAGGAGGGGACCGTGTCGACGTACTCCCGGAGCATTTCCTCCCCGATGCGCTTGGTGATCGCGTACACGTGCTCGCCGTCGGGCGGGCTTTCCTCGTTCAGCACCCCTCCCGGTGGAGGGAGCCGGGAGGCCGCCACCGAGGAGGCGTAGAAGAACCTGCGCACGCGCAGGGGCTTGCAAAGTTCGAGGACGTTCCGCAAGCCCCCCACGTTCGTCCGCCAGTATTCGGGGTGGTCCTCACCGGTGAAGTCGTAGTGCGCGGCGAGGTGGATCACCAGATCCACGCCCCCGCCGGAGAGGATGGCGTCGAAGACCGATCGAAGGTGGGACGCCTCCCCGATGTCCACCTGGAACCAGTGCAGATTGGGCCATTCCGGAACGCCGCACTCCTGCGGTGAGCGCCGGGCGATGGAGAAGATCTCGTATTCGTCCTTCAAGTACTCGAGGAGGTGGCGCCCGAGGAACCCGGAGGCTCCGGTGAGGATGAGCCTGGGCTGGGCCATCTTCTCCCCCCTTCGGACCGGCGCTATTCCGATGGTAAGCGGGATGCCCCGCGCCCGTCAACGGCGGGGTGGCGGCGGGGGAGCTCCGGGGAATCGTGATCAGGATACCGGGAGAGGGGATCCGGGTGCAGGTCCGGCTTGCGCTCGGGGCAACCGGAGGGCGGGGCGGCCTCGCCCGGCGATGGCTTCTCTCGGCCCGCCGGCGGCTTGCGCCCCTTTCTCATCCGCCCCCGTTCTTGAGGCGCTGGTTCTCGAGGGTCAGGCGGCGCCACTCCAGGGCGCGTTCGATGGCGATGAGGACCTGCTCCTTGCGGAAGGGCTTCGTGATGTAGTCGTAGGCGCCCTTGCGGATGGCTTCCTGGGCCGATTCCAGGCTTCCGTAGGCGGTGATGATGACCACGGGGATCGTGGGATCGGTCTCATGCGTCTTTTCCACGACTTCCAGCCCGTCGCGTCCCAGCATTTTGAGGTCCGAGATGACGAGTGAAAAGGCGTGGGCCGCCATGAGATCCTCCAGCTCCAGGGGGTTGTTGGTGCTCACCACCTCGTGGTCCGTTCGCGCGGTGATGATGGTCTGGAGCAGGAGGAGCATGTCCACTTCATCGTCAAGCAACAGGATCTTCTCGGCCATCGGATTCGCCCTCCGCTCTATAAGGCCCCGCCGGCGGGGCCGTGAGCCTCGGTTCCGCCGGGAGCCAGGGGGAGCACGACCCGGAAGGTAGTGCCCGCGTGCTCCTCTCCCACTGCGTCCACGTGGCGGCTTTCCACCTGGATGGTGCCGCCTGCCTTCTCCACGATTCCGTGACTGATGGACAGCCCGAGCCCGGTTCCCTCGCCGGGCGCCTTGGTGGTGAAGAACGGGTCGAAAATCCGCTCCAGGTCCTGCCTCGAGATCCCGTGGCCCGTGTCGCTCACGGAGGTCTCCGCCCGCAAACCCTCCCGGCGTGTCCGGACCGTGAGGGTCCCGCCGGATTTCATGGCGGCCCGGGCATTGGTGATGAGGTTGAGGAATACCTGCTGGAGGCCCTGGGGGTCGCCGCTGACGGGCGGAATTCCCTCCTCCAGGTCGAGGACGCACTGGATCTTCTCGGTCAGGAGGGTGTTGCGCACCATGGCCAGCACCCGGCGCACTTCCTCGTTGAGGTCCGACGTTTCCGCGCGCTGTTCGGGAATCCGGGCGAACCGCCCCAGGTTCTCGACGATCTTCTTGCACGCGAGAGCCTGCTTCTCGATGATCTTGAGGTGCTCGTGCTCCTGC
This sequence comes from uncultured Thermoanaerobaculia bacterium, assembly GCA_964589625.1. Lineage (GTDB taxonomy): Bacteria > Acidobacteriota > UBA4820 > UBA4820 > DSQY01 > JBFLVU01. The sequence continues at coordinate 32,275 of CAZPSH010000012.1, forward strand.
GATCCCGGCGGCACCTTCTCAAGGAGGAGATCGCAGAACCCGAGGATGATGGCGATGGGGTTGTTGACCTCGTGGGCTACGCCCGCCGCGAGAGTGCCCAGGGAGGCCAGACGCGAGCTCAGGTTGATCTGGCGCTCCTTCTCCTTTTGGAGCTTGGACCACCAGCGGTCCCTGCGGATGACGGAAACGCTCCCTGCCAGGATGGCCAGAAAGATCGCCGTCTGTACGGTGAACTGGCGGAGGAACAGGGACCGGACCATCCCCTGGACCTCGCTGGCCGGGGCCACGACGGCCACGGACCAGAAGAGGTCCGGGCGCTCGGGATCCAAAGAGGCCGCCGTGTAGCCGATGAGCTTGTGGACGGGTCCCTTGAGCTGGCGGTGCCAGCCGGAAAGGTACTCGCCCTTCCCCTCCTGGCCCCGGAGCATGTGGTCACGCATGATCACGTTGATCCCCTCGAAGGCGAGCTTCGGGTTCTTCTCGTGGCGGGCCTTGAAGGCGTTCTTGCCCAGGAAGTCCCGCTCCGGATGGGCGAGGAACGTGCCCATCTCGTCCAGGACCCACGCGTAGCCCGTGGTCCCGGAGCGGGCGTCGGCCGTGAATCTCGTCGCGAGGGCGGTGGCGTCCACGATGAACTCAAGAACGCCCGCGAACGTGCGGCCGGACGGATCGTGCAGGTTGTACCCGCCGAGGGCGTGGTAGTGAGGAACGGCGAGGAGCAGCCGGGGCCTCCGCCGGTCCAGGTCGCCTTCGACCGGAAGGCTCGAAGAGATCAGGAGCACCTTGCCGCGGTTTTCGGGGCGGGAGGCCCAGAGGTAGGAAGTCGTTTCACGGAAGTCCCCCTTCTCCCGCACGACCTCGCCCTCGGAAAGCAGGACGGAGGCGCCTTCCCCCTCGGGGGTGACGAGGCGGATCTCCAGGAGTTCTCCGCTTTGCACGGCGTCGAAGGTGACGCGCATGCGGCGCTCCCACGTGGCGGAGTGGTCCGACTCCGCGAGGGGCGACTGGTTCAGGGCCACGAGCTCGCGCCGGAGGAAGTCCAGATCCTGCCGGATGAGGGTCGCCAGGTTGCGGGCAAGGACGAGCTGCTGCTCGTTGAACTCCTCGCTCACCACCTGCCGCATCTTGCCGAAGGAGACGAGGCCCAGGATGAAGGCCGCCACCAGGAGAAGGCCCGCGGCCAACAGCCCCCAGAGGGGCATGGATCGACGGCTCCTCAACCATCGGGACCTCAAGGGGCGGCCTCCTTCAGTCCGAGCGTGAAGTCGCCCCGGACGAACGCCTCCGCGGCCCGCTCCACGTCCGAGTCGCTCCCGAAGAGGGTGTCCACTTGGCGCGTGACCACCAGCAGCCGGCCCAGGGCGCGGAGGCGGGCGGCCAGGGATTCGGCATCCTGATTCTCGATCCGGGCGAAGAGCGCGTCTCCCCGCCGGGAGGACCTCCACCCGTCCCCTCTCAGAACGCGCTCGATGAAGTCCACGCGCCGGGACCTTCCCCGGGCGTCGGCGGCGCCCCCGTGGAAGAGGAGGCTGGCGTAGTTCTCGTGAACGTTGTCGGTGGAGCAGGCGTCCACCCGGGAAAAGTGGTACCCCAGGCGGAAGTTCATGTTGAGGTAAACGTCCGAGACGAGCACGTAGTTGGGTTCCGCCATCTGGCGGGCCATGTCCCCGGAGGTCAAGGCGGTCGTCATCAGGGAGGCCACATCCCGGCCCGAGGCCGCTGATCCCTTGTCCCAAGGGACTTCAACCATCCCGGGCCAGAGGTGGAGCAGGGGCCGGCACCGGAAGTGCTCGGGCCGAAGTTCTCTCTCCCCGGGGGGCATCTCCAGGCCGCCGCCGAGATCCAGGAAGTAGAAGGACACGGGCAGGGGGCTCTTCAGGCGAAGCGCGCCCCCCGACTCCTTCCCGAAGCTTCCTCCCGCGAGGAACATCTCCTCCATGGCCCGCTCGTGGGCGTACCTCAAGATATCGTGGAGCGTCCGGCAGCCGGCGGCCTTGAAGTTCCTGCCCCTGACGTCCGTCAAGTTCAGGGGAGTCAGGAGGGCGAGGAGTGCGCGCAGCCTTCGGAAGAGGGGAGTGTCCTGGGTCCCCTCGATACGCCTCCGGGCCGCGCTCTCCAGGAGGGCGTCCAGGCGCCCTCGGTACACGTTTCCCAACTCGGCGTCCACGGTCACCACGCCCCCGGCCTCCAGGGATGCCAGGGCTCCGCGGACGCCGAAGACGGCCGGGACCCCGTATTCCCGGGCCACCGTGGCGAGGTGGCTCGTGGTGGATCCCACTTCCGTGACGAGGGCCGCCGTCCGGCCCAGCGCTTCCGCCAGCCTGGGTTCTGCCGCCCGGGCCACGAGGACCGCGCCGGGGGGAACCGAAGCGGAGGAAACGCCTTCTCCCAGATGGAACACCGGACCGGAGCCCACGCCCCGCGAGACCACGGTCCCCTCCGAGAGGATGGGCGTCAGGCCCTTTCTTTGGGAGAGGACCTCCGCCCGCCCGTCGGCCTCCTCGGAGACCCTCAGAGGCCTGGACTGGAGGATGACGATCCTCTCCTCCGCGTCGAGAGCCCACTCCACGTCCTGGGCCCTGCCGAAGTGGGCCTCCAGGGCGGCGCCGAAACCGGCCAGGGTCGACACCTGGGCCGGCGTCAGGCACGGCTGATCCCTCATCCAGCCGGGGACCTCCACGTCCACGAGCCCCCGGCTCTCCCTGCAAAGGAGCATGCGATCCTTGGGCGCCACCCGGGAACGGAGGAGGGGGTACCCTTCTCCCCGGCCCACCGTGAACACGTCCGGCGTCAGCCGTCCGTCCACCGTGGAGGGCCCCAGGCCCCAGGTCCCCGCGAGGACCATGGACTCCTCCGATGGATCGTCGGGAGAGCGCGTGTAGAGAACCCCGCTGGCGCGCGCGTCCACCATGGCGACCACACAAACGGCCATGGGCAGGAGGTCCCCGCCTGCACCCCGGGCCTTGTAGTACACGAGGGCGCGGGGTCCGAACTGGCTGGCGAGAACCTCCCGACAGGCGTCCAGGATTCGTTCCCTGTCCACGTTCAGAACCGAGGCATACTGGCCGGCGAAGCTGAATTCGCCGTCCTCCCCAACGGCGCTGGACCTCGCAGAGACCAAGAGTCCGTGCCTTTCCGCCCGCTCCTCCAAGGCGTCGAAGGCCGCGAGGATCTGGTCCGCGACGGCCTTTGGCCACGGGGTTCCCAACACGGCCCCGCGCAATGCCTCGCTCGTTCTGAGGAGGCCCTCCTGGCTCGCGAGGGGGAGGTCTTCGATGGCGGCGCGGACCTTTGGAAGGACGCCGCCCTCCTCCAGGAAATCCCTGCATGCCCGGCTCGTGATGGAAAAGCCGTCGGGAACCGGTACGCCCGCCCGCGCTCTCAAGACGGCCAGCCTCCAGGCCTTGGCCCCGACGAGATCCATGGGGACTTCGGCCGCCTCCGTGAGGGAGAGGACCCGGGGGCCATCCGGAATGCGCGCCGGGGGCGCGGCCTCTTCGGCGAGCCGGGCCTCCAGTGCGGCGAGGGCGGATCGCAGGCGGCGTTCGCGGCCCCCCGAGAGCGCATCGAGTGCCTCCACGACCTCCCGACCTCGGGCCAGGGCGGAGGAGGTGGCGTCCTTGAGGTACTTGGCGTCAAAGAGGAACTCGCCTCCCGCTTTGGCCTGCAGGTCGGCGAGGACTTCCAGGGCGGCGTTGTTGGCCGACACGAGCCTCCGGTAGGCCTCGTACTTCCTCAGAAACCGCCCCCGCGCGTCCTCGGAGCCGCCGTCCGAACGTCCCGCCAGCAGGTTGCGGAGAAAGGAGGGCAGGGTCATGGGGCGGGCTCCGGCGCGGGTCGGGGAGCGGGCTGGGGCTCGAAAAGAAAGTTGCCCTCGAAGAAGGCGTCGGCATACCAGCCCACCGCCGCGGAGGGCCCCATCCGCATGTCCAGCTGGCGAGTGGCCACAACCAGCCTGCCCAACTGGCCGAGGCGGTCGAGGATGGTCTCTTTCGGGAACTTCCTCAGCCGCGCGTTGATGAGATCGCCTCCTCGCTCGATCTGGAAGTCCAGGCGCCGGAGGATCTCGCCGATAAGCTCGCAGCGCTTGGCGCGTCGCAGGTCGTCCGCGGCCCCCCCCTTGAACCGGAAGGACACGTAGTTTCGGTTCAGCATGTCGGAACAAAAGGCGTCCACGGCGGTGAAGTGGTAGCCGATCCTGGAACTGAAGTTGCAATAGGACTCCGCGACGATGGCGTAGCTCTTGTCGCCGAGCCGGCGCTCGGCGGCGTCGTGGGCCGGCGTGAAGAGGGACTCGGTGGCCACCGAAAGGAAGCCGGCCAGGGAGATGCCCTTCGGCTCCCACCACCGCAGGCGGGGGTCGCCCATCCCCCCAAGAAGGGCCCGCATGGGCTCGGATCGGAGGTCTTCCGGCGAGATCTCTGAGCGACTGGGGGTTCGGTGGAGGCCTCCGCCGATGTCGATGAGGTACAGTTCGAAGGGAAGGCGCTCGCGAAGCCGCACCGAGCGGTAGTCCGCGTCCGAGACGCGGTCGCTCATGCGGAACATCTCCTCGAAGGCCTTTTCGTGGACAAACCTGACCATGTCGTGGAAGGTGCGGCAGGCGCCCTGCCGGAAGTCGGGGCTCCGCGGGTCCGTGAGGTGGAGGGGGACGATGTGGCGGCAGACCTCCACGAGGACCTGGTGGACGGGGGTCCCCTTCATGGACCGTTTGGGGTGTGCGGGCTTCACGGCCAGAACGGATTCGATTCGGCCGTCGTACACCGCGCCCCTGCCCGCGTCCACCGTCACCACCTGTCCCTGCTCCAGGCGCGTGGTCGCCTCCCGGGTATCGAGGACCGCGGGCACGCCGAATTCCCGCGCGAGGGAGGCCATGTGCCCCGTGGTCGCTCCCACGTCGGTCACGATGGCCGCCACCCGGCCCATGACCTTCACGATCTGCGGGGAGGAGTGGCGGGCCACCACCACGGAACCGTCGGGTACGAAGGTGAGGTCTTCGATCCCGCTGAGGCGGAAGACCGGACCGGACGCGATCCCGTTGGAAGCGGACGCGCCGGTGAGGAGAAGTCGATGGCCCTCGATCTCCGACGGTGGAGGCTGGCGCGTCTCCTCGGAGATCCTGGAAAGCCGGAGGGGCCGGCACTGAAGGATGGTGAAACATCCCAGTTTGTCGAGGGCCCACTCCATCTCCTGGGGTCGGCCGTAGTGTTTTTCCGCGGCCACTACGATGTAGGCGAGGTCCCGGACCTGACGCTCGGTCAGGCAGAAAGCCCCTCCCACGGCACGGGCCAGGGCGATGGGGCCGATTCCGCCCTCGTCGAGGGGCTCCACGCTCGTCTCCTTGGTCCCGAGGCGGGCCTCCACGAGGGGCATGTCCCCGTCCTTGGACACTTCCCAGAAGTCCGGACTCACCGATCCCCCCACGGTCCCGACGCCGAGTCCCCAGGCGCCGTTGATCACCAGCGTCCCCGACTCGGGCCGGTTCGGGTTGACCGAACAGGCCACTCCGCTGGCGGCCGCATCCACCATGGCGATGCACGCGACCCCCATGGGGATGTCTTCGTCGGGGATCCCGTGGACGCTCCGGTAGAAGATGGCCCGGGGAGTATAGAGGCCGGCGAGAACCTCCTTGTAGGCGGCAACGAGGTGATCGCGGTCCACGTTGAGGAGGCTGGAATACTGCCCCGCGAAGGAGATGTCGCCGTCCTCCCCCACGGCGCTCGACCGGACCGATACGCGAGCCGAGCGGCCCAGGGCGTCACAGAGCCGGCGGTGGGCGTCGAGTATGGCCCGCTCCACGTCGGGCGGGACGAAGCCGGACTGGAACTGCTCCTTGATGGCTTCGCTCGCCTCCTGGAGGCTGTCCAGGTCGTCGAGGTCCACGTTGACCAGCCGGGCGCGGATCTCTTCGGTCAGCTGGTTGGCCTCCAGGAAGTGCCGGAAGGCGTCGGTGGTGACGGCGAAGCCCTCGGGCACGGGCAGCTTGACGCGGTTCCGGATCTCCCCCAGGTTGGCGCTCTTGCCGCCCACGCGGTCGTGCATGGAGGCGTCCACCTCGGACAGATGGAGGACCCACGGGCCTTCGGCGCGCGCGCGGCGCCGGCTCTTTTCCAGGACCCCTTCGATGGCCTTCTGCACGGCGGAGAACGTCACGGGGAGTTCCTGAAACCGCCGGCCGGACAACTTGTTCAGGTTGGCGATCATCCGGTAGGTGTGGGTCGCCGCCGTGACGCAGCGGAACCGGATGTAGGTCATGCCGAAGTAGGTTCCGCCCTCGAGTTTCTGCTCCAGGTCGGAGATGATCTCGAGGACCTCGTCGTTGGACGTGATGAGGTCCTTGAAGGTGAGGTAGTTGAGCGTCAAGTGGGCGCGCGTATCCCGGTGCGCCTCGATGGGGCGCCAGCGCTTGCCTTGGAGGATCCCCTTCCCGAAGGACAGCAGGCCCACGTCCGCTCCTTACCAGTTTTGAATCTGGGCGTCACTTCCCCGGAGCACGCTTCTCTTCCCGGTTGCGCGCCTCCTCGGCGCCCTTCTTCTCGAAGGCCTCCTCCACCTTGGCGAGCACGTCCTCGAGGTCGGCGGGCTTGAGCAGGTAGTCCATGGCGCCCAGGCGCATCCCCTCGATGGCGGCGTTGATGGACGCGTTCCCGGAGAGGAGGACCACCTGCACGAGGGGTTGGATCTTCTTGATCTCCCGCAGGGTCGCGATGCCGTCCATGCCCGGCATCCGGACGTCGAGAAGGACCACGTCGAAGGGCCGATTCTCGAGGACCGCGACGGCCTCCTTTCCCGAGTGGACGCCCTCCACGTAAAGACCGCGGGCCGTGAGCCGCTTGGACAGAGTTTCCACGTAACGCGACTCGTCATCCACGAGCAGCAGTCTGATGACCCGCATCGGTCCCTCCGGTCATGGCCGTCGCCCCGTGAGCTTCCCGGGCCGCCGGCAGGGTCACGTGAAAGGTGGTGCCCTCTCCCAGGCGGCTCTCCACCTCGATGGTCCCCCCGAGCTTCTTGACGATGTACGTGCTGATGGACAACCCCAAGCCGGTCCCGCGGTCGCCGGGTTTGGTCGTGAAAAAGGGCTCGAAGATCCTGGATAGGTCTCCCTCGGAAATCCCGGTCCCCGTGTCCGAGACGCTCACCCGGGCCGAATCCCCCGTTCGCGAGGTGGCCAGAGTGAGGGTCCCGCCGCGTCCCCGCATCGAATCCAGCGCGTTCTTCGTGAGGTTGAGGAACACCTGCCGAAGTTCGGCCACGCTCCCCGCCACACCGGGGAGGTCCGCCGCGAATCGACGGACGACCTGGACGCGCACCTCGGCCATGTCGCTTTCCAGGAGGTAGAGGGTCTTGGTGAGCAACTCGTTAAGGTCCACCCGGCCTCCGACGCCCTCGGTCTCACGCGCCCAGTTGAGGATGCGCCGGGAGATTTCTCTCCCCCTTCGGATCTGGGCCTGGATCTGTTCCACCGAGTTGGCCATCTCCCTGCGGACCGCGGCCTCGTCGGAACCGCCGGCCCCACCCAGGAGATCCGAAAGCCACCCCGCCTCCTCGTTCATGATGGCCAGAGGATTGTTGAGGTCGTGGGCGATGCTCGAGGAGACTTCCCCAAGGGAGGAAACCTTGGACAGTCGGGTCAACTCCTCGAAGAAGGCATCCCTCTGGTCCTCGATTTCCGATAGCTTTCGGGAGAGGCGCTCGACGGCGAGGGCGCCCATGACGGCCGAGGCCGCCACTCCGGATGCGGCGAGGGTGAGGACCAGCCAGGCCGATGCGGGAGTCCGTTTCAGGGCCAGCGCCGTGAGGAGCAGGAGGAACAGGGAGGACGTAAGCGTCAGCGCGAGGACGAGCCGACGCACCCCGGGACGGATGACCGAACCCGCCCGGAGCACCCGCCCGCGGATGGCCTTCGGCGCGTTGTCCATGGCCCCCTCCGACGTCATCGTATCACGCTCCCTACCGGGTCAAGATGAAACGAGGGGCAACGGGATGCAAGGCAAAGGGTATGATTCATAATGTCGCACTGAGAATTCGCAGGAAGTGCGCAATATGCCTCATTGTCCGGCCTGGTTTTCTCCTTGCCCCGGGAACTGCTCGGGCTTCGGCTTCTATACTCCTTGCGACGCGTGGTCCTGGTGCGGAACCCCGGAAGGGTGGGGCCTGGGGCGGCGTCCACGGGGGAGGTGCGCATGGGTGCGAGAGGATGGATCCTGAAAACGCGGCTGATGGCCGTCGGCCTGGTTCTCACGGCGATTCCGGAGATCCTGGTGGCGGGAGGCGGCGAGAAGCAGGGGAAGCTCGTCCACGTGGCGGACACCCGCAACTTGAAGGGGGTCAACCTGTACTTCGCCGATCTCTACAACACGAACCGCCTCCTCTTCACCCTGGAGGTTGTGGCCATCACCGCCCTCATGGGCCTGGCCCTCGGGCTGGTGATGGACTGGGTCGTGGGGCGGATCGGCTTGGACCTCAGCAAGCGCGAGGGGAAGGAGTAGGGGCCATGATGGACTTCTTGACCTTCACGCTGCCGATCTCGGGCGTACCCGTGAACATCGCGCTCCTCGTTCTCCTCGGGGTGGCCGTCGGCGTCCTCGGGGGCTTCTTCGGAATGGGGGGCGCCTGGATGGTGACCCCCGCCCTGAACATCTTCGGTTTCCCCATGCCCTTTGCGGTGGGCACGGATCTCTGCCACATGGCGGGCAAGTCCATCATCTCCACCCGGCGCCACGCCAAATTCGGCAACGTTGACATGCGGCTGGGTCTCACCATGCTGGCCTTCGACGTGGTGGGCATCGAAATCGGGGCGCGGCTGGTCATGTTCCTCGAGCGCCTCGGATTGGCGGGCCCCGTGATCCGGTGGGTCTACGTGATCTTCCTCTTCCTCATCGCCGCGCTGGTCTTCTACGACTACTTCAAGAAGAGGGCGATGGAAAAGGCCTCCCCGTCGGCGGGTGGGGACGAGGGGAGCGCCGTCCGGTGGCACGAAACCCTCCACAAGATCAAGATTCCTCCGATCATCCGCTTCGACGTGGCGGGGGTGGAGTGCTCCATGTGGCTCCCGGCCACCGTGGGCCTCCTGGTGGGCATCCTGGCGGGGTTCCTGGGCATCGGCGGGGGGCTCCTCATGATGCCGGCCCTCGTCTACCTCATCGGCTGTCCCACCTACGTCGCCGTGGGCACGGACCTTTTCACCGTGATGATCGCGGGCTTTTACGGGGCCTTTACCTACGGAATGAAGGGGCGCATCGAGTTCCTGGCCGTGATCTTCATGCTCATGGGGGCCGCTCCGGGGGCCCAGATCGGAACCATCGCCACCAAGTACATCCGTGGGTACGGCATTCGGCTCATCTTCGGGATCACCGTCTTGTGCGCCATGGTTTCCGTCATCCTCAAGCAGATGGGCCTCACCGCCGCGGCGACCTGGATGGTGATGGGTGCCGTCTCGATCTTGACCGTTGTTGTCATTGCGGGAATGGTCCAGGGCGCGGTCCGGGAGATCCGGGCCAAGAAAGCCTGAGGGGGGATGCCATGCGATCGCCGATAAGACCGTCGGGAGTCCTCCGCAATGCCGCGTCCCTCGCCTTCCTCTTCCTGATCCTGCTGTGGGGTTGTGTCCCGCCGGCCCCGGTGGTCCAGGGAAAGGTAGCCTCCGTGGAGCAGGAGGGAGGCGTAATCCTTGTCCAGGACGAAGCGAGACCCGAGGCCCCGCCGATTTCCCTGGACATCCGGAACGCCGAAATCGGTTCGGCGCCGGTTGTGGGGGACGAGGTCCGCATCGTGTACAGGACCGAGGGCGGAGTCAACCGGGCCCTTCGGGTCATGAATTTGACCCGGCAACGGGAAGTGGAACAGAGCGGGCACTGATCGCCGGCCGAACGCCTTTGCGGGCGACCCGCAAGGGGTTTCGCAACGGCCTGTCAGGGGCGCCTGTGGGAGCGCCTGGGGCGGCGGTCTGCGGACCGCCGCCCCTTTTTCCGATTGTCCGCCGCCCACGTGTTTGGGGAGCTTGCAAGCACCGAGGCGCCGGTTTGGATGCCGACCTCGGAGGGGGGGGGCCGGTTTTGCATGGGGCTCGGAATGTAACATTTATGATCAACTTCTTCGCGGGCAAGTGCCCCACTTCCAAAGGTGCGAACCTAACGGTTTGATAACACTTGAATTTCTCCTCCATCCCCTCAAAGGACGAGGCGTGAGCGGCACTCTCCGTGAGAGATTTCACCCAAAACCCCCCTCCAAGGGAGGGGGCCGTTGACCCCCTTTTCCCCTACGTCCTACATTAGGGGTGCCGCGAGCGGAGCAGGTTTTCTTTGGGTTTCTGCCCGCCGAAATAAATAGAAACGGCAGGATTACCAAGGACCGCCAAGGGGTGACCGAGGGGCCGGGTGCGTGCCCGGCGAAGGAGTGGTGTACGCCCATCGATTTCATAAGGAGGTGCAGACAGGTTGGCGGCGGCCCCGGTGCGATCAGCAGGCGGTTGGGGTGTTGCGCCGCGCAAGGGATCTCTTGGGAGATGCAGTTGACGTCGGATTTCAGTTAGGAGGTGACCTGATGCCGAGTTACGTGAACCCGGAAAAGTGCGACGGGTGCAAGGCGCTGGACAAGACGGCTTGCCAGTACATTTGCCCCAACGACCTCATGGTCCTCGACAAGGACAAGATGAAGGCGTACAACCGCGACGTGTCCATGTGCTGGGAATGCTACAACTGCGTCAAGATCTGCCCCAGCCAGGCCGTCGAAATCCGAGGCTACGCGGACTTCGTCCCCATGGGCGCCCAGGTGACGCCCCTGCGCTCCACGGATTCCATCATGTGGACGGTGAAGTTCCGCAACGGCATGCTCAAGCGCTTCAAGTTCCCCATCCGGACCACCCCCGAAGGTTCGGCCGTGCCGGACGGCGGCTGGACGGAAACCAAGGGCGACCTCAACGATCCCGCGGTGCTCTTCACCGAGCCCGCCTCGCTGGATCTGCCTGAAGTCTTCACGCTGAAGAAATAAGGGGGGAGAAGAACGATGGCCAACTTTGAGAACGTCGTTGTCGAGACCGACCTTCTGATCCTGGGCGGCGGCATGGCTTCCTGCGGCGCGGCCGTGGAAGCGTGCTACTGGGCCAAGCAGAAGGGCCTGAAGGTCACCCTGGTGGACAAGGCTGCCATGGACCGCTCCGGCGCCGTGGCGATGGGCCTTTCCGCCATCAACCAGTACGTGGACCTCCGCACGGGCAAGAACTCCGTGAAGGACTACGTGGACTACGTGCGCAACGACCTCATGGGCGTGACGCGCGAGGACCTCGTCGCCTCCATCGCCCGCCACGTCGATTCCACCGTCCACCTCTTCGAGAAGTGGGGACTCCCCATCTGGAAGGACGAGCAGGGCAACTACGTCCACGAGGGCCGCTGGCAGCTCATGATCAACGGCGAGTCCTACAAGGTCGTGGTGGCCGAGGCCGCCAAGAACGCCCTCCTCCAGACCGGAGTGGGCGAGTACTTCGAGCGCGTGTTCATCGTGGAGCCCCTCATGGATGGCGACCGCGTCGCCGGGGCCGTGGGCTTCTCCACGCGCGAGAACAAGTTCTACATCTTCAAGGCGAAGGCCGTCATGATGGCCATGGGCGGCGCCGTGCACGTCTTCAAGCCGCGCAGCTCGGGCGAGGGCCTCGGCCGCGCCTGGTATCCGCCGTGGAACTCCGGCTCCTCTGCCTACTTCACCCTGCGGGCTGGCGCCGAGATGACCTGCCAGGAAGTTCGCTTCATCCCCGTCCGCTTCAAGGATGCGTACGGCCCGGTGGGCGCCTGGTTCCTGCTCTTCAAGTCCCGCGCGACCAACGCCCTCGGCGGCGAGTACATGGTGGAGCGCAAGTCCGAGCTGGAGAAGTGGGGCTCCTACGGCCGCGTGAAGCCCATCCCGGCCAACCTCCGCAACTACCTCGGCATGCTGGACGTCATGGAAGGCAAGGGCCCCATTTACATGAGGACCGAGGAAGCCATCCAGAAGATCGCCGCCCAGTACAAGGACGACGAGAAGGCCTACAAGAAGAAGATGAAGGAGCTCGAATCCGAGGCGTGGGAAGACTTCCTCGACATGACCATCTCCCAGGCCATCCTCTGGGCCGCCAGCAACGTGCAGCCTGAGGAGAAGTCTTCCGAAATCGCCGCCGCCGAGCCCTACTTCATCGGCTCCCACTCCGGCGCTTCCGGCGCCTGGATCTCGGGTCCCGAGGACCTCCAGACCGACGAGACCAAGAAAGAGTACTTCTGGGGCTACTGCAACATGACGACGGTGAAGGGTCTCTTCTGCGCCGGCGACGCTTCCGGCGCCTCCAGCCACAAGTTCTCCTCCGGCTCCCACGCCGAGGGGCGCATCGCCGCCAAGGCCGCCATCAAGTTCATCGTCGAGAACAACACGATGCCCAAGGTGGACATGGCCCAGGTCGAGGCGATGAAGGCCGAGATCCTCAAGCCCATCGACACCTACGAGCAGTACAAGAACGCCACCACGGACCCGGAGGTGAACCCGAACTACATCAAGCCCAAGCAGTTCATGTTCCGCCTCCAGAAGATCATGGATGAGTACGCGGCCGGGGTGAGCAGCAACTTCACGACCAACGAGTCGTCCCTGAACCGTGCCCTCGAGCTCCTGGCCTACCTCAAGGAGGACGCCGAGAAGCTGGCGGCGTCGAACCTCCACGAGCTCATGCGCTGCTGGGAGAACGTCCAGCGCCTGTGGCAGGCCGAGGCCCACGTCCGCACGATCCTCTTCCGCGAGGAGACGCGTTGGCCCGGGTACTACTTCCGCGCCGACAAGCCCGCCCTCAACGAGAAGGAGTGGCTGGTTTTCGCGAACTGCAAGTACGATCCCAACTCCAAGAAGTGGGAGATGATCAAGCGGCCCATTCTGCACATCTTCCCGCAGGCGAAGGAACACGAGCTCCTCGGCGGTTGACGCCGTGGACTTTCACGGGGGGCCCCCGCGGGGGGCGGGGGTCTCCCCGGTTTTTCTTCCGACCAGGCAGGGCGGATGACCGAGAAGAAGGGAGCGACGCCGAGCCCATGAGCCCCGAAGAGACCCCCATCTGCCCCCACTGCAATCGCCCCCTCGCCAAGTGGGCCAACCCCCAGATGACAAACTGGCAGGGCGAACACCAGTTCGTCTGCTTCAACGACGACTGCCCCTACTTCGTTCGCGGCTGGGAGTGGATGAAGTCCCAGTTCAACGTCACCGCCTCCTACCGACACCGCCTGGACCCCACGAACGGCGAGACGGGTCCGCTGCCCGTCTGGTCTCCCGACGCCCTCAAGAGCGGCATCATCGAGAACGGGAAGGACTCCCCCGCATGACCGACGCCCCGACCCGCGACGCGATCCTCAAAGAATACGAGCGGCTGACGCTGGACGACCGGTTCACCTTCCGCTGCGGAAAAGACCTGAAGTGTTTCACCCAGTGCTGCAAGGACGTGGCCATCGTGCTGACGCCCTACGACGTGCTCAGACTGAAACGAAACCTGAGAATGGATTCCACAGAGTTCCTGGACAAGTACACCATCGTCCCCTTCACCAAGGACCAGAAGATCCCCGTCGTCCTTCTCAAGATGGAGGGCGAGGACAAGCACTGCCCCTTCGTGGGAGCCGACGGCTGCGGCGTGTACGAGCACCGGCCGTGGGCCTGCCGCATGTACCCCCTCGGCCTCGCCGAGCCACGAAACCCGAACCCCGAGGAGGGGAGCTTCCACTTCCTCCTCAAGGAGGATCTCTGCCACGGCCACGGCGAGGGATTTGCCCTGACCGTTCGGGAGTGGATCGCCGGGCAGGGAATCGAGGACTACGACCGCATGGGGGTCTCCTTCAAGGCCCTGATGCTCGAGGAGTTCTGGGAGAAGCTGGAGAGCCTCCCCCCCGAGAAGATGGAGATGTACTACACGGCCCTGTACGACCTGGACCGGTTCCGGCGCTTCCTCCTCGAGTCCTCCTTCCTCCGGAGGTTCCAGGTGAACGAGGAGCGCCTCGAGGTCATGAAGACCGACGACGAAGAGCTCCTGGAGTTCGGCATCCAGTGGCTTCGCTTCCTCCTGCTCGGGGAGAAAACCATGCGCCTGAGGCCGGAGGCGGAGGAGGCCGAGAGGGCGAAGGCCGCGGCCCGGGCCGCGGACAAGGGAAAGGCCTGAGCCCCCTCCTCGGGGCCCGGGACGGAGAGAAAGGATGGAAAGAATGGAGGGAACCTTGAACGGAAAGCCCGTCCTGGTCATCGGGGGCGGAATGGCGGGCATGACGGCGGCCCTGGAGGCGGCGGAGGCCGGGTGCTCCGTGGTCCTCGTCGAGAAGTCGCCGTTTCTGGGCGGTCGCGTGGCCCGCACCCACCAGTACTTCCCCAAGCTCTGCCCGCCCCTGTGCGGTCTCGAGATCAACTTCAAGCGGATCAAGAACAACCCGAGGATCACGGTCCTCACGCAGGCCCAGGTCACGGAAATCTCGGGGACCCCGGGCGATTACAGGGCCGCGGTGCGGATTTCTCCGCGGTTCGTGACGGACGCCTGCACCCTTTGCGGCGCCTGCGCCGAGGCCTGTCCCGCCGAAAGGTCCGACGACTTCAACTACGGCCTGTCCAAGACCAAGGCGGCCTACCTGCCGCACGTCATGGCCTTTCCCGCCCGCTACGCCATCGACCGCGCCGCCTGTAAGGAAGGGTGCACGGCATGCCGGGACGCCTGCGTCTACGGCGCGGTGAACCTCGACGAAAAGCCCGAGACCCGAACGGTCGAAGCCGCCGCCGTGGTGGCCGCCTCGGGCTGGGCGCCCTACGACGCCGCCAAGATCGACAACCTCGGCTTCGGGCGCTTTCCGAACGTGGTCACGAACGTGATCATGGAGCGACTCGCCGCCCCGGGCGGCCCGACCGCCGGCGAGATCCTGCGCCCCTCGGACGGGAAAGCCCCCGCCGCGGTGGCCTTCGTCCAGTGCGCGGGTTCGAGGGACGAGAACCACCTCCCCTACTGCTCCACCGTGTGCTGCTCCGCCTCCCTCAAGCAGGCCACCTACGTTCGCGCCCTGTATCCGGAGGCCAAGATCAGCATGTTCTACATCGACATCCGGACCCCGGGCCGCCTGGAGGACTTCTACCAGAAGGCCGCCGCGGACACGGGAGTCGTCCTGATCAAGGGCAAGGTGGCCCAGGTGGAGGAGGACCCGGCCACGAAGGACCTCCTCGTAACGGCGGAGGACGTCCTTTCCGGCCGCAAAGTCACGGAGCGGGTCTCCCTCCTGGTTCTCGCCACGGGGATCGTCCCCCAGACGGACGGACTTCCGAAGGGCTTCAACCTGGACGAGTTCGGCTTCGTCGCCAACGTGGAAGGGAAGGCGGGCCTTTACGGCGCCGGTTGCGTGCGGCGGCCCGAGGAGGTTTCGGCCACGGTCCAGGATGCCACTGGAGCGGCCCTCAAGGCTCTCCAGTGCGTCGTGAGGAGCGCGCACCATGGATAAGAAGATCGGCGTCTACCTCTGCAGCGGGTGCGGAATCGGCGACGCCCTCGACATGGAGAAACTGGCCAAGGTGGCCCGCTCGGAGTACAAGATCCCCGCTTGCCAGGTTCATCCGTACCTATGCGGGGCCGAGGGGCTGGCGCTCATCCGGAAGGACATGGAGGAGCAGGGCGTCAACGCGCTCGTGATCGGGGCCTGTTCGCCCCGCGTGAAGACGGAGGCCTTCGCCTTCGACCCGAAGATGGTCTTCGACCGTGTGAACCTCCGGGAGCACGTGGCCTGGTGCCACAAGCCCAAGGACGAGGACACGCAGATGCTCGCCGAGGACTACCTGCGGATGGGCATCGTCAAGGCGCAGAAGTCGGAGCCCCTGGAGCCCGTCGCGGAGGAGGTCTCCAAGACGATTCTCGTGGTGGGTGGCGGCGTCGCGGGCATTACGGCGGCCCTCGAATCGGCGGCCGCGGGCTACGAAGTGGTCCTCGTGGAGAAGCAGGCCCAGCTGGGCGGCTTCGTCGCCACCTTCCGCCAGGGATATCCCCAGGCCCCTCCCTATGTGGGCCTCACGCCCGAAGGGATGGCCGAGAAGATCCAGGAGGTCCTGTACCACCCCAAGGTCAAGGTGTACACCTCCGCGCGGATCAAGGAAACCTCCGGGCAGCCCGGCATGTTCGACGTGACGCTGGAGGCCGGTGGGACCGACGTGAAGACCCGCGTGGGCGCCATCGTCATGGCCACCGGGTGGAAGCCCTACGATCCCTCCAACCTCTCCCACCTGGGGTACGGCCTCAGCCCCGACGTTATCACCAATGTGGAGTTCGAGCGCATGGCCGCGGGGGGGCCCGTGAAGAGGCCCAGCGATGGGCGCCCCGTGGAGAGCGTCCTCTTCATCCAGTGCGCGGGCTCCCGCGACAAGGACCACCTTCCCTACTGCTCCTCCGTCTGCTGCATGGCCACCCTCAAGCAGGCGGCCCTGATCCACGAGCAGAACGCCGACGCCAAGGTCTTCGTGGTCTACAAGGACATGCGGACGCCCGGGCAGTACGAGCGCTTCTACCGCCAGGTGCAGGACCATCCGCTCACCTTCATGACGAAGGGCGAGGTGGAGGCGGTGGAGGCGGGGCCGAAGGGGGGCCTCAAGGTCACGGTGAACAACACGCTCCTAGGGGAGAAGGTCGCCATCGAGACGGACCTGGTCGTCCTCGCGGCGGGCATGGTCCCCAACGCCGCCGACGGTGAGGCCATCCGCGCCCTCGAGGACGCCAAGATCAAGGCCCTCAAGGGTGACACGGAGAACCAGCGGGCCGAGGCGGCCAAGAAGGCCGAGGAACTGAAGGCCCACGAGGGGACGGAGATCCTGAACCTCACGTACCGGCAGGGCCCCGATCTCCCGGCCCTTCGTTACGGGTTCCCCGACTCCCACTTCGTCTGCTTCCCCTACGAAACCCGTCGCACGGCCATCTACGCCACGGGGTGCGTCCGGGCCCCCATGGACGCCTCCCATGCCCGGGAGGACGCCGCCGGCGCGGCCATGAAGGCGATCCAGTCCGTGGAGCTGGCCTCCGTCGGCCAGGCCGTTCACCCGAGGGCCGGCGACATGTCCTTCCCGTCCTTCGCCCTCCAGCGCTGCACCCAGTGCAAGCGTTGCACGGAGGAGTGCCCCTTCGGAACCCTGGACGAGGACGAGAAGGGGACGCCCAAGCCCAACCCGTACCGCTGCCGCCGCTGCGGTATCTGCATGGGCGCCTGCCCCGAGCGAATCATCTCTTTCAAGAACTACTCGGTGGACATGATCGCCACCATGATCAAAGCCATCGAGGTTCCGCCCGAGGAGGACGAAAAGCCCCGGGTCCTCGTCTTCATGTGCGAGAACGACGCGTATCCGGCCTTGGACATCGCGGGCCTCAACCGGGTGCAGTACGACCCCAACGTCCGCGTAATCCCGCTGAGATGCCTGGGGTCCATGAACATCGTTTGGATCGCGGACGCCCTATCGGGCGGGGTGGACGGCGTCATGCTGGTGGGCTGCAAGTACGGCGACGACTACCAGTGCCACTTCGTCCGCGGCTCCGAGCTGGCCAACCGGCGGCTCGAGAACGTGAAGGAAACGCTCCAGCGCCTGCAGCTCGAGAGCGAGCGCATCGAGGTGCATCAGCTGGCGCTGAACGAGTACGGCAAGCTCCCGGGCATGATCGACTCCTTCATGGAAAAGATCCGCGAGATGGGACCGAACCCGTACAAAGGATTCTGAGCATCGGGAGGATGTGGGAGCGCTCTCGGGAGCGCGATTTCGAAGGCGCATCGGCCTCTGGAGAGGCCTCCTACGGAAGACGCTTGCACAGGCGCTTGGAGCGGAGCGAAGGATGGCTGAGGCAATAACGGTTCGACCGGACGTGGGTTTCATCAAAGAGGTCCTGTGCACCGGCGGCGGAGATCTCAAGAAGTGCTACCAGTGCGCCACGTGCTCCGTGGTCTGCACCCTGTCGGAGGAGGGGAGGCCCTTCCCCCGAAAGCAGATGGTCGAGGCCCAGTGGGGGCTAAAGGACCGGCTCCTCGGCGACCCGGCCATCTGGCTGTGCCACAACTGCGGGGACTGCTCCACGCGCTGCCCGCGCGGGGCCCGCCCCGGCGACGTCTTTGGCGCCCTTCGCAACCAGGCCATCCAGCACTTCGCGTTCCCGGGCTTCCTCGCGCGCCTGGCGGCGAAGCCCGCGGGCCTTCTCGCCCTCCTGGCGATCCCCACCCTCCTCTTCGGCGTCATGATGGCGCTGAGCCCGGAAAGGGAGACGGAGGTCCTGGAGTTTGCCTCGGAGTTCCCGCTCCCGTGGCTGGAAATCCTGTTTTTCACCGTGGCCGGATTGGTGACCCTCGGCTTCGGAGTGGGTGTCGCCCGCTTCGTGAAGGCTCTCCGGGCCCACGGCGCGGAAGGGAGCCTCCTGGGAGGTCTCGTGCCCACAGTGGTGGAGATCCTGGCCCACAAGCGCTTCAAGGAGTGTGGGAAGGAAAGGAACCGCTACTGGGGCCACCTCTTGACGCTCTGGGGCTTCGCCGGCCTGGCCTTCATGGGGACGGTGGTGGGCCTCGGCACCATGGCGGGGTTCATGCACACTCCCCTCCCCTTCCTGGACCCCACCCGGCCCATGGAATCCTTCTTCAAGATCTTCGCCAACGTATGCGCGGTGGTCATACTCGCCGGCCTCGTGATCCTGCTGGCGGACCGTCTCGGGGATGCGGAAAAGAGGAAGAACAGCACCTACTTCGACTGGCTCTTCCTCCTTTGCCTCACGGGCGTCGTGTTCACGGGGATCCTCTCCCAGGGACTCCGGCTCGCGAACGCCGCCGCGGTCATGTTCCCCGTCTATTACGTGCACCTCGTGCTCATCTTCATCTTGTTCCTTTTCGCGCCCTACACGAAGTTCGCGCACATGGTCTACCGGACGGTGGCCATGGCGGCCGCGAGGAAGGGGGGCGCCTGATCGCAAATCGGACGGAAAGGGGGATTTCGGGTACCGCGGGAAACTCGGGTGGCCCCGATCGCCGGGGCCGACGGTGAACAGGAGGACTGGAAATGGCGGATGAAAAGGTCAAAACTCCACTTCTCGACGAACTGGAGAAGGGCCCGTGGCCGAGCTTTGTCAAGGAAATCAAGCAGGCCCGGAAGATCAGCCCCATGAACGACGATCTGCTGGGCCAGCTCGAGCTCTCCTACGAGGAGAAGAAGGGCCACTGGAAGCACGGCGGCATCGTGGGCGTCATGGGCTACGGCGGCGGAGTCATCGGCCGCTACAGCGATGTCCCTGAGAAGTTCCCCAGCGTGGCCCACTTTCACACGATGCGCGTGAACCAGCCCAGCGGGTGGTTTTACACGAGCAACGCCCTGAGGACCTTGTGCGACATTTGGGATCGCCACGGAAGCGGCCTCACGAACATGCACGGTTCCACGGGCGACATCATCTTCCTGGGCACCAAGACGGACGAACTGGAACCCACCTTCGCGGAGCTGGGCAAGGCGGGGTTCGACCTGGGCGGATCGGGTTCCTGCATGCGCACGCCCTCGGCCTGCGTGGGCCAGGCGCGGTGCGAATGGGCCTGCTACGACACGCTGAAGATGTGCAACGACATTACGCACGAATACCAGGACGAGCTCCACCGCCCGCCCTTCCCGTATAAGTTCAAATTCAAGTTCTCCGGGTGCCCCAACGACTGCGTGGCCTCCATTGCGCGCGCCGACTGCTCCGTCATCGGGACCTGGAAGGACGAGATCCAGCAGGATGATGCGGCCGTGGCGGAGTACGCCAAGACCGTGAACATCCAGAAGGACGTCTGCGACCGGTGCCCTTCGAGGTGCATGGCCTGGGACGGCAAGAAGCTCTCCATCGAAAACCACGACTGCGTGCGCTGCATGCACTGCATCAACGTGATGCCCAAGGCCCTCCGCCCCGGCAAAGAGCGAGGCGCGACGATCCTCATCGGCGCCAAGGCCCCCATCGTCCAGGGTGCCCTGCTCTCCTCCGTCCTCGTCCCCTTCGTCCCCGCGGACGAACTCATGGACACCCTCAAGGAGCTCACCTCCCGCATTTGGGAGTTCTGGGACGAGTACGGCAAGAACCGCGAGCGCGTCGGCGAACTCATCCAGCGCGTGGGCATGTCCAACTTCCTTGACGCCATCGGACTGGATCCGGTGCCCGAGATGATCACCGCGCCGAGGGACAACCCCTACATCTTCTTCAAGAAGGATGAGTAAGCGAGAAGCCTGGTCGTCGGTCGCGCTGCGGCCGACTCGTTCTTGAGGAGTCGAAACGATGGCAGCCGAACCTGTGAAGCGGATCACGGACATCGGTCCTCCGCATTTTGAGAAATTCCTCCACCCGGTCATCAAGAAGAACTACGGCCAGTGGAAGTACCACGAGTCCATGGGTGCCGGAATCTACTTCCACGTGGCCGAATCGGGAGACAAGATCTACAGCGTGCGCGCGGGCTCTCCGCGCCTCCTGAGCACCCAGAGCATCCGTCTCTTCGCGGACCTCGCCGAAAAATACAGCGGCGGGTACCTGCGCTTCACGAGCCGGAACAACGTTGAATTCCTGCTCGACAACCCTGCCAACATCGAGCCCCTGAAGAAGGAGCTCGCGGCCAACGGATTCCCCGTGGGCGGGACGAACAACGCCATCAGCAACATCGTCCACACGCAGGGCTGGGTGCACTGCCACTCGTCCGCCACGGACGCGTCGGGCATCGTCAAGTGCGTCATGGACGCCCTCATCGACCGCTTCACCAATGAGAACCTCCCGAGCAAGCTGCGCATCGCGTTGGCTTGCTGCCTGAACATGTGTGGCGCCGTACACTGCTCCGACATCGCCATCCTCGGCGTGCACCGCAGGCCCCCGAAGACCCAGCACGACATCCTGCCCAAGGTCTGCGAGATCCCGACCCTGATCGCCTCCTGCCCTACGGGCGCCATCCGTCCGGCCACCGTGGAGGGCAAGCAGTCCGTCGAGGTCGTGGAAGAGCAGTGCATGTACTGCGCCAACTGCTACACGGTGTGCCCGGCCATGCCCCTGAACGACCCCGAGAACGACGGCCTGTCGATTTGGGTCGGCGGCAAGGTGAGCAACGCGCGCAGCACGCCGAAGTTCTCCAAGCTGGCCATCCCCTTCATCCCGAACAACCCGCCGCGCTGGCCCGAGGTGGTGGAGGCGGTGGTAAACATCGTCGAGGTGTACGCGAAGAACGCCCGCAAGTACGAGCGCATGGGCGAGTGGATCGAGCGCGTTGGTTGGCCCCGCTTCTTCGAGCTGACTGGCATCCCCTTCACGCGCTACCACATTGACGACTTCAAGAACGCGGGTCTGACCTACGCCCGCTCGACGCACATCAAGTTCTAGCGTGAGGAGCGCGGGGGAGGGCCGCGGCCCTCTCCCAGCCTCTTCCGCACGGAGGCAAGAGATGGCCGTTTCCACCGAACAGCTTGCCGAAGAGATGTTCCAAATGGTCCAGGAGACCATGGGGAAGAAGAACCTGAAGGCCGGCGACCTGACCAAGGCCATGATCGCGAAGTTCGGCGAGGGCGAGGTCACCAAGGACGACTGCAAGGCCGCCATCCGCATCCTCATGGACTCGGGCCGCTGCGTCTACAGCTACTTCGGGGGCAGTTACATCACGTTGCCGCACAAGGAGGGAGCCGCGCCGGAATGATGTCCGGCCGAGCCGCGGGCGGGGGAGCGTCCCCGCCCGCCCCGATGGCTGGTGGGGGGAGCGAGGGGGATCCACAAACAAGGAGGATCCGATGACCGAGAAAGCCGCAGAAAACCTCCAGGAATTGGTGACGACCCTGAGGCGGTGGCAGGAGATCGAGACAGCGGCCATCCAGCACACGTCCATGATCATGGAAAAGACCCAAAACCCGCTGATCCGTATTGTGATGGAGATCATCCGCCAGGACTCCGCCATGCACAAGCGCGTTCAGCAAGTGATTCTGGACAGTCTGGAGAAGGAGGCGTTTTCTCTCACCCCCGAGGAACTGGCCGACATCTGGACCCTCATCGAAGAGCACGCCAAGATGGAGAAGGAGACCATCGAGCTCGCCGAGAAGGCTCAGAAGAACTGCCGCCTCTTCGTGCAGCGCCACCTTCTCTCGTACCTCATCCAAGACGAGCAGAAGCACGACCGGCTCCTGAGCCAGCTCGAGGACTTCAAGCGGAAGATCTACCCCTACGCGTGACGGGGGGCGTGAACGGCGAACGGTGAACCGGGGATGGGGACGTCCGGCTTCCGGGACCCCCCCTCCGCCGTTCACCCTTTCGATTCACCGGGAAAGGAAACCCCATGGGCCTGTTCAAGGAAGTGAAGAAGCCGGTCATCAAGTCGGGGCCCGCGTCGGGCGGAGAGATCAGCCCGCTCCGTCCGAGGTATCAGGTCAAGACGCCCCCGTGCATGGGCCACTGCCCGAGCGGAACGGACATTCGAGCCTGGCTCACCACCATCGCCCAGGCCGAGGCCTACGGCCGCACGCCCGAACAGGCCTACGAAATCGCCTGGCGCAAGATCACGGACGTGAACCCCTTCCCGGCCACGTGCGGCCGCGTCTGCCCCCACCCCTGCGAAGACCACTGCAACCGGGGCGGTAAGGAGGGACCCGTCGCCATCAACGCGCTGGAGCGCTACATCGGAGATTTCGGGCTCCAGAAGAACCTGGGCCTGGCCCGCCTCTCGGAGGAGAAGTACCCCGAGAAGGTGGCCGTCGTCGGCGCGGGCCCGGCCGGACTCTCGTGCGCCTACCAGCTCGCCCGCCGGGGCTATTCCGTGACCGTTTTCGAGGCCTTCGGCAAGCCCGGCGGAATGCTCCGGTACGGGATTCCGAAATACCGCCTTCCCCGTGAGGTCCTGGACGGAGAGATCCAGAAGATCCTGGACCTGGGCGTGGATCTGAGGTGCGGCACGGTCATCGGGAAGGACATTTCCATCGACCAGCTCCGCAAGGACTACAAGGCCGTCTTCGTGGGCATCGGCGCCCACAAAGGGATCAAACTGCGCGTTCCCGGCGAGGATGCTCCGAACGTGTTCACGGGAACCGAGTTCCTGAACAGGGTCAATTCGGGCGAAGAGGTGAAGGTGGGCGGAAAAGTCCTCGTCATCGGAGGCGGGGACACGGCCATCGACGCGGCCCGCATCAGCAAACGGCTCGGCGCCGACGTGACGATCGTCTACCGCCGGACCCGCGCCGAGATGCCCGCCATCGCGCCCGAAATCGAGGGAGCCCTCGAGGAAGGTGTGGCGATCGAATACCTGGCCGCCCCGGTGGAGATCCTCGTGAAAGACGGCCTGGCCGTAGGAATGAAGTGCATCCGCATGGAGTTGGGCGAGCCCGACGCCTCCGGACGCCGCCGCCCGGTCCCGAAGGCGGGGAGCGAGTTCGACGTGGAGGCCACGGCCATCATCGCCGCCATCAGCCAGGAGCCCGCCTTCGACGGCTTCGAGATGCTCAAGGAGGGCAAGGACTGGATCAAGGTGGACGATTGGGGCAAGACCAAGGAGGACGGAATCTTCGCCGGCGGCGACAACGTGGAGCTGGGTCTCGTGACCATCGCCATCGCCCAGGGCCGCTTCGCCGCCGAGGCCATCGACGCCCGCTTCCGAGGCAAACCCCTGGAGCGGCCCCAGGCCCCTCCGATGGTGACCAAGGAAAAGATGAAGCTCGCCTGGTACAAGGAGGCACCCCGGAACGAGCGGTCCCACCTCTCCCCCGACCAGAGGGGAATGGACACGGAGATCGAGCAGGGGCTTAACGAGGAGCAGGTCCTCGCCGAAGCGGGACGGTGCATGTCCTGCGGCCTCTGTATGGACTGCGAGACCTGCTGGATGTACTGCACCAACAGCTGCTTCGTCAAGCTGCCCAAGGGCGAGCATTACAAGATCAAGCTGGAACTGTGCAACGGTTGCAAGAAGTGCGCCGAGGAGTGCCCCTGCGGGTACATCGACATGGTGTAGGGGAGGCCGAAGCGGAATTGGAATCGTACGGGTTGAGCGCGGGGAAGGATGCCTGGAGTTCCGGCGGCCGGCCGCGGGGGCTCCGGTGCCCGACGCTCAGTGAGAGATGCAACCAGCCGGACTTGCGGCAGAGGAGGTACAGACCGTGCCGACCATCGAACTGAACGGACACAGCTACGTGGTGGATGAGGACGGGTTCCTGGAAGATCCCGGCATTTGGAACGAGGAAGTGGCGAAGGATTTCGCCCTCACCGAGGGCGTCGAGGAACTCACCGAAGAGCACTGGAAGATGATCCACTACCTGAGGAACTACTACCTCCAGTTCGGGATCGCCCCCATGATCCGCAAGCTCTGCAAGGAGACCGGTTTCCCGCTCAACAAGGTGTACGAACTCTTCCCCTCCGGTCCGGCCAAGGGCGCCTGCAAGCTCGCCGGCCTCCCGAAGCCGACGGGGTGCGTGTAAGAGGAATGGGGGGAGGTCCGCGGCGCCCGGGGGGGTGACGCCGCCGGACCCCACGCCGCGGTGGGGGGGCCAAAAGCCCCCTTGCCGCGGCCTCACGCGGCGGAACGAGGGGGGCGGGGGGCCTCATGGGGATCCTGTCGGAACTCGCGGAGAAAAGGGCGGCGCTGATCGAGGCGTGGGGGGACGCCGTCCTCCAGGCCTACCCGGAGCAGACCGGGCGCTTCCTCCGCGAGGTCAAGGACCCCTTCAGCAATCCCGTGGGGGCGACGCTCCGCGAGAACCTTCCGGTCGTCTTCGACGCCCTCCTGGGGCGCTCGCCGGAGGCGCAGGCCGAGGAGTCCCTCGACCGCATCGTCCGACTGAGGGCCGTGCAGGACTTTACCGCCGGACAGGCGGTTGGGTTCGTGTACCTGCTCAAGAGGATCCTTCGGCGGGAGATGGCCGACGCGGCTCGCGCCGACGCGGATGGCTGGGCCCAACTCGACGACGAACTCGACGCTCTCTCCGTGCGCGCCTTCGAGGCCTTCGTCCGCTGCCGGGAAAAGATCTTCGAAATCAAGGCCGACCAGGCCAGGCGCCGGGTCTTTGTGCTCGAAAGACGCTTCGCGGCGGCGCCGCCCGATCCGGAGGGAGAAGGAGAAACGAAGTGACCGCACACCCGAATGTCAAGCGAGGTGATGGTCCATGAACGTCCTCATCGCATTCGCGCTCGTGGCGCTCCTCTCGGCGGCCGCCTTCCTCGGCGGGACGTCCGCGGGGTTGCGAACGCTCTTCGGCGTATACCTTCCGTACGCCGCGGTGGCCGTTTTTCTCGTGGGGGTGATCCTCAAGATCCTGGCCTGGGCCAAGGTGCCCGTGCCCTTCCGCATCCCCACCACCTGCGGCCAGCAGAAGAGCCTGCCCTGGGTCAAGCACTCCCGCCTCGAAAGCCCCTTCACCTTCCTGGGCGTGGTGGGGCGGATGGCCCTCGAGGTCCTCCTGTTCCGGTCGCTTTTCCGGAACACCAAGGTGGAATTGAGGGAGGGCCCCCGTCTCGTCTACGGAGAGGAAAAGTGGCTCTGGCTGGCGGCCATGGCCTTTCATTGGTCCTTCCTCGTGGTCTTTGTGCGGCATCTCCGGTTCTTCATGGAGCCCGTGCCGTGGCTGATCGGGCTCGTGGAGACGGCGGACTCCTTCTTCCAGATCGGGGCCCCCATCCTCTACCTTACGGACCTTTTCATCCTCGCGGCGCTGGCGTACCTGCTGTTCAGGAGGCTCTACGATCCCCAGGTCCGCTACCTTTCCCTCCTGGCGGACTACTTTCCGCTCCTGCTCCTGATCGGCCTGTGCGGTACGGGCGCGCTCATGCGGTACTTCACGCGGGTGGACATCGTGGGGATCAAGGAACTGGCCATGGGGCTGGTGACCTTCAAGCCGGTGGTGCCGCAGACCGTGGGACCGCTC
Organism: uncultured Thermoanaerobaculia bacterium; assembly: GCA_964589625.1. GTDB lineage: Bacteria > Acidobacteriota > UBA4820 > UBA4820 > DSQY01 > JBFLVU01. The sequence goes on from CAZPSH010000012.1 coordinate 58,132, forward strand.
TTCTTCGTCCACCTCTTCCTCCTTTCGGTGCTCATCGCCTACTTCCCCTTCAGCAAGCTCATGCACCTGGGCGGCGTCTTCCTAAGCCCCACGAGGAACCTCGCCAACAACAACAGGGCGAAGCGGCATGTGAACCCCTGGAACTACCCCGTGAAGGTCCACACCTATGCGGAGTGGGAGGAGGAGTTCCACGACAAGATCAAGATGGCGGGGCTCCCGCTGGACAAGGAGTGAGCCATGGCCGAACAGCATCCCACCCACGAACAGCTCACGCACATCAACTACAAGCCCCCCAAGCGCGGCTGGATGGACCCCAAGGTGGAGTTCCGCCGCGGGACCTACTGCTACAGCGCCCTCCCCAAGAGCATGGCCTACGTGGACCTGCCCAACCCCCGGGTCTGGCAGCCCCACGACGAGGACTGGAAGCTCCCGCCGGACTGGCAGAAGATCATTCTGGACGGCATGAAGGATCGCCTCGAAAAGTACCGCTCTTTCCGCCTCTTCATGGACATCTGCGTCCGCTGCGGGGCCTGCGCCGACAAGTGCCACTTCTACGTGGGTTCGGGTGACCCCAAGAACATGCCCGTCCTGCGGGCCGAACTCATCCGGTCGGTCTACCGCCGGTACTTCACGCCGGCGGGCAAGATGCTCGGCGGCCTGGCGGGCGGCCGCGAACTGACGGTGGACGTTCTCAAGGAGTGGTTCTACTACTTCTACCAGTGCACCGAGTGCCGGCGATGCTCGGTCTTCTGCCCCTACGGCATCGACACGGCCGAGGTTACCATGATCGGACGCGAGTTACTCAACCTGGTGGGGTGCAACATCAACTGGGTGGTGGACCCGGTAGCGAACTGCTTCCGCACGGGCAACCACCTGGGCATCCAGCCTCACGGTTTCGTGGATTCCATCGCCATGGCCTGTGACGACATCGCCGACATCACCGGGATCCGCATCGATCCCCCCATCAACCGGAAGGGCGCGAAGATCCTTTTCGTGGCGCCTTCGGCCGATTATTTCGCCTCGCCCCACTATTACACCCTCATGGGATACCTCATGCTCTTCAAGGAGCTGGACCTCGACTACACGTGGAGCGCCTACGCGGGCGAGGGCGGAAACTTCGGGCTCTTCACGAGCCACGAGATGATCAAGCGCCTCAACCACAAGATCTACCACGAGGCGGAGCGCCTGGGCGTCAAGTGGATCCTCGGCGGGGAATGCGGCCACATGTGGCGGGTCATGCACCAGTACATGGACACCATGAACGGCCCGGCCGACTTCCTGGAGGTCCCGAAGTCTCCCATCACGGGAACCGTCTTCGAGAACGCCAAGTCCACGAAGATGGTCCACATCACGGAATTCACGGCGGACCTCATCAAACACGGGAAGCTCAAACTCGACCCGAGCCGGAACGACCACTGGAACGTCACTTTCCACGACTCCTGCAATCCCGCGCGGGCCATGGGCCTCCTCGAGGAACCGCGGTACGTGATTCGGAACACGTGCAGGAAGTTCCACGAGATGCCCGAGAACACGATTCGCGAGCAGACCTTCTGCTGCGGCTCCGGCGCCGGGCTCGGCACCGACGAGAACTTCGAGATGCGCATGCGAGGAGGATTCCCGAGGGCAAACGCCGTGCGCTTCGTGCACGACCGGCACGGCGTGAATATGCTCTCCTGCATCTGCGCCATCGACAAGGCCAACCTCTCGGCCCTCATGGAATACTGGGTGCCCGAAGTTCAGGTGGGGGGCATCCACGAATTCGTGGGCAACGCCCTCGTGATGAAAGGAGAGACGGAACGGACCCAGGACCTGCGGCTCACGCCGCTGAGGGGAAAGGAGGAAGCCCATGCGTGAGAAACCCTGGATCTTGATGGGGCTCCTGGTCTTCCTCTTCCTGGTCACCTTCCCCGTCTGGTGGAACCTTGCCGCGGGCGAGAAGGCCGCGGCGCCCAAGCCCGAGCTCCCGACGGACGAGAAGGAGTGCGTGGCCCCGGCGGACTACATGCGTGTGGCCCACATGGACCTCCTGATGACCTGGCGGGATCAGTACGTCAGGCAGGGGGACCGGACCTTCACCGGGCCGGGCCAGCGGACCTTCGCGCGCAGCCTCACGAAGACCTGCATGAAGTGCCACACGAGCAAGGAGAAGTTCTGCGACGCCTGCCACAACTATGCGGCGGTCAAGCCCTACTGCTGGGACTGCCACGTGGCGCCGAAGGAGAACCGGGGATGAGCACCGACAGGCGTACCTTTCTGGGAGTGGCGGGCCTGGGCGCACTGGCCATCGCGGGTAAGGCCTCCGTGGACGTTCTGGCAAGCGGGGCGGAGACCGGGAAGCCCATGGCCGGGACTCGCTGGGCCATGGTCATCGACCCACTCAAGTGCCTCAAGGAGGAAGGGTGCAAGGCGTGCACGGACGCCTGCCACAAGGTCCACAACGTTCCCCTTCTTGCCAACAAGAAGCACGAGGTGAAGTGGATCTGGAAGGAGCCCTACGAGAGGGCCTTTGCGGCGGAGACCCAATACACGCAGGAGGCCCTCAAGGAGAAGCCGGTCCTCGTCTTCTGCAACCACTGCGACAACCCTCCCTGCGTGCGCGTGTGTCCCACCCAGGCGACGTGGAAACGCGAAGACGGGGTGGTCATGATGGACTGGCACCGCTGCATCGGATGCCGGTACTGCGTGGCGGCCTGTCCCTACGGCTCCCGTTCCTTCAACTGGGTGGACCCGAGGCCGAGTCTCGCCGAGGTGACCCCCGAGTATCCGACCCGCACAAAGGGCGTGGTCGAGAAGTGCACCTTCTGCGAGGAGCGCCTGGCCGAGGGCAAGCTCCCGGCCTGCGTGGAGGCCTGCGAAGAGAAGGCCATTCTCTTCGGGAACCTCCACGACGAGGCCTCACCGGTGCGCGCGCGGCTGAAGGACTCCTTCACCATCCGGCGGAAGCCCGAGCTGGGCACCGAGCCCGAGATCTACTACGTCGTGGGAGGTAAGCCCGATGTTCATGTTTGAGAAGGCCGTGGTCGGGAGCCGGCGCTACTGGGCCTGGGTCTTCGCCCTCCTCGCCGTCATCGGCGCGGGCTTCGTCAGTTACCTCTACCAGCTGAACGTGGGCCTGGGCGTCACCGGCCTCTCCCGCGACATCACGTGGGGCTTCTACATCGCCCAGTTCACTTTTTTCGTCGGCGTGGCCGCCTCCGCCGTCATGGTGGTCCTGCCCTACTACCTTCACGACTACAAGGCCTTCGGCAAACTCACCATCCTGGGCGAGTTCCTGGCCATCTCCGCCGTCACCATGTGCATGCTCTTCATCTTCGTGGACATGGGCCAGCCCACACGGGTGCTGAACGTTCTCCTGCACCCCACGCCGAACTCCATGATGTTCTGGGACATGGTTTCCCTCTCGGGCTACCTGTTCCTCAACGCCCTCATCAGCCTCGTGGCCCTCTCGTCCGAGCGGAAGGCGGTGGCGCCCCCCAAGTGGATCAAGCCCTTCATCCTCCTCTCCATTCCCTGGGCCGTGTCCATCCACACCGTCACGGCCTTCCTCTACAACGGGCTTCCCGGGCGCTCCTTCTGGCTGACGGCCATCCTGGCCCCGCGTTTCCTCGCTTCGGCCTTCGCCGCGGGTCCGGCGCTCCTGATCCTCCTGTGCATGATCGTGCGGAAGGTCTCCTCCTTCGACCCCGGCGACGAGGCCATCCGCAAGCTGTCGGTCATCGTGACCTACGCCATGCTCGTCAACGTCTTTTTCGTGCTCATGGAGGTCTTCACCGTCTTCTACAGCGGCATACCGGAGCACGTGCACCACTTCCAGTTCCTCTTCGCGGGCCTGCACGGCGAGGCCTACCTCGTGCCCTGGATGTGGACCTCCATGGCGCTCGCGGCGGCGGCCATCGTCCTTCTACTGGTCCCCAAGCTACGAAACAATCTCAGGATCCTTCCCGTGATCTGCGTCATGGTCTTCGTCTCCCTTTGGATCGACAAGGGCCTGGGGCTGATCATCGGCGGGTTCACGCCCACGCCCCTGGGAGAGGTCACGCGCTACACGCCGACCCTCCCGGAACTGCTCATCGTGGCCGCCATCTGGGCCATCGGCTTCCTCATGATCACGGTCTTCTACAAGATCGCCCTCGCCATCCGCGAGGGGATGGGATACGAGATCGCCCACTGACCCCGGAAGGGGCGAAGGGCATCAAGGGCCGGCCCCTCACGGGGCCGGTCCTGCCGTTGTGGTGTGCCGGGCGGTCCTCCCGGCCCGTTCCTGGTACACTCGGTCCATGCGATACTTGGCCACGGTGGCAAAGGGCCTTGAAGCGGTCGTATCGGACGAGCTGGCCGCCCTGGGCCTGGGGCCGGGTCCCCCGCGCACGGGGATCGTTCCCTTCGAGGGGGGCTGGGAGGCGGGCTATCGCGCCTGTCTCCACCTGAGGGCCGCGCGCAGGGTCCTGATGGAATTGGGCCGGTTCGAGGCGTCCGGCGCCGACGCCCTGTACGCGGGCGCCCGGGCGCTGAGGTGGCCGGACCACCTGGGCCGGAAGACCACCTTCGCCGTGGAAGCCTCGGTGAGGGACCACCCGTCCCTGACCCACTCGGGCTACGCGGCCCTGAAGGTCAAAGACGCCGTGGCGGATGCCCTGAGGGCCGTTTTCGGGATTCGCCCCGACGTGGACCGGGAAAACCCGGACGTCCGCATCGTCCTCCACCTGCACGGGACCGCCGCCACGGTGGCGCTGGACCTCTCGGGCCCCCTCCACAAGAGGGGCTACCGCGTGAAGACGGTCCCCGCCCCCCTCAACGAAACCCTGGCCGCGGGAATCCTCCTCCTAGCGGGGTACGAGGGGACGGCCCCCATGGCGGACCCCTTCTGCGGATCGGGCACGCTCTGCATCGAGGCGGCCCTCATCGCTTCGAGGACGGCTCCGGGCCTTGTCCGAAAGGCCCGCTTCGGCTTCGAACGCTGGCCGGACTTCCGAGACCGGACCTTCGGCCGCCTGGTGGACGAGGCCCGGACCGCCGTGCGTCCCACCCCGTATCCCATCCTGGGCTCCGACGTAGACGGGCGGGCCCTCATCGCGGCCCGGGACAACGCGGCGGCGGCAGGGATGTCCGAGAGGATCCGCTTCGAGCGCCGCGACGCCAGGGAGTTCATTCCTCCGGGCCCCGCCTGTCTCGTACTCTCCAACCCGCCGTACGGGGACCACGCCGGGGCCGGGGAGGACCTCCCCGCCCTTTACCGCGGCTTCGGGGACGCGCTCAAAAAGAACGCGGGGGGGGCGACGGCTTACCTGCTCTGCGGGAACCCCGCCCTCGCCAAGTGCGTGGGCCTTCGTCCGGCCCGGCGCATCCCCCTCTGGAACGGCCCCATGGAGTGCCGCCTGTTGGAGTATCGAATGGTGGAGGGGGAATACCGGAGAAGCCATGCCGAACCCTGAGGGACCGGAAGGCCGCCGCGAAGCGGCCGAGCCGCGCACCGTGGAGGTGGCCCTCCGTACCGTGGAGCCGGCCCACCTGCCCGTCCTCTTCGAGCACCAGTCCGATCCCGAAGCGTGCCGCATGGCGGCCTTTCCGGCGCGGGGTAGGGAGGCCTTCGACGCACACTGGGTCAAGATCCTGTCTGACCCCAAGGTCCGGGCCCGGACCATCCTCGCCGACGGCCGCGTGGCCGGCGACATCCTCGCCTGGACCCAGGACGGCGAGCGGGAGGTGGGCTACTGGCTCGGCCGCGAGTACTGGGGCAGGGGGATCGCCACGCGGGCCCTGCGCGCCTTCCTGGAGGGCGAGGGCGACGGTCCCATTTACGGCCACGTCGCCAAGCACAATCCGGCGTCCGTCCGCGTCCTGGAGAAGTGCGGGTTCGTTCTCTGTGGGGAGATGCGCCGGGCCTGCGGCGAGCCTCCCGTGGAGGCGGAGGAGTATGTCCTGAAATGGGAAAGGGCGAAGGTGGAGCCGTGAGGAACCGGATGCGCGCCGCAGCGGGCCTCCTAACCGCGTTCCTGGCCCTCCAGTCCGCCGGCCAGAAGGGGAGGGCCGGCGCGCAAGATAAGGTGGAGGCCGTTCTTTTCGCCGCCAAGGGGCTTCGGTTCCCGTCACGGACCGCCCCTCCGACTACCTGCCGGGGGACGTGGTGACCTGGAGGCTCCCCTCGGGCCTTCCCCACATCGGGCTCGTATCCAGCGTCCGGGCGCCCGGCACCGACCGGCCCCTGGTGATCCACAACATCGGACAAGGAACGCGGGAGGAGGACGTCCTCTTCGCCTACGTGCTGACCGGGCACTTCCGGTACTTCCGATGAGGCGCAGCGTGAGCCCCCGGCCGCCTCGAAGTAGGACGTTGCCCCGGAAGTTTCGACGGGGAGAATGGCAATGCCCCACCTGATTCTGGAGATTACGGACGACGTGCCGGGCCCTCGGGATCTCTTGGCCACCCTGAACCGGCTGAACCGAGCCATCGTGGCCACGGGGCTCTTCGAGGAGCGCGACGTGAAGGGACGGGCGGTGGTTCACTCCGCCTATGCCGTGGGCGTGGACGCTCCGGACCGTGGCTTCGTGCCCCCGCCGCCTCATCGTGTATACTGAACCCTCTCGGAAAGAAGGAGCCCATGACGACCTTTCGGATCCGAAAGCTGCACGAGCTCGTGGGGGGGCTGAAGGAGACGACGGCCGTGAGAGATCTTGTGCGGGACCTGGAGGCGAAGGTCCGCTCCTCCAGGGTGCCCTTCGAAGGCGCCGCGCTCCCCGGATACCTCGTGGAGGGGCGCCTGCCGCCGGGAATCGCGAGCGCCTGGATCTTCGTGCTGCGCCCCAACACGCCCACCCCCCCCCACTACCACCCGAACTCCATCCAGCACATGGCCGTCATCCAAGGCGGGGGGACGGGCCAGATCGGGCCCTACCGCTTCACCCTGCAGCCCTACGACCCGGCCTTTCCGGAGCGCTCCCTCCTGATCATCCCCGAGAGGGTGCCCCACTCCTTCGAGGCGGGACACGAGACCCTCGCCGTCATGTCCTTCCACACGGTGGCGGCGGAAGACCTCGTGGAGGTGAAGGTGGAAACGGGAGAGGCCCGCACGTACCTCGACCGCGACGCCCGGCCCGCCAAGGCGAAACCCGCGGCCCGCCCTCCCAAACCGGATCCCCCACGGGCAGGGCGGCCTCCTACCGGCCGCGGGCGTCCCCCAAAGGGGCCGCGGAAGCCGCGTTCCTGACGCGACTGGGCATGCGTTTTTCGACAAGCGGGAGATGGCTCATGAAGAGATGGGTGCGGGCATGGACGCTCCTCGCCGCCGCATGGCTCGTCGGGTGCGCCGCGGTGACCTCCAGCCGGCCCGTAGGCGAAGCGCCGGCGCCGCTCTCCGCCGAGGAGTGGAAGGGACAGATCGTCGTCCTCCTGCCCGATGCCGACCGTATCGGCGCCCTGGTCGAAAGCGGGGCCCTTCCCGGCGCGAAAGTGGAGGGAATCGTCCGTCTCGGCCCCCTGACGGCCGACCACGTCCGGCGGCTGGTGGAGGACCCCTCCGGCGTGTGCCCCTTCGACTGGAAGGAGCCCCTCGTCCTGACCCGCGTGGGAAAGTGACCGCCGGCCCGGGAGCGGTGACTCGGGGGATTCACGTCGCCTCTCCGCATTTCGTACAATGCCCCCCGGGAGGCTCGGGGTCCCATGCCGGTGTACGAGTTCTACTGCGCCGACTGCCACACGGTGTACCAGTTCCTGTCCAAGCGCATCCGCCCGGAGGCCCGCCCGGTCTGCCCCCGCTGCGGCCGGGCGGACCTTCGAAGGCAGGTCTCCCCCTTCGCCGCCCCCCGCGGGGTGCGGGAGTCCCCCGCGGACGGTCCCCTCGGGGATGTGGACGCATCCCGCCTGGAACGCGCCATGGCCTCCCTGGAATCGGAGATGGGGGGGCTGGACGAAAAGGATCCCCGCCAGATGGCGCGGTTCCTTCGCACCCTCTCGGAGGCCGCCGGGATCAGGGCGCCGGGGATGGACGAGGCGGTCCGCCGCATGGAGGCGGGCGAAGACCTAGAGAAGATCGAGGAGGAATTGGGCCCCCTCTTCGCAGACGGCGAGGCCGGCGAAGCGGAAGAAGACGCTTCGGTCTTCGAGGCCTCGACGGCCCCCCGTTCCTCCCTCGGGGGGCACCGGCTCCGCCGCCTTCTCGCCCCCGCCCGGGACGAGAAACTCTATCCCCTGGAGTGAAGCCGGCCCTCAGGCTCCGAAGGCCCTCAAGGGGGCGGAGGTGTCCGCGTAGAGCGCCGAGAGGGCCTGCGGGCGGGAGATCTTCAACCGGAGTTCGGCCGCGAGGGCGGCCACCTTGGCCCTCGATATCTTGAGCTTTTCGGGCGCCGTGATCCGGGAGGGCTCCTCGGCCACCAGGGCCAGGGTCTCCAGGGCGAAGAAGAGGCTGGTGGCGAGAAAAAAGCGAATCTCCTTCTCCTCCAGGGGAAAGACCGAAAGGTAGGCCCAAGCGCGCTTCAGGTGTCCCGCCGCCGTCCTCAGGACGGGAAGGACCCCGGCGTAGACCGCTTCGTGCCGATCCGGCTTGGAAAAATCCGCCGCGGTGACCCCGGCGGCGGCGAGGGCGTCCTCGGGAATGAAGCACCAGCCCCTCTCGAAATCCTCCGCCAGGTCCTTCACGATGTTGACCTTCTGGAGCCCCAGCCCGAATTCCTCCGCGTCCGCCTGGAGGCGAAAGAAGAGCGCCCGGTCCACGTGCGGCGAGTGGATGTAGTACAGGTCCGTGAGGAGGTACCCCACCGTCCCCGCGATGAAATAGCAGTAGCGGTCCAGGGCCGCCATGGAGGGGAGGCGCTTGAGCGCGCCGGCGCCTTCCCCCATGCGCTCGCTCCAGGCCACCATGCCCTTGCCCATTTCCGTCACCCAGCGCGCCATGGCCAGGCGGTCTTCCCCGCCGCAGGAGGCGAAGGCCGCCAGGACGGCGGGCGCGCTCCGCAGGAGGTCCCGGTCCGAGGGGGCGGACAGGTCCTCCAGGCGCCGTGCGGTGTCCTCCCCCCAACCGGAGGGGCAGGGCCGGAGGTCCTTGACGTGGAGGAGGACCGGCTCCAAGAGGCGCCGGCGTTCGGCGGCGGCCAGCCCGGGGGCGTCCTCCACCGTGTCGAGGATGCGACAGAGCAGGTAGGAGACGCAGACGGAGCCCTTGAGGGGCTCCTTCAACTGGGCAATGGACAGGGCAAAGGTCCGCGAAACACTCGGGAGGATCCCGTAGCAGGCCTCCCAGGCCCAAGCCGGACTTCTCGCGCCCATTCGGTCCCTCTCTCCCCCCTAGTCTGCACCCGGGGCCCTTGCGCGGGCAAGGGCGGCCGGACTCTACCCGCGGGCCTTCTCCCGCCCGGCCCCTCGGCGGATGAGGAATGGCGGATACCAGGGAAGGAGCGCTTTGATGCCTATTGCCTCTTGCCCTTTGCCCCGTTAGAGTGGGACTACGCGTTGAAGGAGACTTCCTTAATAAGGGGTGGATCATGGGGCGGAACACGAATCGGGCGAGGGGTCGGTGGGCGGCGGCGGCGGTGGCGATCGGCCTGTTCGGAACCGCATCGGGGGCGGCGGAGTGGTTCGTGACGCCCTCGGCGGGCGGCGGTGGTTCACAGGGGAGCCCCTGTTCCCTGGAGACCGCTCTGAATTCGGCCGTGGACGGGGACGTCCTCTACCTGGGCGAGGGGACCTACACGGGCGACATGAGCGGGAACGTGGCCCGGGTCTCCCACTCCCTCTCCCTGCTCGGGGGGTGGGACGGGGCCGCCACGGGCGCCCCCGCGCGGGATCCGCAGGCCCATCCTTCCATCCTGGACGGGGAGGGCGTGCGGAGGGCCGTCTTCGTGGGAGCGGGCCTCTCCGTCGTCCTCGACGGACTCACGGTGCAAAACGGCTACGTGGAGGGCGAAGGGGGCGGGGTCTACGCCTCCGGTTCGAACCTCACCGTGCAGGACTGCCGCTTCGAGGGCAACTACGCCTTCATCACGGGCGCGGCCAACGCCTACGGCGGCGGGATTCGCCTCATCAACGGCAACCTGACCGCAAGGGACAGCCTCTTCTTGTACAACGACGCGTACTGCAACGGGTGCAGCGCCCCGCGGGGCGGGGGCGTCTCCGTGTCGAGCCAGGGGAGCGTGGTGGTGGACCACTGCGAGTTCAGGGGAAACGACTCCTGGCACGGCGCGGCTTTGGACATCTACAGCCCCGGCGGGGGCACTCTCCTCATCGAGGATTCGCTCTTCCTCCAGAACGGTCAAGGCACCAGCGTGGGGGTCGGGTACACCGGATACGCGGGCGGGGTGTACATGGCGGGCGTCTCGGCCACCCTGACGGCCTGCGTCTTTCAGGAGAACGAAGCCGCCAACGACGGGGGGGCCATCCGGGCCTCGGGCGGCGGGCTCACCTTCAGCGTGGACCGCTGTTGGTTCCTGGACAACGAGGGGTACTCCGCCCCCGGAATCCAGGTCCTCTCGGGCACCCTGGTCCTCACGAACTCGGTCCTGGCGCGGAACCGGTCCGGGTGGTTTCCCCAGGGTGCCGTGAACCTGCTCAACAACTCCGAGGCCCTTTTGGACCACGTGACCTTCTCCGAAAACCGTAACCAGAACGGCGGCTACGCCGTGGAAACGGAAGAAGAGTCCACGGCGTCCCTCGAAAACGTGATCGTGGCCGGCCATTCGGCGGGCCTCTTTGCGAGCGATACAAGCACCATCACGGCCGACGGCGTCCTGTGGGGAACGGGCGCGTGGGCCAACGACGCCGAGACGGGCGGGAGCGGCACCGTCACGGTGGGTTCCACCACCGTCTCGGGGGACCCAGGCTTCGTGGACCCGGTGAACGGGGACTACCGAATCACCTCGGCCTCGGCGGCGGTGGACCACGGTATAGACTCTGGGGTCCACCACGACATCGACGGGAACCCCCGCCCCATCGGCGCCGCCGTGGATCTGGGCGCGGACGAATACGCGCCGCCCCCCGTCGTCACGAGCATCCTCAAAAAGGTCAACCCCTTCCGCTTCGTCGTGAAGGGCAGCAACCTTCAGGAGGGAATTCGGGTCTACATCAACGGCACCGAGTGGAACACCCTTACGCGAAAGAGCGCCGTGAAGGTCGTCCTGAAGGGCGGGGCGGCCCTGAAGGCGGCCCTGCCGAAAAACACTCCGGCCACCCTCCGCTTCGTCAACCCCGACGGGGGCGAGGCGACCCTCGTCTGGCAGTGGCCGTAAGGCAGGGAGCCGGAAGACGGGGAGGGGTCTGGAACGAGGGGCGGGGGACGAATCCTCCTCGTGGCTCGTTGCTCCGCTGCCCCGGTGATTCGTTGATTCGCCCTCCGGGTTTCCGGTCTCCCCGCGGGCGGGCATGGACTAGGCGGAACGCCGGGAACTCCGGTCTGCGGAAAACCGGGACGGGGAGGCCTTCTTGAAGGGGAACGCCAGGTTCTTTTGGGGCCTTCTCGTCGCGGTCCTCGTCCTCACGGGAGTGACCCAGATCTTCGAATGGGAGCGGCCCGGGGGCCCCGGTCTCCCGAGCCCGGAGCTGGGGGACCTTCCCCTCTACGTGGCCCACTCCCTGGTCCGGATCGTGGCGGCCTACGCATGCGCCCTCCTCTTCTCCCTCCCCTACGGATACTACGCCGCCGTGCGGCCCCGGGCGGGCAAAATCCTCCTGCCGATCCTCGACATCCTCCAGTCCATCCCCGTCCTGGGTTTTTTCCCTGCGGCCGTCTACTTCTTCATCGCCCTGGCGGGAGGCAGCCGCCTGGGTATCGAGATGGCTTCGGTCTTCCTCATTTTCACCAGCCAGGCGTGGAACATGGCCTTCGGGGTGTACGAGTCCTGCTCCACCGTTCCGGAGGACCTGAAGGACGCCGCCCGCTCCCTGGGCCTGGGGACGGCCTCGACCTACCGCAGCCTGTACTTCCCCGCCTCCATTCCCAGATTGGTCTACAACTCCATGCTCTCCTGGGCGGGCGGCTGGTACTTCCTCATGGCCTGCGAAATCATCACCGTGGGTCCCGTCACCTACAACCTGCCCGGCCTCGGGTACTTCCTGGCCCGGACGACGGAGGAGGGGCGCCTCGGTCTCACCTTTGCCGGCATCGGCGTCCTCCTGATGATCATCGTTGCTGTGGACGTCCTCTTCTGGAGGCCCCTCACGGCCTGGTCGACCCAGTTCCGGTACGAGATGGCCGTCTCCTCCACGGAGAGGACCATCGGAGCGGTCCGGAGGCCACTGAGGGGCGGGCCCATCGTGAGGAAGGCCCGGATCCTGGCCCGCCGGGGGGCGAGCAAGGCGTGGAGGATCGTGCGCCACGGGGCGGAAGCCGCCGGACGATGGGCGGGCCGCCGTTCCCTGCCGCGGAAGGTGGGGCGCCTCCTCTGGCGCCTCGTCGGCCTTGCGGCCGTCCTCGGCTTCGCGGCTGTCCTGGTCTGGGCGGGCTTCGGCGTCACGAAGGTCCTTCTGGGTCCTTGGCCCCGGGAGGCGCGGGATCTCCCCCTGGCCATGGCCTTTTCCACCCTCCGGATGCTGGCGGCCTACCTCATCTCCCTGGCGTGGACCGTACCCGTCGCCGTGTGGGCCGGAAGCAGCCAGCGCGTGATGCAGTTCGTCCGGCCCCTGGCCCAGATCGGGGCCTCCCTGCCCGCCACGGCGCTCTTCCCCCTCATGGTGTACCTGGTGATCCGGTACGCCGGCGGCATGAACGTGGCCTCCGTGCTCCTCATCCTCACCGGCATGCAGTGGTACCTCCTCTTCAACCTCCTCTCGGGGGTGGACGGTGTCCCCAGGGAGCTGAAGGAGGCGGCCCTCTCCCTGGGCCTGACCCGCTGGCAGACCTTCCGCAGCCTTACCTTTCCCGCCATCCTTCCGGCCCTCATCACGGGGAGCGTCACGGGCTGGGGCGGGGGGTGGAACGCCCTCATCGTCTCCGAGTACTTCAAATACGCCCACGAGGTCCACACCGTCACGGGCATCGGAGCGGCCCTCGACCGCGCCACCTACGAACTGGGAGACATGCGGCTGATGGTCCTGTCGCTCCTGACGATGGTGACGGTGATCGTCCTGATGAACCACTTCTTCTGGAGGCGCCTCTACACCTTCGCTTCCGAGCGCTTCCGCGTAGAACTATGAGCCTGCCTGTGTTAGAGTGACTCTGCCATGGGGAACCTCCTGGAATTGACTAACGTGACCCACGCCTTCCCGTACGCCAAGGGCATGCTCCCGGCCTTCGAGGACGTCTCCCTCGCCCTGGCGGAGGGGGAGTTCGCGGCCATCGTGGGACCCTCGGGGTGCGGCAAGAGCACGCTCATGCGGGTCATCCACGGGCTCATCCGCCCCACCGCGGGCGTGGTGACCTACAAGGGCCGGGAGGTCGTCGGCGTCAACACGGAGCTGGCCATGGTCTTCCAGTCCTTCGCCCTCCTTCCCTGGCTCACGGTCGTGCAGAACGTGGAACTGGGCATGGAGCCCAGGGGGGTCCCTCCGAAGGAGAGGCGCCGCCGGGCCGTCTTTTACCTGGATAAGGTGGGCCTGGACGGCTTCGAGGAGGCCTACCCGCGGGAGCTATCGGGGGGGATGAAGCAAAGGGTGGGCCTCGCCCGGGCCCTGGCCCTGGAGCCCGTGATCCTCCTCATGGACGAGCCCTTCTCCTCCCTGGACGCCCTCACCGCGGCCTCCCTGCGCGAGGAGGTCATCGACCTCTGGAAGGACCGCGAAATCCCCGTGAACACCCTCATCATGGTCACCCACATCATCGAGGAAGCCGTGGAGCTCGCGGACCGCATCCTCATCTTCAACGGACACCCAGGCCGCCTCGTAGAGGACCGGCCCGTGGACTTGCCGCGCCCCCGGAACCGGCGCGACTCGCACTTCGCCGATTTCGTGGACCGGGTTTTCGAGAAGATCGCCTGAAGGAGCCGGAAAATGGACGTGGACCCACTGCCCCAATCCGAAATCAGCAAGGTCTTGGGCCTCCTGGAGATCCTGGAGGACCACGGCGGCAAGGAGGACATCTACAAGCTTGCCCGGGAACTGCACTACGAATCGAGCGACCTCGTGGAGGTCATCCGGGGGGCCGAACTGCTGGGCCTCGTGACGACTCCCGGGGGCGACGTGGAGCTCTTGGACGCTGGGCGCCGGATCAACGCCGGCGACCAGAACGCCATCAAGGCGCTCCTCAAGGAGCGCATGCTCAACATCCCCATCTTTCAGTACTTCAAGGCGATGCTCGAGGGCGAGGAGGACCACCGCATGTCCCGGAAGGACCTCCTTGACGAGCTCGCCCGCATCCTTCCCAAGACCAACCCCGACCAGCAGTTCCACGCCCTTGTCGCCTGGGGGCGCTACGCCGAGATCTTCGGATACAACCGCGACCACGACCTCTTCTACCTCGACGAGGGCCAGACCCTGGAGTAGCGGCCCGCCCTGCCGACCTGGTAGGTGAGGAGGAGAGTAGGTGAGTAGGGGAGTAGGTAAGTAGGGGAGTAGGTAAGTAGGTGAGTAGGTAAGTAGGTAAGTAGGTAAGTAGGGGACTAGGGGATAAGGGGACTGGGGGACTGGGAAGAATCGAAGACAGGCGGGCGAGGGCGCCCGCCCCACGGATCTCACTTCGCGTCTCCCGTTTTCCGTCTAGCGTCTCCCGTCTATCCATGAATGGCTCGCTTGTCGACGGCGAGGCAGGCCTCCATGAGGGCCTCGCTGAGGGTGGGGTGGGCGTGGCTGGTTCTCGCGAGGTCTTCGGCGCTGGCCTTGAACTCGAGGGCGAGGACGGCCTCGGGGATGAGGTCCGAGGCCCGGGGGCCCACGATGTGGACGCCGAGGATCGTGTCGGTCTGGGCGTGGGCGAGGACCTTGACGGCGCCCTCGTCCATGCCCAGGCTCTTGGCCCGGCCGTTGCCCTTGAAGAAGAACTTGCCCGCCTTGTAGGGGACGCCTTCGGTCTTGAGCTCCTCCTCGGTCTTGCCCACGCAGGCCAGTTCGGGGTGGGTGTAGACCACGTTGGGGATGGCGCCGTAGTTCACGTGGCCGGGCTTTCCGGCGAGGATCTCGGCGAGGGCGACGCCCTCCTCCGAGGCCTTGTGGGCCAGCATGGGGCCGGGCACGAGATCGCCGATGGCGTACACGCCCTTCAGGTTCGTCTCGAAGCGCCCGTTCACGGCCACGCGCCCCTTCTCGTCGAGGGCCACGCCCGCCTCCTTCAGGCCCGCCGCCGACGAAGCGGGTTTGCGGCCCACGGCCACGAGGACCCGGTCGCAGCCCAGGATCTCCCTCTCGCCCTTGGCGTTCTCCAGGGTCAGGGCGACGCCGTCGGGGAGGACCTCGGCGGCCCGGAGGGTGGTGGAGGTCTTGAGGACGAGGCCCTGGGCCTTGAGGGAGCGCTCGAGGAGGGTGGACATCTGACCGTCGGCGAAGGGCGCCACGCGGGGGAGCATCTCCACCACCGTGACCTGGGCGCCCAGGCGGCGCCAGACGCTTCCTAACTCGAGCCCCACGGCTCCCGCGCCGACGACGCACAGGTGGCCCGGCACGGAGTCGAAGGAGAGGGCCTCGGTGGAGGTCACCACGCGCTCCCCGTCGAAGGGCAGGAAGGGCAGTTCCACGGGCACCGAGCCCATGGCCAGGACGACCGCCTTGGCCTCCACGTCCTGGGAATCCCCGCCGGTCCTCACTTCCATGCGTCCCGGGCCCCGCAGGACTCCCTCCCCCCGCAGGACGGCCACCTTGTTCTTCTTCATCAAGACGCCGACGCCTTCGGTAAGGTCCTTCACGATGGCGGCTTTGCGGGCCATCATCACCGGCAGGTTGAGGCGGACGCCGGAGGGCTCGACGCCGTGGGCGGCGAAGGCGTGGAGGACCTCGTGGTAGCGCTCGCTCGATTCCAGGAGGGCCTTGGAGGGGATGCAGCCGACGTTGAGGCAGGTCCCGCCGAGGCTCGCGTCCTTCTCCACGAGGGCGGTCTTGAGGCCCAACTGGGCGGCGCGGATGGCGCAGACGTATCCACCCGGTCCCGCTCCGATCACGACGAGGTCAAAGGGTTCCATCATGGGCTCCCGTCAAAAGGTCAAAGGTGAACCGTTAAGCGGGGATAGCGATTGGGAAGAGGCCGGGCTGCCGAGAGGCCGGGATTCCGGGATGCCGAGGAGTCGCGCGGGCCTCCATGGAGTTGGACGGCAGTGGGCTCCTCCCTCCCAAATCCGAAATCCCAAATCCGAAATCCCAAATCCGAAATTCCAAGTGCCTCTTCCTTACTTTCGTCTTCTATGAAGAGGCCGGCGGTGTCAAGGCTGGGGGCCGGGGAGGCGCG
>CAZPSH010000013.1:0-73620 GCA_964589625.1 uncultured Thermoanaerobaculia bacterium
AGCGGCCGATGCTCGCATCGGCCGGAGGGCCGGCCCTTGGCGAGCAAGGGCCGGTACACTGGAGATCTTCGTGGGGAGGCCGAGCAGCAAGGCGCCCCCCGGAGCGAGTCCGGGGGGCGCGGAGCGCATGGCGCAGAATGCAGAAGGTATCTACTGGGGCAGGGGGAAGCTCCTCGGGGTGAAGGGGTCGTACACGGGAGCCATGGTGAAGAAGTGCGTGTCGAAGACGGGCTGGCCCTGGCCGCCCATTCCGATAAAGCCCGATTCGCCCAGGGGGAACATGGTTTCGAGGCGCACCGGGCCCGCCGGGCCGTACTCGATGCAGTGGGCGTAGGTGGACCGGTTGGAGTAAGGCGTCGTGTGGATGGGGCCCAGCAGGTCGTGGCGGTGGGTGATGACGCCCCTCGGCACGTTGTAGGGCGGCATGCCGATCCGGTTCATGACGCTGTCGAGGGCCAGGACGATGAGCTCCTGGGGGTCGGTGGGGAGGCCCACCTGCTGGGTGTCGAGGAACCACGGATAGTTGTTCACGACGCCCGAGGAGCTGCCCTTGAGGGCGTGGAGGCAGAGGTTGAGGTTGTTCATGGACGGGGCGCCGAGGGTGGTTCCCACCTCGTTGGCCATGACGAATTTGATGAATTCCTTGGTCCACTCCTCCTGGAGGTACCAGGCGTCGGCCCGGGTGGTCCCCATGGCCCACTGGGAGGCGCCGCCCGCCACGAAGTGGCCGTCCCAGGCATTGATGAGGGCCAGGGCCGCGAGGCGATGGGCGGCCGGGTGGGCGTTCACGGCGGCGGTGAAGTAGGGGCCCACCTGGCTCCAGACGACGCCCCGCCCGATGGCGAAGGAGTCGGTGGTGGCGATGTTGAGCGCCAGATCCCGCACCTGCTCGAAGGTGAGGTTGTCGTGGGTGCTGAGGTAGTCGTTCACCACGTGGGCGCCGTGGAAGGGCCCGAAGTTGTATCCGAGGTTCTGGGGGGCGTTGTCGTAGGAGGCGCTGGCCTTGTTGTTCCAGCCGCAGTAGTAGCCCTGCGGGGTGTTGCGGTCGTGGGCCCTGGGTTTGAGCTGGCCCGTCCACTCGTGCTTGAAGTCGCCCGGCGAGGGCATGCGCGGGTCCTGGTTGGCGGAGCGGACGGGGTCCCACCCCGACATCCAGTAGGCGATGTTCCCGTCCTTGTCGGCGTAGCAGAAGTGCTGGCTCAAGCAGAGCATCTCGATGCCCTGGCCGAACTGGTCCATGGAGGTGGCGCGCGCCATCTGGAGGAAGCCGTCAAGGGCCCCCCACTCGTGGCCCCAGTGGGCGTTCTTCCAGGCCACGGTCACGTCGTTCAGGTTTTTCAAATCGTACGGCATGGGGTTGACGATGGGGCCGTGGCTGGAGCGGTAGACCTTCAGCCGAACGTCGGCGCCGCCCAGGACGTGGATGATCTCCTTGTGGTGGAGTCTGGCGGCCAGGGGGCTCTCGATGTAGTAGTCCGTCGTATGAGCGTGGCCCACCTGCATGGACCAGGCGTGGTGGGGCGTTCGGGCAATGATTATGCCGGGGATCCCGGGGACCGTCATACCCGAATAGCTGAGGGTGGGGCACTTGATGGAGCCCTCCGCCACGATGGCGGGGACGGGGAAGCCCATCTGGGGACCGGAGTAGAGGATGGGGTTGCCGGAGGCGGTCTTGTCGCCCGAGACCACCCAGGCGTAGGAACCCATTTTCACCCGGGCGTTGATGCGGTCCAGGTTGTCCTTGATCCGGTCGAGGACGCCGCCCAAGCCCTCGGAGGCCGCCTTCAAGTCGGGCAGTGCGGCCACGCTGGCCTCGAGGCGGGACAAGTCTTCGGGAGCGGGGAGGACGGAGGGCCGGCTGCCGGAGTCGGGGATGTAGGTGAGGGCGTCGGGATCGTTGAGCCACCGCATGTCGGCGAACATGGCGAGGCCCGCCTGCCCGTACATGCCCTGGAGGGTCTGGGCGATGACGGCGTTTTCGAGTTGGCCCTGGTTCAGGGCCTCCGCATCGAATTCGCGCTGGAGGAGGACGAGCCACGCCATGACGTCGTAGCGGGTCCACTTCTCGGGGAGGATCTGCTGGTGGACCTGGGCCGAGAGGGCCTGGTACTCGAAGGGGAGAAGGGCCGGGTTGGCGCGCACCTCGTCCACGCGGCGGTTGAAGCCGGCCACGAAGCCGTCGATGCAGTCCTGGGAATCCTTGCTGAGGGACTTGAAGCCCTTCTTGTACTCCTTGTTCGTGTAGCCCACGGTCCGCATGAACATGTCGGTCTCGAGCTGGCTGGCGCCGAAGATCTCGCAGAGCCTTCCGGTGGCCGAGCGATAGTAGGTCTCCACCTGCCACATCCGGTCCGTGGCCACGGCGTAGCCCATGGCGTCGAAGGCGTCGCGGACGGAGCTTCCCTCCACGAACCAGACTCCCTTGGCGTCGCGGGTTGTGGTGGCCGCGCCGGCGGGTACGGGCCCCAAGCTCCAGAGGATGGCTCCGAGGACCAGGACGAACGCCGCCACCGTGGGGTTCCTGCGCTTCTTAACCATGGGCACCTCCTAGAGTTCGCATTTTCCGGCCCGAGGGCCGCACCGTGAAACCCGCTGACGTGATGGCCTAAGGGTAGCACAAAAGAGAGGAGAAGGGAGAAGGCGGAAGTCGGAAGGCGAAGGCAAGGCAAAGGCAAAGGCAAAAAGCATTTGGGATTTGGAAATTGGGATTTGGGATTTGAAGAAAGGCGAGACGTTAGACGTTAGACGGGAGACGTTAGACGGGAAACGTTAGACGAGAGACGAGGGGGCGCCTCGTTCGTTTCGGGGCCCGTGGGGCGGGCGGCCTTGCCCGCCTGTTTCCGGTTCTTCCCAGTCCCCCAATCGCCTAGTCCCCCAGTCCCGAAGACGACGAGATGGGATGCGAGACGAAAGGCGGAAGACGCGAGAAGCGCGCCTTTGTTGCGGCCGATGAGGAAATGGGTGGCTGTCCCTAATTTCTCTAAGAGGAGAGACGAAGGACGTGAAGGAGAAGGTGATAAATTGGTGGCTGTCCCTAATTTCTTTTTTCGGGAAGGAGTTCGAAGGTGTACATGACGCCGAGGGTGGGGGCGGTGTACTGGGGGGGGAACCGGGGGAAGGGGGCGGAGGAGTAGACGGCGCGGAGGACGGACTGGTCGAAGACGACGTTTCCGGAAGAGGAGACGATCTGGACGTTGGAGGCGTCGCCTCCCTGGGCGATGGTGAAGTGGACCGAGGCCGAGATCGTCTTGGCGTTGTTGAGGACCGGCTTGCGCCAGTTGGACTTGAGGAGGTCCTCGAGGCGGGCCTTGTACCACTCGTGCTGGAAGGTGGGCTCGTCCAGGATGAGCCCGGCGGTCTTGCCGCCGAGGCCGGGCGCGCCCTCGCCGCCGAGGCCCACGGCCTGGCCGGGGCGGGCCGAACGCACGGGGGCCGAGCCTTCGGGCTTGGGGGGCTGGGGTTTGCCGGGCAGGGTCGTCTTGGGCGGGGTCTTGGGCTTGGGCGGTTCGGGCAGGGCGGGCGCGGGCTTGGCGGACTGGCCCGGTGTGCCGTCGAGGGCGCCTCCGCGCCCGGCGGGCAGGTCCACCAGGCGGACCACAATCGGCTCCGGGAAGGCGGGCATCTGGCGGAGGGCGGGGTGCCAGGCCACGGCGAAAAAGAGCCCTGAATGGAGGAAAACGGACAGGAGGAGGGCGAGGGGAAGCACTTCGTTGGGACGGACCTTGGGGGGCCGGAGGCCCGAGGAGCGGACCGGCGGCCGACGGGCGGGGCCCCGGCCGGCGGATCCCGCCGAGCGGAGGGTGGGCGCGGCTCCGCCCGGTCCCGCCTGACGCGTGCCCGAGGAACGCTCCGCCACGGATCCCTCCCGGCCCCGCCGGCCCCGGCCCTACTTGGGCGGCGGGGGCTCGGTGGCGAGGCCCACGGTCTCGATGCCCGCCTGCTTCACCTCGTCCATGACGGTGAGGACGTCCCCGTAGGGAACGGCCTTGTCGGCGAAGAGGTACACGGTCTTGTCCGACCGGTTGCGGAAGATCTGCTGAAGGTAGTTCTTCATGAGGTTGCGGTTCACGGGCTGGCTGTTGAAGTAGATGTAATTCTTGTCCTTGGGGATGGTGAGGATGACCCTCTCGGCGCCGCTGATGTTGCTGGTGGCTGTCTGGGGGAGGTTCACGTCGATGCCGCGCTCGAAGAGGGGGGTCGTGATCATGAAGATCACGAGGAGCACGAGCATGACGTCCACGAGGGGGGTGACGTTGATCTCGGATACCGGGTCGCCGTCGGTGCGCTGGGTGCCGAATGCCATGGGTGCGGTCTCCTCCGGGTCAGGCGGCGAAAACGCCGTGGATCTGCTCTCCGCAGGCGGCGCACCGGCCGCCCACGAGGGCCCTGGGCACGGCGCGGAAGCCCAGGCGCTCCAGGACGATTGTCCCACACTTCGGGCAGGATGTGTGTTCCGAGGGGTGGCCGGGGACGTTGCCCAGGTAGACGTGGTCGAGTCCGGCCTCGCGCCCGAGCGCCCAGGCCCTCTCCAGCGTCGCCAGGGGCGTAGGGGCGCCGTCCTCCATGAGGTAGTCGGGGTGGTAGCGGCTGACGTGCCAGGGGATGTGGCGCCCCAGGCCCGCCACGTATCGCGCGAGGGCGCTCAGTTCGCCGTCCGAATCGTTCAGGCCGGGCACCACCAGGGTGGTCACCTCCACCCAGATGCCGGCCCGGACGAGGGATTCGAGGCCGGCGAGCACGCCCTTCAGGGAGGCTCCGCAGACCTTGCGGTATCGCCCGTCGTCGAAGCCCTTGAGGTCCACGTTGGCGGCGTCGAGGAAGGCGCGGGCCCGCTCCACGGCCTCGGGGGTAAGGTAGCCGTTGGTCACGAAGAGGTTCTTGAGGCCGCGCCGGCGCGCCAGGAGGCCCACCTCCTCGGCCGTCTCGAAGAAGATGGTGGGCTCGGTGTAGGTGTAGGCGAGGGAGGCGCACCCGGAGCCGAGGGCGGCCTCCACCACGCGCGCGGGCGCCACGGGCTCGCCGGGGACCTCTCCGCCGTCGCGCACGGCCTGGCTCAAGGTGAAATTCTGGCAGAAGCGGCAGCGGAAGTTGCATCCGGCCGTGGCGATGGAGTAGGAGAGCGTCCCGGGCAAAAAGTGGAAGAGGGGCTTCTTCTCGATGGGGTCCACGTGGCCGGCGATGAGCCGGTCGCGGACGAGGGAGACGAGGCGGCCGTCCCGGTTGGCCCGGACTCGGCAGACCCCCGACCGGCCCGGAAGGATGCGGCAGCGGTGGGCGCACAGGTCGCAGACCACCCTCCCGCCCGCCTCGGGGCGCCAAAGGACGGCCTCGCCGAAGGGCCTACTGTCGTTCCCGGACGTACTCGGTCCTCGCGCCACAGGCCACGTCTCCCTCGTGGGGAAGGCCCGGCATCACCGCCTGGGGAATCGGCCCCTCGCGGGCCGGGGCGATCTCCAGCTTCACGGGGAATGTAGAGCCACCCCAGGAGACGAGCAACTTTTTCCTGCCGTCGCGGGCCACGGTGCCCGGGTAGCGGGCCACCCACGCCTCGACGTCGGCCTCGGGGATGGAGAGGGACAGGTCCCCGTTGACGGGGTAACCCTGGAGGAAGTAGGGGAGCTTCAGGCGGAAGTGGTCTCGGGCCGTGCAGGGGGGCGGCTCCGTTCCCTCGATGAAGTACTCGGGCCGCATCTCCTGGCAGGGCGTGTCCACGCCGGCGCGTTTGCCGGTGGCCGGATCGATGAGGACCTCCGTGATGCCCTCGGGGACGGGCCAGTCCAGGTTCTCCTGGCCCGCGGTGGCCGTCTCCATGAACATCCGCCAGATGGGGAGGGCGACGCGGGAGCCCGTCTCCAGGTTTCCGAGGGGCTTGTGGTCGTCCTTTCCGGTCCAGACACCGCAGAGGAGGGACGGGTTGAAGCCCATGAACCACGAGTCGGTGTAGTTGTTCGTGGTGCCCGTCTTCCCCGCGAAGTGCCCCTTCATGTCCGAGATGCTCGCCGCGGTGCCCCTCTGGATGACGCCCGTCATGGCCTGGACCATGAGGAAGGCCACGCGGGGGTCCCAGACCTGGCGGCTCTCCGAGCGGAACTCCTCCAGGACCTTGCCGTCCCGGTCGGTAACGCGCGTGATGAAGCGGGGCTGGACGTAGACTCCGCTGTTGCCGAAGGCCGTGTACGCGCCCGCCAGCTCGAGGAGGGTGATCTCGAAGGCGCCGAGGGCCATGGAGGGGTAGGGCTGGAGGTCGGTGGAGACGCCCAGGAGCCTCGCGTTCTCGATGACGCCCCGGTAGCTCGTCGCGTTCAGGGCCTTCACCGCGGCGATGTTCACCGAGTGCTCGATGGCCGTCCGGTAGGTGATGTACCCGAAGTAGTCCTTGTCGAAGTCCCGGGGGATGTAGCCGTCCTCGCAGATCCGCGAGGCCTCCTCGCGGCCCGTGAGGAAGAGCGTGGGCTCGTCCACCAAGGTGTCGGCCAGGGTGCGCCCGCCCGTCAGGGCCGTGGCGTAGACGATGGGCTTCACGGCCGAGCCCGTCTGCCGCCGGGCCTGGATGGCGCGGTCGTACATGGAGGAGGAGAACTCGTAACCGCCCACCATGGCGAGGACCTCTCCCGTGTGGGGGTTGAGGGCCACGAGGGCGCCCTGGGCGAGCGGCTTCTGCTCGACCTCGCACCGGAGGGCCGGAGGGCCCTCGACGATCTTCAAGAGGACGCGGTCGCCGGCCTCAAACACGCGCTCGGGGAACTGCACCCCCGTCCACTTCCAGTCTTCGGGGGAGAGGCGGACCTGCGTCCCGCCCAGGGAGGCCACGATCTCGGTCCGGTCCACCGAGAGGACGGTCGCCCACCGGCGCCGGCCGGGATCGAGGTCGTCCCCGGTGTACTCCTGGGGGGCGGAGGCGCCCCGGGCGGGCCCCTTGTAGCCACGGCGGCGGCTGTAGGCGTGGAGCCCTTCTCGAACCGATTCTTCGGCGAGCTTCTGGAGCCTCGGGTCTATGGTCGTGAAAACCTGGAATCCCCTCTGGAGGATGGCGTCCTCGCCGTACTTGTCTTCGAGGTGCTGGCGAACCTGCTCGGCCACGTAGTCGGCGAGGCCCTGGGTCTCGATGACGGTCTCGGAGAGGTTGAGGGGCTCCTTGGAGAAGGCCTCGTACTGGGAGGGCGTAATGGCCCCCGTGTCCCGCATCCGCGCCAGAACGAGGTTTCGGCGGGCGGTGGCGCGCTCTGGGTGACTTCGAGGGGAGTAGTAGGAGGGGCGCTGGATGAGGCCGGCCAGGAGCGCGGCCTCTGGGATCGTCAGGTCCCGCGAGCGCTTGTTGAAGAAGTGCCGGGCGCTCGCTTCCACGCCGTAGTAGGCCCCGCCGAAGCAGACCTTGTTGGCGTACATTTCGAGGATCTGCTGCTTGGAATAGCGGCTCTCGATGTTGATGGCGAGGATGAGCTCTCGGACCTTCCGGGTGAGCGTCTTTTCGTCCGTGAGGAAGTACTTCCGCGCGAGCTGTTGGGTGAGGGTGCTTCCCCCCTGGCTCGCGCGCCCATGCGTGACGTCCTTTAGGACGGCGCGGAGGATGCCCCGCACGGAAAAGCCGTGGTGATTGTAGAAGTCCGTGTCCTCCACGGCGAGGAGGGCCTTGAAGAAGTTGGGGGAGATGTCCGAGAAGCCCACAAGGACGCGTTTTTCTGCACCGTACTCCTGAATGACCTTCCCGTCCCGGCTGTAGACACGCGTCATCTGGTGGGGGGTGCTGAACTGGAGGCTGTCCACTTCGGGGATGTCCCGCGTGAGCCAGACGCCCGCGGTGATGCCCACGGCCAGGCCCGACGCCAGGAGGAGAAGGGCCAGCCTGAGCTTTCGAAACGCCGGCTTCACGAGCAGAACAGCTTGTAGAAACTTCGGAAGCTCTCGTTCTCGCATAGGGCCTTGTTGATGGCGAAGTAATCCTGCACCTGGTTGGTCGTGGTCCTCAGCCGCTGGCAGAGGGTCCGGAGCAGGTTCCGATAGACCTTGGCGGCCAGTTCGGGAGAAGCCTCCATGAGGTCGTAGAACTCGTCCCGCCCGAGGGTGAGGACCACCACGTCGCTCTCGGCCTCCACCGTGGCGCTGGCGGGGTCGCCGTCAAGGATGCTGATCTCGCCGAAGGTCTCGGGGGGCTCGAGGGTGGTGATGACCACGCGGGAGCCGTTGAGGGTGCGGAAGATGCGCGTCTTGCCTTCGACGAGCACGTAGAGCTTGAGGCCGCCGTAGCCCTGTTCCAGGATGGTGGATCCGGCGGGGTAGTTTTCGACCGCGAAGCGGCGGGCCATCTGCTCGAACTCCACCCCCTCCAGGCCCTGGAGGAGGGGAATCTTGGAGAGCATCTCCGAGAAATCGCCCATGTCCGGCCTCCCGCTGCCGGATGGTACTATGACTGCATGGTGGAGTCAATTTCGCCCGGCGGGGGACCCTACGCCCTCCTCTTCCCGGGCCAGCTCTTCGAGCGTCCGGGGATGGGGATTCCCCTCCGGGGCCAGGAGGGATTTGAGCGCCTCCTTCCGCGCTTCCAGGACCTGACGAAGGGGCGGTTCGTCCGGTGGGTTACGGAGGCCCCGGCGGAGGAGATCTCGGAGCGCTTCACGGCGCCGCACCTCATGGTCCTCTTCGGGTGCGCCGCCGCCGAGGCGGCGCGGGTGCGCCTGGGCCCGCCCGCGGCCGCCGCCGGATACTCCCTGGGCTTCTACTCCGCCGCCGTCTTCGCCCGCTGTGTCGCCCTGGAGCCCATCCTGAGGTGGCTTGAACGCGTGAACGAAGCGAACGCCTGCCGCTTCCCTCCCGGCGCCTGCGCCCTCGCTTCCGCCACGGGCCTCTCCGAGGGCGAACTGAAGGAGGCCTTCGCGGCGGCGGGCCTCAGGGGCCTCGAAGTGGCGAACGTCAACAGCGCCCGCCAGATCGTCTTCGCCGGGCCCGCGGCGGAGGTGGAGGCGGGACGGCGCGCCCTCGAAGGCCGGGCCCTGGAGTGCCGCCGCCTGCCCCTCGACGTGCCGCTCCACACGCCCTATGTGGAGGCCGCGCGGGAAGCGGTGACGGGGTGGTGGAGTTCGGTGCCGGCCTCCTCCCCCACGCTCCTCCTCCCCTCGCCGGTGGACGGCGCGCCGGTGGGGTCGGGGGAGGCCTTCAAGCGGCACATGCTCGAATCCCTCGTTTCGCCGACGCGGTGGGACCTCGTGGTGGAGACGCTCGTCCGGAAGGGCGTGACGAGGATGGTGGATCTGTCCCCCGGCGGCGAACTCGGGCGCGCGAGCCGCTGGGTCTGCCGGGAGGCGGAGGTGGTTCCCCTGGTCTCGCTTCTGGGCGGCGGGTCGTGAGCCGGCGGGAAGAGGATCCGGCGGCGCCCCTCGATCGGTTGGAGGCGGTCCTTCTCGGCGCCCCAGAGGGCCGGATGGACCTCGCCGCCGCGGCGGCCCTCTGCCTGAAGGCCGCATCGGGGACCCTCGCCGACCGGGTGATGGCGGCCCTGGCCGCGGGGGACGGGCGCTTCGCCGTGGGGGACGGGATGGTGAGGCTTCGGGTGAGGCCTCCCGAGCCGCCCCTGGACCTGGAGGAGGCCGAGTTCGCAGTGGTGGACTTCGAGACCAACGGCCTGGGGGGATGCGAGCGGGCCATCGAGGTCGGGGTGGCCCTCTTCCGCGGCGGCCGGGAGGTGGGGGCTTTCGAGAGCCTCCTCCAGCCCGACACGGGGCTCTCCTCCTTCGTGGTGGGGCTCACCGGGATTCGGGAGGCGGACCTCCGGGGGGCGCCGCGCTTCGAATCGGTCTGGCCGCCCCTGAAGTCCCTGCTCCGGGGGAGGGTGCTCACGGCCCACAATCTGGCCTTCGACCGCCGGGTCCTCCGGATGGAAGCGGTGCGGATGGGCGCGGCCTTGCCGAAAACGGCCGGAGAGGTCTGCACCCTCCGTCTTGCGCGGGCGGTTTTAGGACGGGCCGAGAGCCGCGGACTGGACGCCCTGGCTCTCCGCTTCGGCCTCTCCTTTTCGGCGCGCCACCGGGCCTTGGACGACGCCCGGGTGGCGGGGCGCCTGCTCTTCCGGCTCATCGAGGCGGCGCGGGAGCGCCTGGAGGTCCGGACCCTCGACGACCTCGCGCGGATCCAGGGCACCCGGCCCATGGTGCGGAGGGCGAAGGGCTGACCGCGTCCCCCCCGGGCTCGCCGCGTCGAGGCGACCGCCCCCGGACTTGGGCCCGTTCACACCGTATCCCACGACGAAGGTCTCCCCAGCGGTCCATGGCGCATCGCTTTCGAAGCGAAGCGGAGAAAGCGGCGTCCCGACGGCGGCGCATCCGGGGCTCCCTGGAACCAGGCCCCACCGCCTCATGCGCATTCAGTGGTGCGGCTCTGTATAGAACGCCCTCCCGCGCCGCCTCATCGAGGCTTCGCCGCAGGCTTGACGGGACCTCGGGGCGGAGCCTACTCTGGAGGCGGGACGAGCACGGGGAGGGGCGGCGATGCGGGTCCTGGTCTGCGACGACAACGCCGACATCCGGGAAATGCTGACCTTCGTTCTCGAGGGGGACGGCCACGAGGTGGAGGCGGTGGGAAACGGCCGCCTGCTGCTGGAGTGCGTGAAGGCCCGGAGGCCCGACCTGATCCTCCTCGACCTGCGAATGCCCGGCTTCGACGGGTTCGAGGTGCTGAAGGCCCTCCACGCGGGCGGCGGATCGCCTCCGCCCGTGGTGGCCATCTCCGCCAAGACTCTGGAGGAAGACCGCCGGGCGGCCCTCGCGGCGGGCGCGAGCCGTTACCTCCTGAAGCCCTTCGGCATCAACGAACTCTTGGACACCGTCCGTTCCTTCGGATAAGGAAGGGATCGAGGAAACGGCCCCGCGGCGGCGCGGCGGCGGCCCGTCACTTCGACGGCGGCGTCCCGGCGGCGGCCAGAAGGAGGTACCGGTCGCCGCCGATGGGCCCGGCGTGGACGACCCGGAACCGGCCGTCCTCCTCCGCGCCCCAGTCCTCTTGCTGTACGAGAAGGAGGCGGTGGCCCCCCTCGAGGAGGAACCGCTCGGCCTCCGCGCGCTCGGTCTTCGGAAACACGGGCGTCGTCGCCCGGAGGTAGTAGTTCACCGAAGGCACGAGATTGGGGAAGGTGCCGACGGTCCCCCCCGCATCCAGGAAAGGCCTCGCGGCGGCGGCGAAGGGGCGCGGGGTCTTGGTCCGGTCCAGGGCAGCCGCGGCCGGCACGACGGTCAGGGGGAAGAAGGCCAGCGCGCAGGTGGCGAGGCAGACCGCACCGGGAATGGGCTTCCCGCGCCCCGTGAGCCAGGCGGCCGAAAGGGCGCCCCCGGCGAGGACCAGGGCGCCCAGGACCAGGTAGGGCCTCAGGGGGTGGTA
Organism: uncultured Thermoanaerobaculia bacterium; assembly: GCA_964589625.1. Classification (GTDB taxonomy): domain Bacteria; phylum Acidobacteriota; class UBA4820; order UBA4820; family DSQY01; genus JBFLVU01. The sequence goes on from CAZPSH010000013.1 coordinate 11,365, forward strand.
GGCCTCGGGCATCTGTGCGATGCCCACGGCTCCGGCCCCGGCGAAGACCGCCCCGAGCACGACGTAGGCCAGGCGGAAGCCCCCCGTCTTCCAGCGGCCCGCCTCCAGGTTGAGAAGGCCGTAGGCGACGAGCAGGGCCATGCCCGGAAAGAGGGGGTGGATGTAGACCGAGCGCTTGCCCGCCGAGAGGGAGAAGAAGACGAGGTAGACGCCCATCCAGACCAGGGGCAGGAGGGCCCCAGGCTCCCGCCAGGCCTTCCTCCGGATCAGGGGAGCGGCGAGGGGAACGAGGAGGAGGGAGAAGGGAAGCCCGTCCGCGAAGAGCACTCCCAGGTATTGGTAGATGGGCGCCTTGTGGTGCCAGGGCTCCAGGTAGCGCTGGACGGACTGCTTAAAAACGAGGCTCCTGGGGTAGTCCCACCCGGCGGCCAGACCGGCGGCGCCCAGCCAAAGGGCCACGAGGAGAAGGGCTCCCGGGACGGACCACTGGAGGCCGAGGCGCCTCATGCCGCCCCAATCCCGCCTCAGGGACAGGTAGACGAGGAGGATGAGCCAGGGGAGGAGACAGCCGACGGCCCCCTTGGACAGCACGCCGAGGGCCGCGAGGAGGGCCATCCCGAGAAGGCCCGGCAGGCGCCGCCCCTGCCCCGCGGAAAGTCGCAACCCCAACGCGATCTGCCCCGTCACGAGGGCGGCCAGGACCATGTCGATCTGCCCGAACTGGGCCTGCCAGCCGAACTTGAACAGGCTCCCCAACAGGAGGGGCGCCAGCCACGCGCCCCTCGGCCCCATGAGCCTCAGCCCGATGAGGCCCGTGAGGGCGAGGGTGAGGAGCCCTCCGAGGAGGCTCGGGACCTTTACGGCCCACTCGGGCACGTCCTCCGAGAGGAGGGAGGAAACCTGGACCAGGTCGAAGAAGAACGGGGGTTTCTGAGAGTAGATCTCGCCGTTCAAGAGGGGTACGAGCCAGCGGCCGCTCTCCCGCATCTCTCGCGCCACCTGCGCGTACCGGGCCTCGTCGGGCGCCCAGACGCCCCTCGCGGGAAGGAGGGAGGCCCAGACCGCGAGGCAGGCGGCGAGGACCCACAGCAGACGGCGGCGGTCCATGGCTCAGGCCTCGCCGGGGGCCATCTCCCCGCGGCGGCGCCGACGGAAAATGAGCATCAGGTTTCGGACGTAGATGAAGAGGCCGGTGGCCTGGCCCAGGATGAAGACGGGGTCCTTCCGGTAGATGGAGTAGGCCAGGAGAAGAAGCCCCCCCGCCAGGCTGAAATACCAGAAGGCCACGGGGATGACGCTGCGCTTCTTTCGCTCGCTCGCCAGCCACTGGACCACGAAGCGCATGAAGAAGGCGCCCTGCGCCACGAAGCCGAGGATGAGCCAGAATCGGGGCCAGGTAAACCAGCTCAAGGCAATTCCTCCCGGACGCGGTAGCGAAGGACCCGCGTCTGCATCCACCTTACGGCCAGGAGGTCGGGAAGGGTGGCCCTCAGGCGGTCGAAGACCCCGTACTTGGTCTCGCCGTGGATTCGGGGCCGATGGTTCACCTTCACCTGCGTCACGGTGAACCCCTCCATCCGGCACAGGGTGGGAAGGAAGCGGTGCATCCCCTTCAGGAGCTTCAGCGGAGCCACCGCCTCCCGCCGGAAGGCCTTTAGGGAGCAGCCGGTGTCGATGATGTCCTCGTGGGTGGCCCAGTTCCGCACGCCGTTTCCGATCCGGGACGTGACCTTCTTCACGAGGCTGTCCCGGCGCTTGGCGCGGTATCCCACGGCCACGTCGAAGCGGTCCATCTGGGCCAGGAGGAGGGGGATGTCGTGGGGGTCGTTCTGGAGGTCCGCATCGAGGGTGATGAGGATTTCTCCCCGGGCGGACCGCAGTCCCGCGTCCATGGCGGCGGTCTGCCCGGCGTTCTTTTCGAAGACGACCACCCGCACCATGGGGTTGGCGGGCAGGAGGCCCCGGAGGACCTCCAGGGACCGGTCCCGGCTGCCGTCGTCCACAAAGACGACCTCGTAGGAGAGGCCCTCCGGGTCGAGGGTTTCGCGGATCTCCCTCAGGAGGACCGGGAGGTTCTCCTCCTCGTTGTAGACGGGGACGACGACGGAGACACGGGGGCGGGTCGAGGGCTCAGCGGCCATTCCGTTCGGCCTCCTGGACGTAGGCGATGATCTTGTAGGCCAGCCGGGCCGCCAGGAAATCGGCGGAGAAGTGAATCCGGTCGGGAGCGAGTTCCATGAGGTCCGCGCCCACCACCCTCCGCTCCCGGCAGAGGCGCCGGAGGAACTTCAGGACCGGATACCAGGCCAGGCCGCCCGGCTCGGGGGTTCCCGTGCAGGGGACGAGGGAGGGGTCGAAGCCGTCCAGGTCCACCGTCAGGTAGACCTTCTCCGGCAGGGCTGACAGGGCCCGGTCCATCCAGGCCTCCCCCTCCTGGCACTCCCGGGCCCACAGGACGGGCCATGTGCCCTGCTCCTTCAGGAAGTCGGCCTCCTCCCGCGAAAGGGAGCGGATGCCCACCTGGGCCGTGCCGGCGCTGGCCTCCACCACGCGCCGCATGACGCAGGCGTGGTTGAAGGGGGTCCCTTCGTAGGCGTCCCGAAGGTCGGCGTGGGCGTCGATCTGGACCACGCCGATTTCGCCGTGGACCGCGCGGTGCGCCTCGAATGCCGGCCATGTGAGGCTGTGCTCCCCTCCGAGGGAGACCACGAACTTCCCCTGGGCCAGGTAGTGGGAGACGGCTTCGCGGACCGTCTCCACCATCGCGGCCGGGGCCGCGTCGTGGAAGTAGAGATCCTCCGTCGTGTGGATGCCGGCTCCGGAAGCCTCGAAGCCGACCTCCTCGTCGTAGAGCTCCATGTTGCGGGAGGCCTCGATGATGGCGCGAGGGCCGAGCTTGGTCCCCTTGCCGTAGGATGTGGTGGCTTCGTAAGGAAGGGGAAGGATCACGAAGCGCGAGGAGGCGAGGGAGCTGTTCTCGGGGGGAAGCCCCCCGAAGTTGTTGGGATAGAACTCCGGCATGCCCTCTCCTGAAGTGCCCCCCGGCCTCTCCCGCGTAGGATAGGCCAGAGGCCGCTCTCGTGCAAGGGCGCGAGCGGGACGGTCGAGGCCTTCGCCGCGCGCCGGATGCGCCTTGTCGCGGGCGGCGCTGTGGGATAGGCTTCTCGCAGGGAGGCGGGCCATGGCCCTCTTTTCGAGGTCGGACAGATCCGATGCCCTAGAACTCCTGCGCCAGGGGAAGTTCCCCGAGGCGGCGAAGGTCCTGGAGAAGCGGCTTGCCCAGAGCCCCGACGATATGTCCGTGAAGCTCCGTCTGGCCGAGGCCTACGAGGGCTGCAACCGGCGGGGCGAGGCGGCGCGGCTCTACCGGGGGGAGGCCGAATCGGCCATGCGGAGCGGCCAGAGGGCGCAGGCCACGGCGCTCCTGCGAAAGGCCCTCCGGCTCTTTCCGGAGGACGCGGAGATCCTCGAGCGGATGCGGGGGATCGACGGGGTCCGAGAGGCGTCGGCCCCGGTGGAGGCCTTCTCTTTCGACCTGGAGGCCCCGGCGGTGCCGGAGGCGCCCGCTCCGCCGCGGCCCCAGTCCGGGCCGGAACCGCCCGCGGAATCTGGTTTTCACGAGTCGGGGGAGGGGATTTTCGCCACCCTGCACGCCATCATGCCGGACCTGTCCGCCGATGACCTGGGACGCCTGTCCGCGCTCTTGAGGGAGAGGACCCTCTCGAAGGGGGAGGCCCTCGTTCGGGAAGGGGAGGCGGGGGGGGCGCTGTTTATCGTGTCGAGGGGCCTCTTCGAGGTCCGGGGGACCTTCGGAGGGGAGGAACTCGACCTCGGCACCCTGGGACGGGGCGACGTGATCGGGGAGGTGAGCCTTCTCCAGCAGGTGCCCCGAACGGCTACGGTGACGGCTCTGGAGTCGGCCGTGGTCCTCGAAATGGAAACGGAGAAGGTCTCGCGCCTGCTGGACGAGCGGCGCGATCTGCGCGCCCGCCTCGATGCCGTCGTGGAAGCCAGGGTCCGCCAAACCTTGGACCTGCTCAAGAAGAAGGACGCCGGTTCGAATGACGATACGCAAAGTTGAGCTGTACGGTTCGCCCGTGTTGAGGGAAAAGGCCAGGCGGGTGGAGGAGATCACGCCCGAGGTCCGTTCCCTCATGGACGACATGGAGGAGACCATGCGGTTCGCAGGCGGAGCGGGGCTCGCCGCGAACCAGGTGGGCGAGGCCGTGCGGGTCATGGTGGTGGACCTGGGCCTGGAGGGCGGTCCGGAGAACTACACGATCTTCGTGAACCCGGAGATCCTGGAGCAGTCGGGAGAGTCCTTCCGGGAGGAGGGGTGCCTCTCTTTTCCGAAGATCTTCGAAAAGGTGCGCCGCCCTTTCCACGTGAAGATTCGCGCCCAGGACCGGGAAGGGAAGACCTTCGAACTCGAGGGCGACGCCTACCTGGCCCACGCTCTCTGCCACGAGATCGATCACCTCGACGGCGTGCTCATCCTCGACCGCGTCTCCCCCCTCCGGAGAGACATCCTGAAGCGCAAAATCAAGAAGATGATCCGGGAAGGCGAATGGGACAACCCCTACCCGTCCGGCTAATCTTCATGGGGACGCCCGACTTCGCCCGGGCGAGCCTGAAGGCGCTTCTCGAAGCGGGCCTGAGGCCCGTGGCGGTCGTCACCCAGCCGGACAAGGCACGGGGCCGCGGTCGAAGGATGGCCGCTCCGCCCGTCAAGGTCCTCGCCGAGTCGGAGGGACTGCCCGTCCTTCAGCCCGCCACCCTCAAGGACCCCGCGGCGCAGGAAGCTCTCCGGGCGCTGGCGCCCGACCTCATCGTGGTGGCGGCTTACGGGAAGATCCTTCCCAAGGCCGTCCTCGAAGTTCCCCGCCTGGGATGCATCAACGTCCACGCCTCCCTCCTTCCCCGTCACCGGGGCGCCTCCCCGGTGTCCCACGCCATCTGGGAGGGTGACGAGGTGACGGGGATCTCCATCATGCGCATGGAAGAGGGCCTCGACACGGGGCCGGTGTACGTCCAAAGGGCGATCCCCGTGCCGGAGGGGGCCACGACGGGCACCCTCACGCCGGTCCTTGCCGACCTGGGGGGGCGGCTTCTCTTGGAGGCCCTTCCGGGCATCGTATCCGGTGACGTGGCGCCCGAGGCCCAGAGCGACGCGGAGGCCACCTACGCGGCCCGCCTCCGTCCGGAGGACGGGCGCCTCGACTTCTCCCAACCGGCCCGGAGGCTCGAGCGCCAGGTGCGTGCCCTCTCCCCCTGGCCCGGCGCCTTCGTGACGATCCGATCCGAGCGGCTCAAAGTGGAGAGATCCCTTCTGGGTGGTTCCGCCCCGGCCGAGGCTCGGCCGGGAGAGGTGGTTTCGGGGCCGCCCGTTTCGGTGGCCTGTGGAGACGGCCGATGTCTCGTTCTGACGGACCTTCAAAGGGAAGGTCGCCGCGTCCTGTCCTCCGCCGACCTCGTGCGGGGGTTCCCCCTTCCCCCGGGAACGCGCCTCGGGGAGTGAAGCCCGGGGAAGACCGGCGCCCGAAACCGCGGCCCGGCCCGCCCCGGCGAAACCTGAGGGCCCTGGCGGCGCGCCTGCTCGAGGAAATCCTCGGGGCCAACCAGTCCCTCAAGGGGGTGGTCCAGAGGGAGCAGGCCAGACTGACCCGGGAGGACGACCGGGCCCTCCTGCGGGAGCTGGTGGCCGGACCGGTGCGGACCCTGCCCTTCCTGGACTGGGCCATGGAGGAGTGCACCTCCCGGGGCCTCGATCGAACGCAGAAGGAGCTCCTCCACATTCTCCGGGTGGGCGCCTACCAGATCCTGTTCCTCGACCGCATCCCGGCCTACGCGGCGGTCCACGAATGCGTGGAGGCCGCCAAGAGCCTGAACCCCGGCGCGGGCGGATTCGTCAACGGAATCCTCCGCAGCATTTCGGAAAAGCGCGACTCTCTCCTCGAAGCCCGGATCCGTCTCCCAGGGGCCGAAGGCGCGGCCCTCCGGAACGGGGCTCCGGTCTGGCTCGCGGTCCGGTACGAAAGGCGCTTCGGCGAGGAGGGCGAGGCGCTCCTGCAGGCACTTTCTACCCCGGCATCCACCTCGATCCTATTTATGGGCCCGGGTGCCGAGGCCCAGGGCCTCCCCATTCTGGAGCGCGAGGGCTTCCGGCTGACCGCCGAAACCGCCCTTCCCCTCACGTACCGCGTGGAATCGGGCAACCCCGCGGATTCGGACGCCTTTGCACGCGGCCTCTTTTACGTCATGGACCCGGCCTCCCAGATCCCCGCGCTCCTCCTCCCGGTGGCGCGCGGGGGGCGAATCCTTGACCTGTGCGCGGCTCCCGGCGGCAAGACCATCCGCCTCGCCCTCCGCACCGGGGAGGAGCGCCGCCTCGTGGCCGCCGACCGCAACCGGCGCCGCCTTCGACAGATGGCCCAGAATCTCAAACGGCTCGGATTCCCCTCCATCCGCCTGGTGGCGGCCGAAGCCCCCGGACCCCTGCCCTTCGCGGGGGGCTGGGACGGCGTTCTCGTGGACGCGCCCTGCTCCTCCCTCGGAACCCTGCGGCGGAACCCCGAGATCCGGTGGCAGACGACGGAGGCGGACCTGGAGCGCCACAGCGCTCGGCAGGGCCGCCTTCTTTCCGCGGCGGCGGATCTGGTGAAGCCCGGCGGCCACCTCCTGTATTCGGTTTGTTCCATCGAGCCCGAGGAGACCCTCGACCCGGTTCAGGCCCTGCTCGCCTCCAGGCCCGACTTCATCCCCGAGGCGCTGAAGCCGCCCGAGGCGTTGGAGCCCCTCCTCGAACCGGCGGGGGAGGGACGGGCCTACGTCCTGCCTTCGAAGGTACCCTGGGACGGCTTCTTCGTGGCCCTGCTCAAGCGGAAGGGCAAGCGCCTAAAGGCCTCCACCTGATGCGTCGCCCCCCTCTATCCTGCCTTGAATCGGGTCCTCGGGACGCTCCACCCGTCCTTCTCGTGCACGGTTTTCCGCTGGACGGGCGGATGTGGGGAGGTGTGGCCCGCCTCCTGGCCCAGAAATGGAGGACCCTCGTGCCCGATCTCCGGGGCTTCGGGACGTCACCGCCGGGTCCCGAGAGGTGGACGCTGGAGGATTGCGCGGCGGACCTGGAAGACGTGGTCCGGACGTGCGGCGCCGTGCCCTGCGCGGCGGTGGGCTTCTCCATGGGCGGGTACGCCGTCCTGGCCCTGGCGGAGCGCGCCCCCGCCGCAATCCGCGGATTCGCCCTCGTGGATTCGAGGGCCGAAGCCGACGGGGAGCAGGCGCGCCGGGACCGGACCGCCGCGGCGGCCCGCGTGGGATCCAAGGGAACGGCGTGGCTGGTGGAGGAGATGATCCCTCGGCTCCTCCATCCGGCGAACCTGGAGGGGAATCCCCGCCTGGCGGACGAGGTGCGTCGCCTCATGTCGGCCCAGCCGGCGGCGTCCGTGCGGGCGGCGATCCTGGCCATGCGGGACCGTCCCTCCCGGGTGGATGTGGTGGAGCGGCTGGATGGCCCCTTTCAGGTTCTGACCGGATCCGCCGACGGCCTGACGCCCCCCGCTGAGGGGAGGGCTCTCGCCGCGCGGGCTCCCCAAGGGGAATTTCACGAGATTCAGGGGGCCGGCCACTTGGCTCCCTTGGAGCGCCCCGCGGACGTCGCGGCCCACCTGGAGGCGTTTCTATCCAGGGTCTTCGGGCGGGGACCGAAGGCGTAACGGCATCGCTTCCGTCCTGGCATCAGACCGAACGCAGCGCGAAGGACTCCAGAAGGGCGGCGAGGGCGCCTGGACGTTCGATGGGGGCCATGTGCCCGCACCGGGCCAGGACCTCCAGGCGAGAGCCCGGGATGCGGCGGTGGGCCTGGCGGCACTCCTCCAGGAACGGGTCTTCGTCCCCTGCGACGAAGAGGGCCGGGGCCCTCAGGCGCTCGAGGCCCCGGACCGTGTCGAAGCTCCTCGGCTCCGCCGGGGTCAGGAGGTCTGCGGCGCGGTAGCCCTCCATGGCGTTCCGCAGGAGCCGAACCCCCTCCAGAGTGGCGCGGACCTTTCCGAAGAGACGCCCGGACTGGAGCCTGTCCAGGACCGCCTCGGGGCCGGCGGTCCACGCGACGGCCCGGATCTCCCTGACCCAGGCGGAGGCCACCGAACGGAAGGGCGCGGGGCCTTCGGGCGGAGGTTCAGCGGAGCCGATGCAGGCCACCGAGAGGGTCCGGCTCGGGTTGGACATGGCGAAAACCATGGCCGTTTGCGCCCCCCGGGAGTGCCCGGCCACGTGCGCCGCCGCGATTCCAAGGTGGTCCAGGAGGCGCGCCGCGTCCTCGGCGTCGGCGAGGCGGGAGAATTCCCCCAGGGGATCGGAGGCGGAGAGCCCGGCATCTCTTGGATCCAGGCGAATTACCCGGAAGCGCTCCGCCAGGGCCGGGACCATGAGATCCCAGAGGTGGAGATTGAGCGTCCATCCTGGAACGAGCAGGAGAGGAGGACCCTCCCCCTCGACCTCAAAGTGGAGACGGGCGGCGGGGAACTCCAGCAAGGCCATCGGAGAGGCGGGTCAGGGATCAGAGGTCCCTGTGGCTCCCGTCGCACACGGGCTTGTTCTTGGAGTGCTTGCAGCCGCACCAGGCCACCCGCTTCTGGGCCTCCAGGGTGTACCGGATGGGACTGTGGCCGGTTCCCTTATGGGAGCCGTCGCAAAAAGGCTGCTTGGCGGATAGGCCGCAGGCGCACCACCAGTGGTCGCCCGGCTCGGTCTCCTGAACGAAGGGCGCCTTTTGAACGATTTTCGGTTCGGGCATGAGATCTCCTCCGAGCCGGAAGCAACGCTTTTCCGCTTCGCCGCATTCCGGCCGGTCAGCGGATGAGGAGCAGGGGGCCGTACTGGTTCAGCCAGGCCCTGTGGGCCTCGAAATTGGGAAGTACCTGCGCCACGAGCCGCCAGAAAGACGGGCCGTGGTGAGGGTGGCGAAGGTGGCACAGCTCGTGGACCACCACGTAGTCGAGAATCGAAGGGGGAGCGAGAAGGAGCCGCCAGTTGAAGGTGAGGGTCCCTCCGGAGGTACACGCCCCCCAGCGGGTCTTCTGGTCGCGGATGCTCAGCCGTTTGGGCCGGACCCGGAGGAGTGGAGCCAGGGCCTCCACGCGCCGGGCCAGGACTTCGCGGGCCTTGACCCGGAGGGCGGCCTGGAGGACTTCCGCCACGGGGGTTTCTCCCCGCCTGGGGACGGTGACCACCACCCGGTCCCTGTGCCACTCCACCGAGGCGTCTTCGCACGCCACGTTTCGGACCTTGACGGGCAGGTACCGGCCCCGGTAGGGAACCTTCCGGCTCTCCCCGAGAGGCGGCGGCGCCTCGGCCAGGAGCGTGTCGCGGCGCTCCAGGTGCTCGAGGACCCACTCCGCGTTGTTCCGGATGATGCCGGGCACTCGCCCGGCGGTTCCCCAGCGGGGGAGCACCACCACGAGTCCGTCCCGCTCCTCCACCTTGAGGAGGACGCGGCGCGCGCGCGCGTTCCGTCGTACCCCGTAGGAGATGGAGCGGCCCGAAAGAGTGATCCTGCCCCGAGCGATCATGGAGCCCCCTCCTGGGAGGCCGGGCCAGTGTAGGGGCAGTTTGCTCCCGGCGCAAGACCCCCCTTGGGGATGGAATCAGGGGGGGGAATCGGGGAACAGAGAGAAAACGCAATGGGTTAGGTCGCAGGAAACCGCCCGGGGCCATGGCGCCGCCGACCCCGGCCGGCCTTTCGGTGGGCGCTACTTCTGTTCCTTCGTTCCCCAGAGGTGGGCCAGGTGCACGAAAGTCTCCGTGGCCTTGGCCATCCACTCCAGGCTCACCCACTCCTGGAGGCCGTGGAAGTTGACCCCTCCGGCGAAGATGTTGGGCGTCGGAACGCCCATGAAGCAGAGCCGGGCGCCGTCCGTTCCGCCCCGTATGAAGCCCAGCTTCGGCTGGAGACCGGCCCGCCGGACGGCCTCCTCGGCCAGCCCGACGACCTCGGGGAACCGGTCCAGGACCACCTTCATGTTCCGGTAGGATTCCTGAACACCCACCTCCACCCGGCATCCGGGGAAGGCCTCTTCCGTCTCCAGGGCCAGTCGCCGGAGGTCATCTTCCCGCTCTTCCAGGTCTCGAACCTCAAAGCCCCGCACGAGCATTTTGATCTCGAGGCGCCCCACCTCCCCGGCGATCACGTAGGGGTGCAGGTAGGATTCCCTCAGCTCGGTGGTTTCGGGCAGGTGGTCGCCGGGCAGGCGGCCGATAAGCCAGGAGGCGGCCCTCAGGGCGTTGACCATCCGGTTCTTGGCCATGCCGGGGTGGACGTCGATGCCCGTGACGGTCACCGTGGCGGCGTCGGCGCAGAAGGTCTCCACCTCCACTTCGCCCAGGATCGAGCCGTCGAAGGTGTAGGCCGCCTCGGCGCCGAATCGCTTCACGTCGAAGTACTTGGTTCCGTTCCCGGTCTCCTCGTCGGGCGTGAAGCCGACCCGGATCGGGCCGTGCGAAATCTCCGGATGGCGCCGGAGGTAGTCGATGCCCGTCAGGATCTCCGCGATCCCGGCCTTGTCGTCCGCCCCGAGGAGCGTCGTCCCGTCGGAGGTGATGATCGTGTCGCCCACGCACCGGGCGAGGAGCGGGTTCTTGGAAGCGAGGATGGTCCGGGACGGGTCGCCCTTCAGGACGATGTCCCCGCCGTCGTACTTCGGCAGAACCTGGGGAGCCACCCCGTCCCCCCGGGTGGCGGGATAGGTGTCCACGTGGGCCAGGAATCCCACGACGGGGGCCGTGCGACCCTTCGTCAGGTTGGCGGGTAAGGTCCCGAACAGGTATCCGTTGGCGTCCAGTTCCACGTCCTGGAGGCCCAAGTCCAGCAGTTCCGTCTGGAGGAGCCGGAGAAGGTCCCACTGGCCGGGAGTGGACGGGTAGGTCTCGCTCGTTTCGCTGGACTGTGTATCGACCCTTACGTACCGGAGAAACCGCTCCAGCAGGTCCTTCTTTTCGGCCTCGCCCAGCGTGACTGATATCGGCTCGCTCATGCCCTGACCCCTTCGTATCGTCTGGCGTTCACGGGAGCCGGACGTCCCGGGGGTTGGGCGCCGCGCTCTCCTCTGTTCTGTGGGGATGCCCCCCGGGATTCCGCCGCCTGCGGACCGGTCCATCGTCCGGGCCGGCAGGAGGCGGTGATCTTACCGGTAGCTCTGAAGCGTCTTCATGTAATTCGCGCGCTCGAAGGCCGTCGGCTCGGGGCAGCACTTCTGGCTCAGGCTGCCGATCATCTGCCGCACGGAGACGTACTCCTTCTCCTCCATCCAGGCCCGCAGGCCCTTTAAAACCTCCGCGGCCCGCTCGACCCCGTGGAGAAGGAGGGCCGAAGCCATCATGGTCACGTTGGCTCCCGCCATGAGCATCTTGACCACGTCCTCGCTCCGGTGGATTCCGCTCGTGGCCGCCAGGTCCGGACGGATCCGGCCGTGGAGGATGGCGATCCACCGAAGGGGGAGACGCATCTCCTGGGGAGTCGAAAGGACGAGGTTGGGTTTGACATCGAGCTCTTCGAGATCGATGTCGGGCTGGTAGAAGCGGTTGAAGAGGACCAGGGCGTCGGCGCCGGCCTCGTCGAGCTGCTTCGCCATGTGGGCCATGTTGCTGAAGTAGGGATTCAGCTTGACGGCCACGGGGATGGTCACGGCGGACTTGACGGTGCGGACGTCCTCCAGGTACATGCGCTCCACGTCCACGCCCGGAAGGTTCGGGTCCGTGGGGATGTAGTAGACGTTCAGCTCCAGGGCATCCGCCCCCGCCTCCTGGATCTTCTTCGCATAATCCATCCAGCCGCCCACGGAAACCCCGTTGAGGCTCGCGATGACGGGGATGGACAGGGCGGCCTTGGCCTTGCGGACGTGCTCCAGGTACTCCTCCGGACCGTGGATGTATTCGTCACTCGGCGGAAAATAGGAAGTGGCCTCGGCGAAGCTCTCCGATCCGTAGGAGAGGAAGTGGTCCAGCCCTTCGCTCTCCTGCCGGATCTGCTCCTCGAAGAGGGATTCGAGAACCACGGCGGCGAGGCCCTTTTCCTCCATGTGCTTGAGCGTGTCGAGGTCCGAGGTGAGGGGGCTCGCGGAAGCCACGAGCGGGTTCCTCAGGTTCAGTCCCATGTAGGTGGTCGAAAGGTCCATGACGTACCCCTTCTCGTTCTGCAAGGGCGGCGCCCCGCGGCGCCGCCGACGCGCTCAGGAATCCTTCTGCTCCGCCTCGGGGGCTGTCCCGGCCCCGAAGGCCATGGACGCCATCTGCTCGTATACGCGCCAGCGCTGTTTGATCTCGGCGTCGCCGATCTCGAGGAGGCGCTTGGCGCTCTCGGGATGGCTCTTTGTGAGCATTCTAAACCGGGTCTCCTTGAGGGCGTAGTCCGCGAAGGAGATCTTGGGCGCCTTCGAGTCGAGCTTGAGGGGGTTCTTGCCGCCGGCGGCCAGGTCCGGGTTATAGCGGAAGAGGGGCCAGGCGCCGCACTCCACCGCCTCCTTCTGGTGGGCCATGCCCTCCATGAGGTCGAATCCGTGGGCGATGCAGTGGCTGTAGGCGATGATGAGGGAGGGGCCGTCGTAAGCCTCGGCCTCCAGGAAGGCCTTGACCGTCTGGGCGTCGCTGGCCCCCATGGCCACGCGGGCCACGTAGATGTTCCCGTAGGACATGGCGATCAGGCCCAGGTCCTTCTTCGGCATGGGCTTCCCGGCCGCGGCGAACTTGGCCACGGCGGCCATGGGTGTGGCTTTGGAGCACTGCCCGCCCGTGTTGGAGTAGACCTCCGTGTCGAGGACGAGGACGTTCACGTTGCGTCCCGAGGCCAGGACGTGGTCCAGCCCGCCGTACCCGATGTCGTAGGCCCACCCGTCGCCGCCCACAACCCAGACGCTCTTCTTGACGAGGGCGTCGGCGACGGAGAGGAGGTTCCGGGCTTCGGGATGGGACGAGGAGGCCAGCTTCTCCTTGAGCTCCGCCACTCGGCGGCGTTGGGCGGCGATTCCCGCCTCGTCGTCCTGGGGCCCAGTGAGGAGACCGTCCACGAGCCCGTCGCCGAGATCCGGACGCATCCGCTCGAGGATCTCGCGGGCGTACTCGTTGTGCTTGTCCAGGGTGAGGCGGAAGCCGTAGCCGAATTCGGCGTTGTCCTCGAAGAGGGAGTTGGACCAGGCCGGACCCCGGCCGTCGCGGTTCACGGCGTAAGGGGTGGTGGGGAGATTGGCGCCGTAGATGGAGGAGCAGCCCGTGGCGTTGGCGATGATGGCCCGGTCGCCGAAGAGCTGGGTGAGCAGTTTCACGTAGGGGGTTTCGCCGCAACCGGCGCAGGCGCCCGAAAACTCGAAGAGGGGCTGGAGGAACTGGGAGCCCTTCACCGTGTCGATCTTGACGGCGGCCCGGTCCACCTCGGGGAGGGAGAGGAAGAACTCGAAGTTGTCGCGCTCGGGAAGGCGTAGGGGGATCTGGTCGGCCATGTCGAGGGCCTTGTGCCGGGCGTTGCTCTTGTCCTTGGCCGGGCAGGCTGCCACGCAGAGTCCGCACCCCGTGCAGTCCTCCGGGGCCACCTGGACGGTGTACTTCATGCCCTTGAACTCCTGGCCCTTGTAATCCATGGACTTGAAGGTGGCCGGGGCGTCCTTCAGAAGGGCCGGGTCGTAGGCCTTGATGCGGATGGAGGCGTGGGGGCAGACGAGGGCGCACTTTCCGCACTGGATGCAGATCTTCTCGTCCCACACCGGGATTTCAAGGGCGATGTTGCGCTTCTCCCACTGGGCGGTGGCCGTGGGGAAGGTTCCGTCGCAGGGCATCTCGGACACCCGAACCTCGTCCCCCCTGTTGGCGAGGATCTTGGCCAGCGTGGTCTTTACGTACTCGGGGGCCGCGTCGGAGACCACCGGCGGGCGGTCGAAGTCGCTGGTGGCCTGGGCGGGGATGGCGACCTCGAAGAGGTTGGCCAGGGTCTGGTCCACCGCCTCGAAGTTCTTGCGTACCACGTCCTCGCCTTTCTTCCCGTACGTCTTCTCGATGGATTTCTTGATGGCGGCGATGGCCTCGTCCTTAGGGAGGACGCCGGAGATGGCGAAGAAGCAGGTCTGCATGATGGTGTTCACGCGCCCGCCCATTCCCGTCTCCTTGGCCACCTTATACCCGTCGATGACGTAGAAGCGGGCCTTCTTGGCGATGATTTGCTCCTGGACGCTCCGGGGGAGCTTGTCCCAGACCTCGTCGGCTCCGTAGGGGCTGTTGAGAAGGAAGACGCCGCCGGGCACCAGGTCTTTGAGCATGTCGTACTTTTCGAGAAAGACGAAGGCGTGGCAGGCCAGGAAGTTGGCCGAGTTCACGAGGTAGATGGAGCGGATGGGCCGGGGACCGAAGCGGAGGTGCGAAACCGTGATGGACCCGGACTTCTTGGAGTCGTAGACGAAGTAGCCCTGAGCGTAGTTCGCCGTCTCCTCCCCGATGATCTTGATGGAGTTCTTGTTGGCGCCCACGGTGCCGTCGGAGCCGAGGCCGTAGAACAGGCAGCGGATGACGTCTGCGCTCTCGATGATGAAGGAGGGATCGTACGTCAGGCTCAGGCCCGTTACGTCGTCCTCGATGCCGACCGTGAAGTGATTCTTGGCCTTCTCCTTGGCGGCCTCGTCGAAGACGGCTTTCACCATGGCGGGGGTGAATTCCTTGGAGGAGAGTCCGTAGCGCCCGCAGATCACGCGGGGGAACCGGAAGGGGAGGGTTCCCGCGGCCTGGGCCTCGGCCAGAACGGTCATGATGTCCTGGTAGAGGGGTTCGCCCGTGGCGCCCGGCTCTTTGGTGCGGTCGAGGACGGCCAAGGTCTTCACGGACCAGGGCAGGGCTTTGATGAAGGCGGCCCCGTCGAAGGGGCGGTAGAGGCGGACCTTGAGCACGCCCACCTTCTCTCCCTGCCTCCGCAGGAAATCCACGGTTTCCTGCACCGTCTCGGCGGCGGAGCCCATCAGGACGATGACCCGCTCGGCGTCCGGAGCGCCTTCGTAGTCGAAGAGGTGGTAGGAGCGCCCGGTCACGGCGGCAAACTTGTCCATGGCCGTCTGCACGACCGATGGAAACGCCTGGTAGTACCGGTTGCAGGCCTCTCGGGCCTGGAAGAACACGTCAGGGTTCTGGGCCGTGCCCCGCAGGACGGGGCGGTCGGGCGAGAGGGCCCGGGCGCGGTGGGCCCGGACCAGTTCGTCGCTGACGAGGGCCCTCATGTCGTCGTCGGAGAGCTGCTCGATCTTCTGCACCTCGTGGGAGGTCCGGAATCCGTCGAAGAAGTGAAGGATCGGGATGCGCCCCTCGAGCGTGGCGGCCTGGGCGACCAGCGCGAGGTCCATAACCTCTTGGACGGAGGCGGAGGAGAGCAGGCCCCAGCCCGTGGCGCGGACCGCCATGACGTCGCTGTGGTCCCCGAAAATGGACAGGGCGTGCGTGGCCACCGTGCGCGCGGACACGTGAAAGACCGTGGAGGTGAGCTCCCCCGCGATCTTGAACATGTTCGGGATCATGAGGAGCAGGCCCTGGGAGGCGGTGAAGGTCGTGGTGAGGGCCCCCGTCTGGAGGGCTCCGTGGACGGACCCGGAGGCTCCGCCCTCGCTCTGGAGTTCGACGACGGTGGGGATCGTTCCCCAGATGTTCTTATGGCCTTCGGAGGACCACTGGTCGGCCCATTCCCCCATATTGGAGGAGGGGGTGATGGGATAGATGGCGCATACTTCGTTGGTCTTGTGCGCGACGTAGGCGGCGGCTTCGTTACCGTCGATCGTCACATTGCGTCTGGCCATGCCTGGACTCCATATGCTTTGGGGGCGCCCCTGAGTGTCCCTTTTCCGCGCGCTGCCGACCCTAACCCGGTGCCGGGTGCCCTCCGCGTCCGATTCTCCGTTGGGGAGCGCAGCGACGGGAACCACGAAGGGGCACATTATAGGCGCGTCCCGCCCTTCCTCCAAGGCAGGATGGCCCCAAGGGCCCGTTGCGGGCCAGAAATGGGGGAATTCCCCCAAGAAAGCCGGGCGAAGCGGAGGGCGGGCGCCACGGCGGAAATGGGATCGGAGACGTCCGTATCGTTGCGGGGAGCGAGGAGGGGGTGCATCGAGGCGCAATCGCTTGACAGCTTTGGGCTTGGCTCGTATGTTACGGCAAGGAGGCGACGGGTGTCGGACTCATGGATTCTCGTGAGGGTGGCCGACCGTGGCACCCTGGCCCTTCCCTTTCCGGAGGTCGTGCGAATCCTTCATCGGGGCGACTCCGATTGGGGTCCCCACCGGCCCTCGGCCTTGCACCTCGCTCGCATATTGGGGTGGGGCTCCGGGGAGCCCCGGCCGGGCGTGTTGCTCCTTCTCGCCGACGGGAAGGCGTGGCTCGCGGATGACGTGGTCCGTCCGGCCTCCTCCGGATGGGACTACTTGCCCATACCGGCGGCGTGCCTCCGGACGAAGCCGCCCTGGGCCCGGGCGATCCTGCGTTCCGGGCAGGGCCACGCCTTCGTCGTGGATGCCCGGGCCCTGGAGGCTCTGGCATGAGCGGCGCGCTCCTCCTCTCGGTGGGGAATCTCCGCCTGGCCGTCCCGATGGCGGCGGTGGAGGCCGTCGTCCCGTGGGAGGCGCCGCTCGAGCTTCCCCACCGACAGCCCTGGCTGGCGGGTCTGTACCCCCGGTTGGGGGAGGCGGTGCCCGTCTTGAATCCGGAGAAGGTCCTCGGCGCCGCCGAGGAGGCTCCCGAGGTACTTCTCCTGTTGAGGCTCGACGGCCGCCCGCTGGCCATCCCAGGGAGAGAACCGAGGCGTTCCGAGGGCCTCCGGCCGGCAAAGGAGCCTGCTGACGGGCCCGGCATCGGGGACCGTGCGACCGCGCCCGGAGCCGAAGCCGGCGAAATGGACGTCGAAGCGCTTTACAGTGCCTGCGGCCTCCGGTAGAATTCCGAGGATCGGATAAAGGGGAACGGGATGCCAAAGAAAATCCTGCTCGCGGATGACAGTGTCACGATCCAGAAGGTGGTGGAACTCACTTTCGTGGACGGCGATTACCAGGTGACGAGCGTCTCCAACGGGAAACTGGCCGTCCAGAAACTCCAGCAGGACCGCCCCGACATCCTCCTCTGCGACGTCATCATGCCCGAAATGAACGGGTACGACGTGGCGGCCTTCGTCAAGGGAAATCCGGCCTACTCGGGGATCCCCGTCATTCTCCTCACGGGCACCTTCGAGCCCTTCGACGAGGACAAGGCGAAGGCCTCCGGCGCCGACACGACCATCACAAAGCCCTTCGACTCCAAGATGCTCGTGGAGAAGGTGGAGGAGTTGATCCAGCGCAGGATGGTTTTCGAGTCCACCGGTCCCGGGGAGTCCGCCCAGGTCTTCCACAGCCGGCAGGAGTTCACTCTCGAGGCGCCGCCCGTGTCCGGCACGGGACCCATGCCCCAGCTGGCACCCGCCGAGCCCTCGCCTTTTGTGGCCGGGGAGCCCGAGTATCTCCTCCCGGGCGAGCCCGCGCCATCGGCGATCGAGGATACGGCCACCTCTTCGGACGCCTCGGGCCCCGCACCGGTCGCCGCCGGATTCTTCGAGCCCCTGGACACCGAGTCCCTGCCCGAGCCCGCCCAGTCGGAGACGCCGGAACCTCTTTCGCCGAAGGGTCTCCGTCCCGGTCCCTTCGATGGCGTGGATCTGGGGCCCATCACCGAGGCCGACGCCCTCTCTGAATCGGCCTTCGAGGATGTCCTTCCCCCGCCCGCTCCCCTGAAGGCTGAGGAGGTGGTTCTTCCGGCCGCCGATCTCGGCGCGCCCGAGGTGGACGCCCTGCCCGACGACGTCACCGTTCAGGAGCCCGTGCCCCGGCTGCCCGAGCCGGAGACGGGGGCGGAGGACTGGGGCATGCCGGAGCGGACGCCGCCGGCCCTGGAGGAGCCCTTCGTGGGCGAACTGGAAACATCGCGGCTTCCCGCCGTGCCCGAGGGGCCCGCCTCGGAGGGATCCGCCGTCGAGGTGGTTCACTCCCTGACCGACCAGCAGGAGATGGTGTCCGAGGCGCACAAGCTCCTCGACCACCGTCCGGATTTTCTGGAAGAGGCCCAGCGCTTGTCCCTCGAAACCCCCGACGCCGTGGAGGCCTCGGCGACCGTCGCCATGGCCATCCCGCCCGAGCCGGTGACCGATGCCTATCCGTCGCCGGAGGAGGCCTTCGAGCCCGCGGGCGGCCCCGTCGCTGGGGAAGCGTCCGGATCTCCGGTCGAACCGTCCGCCGATCTCCTGGAGGAGGCCGAAGGGACCGAACTGCTGGCGGCGGCGGGCACCTACCCGGTGATCCGGGAGACGGAGGAGGCCGTGGCGGCCTCCCCGGCCCTCGCCGACCAGGTTCGCACCGCGGCGGGCGAGGTGGTGCCGGGTTTGGTTCGAGACGCCCTGGAGGGGGAGGCGCCCTCCATCGTCCGTGCCCTCGTCGCCGCGATGGCCGCGGAGGCCGTCGGCGAGGCCATTTCCCGGCTGGCCCCGAGCGCCGTGCGGGAGGCGGGCCGCGCCCTGGTGGCCGAGGTCCTTCCTGGCGAAGTGGCCCGAGCCGTGGGGCTGGCCGCCCGGGACGAAGTCCTGCGCGAAGTGGAAGCGAGCGTTCCCGAAGCCGCTGGCCGGCTTGTGGCGGAGGCCGTGCCCGAGGCGGCGCGGACGGCGGCGGCGGATCTGGCCCCATCCATTCTGCGGGATGCCGCCGGACCGCTCGTGGCCGGATCCGTGGCACAGGCCGTGGGTGCGATGGCTCCCGGCGCGGTGAAGGAGGCGGTGGAGGCCGCCGTGCCCGAGGCGATCCGCACGGCCCTGGCCGAAAGCCTTCCCGGCCTTGTGCGCGAGGCCGTGGCCCAGATGGTTCCGGAAATCGCCGCGCGGGAGATCCGGGCTCAGGCGGAGGCGGTCCTGCGCGAGGTCGCCTGGGAAGTGATCCCTGAGATGGCCGAGTCCCTGATCCGGCGGCGGATCCAGGAACTGGAGGCGGAAGCGGGATAGGCGCCCGTTCCTCCCGGACCCCAGCGTAAGGTCCCGGCCCCCGGGCCGGAAGGAAGAAGCCGTGTGCGGCGCTCCCGGGCGTCCCGGCCAGACCGAATCGGAGAGACGGCGAGGGCCCTCCGGGGCCTTCTTTCTGTGAAATCCACACCGGCGACGGCCCTGAAAGCATCGAGGAAGCGATGGAAATCCCGAAGCAGTTCGACCCCAAGGAATGCGAGGAACGGATCTACGCCCGGTGGGAGCAGGAGGGGCGCTTCCAAGCGGACCCGGATTCCGGCAAGCCGCCGTTCGTCATCGTCATCCCTCCGCCCAACGTGACCGGCGCCCTGCATACGGGTCACGCCATGTTCGTCACCCTCCAGGACATTCTGGTCCGGTGGAAGCGCATGCAGGGCTTCGATGCGCTCTGGCTCCCAGGAACCGACCACGCAGGCATCGCCACCCAGATGGTCGTGAGCAAGGAGATCGAAAAGAGGGGCATGAACCGCCTGGACCTCGGGCGGGAGGCCTTCGTGGAGAAGATCTGGGAGTGGCGCCGGGAAAAGGGCGACACCATACTCCTCCAGCTTCGGCGATTGGGGGCTTCCTGCGATTGGAGCCGGACCCGGTTCACCTTGGACGCGGACCTCTCCCGGGCCGTCCGGAAGGCCTTCGTGGACCTCTACGCGGAGGGGCTCATCTACCGCGGGGAGTACATGGTGAACTGGTGCCCGAAGTGCGGCACGGCCCTCTCGGATCTCGAGGTGGAGCACGCCGACACCCGGGGCAAGCTGTGGCACATTCGCTACCCTGCCTCCGACGGCGGGGAGGGTGTCGTGGTGGCGACCACCCGGCCCGAGACCATGCTGGGAGATACCGGTGTGGCGGTACATCCGGACGACCCCCGCTACGAAAAGCTCGTGGGGCGAACGGTGGTTCTGCCCCTCGTGGGGCGTCACATCCCGGTGGTTGCCGACGCCATGGTGGATCGGGCCTTCGGAACGGGCGCCGTGAAGATCACGCCCTCCCACGATCCCAACGATTTCGAGGCGGGACGGCGGCACGGGCTCGAGCGCGTCACGGTGATCGGGCTCGACGGGAAGATGACGCGGGAAGCGGGTGACGAATTTGCCGGCCTGGATCGCTACGCGGCCCGAAAAGCCGTCCTGGCGCGGCTAGAGGCGGAAGGCCTCCTGGTCAAAGTGGACGTTCACGCCCACGCCGTCGGCCACTGCCAGCGCTGCGACACGGTCGTGGAACCCGCCGTTTCCACCCAGTGGTTCCTGAAAATCGAGCCGCTGGCCGGTCCGGCGCGGAGGGCTGTTGAGGACGGAGAGATCCGGATGATTCCGGACCACTGGAGGAAGGTCTACCTGAAGTGGATGAGCGAGATCCACGACTGGTGCATCTCCCGTCAGCTCTGGTGGGGCCACCGGATTCCGGCCTTCTCGTGCGGCTCCTGCGGCAAGTCCGCCGGCGTGGACGATCCGGACCGCCGTCTCGTCTCCATGGAGGATCTGAAGGCCTGCCCATACTGCGGGGGCGCGGTGCGGCAGGATCCGGACGTTCTCGACACCTGGTTCTCCAGCCAGCTGTGGCCCTTTTCCACCCTGGGTTGGCCCGACCGGTCCCGCGATCTGGAAAGGTACTACCCGACGACGGTCATGGAGACGGGCTACGACATCCTGTTCTTTTGGGTGGCCCGGATGATCATGGCCGGCCTCAAGTTCACGGGGCGCCCCCCCTTCCGCGACGTCTTCCTGCACGGGCTGGTGCGGGACGCCCGCGGCCGGAAAATGAGCAAGACCCTGGGAAACGTCATCGACCCCCTGGAACTCATCGACGCCTATGGTGCGGACGCGGTCCGCTTCACCCTCGCGATCCTTTGCGTTCCCGGCACCGACGTGGCGCTGGATCCGAAGCGCATGGAGGGCTACAGGGCCTTCGCCAACAAGCTCTGGAACGCCGGCCGGTACGTCCTGATCCAGACCGGGGACACCGTACCGGCCGAGCCCGCGGAGGAGAACCTGTCCCTTTGGGACCGGTGGATCCTGGAGGAGCTGGACCGGACCGCCGCCCAGGTGGATGCTTCCCTCGCCGAGTTCCGCTTCTACGAGGCCGCCGACGCCCTGTACCACTTCGTTTGGCACCGCTACTGCGACTGGTACGTCGAAGTGTCCAAAGTGGGCCTCTCTCCCTCTGTCCCTCCGGCCAGGCGCGAGGCCACCCGGTACGTCCTGTTCCGGGTCCTGGACGGGGTCCTCCGGCTCCTCCATCCCTTCATGCCCTTCCTCACGGAGGCCCTCTGGGAAAAAATGCCCGGACGCACCTCCCCCCTGGTCTCGGCGGAGTATCTGCGGCCGAGCGGAAAAACCGCCTCGAATGGAGAGGCCGTCCAGGCCCTGATGGACCTCGTCACGCAGATTCGCACCCTCCGCACCGAGCAGGGGCTTCCCCCGGGCCAATCCCTTGCCTTGCATGTTGTTCCGTTGGACCCCTCGGCGGCGCGGTGGCTCGAAGGATCGGCCCGCGCCGAGGTGGCGGCCCTCGCCCGGCTGGGAGAGGTTGGAGTGAGCGAGGTCTCTCCCGAAGGGGACGGCTGGCTCCCGGGGGTGGCTCTGAGGTACCGGTTCTACCTGGAGCGTCCCGCGGCTCAAAAGGACACGGCGGGGGAGGCGGAGAGGCTGAGGGCCGAACTCAGGAAGGCCACCGCGGAGCGCGACAAGTTCGCGGCGAAGCTGGGAAACCCCTCCTTCGTGGAGAAAGCGCCCCCGGAGGTGGTGGCGAAGAACCGGGCCATCCTGGAGGAGTACGAGCGGAAGGTCCGGGAAACGGAGGCCCTCCTGGCGAGGTTGGAGGATTGACACAAGCGAAACCCCGAGGCTACCCTCGGAACAGGGGGAGGAGGTGGTCATGACACACTCGGAGCGAGGCGAGGGCAAGGTCGGACTCTTCATCATGATCCTCCTGCTCGCGGCGGCGATCTACGTGCTCGTCAAGGTCGTTCCGCCCCGGGTCAATGCCTACGAGTTCAAGGACTACATCGAGACCTACGCCCGCACCGAATCCTGGACGCGGAACCAGGAGGAGATCCAAAAGGACCTCCTGGCCAAGGCGGCGGAGCTCAACCTGCCCGTGGAAAAAAAGCAGATCGTGGTCCAGAAGGAAGGGGCCTACGTGACGATTCGGGCGACCTTCGACGTTCCGGTGGATCTCAAGGTCCACAAGATGGTCCTCCACTACGACTTCAAACAGAGCGCCGAGCACTATTGATACGGCCGCTCGCGAGGCTCCCCAAGGTCGAGCTCCACCTGCATCTGGAGGGGTGCCTCACTCCCTCGGAGGCGGCGCACCTGGCGCGGCGGGCCCGGTCCGGAAAGGTATCGGAAGACGTTGCGTCCCTCTACCGGCACGCCTCCTTCGCCGAGTTCCTCCGGCACTTCGGGGCCCTCCTGGACCTCTTTCGCGGGCCCGAGGACCTCGTGTGGCTCTTTCGGCGGACGGCGGCGAGGCTGAGGCGCCAGAGGGTGCTGCATGCGGAAATCCGGGTGTCCCCCTCGGTGTGGGAGAGGCACGGGCTGGAGCCTCGCGCCTGTCTGAAGGGTCTCCTGGACGAATCTCGCCGCGCGCCCCTCTCGATCCTCTTCGTGGTGGACGCGGTCCGACAGTGGGACCGTTCCCTGTTGGCTCGGGACCTGGATCTCGCCACCGAGCACCGCCGAGACGGGGTCTGCGCCTTCGGCCTGGGGGGGGACGAAAAGGCCGCACCCGCCGTTCTCTTCAAGGACCTCGCCGAGGCCTGCCGGGCGGCCCGCCTGCCCGTGCTGCCCCACGCCGGGGAGGTGGGCGGTGCCGGAGAGGTCGTGGCGGCCCTGGGCGTTTTCGACCCCCCGAGGGTGGGGCACGGGATCGGGGCCGCCGAGGACCCGGAGGCGCTGAAGACCGTCGCCCGGTCAGGCGTTCACCTGGAGGTATGCCCCACCAGCAACCGGTGCACGGGGGCCGTTCCACGGGGCGCGCGGCATCCGCTTCGGGAGCTTTGGCAGGCGGGCGTGAGCCTGTCCCTGAACACGGATGACCCGGCCCTCTTCTCCACGACCCTCAACCGCGAACTGGCCTGGGCGCAGGCCCGCGCCGGATGGACCGTCCAGGACGCGGTCCGGTCCCAGAGGCTGGCCGCCCGGGCTTCGCTTCTTCCTTCGGGCCACCGGAGGGACCTGGAGTCTCGGCTCTGGTGAAGGTTCTTCCCCTTGAGCCCGGGGAAGGGGCGGAGCGGACCGTCCCTGTTTGAGCCGGCTCGGTAGTACTATCAAGGAGCCTGGAGGCGGAGATGCTCGATCCGAATCTTGGAGAGGACGATCTGTTCGGGCGCATCGGCTCGCTCCCGCCTCCCGACCTGGACGCGGTACCCGATCACCCTTCGGCCCGGGAGCGGCACCTCCTGAAGCTCCTGTCCCGTCCGGACGCTTTCGAGGCGACTCTCCAGAGGATCGCCCGGAGCCGCTGGGCCCGGTCATCGAGGGTCCAATTTGGATTGGTGAACCACCCGTCCACCCCTGCCGGGGAGTCTATGAACCTCGTGAAGTTCCTTTCCTGGCGGGACCTGAACCTCACGCTTCAGAATTTCCGGATCGCCTCGGAGGTCCGCCACCAAGCCGAGGCGGTCCTCCTCCAGCGACTCCCTTCCCTCGCCCTGGGGGAGAAGGTCACCCTCGCGAGGACGGCCGCCGGACAGGCCCTCAAGAGCCTCCGCGTCGAGAAGGACCCCCGGGTTGTGAAGGGACTCCTGGAAAACGGCCGTCTGGTCGAGGAGGACGTCCTCTTCCTCGTGAATCAGCCCCGCACGCCTCAGCCCGTGCTCGAGACCGTGGCCCGCGACCCCAAGTGGTCCTGCCGGAAAGAGGTGCGCCTCGCCCTCCTAAGAAACCCGAGCGCCCCCCTCTCCGCCGTGTTGCCGTTTATCACGTCCCTCAACCTCGTGGATCTGAGAAACCTCCTGACCGACGCCAAGGTGCCGCTCGCCGTGCGGCGCATGATCCGGACTCGAATGGGGAAGGAACCATGACTCGGGAGGAATGCCAAGCCTTCGGACAGGAACTCGTCCGCCTGCGCAAGGAGCGCGGCGTCGGCCTCGACGAGATCACCAGGGACACGAAGATCCGGCGCCAGGTCATCGAGGCCTTCGAGGCCGGCCGCTTCGAGGAACTCCCGCCGGAGGTCTTCGCGGTGGGGTTTCTCCGGGCCTACGCGGAGAAGCTCGGAACGCCGGCCGATCCCCTCGTGAGCCGGTACAGGAAAATCCTCCGGCCAGCACCGGAGCTCCCGCCCGCATCGCGGCGCGCCCGCGGTGGGAGGGGGCGGGCCCCAAAGGTCGCGGCCCTCTGGGCCATCGCGTTCTTCCTGGCCAGCGCCATTGCGGCCTTCTGGCTAATGGGCTGGTGGCCCTTCGAAGGGATGGGTCCCATCCCCCCGGAGGAGCCACGATCCGCCTCGGCGGAAGGATCGGTCGTCCCGATCCCCACCCCCCCGTCGGAACCTGCCCGGGATGCCTCCTCCGGAGAGACGCATTCGTCGGCGCTCTCCTCGGGGCCAGAGGCAGCAGGGATCGGGGGGGGTGAGGCTGCGCCCGCTCCAGAGGCGGAGGGGGTGCCCCCTCTGGGGGAGCCCAATGCGAATCCGGAGCCGCCCGCCCCGCCGCAGGCAGCCCGCGGTCCCGCCTCCGAACCGCCCGTGGGGGGCGACCTGGTCCTGGTCTTTTCCGAACCGTGCTGGATCGAACTGAGGGGTGACGGACAGCGCCTTCTGAGGCGCGAGGTGGCTCCGGGAGAACGGCTCGCCTTCCAAGGCTCCGACTTCAAGGCCGACATCGGGAACGCGGCGGGCCTGCAGGTCTTCTACCGCGGTCGAGCCGTACCCCTCCCAGGCGGACGGGGCCAAGTCCTGAAGGATGTCCGGCTCTCTATCCCGCAGGGCCCCCCATGACGCACCCGGTACTCGAGCACATCCTCGCGGGAGACGTTCCGGCCAACGTCAAGTTGGCCGCGGCCCGGGGCGCCCTCCCCATCCCCCGGGAGGAACTCATCGAACTGTGGGTCCAGTTGAGGGCAGACGAGGACGGAGAGGTCCGTCTGGCGTGCAAGGAGAGCCTGGCGGGAGTCTCCGAGGCGGAGTGGCTCGACCTCCTGCCGGACCATCCCTTCAGCGCCTCGGTCCTGGACTTCGCCGTGCGGATTCTGGGCAGGAACGCCAAACTGCTCGACGCGGTCCTTCGGAACAAGGGGGTACCCACAGAAACGCTCGAATGGCTGGCTCAGCAGGGAACGGGAGAAGCCCTCGACCGCGTCCTGGACAACCAGATTCGTATCCTGGAGGCTCCCTCCATCTTGGTGGGCCTTCTGGCCAATCCGGGGCTGAATCCCACCCAGGTGCGCCGGATCTTCGACATGGCCGAGCAGTTCTTCCGGGACCACCACGAAATCCCGTCCCTCCTGGAACTCCGGTTCGGACTGAAGGTCGGGATGGCGGGAGGAGACTTCGCCCGGAGGGCGGAGGCGCCGGCCTCCGTGGAGCCGCCTCCCGCTGCCGAGGAGGCACCGCCAGAAATACCAGAAATCCTGGAGTCCAAGGCGGAAATCCTTGGGGTCGGGGACATTCCGGAGTACGCCTTTCGCGACGAACCGCTCACCACGGAGAAGTTCCGGAACCTCTACCAGCAGATCCTGGTCATGTCGGTGCCGGCCAAGGTCGAGCTGGCCCTCAAGGGAAACAAGGAGGCCCGCGGGCTGTTGATCCGCGACAGCAACAAGGTGGTCCAGGAGGCCGTCCTCGACTCCCCGAAACTTACGGAGGTGGAGATCGAGACCATCGTACGGATGCGGATCCTCTCAGAGGACCTCTTCCGGAAGATCGAGCGGAACAAGGACTGGATGAAGCGGTACTCGATCATGAAGGCCTTCATAACCAACCCGAAGGTACCCGCCGGACTGACCTTGAAGTACGTTTCACGGCTGGCGGATCAAGACCTCAGGCTTCTGACCAAGGATAGGAACGTGAGCGAGGTCCTGAGGAGGGAGGCCAAGAAGATGTACGACTTGCGCCACGCCCAGAAAGGCCCATCCTTCAGGAAGTGACCGGGCAGGCCCTTGAAAGCCGCCCCGGCCTGGGATACCCTTTGACCATGAATTCGGGGAAGACATTCTATGACGTTCTCGGTGTGGCGCCCCAGGCGAGCCAGGCCGAAATCGTGCGCGTGTTCCGGGAGGTCGTGCGGGAACGTCATCCGGACCGGTTCATGGAGCCCGACCAGAAACGGGAGGCGGAGGTCTTCCTCAAGGAGGTCACGGAGGCCTTCAACACCCTCTGCCGGCCCCACCTGAGGGCCAAGTACGACGAGACCATCCGGGAGTCGGAAACCAAGGCGGTCGTCAAGCCCGCCGCCGAGCAAGTCCGCGAACTCGTCCAGGCGGGCAAGGCTCGCCATCGCCAGGGAGATCCAGGCGGGGCGCTGGCCTGCTTTGACCATGCGCTGCGGATTGACGCGGAGAATGCCGAAGCCCTGTTCAACGCGGGGATGGTCCGCCTTAAAAACCCGCGGTGGCGGGCCCAGGGGAGCCTCCAGGTCGAGGCCGCCATCGAGAGGGACCCCTTCGCCGTTCCCTACGTGACCGCGTACGCGCAGTTCCTGCTGGAAAACGGCCAGAACCTCAGGGCCCAGAGGCTCCTCGAAACCGCCCTGGAGACCAACAGGGACGATGAAAAGCTCCTTGCGCTTCTCGAGCAGTCCCGGGGAGGCAAGCCCGGCGCCGGATTCTCCCTCTTCGGAAAGAAATGACCATGCAGATTCGCTCGTACGGCACCACGGACGTAGGGAGAAAGCGCACCAACAACGAGGACGCCTTTGCCATCCGCCCCGATCGCGGCCTCTACGTGGTCGCCGACGGGATGGGGGGCCATTCCTCGGGAGAGGTGGCGGCGCAACTGGCTGTGGGGGAGATCCTGGCGTTCTTCGAAAACGGGGCGCTTTCCGAGGATTCCACCTGGCCCTACGCCTACGACGAGAACCTCTCCTTTGCCGCCAACAAGCTCCTCACGGCGGTGGCTCTGGCCAACGAGAAGATCCAGGCTTACGCGTCTCAACATCCCGAATCCAGGGGCATGGGGACCACCATCGTCGCCGTCCTCGTGGACGGAGACAAACTCGTCGTGGGCCACGTAGGCGACAGCCGCGCCTACCTTCACTCCCATGACGCCTTCCGGCTCCTTACGCACGACCATTCCTGGGTCGGGGAGCAGGTCCGCCAGGGCTTTCTTACCGAGGCCGAGGCGGTGAACCACCCCTTCCGCAACGTCATCACCAAGGCCCTCGGCACACGGGAGCAGGCCCAGGCCGACCTGCTGGACCTTCCCCTTGCCGTGGGCGAGCGGCTCCTGCTCTGTTCCGACGGTCTCAACAGCATGGTGAGGGATGAGGAGATCCGAGAAGTTCTCGATCGGGGCCTGGACCTCGAAGCCTCCTGCCAGGCCCTGGTGGCCCTCGCGAACGAGCACGGCGGGGAAGACAACGTCACCGTCATCCTGCTCGAGCGCCAGGCCTGAGGTAGTCCCTCGGCATCGGGAAGGCCCTTCTTCGGCGTCGGCTCTTCCCTCGCCGGAGGGCGGTCGCTGAAGTCCCCTTGAGGTCACCCATGAGGGTGCTGCTGATCTCCGCCAACACCGAACGGAGCCACATGCTGACGCTGCCGCTCGGACTGGACCTCGTGGCGGAAGCCACGCGCCGCGCCGGCCACGAGGTGGCGTTTCTGGACCTGCTCGCGGCCTCCGATCCCCGTCAGGTGCTCGGGGAGATGCTGACCTCCACGCAACCGGAGGTCATCGGAATCTCCATCCGCAACATCGACGACCAGAATCGGCAGGAGCCCCATTTCCTGCTGGATGAGGCGAAGTGGGTGGTGGCAGGGTGCCGGGCGGCCTCTGCTGCTCCCATCGTCCTCGGCGGTGCGGGTTTCAGCATCTTCCCCCGGGAGGTGTTGGCCTACCTGAAGGCCGACTTCGGCATTCGAGGAGACGGGGAGAGGGCCTTCCCGATGCTGCTGGAGTGCGTGCGAAAGGGGTTGGATCCCAGGGCCATCCCCGGTGTCCACGTCTTCGGGGAGGGGGTGGACCGCGGAAGGGCCGAGGTTGATGATCTCGACGTCCTGGCCCTCTGGGATGCAACTCTCCTAGAGAACAGGCGAGACAATCCCGATGCGATCTGGCTGCCCATCCAGAGCAGGCGGGGATGTCCCAATGACTGCTCTTATTGTTCCACCTCAACCATTCAAGGCCGCCGCATTCGGTGCCGCTCCTCCGCCCTCGTCGCCGATGAGCTCACAGCGCTCGAAAGGAGGGGGTTCCACCGCTTCTACTTTGTGGACAACTCCTTCAACCTTCCCGATTCGCAAGCCTTCGACCTCTGTCGGGAGATCAAGGCGCGGCACCTGGCGATCACGTGGCGGTGCATCCTCTACCCGCACCTCCTGAGCGAAGGATTGGTTCGGGCCATGGCAGAGGCGGGCTGCACGGAGGTCAGCCTGGGGTTCGAGAGCGGCTCCACGCGGGTGCTGGCCGAAATGAACAAGCGCTTCCGGGTCGAAGATGTGCGCCGCGCCTCCGAACTGATCGCGGCCTACGGCATTCGCCGCATGGGCTTTCTCCTGCTCGGCGGACCGGGCGAGACGCGCGAGACCGTGGAGGAGAGCCTGGCCTTCGCGCGTTCGCTCCACTTGGACGAACTCAAGATCACCGTGGGCATCCGCATCTATCCGGGCACGCCTCTTGCGAGGCGGGCCGTGGAAGAGGGGCTCCTTTGTCCGGAGGAGAGCCTGCTCCAGCCGACCTTCTACTTGGCCCCAGGATTGGAGCCTTGGATTCACGAAGCCGTTCGGGCATGAGCCGGCGGCGGAGAAACGCCCGTGCGCGGGGTCGTGTGGAGGGGTGGGAACGACGTCGGCGCGAGGCCGGCATTTCTCCCGAGGTTGACGGACCGGGCGATCCTTTCTAGAATGGCCCCTTGGCCGAAGTGGCGGAACCGGTAGACGCAGTGGACTCAAAATCCACCGGCCGCAAGACCATGGGGGTTCGAGTCCCCCCTTCGGCACCAAGGAAGCCAAGAGGGAGGCTCCGCCCCCCTCTTGGCGCTTCGCTCCCTGCGGTCGCTCCGCTGAACTCCTCGGGGAGAGGTTGGCGCTCCAGCCGAAGTGAATTCGGCTTCGCGCCGATTTCTTCGCGCTTCCGTCCATTTGCGCCCGCAGGGGGGGCGAGAAGGGCGGGAAACGGCGTAGGCCCGCCGCGAGGACGCGAGCGAAGAGCGAGCGTTCGCAGCGGAGCGGGGCAAGCCGAGGGACCCGCCCCGGGAACCGTGGGCGGCCTTGAAACGCAGCCGCGAGACTCGCGAGCGGCGAGGCTTCTAGGCCGCGCAGGTTCGAGTCCCCCCTTCGGCACCAGGAATCCGACTCGGGTGGGGAGGGGAGGCCCTCCCCACGGGTGTTTCCGGGCCCGGCGAAGGCACGAGAAGGGCGAAGTCAAGGCGGAGCCCGGCGGGATAGGCGTGGCCGCCATGCCCCGATGGACGAAACCGGGCTACATGTACATTCCGCCGTTCACCGAGAGGGTCTGGCCCGTGATGTAAGAGGCGTCATCGCTCAGCAGAAAGGCCACGGCGCACGCGATGTCCTCGGCGCTTCCGAATCGTTTCATGGGGATGATCGAGGCCATCTGCTCCTTCTGCTGCTCGGTGAGCTTGTCGGTCATGGCCGTCACGATGAACCCGGGAGCCACGGCGTTGCAGGTGATGTTTCGGCTGGCCAGCTCGCGAGCGGTCACCTTGGTGAGCCCGATGATGCCGGCCTTGCTGGCCACATAGTTGGCCTGGCCCGCATTTCCCATGAGACCCACCACGGAGGCGATGTTGACGATGCGGCCGAAGCGCTCGGCCATCATGGGTTTGAGGGCGGCCTGGCTGAGGTTGAAGGTGCCCGTCAGGTTGACGGAAAGGACGGCGTCCCAGTCCTCCGGCCGCATGCGCATCAGCAGGGCATCGCGTGTTATGCCCGCGTTGTTGACCAGCAGATCAAGGCGCCCGGCCTGCTCCAAGACCATCTGGACGGCCGCTTCGCAGGAGGCGCGGTCGGAGACGTTGAGCTCCAGGGGGATGACCTTCAGGCCTCGGGCGGATAGCGCTTGCGCGGATTGGGTCATGCCCGCGAGATTGAGGTCGCCGCCGAAAACGGTGGCACCCTCGCCGGCCAGCTTCTCCACGATAGCGAGGCCTATTCCCTGGGCCGCTCCGGACACGAGCGCTACGCGATCTGAAAAACGAGCCATGTTTGCCTCCCTCGGTGTGTGGGTGTAGTGTGGGGGCCCTTCCCCCGCTCAGCCCTGGAGCCCCGCGAGTGCCTTGTCCAGGCTCTCCGGAGACTCCACGTTCAGGAGCTTCCAATCCCGGTTGACCCGTTTGGCCAGGCCGCAGAGGACGGTGCCCGGGCCCACCTCCAGGATCGTGTCCACGCCCTGGCTCTGCAGGAAGAGCATCGTCTCGCGCCAGCGGACGGGTGAGTCCACCTGCCGCAGGAGGCAATCCCTCGCCTCGGCTCCCGTGTGCACCGGAGTAAGGTTCACGTTGGCCACCACGGGCCAGGCGGGATCCGCGAAGGGGATCGCGCGGAGAACCGGACCAAGGCGCTCGCGGGCGCTCGCCATGAGGGGCGAGTGGAAGGGCGCGGACACGGGAAGGGGAACGGCCTTGCGGCACCCGAGGGCCTTCGCCTTCTCCACGGCGGCGCGAACCGAGTCGGCGCGCCCGGCGATGACCACCTGCCCTGGGGCGTTGTCGTTCGCGGGAACCACGGAGCCGTCACCCGCCGCCTCCGCGCATGCCCTCACCACGTCGGAAAACTCCATGCCCATCAGGGCGGCCATGGCTCCCTCCCCTACGGGCACGGCCTCCTGCATGAAGAGGCCCCGGCGGCGCACCGCGCGGAGCGCGTCGGGGAAGGAGAAGGTGCCGGCGGCGACGTGGGCGCTGTACTCCCCCAGGGAGTGGCCGGCCAGGTAGGCGGGGGCGAGGGTGGGGAGAGCGGTGCGAAGGACGCGCCAGGCGGCAACGGAAACCGCCAGAACGGCCGGCTGGGTGTTGGCCGTGAGGTCCAGGGCCTCCTGCGGGCCCTCCCAGAGGAGGCGGCAAAACGGCTCGCCGAGGGCCTCATCGGCTTCCTCCAAGACCCCCGCGGCAACGGGAAAACCCTCCGCCAGCGCCTTGCCCATTCCGACGTATTGCGATGCCTGGCCGGGGAACACGACGGCGACCTTCATCGGCGCCTCCCTGTCTTCTGGAAACCATGGTGCTCCGGGGCGGGTGCTACCACCTCACAAGGGCGGATCCCCACGTGAGCCCCGCACCGAATGCGGCGAAGAGGAGCACGTCTCCTTCGGCCACGCGCCCCGAACGGACGAGTTCGTCCAGGGCGATGGGGATGGAGGCGGCGGAGGTGTTCCCGATGCGGTCGATGTTCAGGTAGAGAGTTTCGGGGGGCCATCCCAGGCGGTCCGTAACGGCGTGGATGATCCGGGTGTTGGCCTGGTGAGGGACGAACCAGCGCACGTCGGCGGGGGAGAGGCTGGCCCTCTCGATGGCTTCCCTGCATACGTTCTCGAGGGACCGGACGGCGATCTTGAAGGTCTCATTCCCCTTCATTTTGATGGTGTGGAGGTTGGCTTCGATCATGGCGTGGGAGACGGGGAGGCGCGACCCCCCGCCCGGCAGCGTGATGAAGTCGGCCATGGTTCCGTCGGCGTGGATGGCCGTCGACAGGAGCCCGCTGGGGCCCGTTCCGGTGGAGAGAATCACGGCGCCCGCCCCGTCGCCAAAGAGGACGCACGTGGCCCGATCGTTCCAGTCCAGGAACTTGGAGAGGATCTCCCCGCCGATGACGAGCGCGTGCTTGGCCATGCCCGTTTGGAGGAAGCCGTCCGCGGCGGCCAGGGCGTAAATGAAACCGGAGCACCCGGCGGCCATGTCGAATGCCGCCGCCTTTTGCGCTCCCAAAGCGGCTTGCACGAAGCAGGCCGTGGATGGTATGGGCTGGTCCTGTGTCACGGTGGCGACGATGATGAGGTCCAGGTCCTCGGCGGAGAGATTCGCCATTTGAAGCGCGCGGCGCCCCGCCTCGGCGGCGAAGAGCGACAGGTATTCGGATTCGCCCGCGACCCGCCTCTCCCGGATTCCCGTGCGGGTGGTGATCCACTCGTCGGTGGTCTCCACCATTTTCTCGAGCTCGAGGTTCGTTAGCACTCGCTCGGGGAGGGCGTGGCCCGTCCCGCTAATTCGCGACCAGGTTCTTCCCATTGGCTGTGTCCTTCACGCGCGAGTGGATCTGCTCTCCCACCCGCTCGTTGAGGCCCGCTTCGCAGAAGTCCCGGGCGAGCTTGAGGGCGTTCGCGATGGCCCGGGGCTGGGAGCGGCCGTGGCAGATGATGGTCACGGCCTTGACGCCCAAGAGGAGTGCGCCCCCATATTCGGCGTAGTCCATCTTCGATTTCAGGTTCTTGAAGACGCTGGATGAAAGTACGTAACCCACACGGGCCAGAAGGCTCCTGCGGAACCCGTCCTTGAGCGTGTGCGCGATGTACTCGTAGACGGATTCGCCGGTCTTGAGGACGACGTTTCCGGTGAACCCGTCGGTGACCACCACGTCGGCTTCTCCCCTGAACAGGCCGTGCCCCTCCACGTTCCCCGCAAAATTCACGCCGGACAGCTGGAGGAGTTTGAAGGCCTCTTTGGTCAGGTCGTTCCCCTTGATGTCCTCCTCGCCGATGGACAGGAGCCCCACCTTCGGGCTCTCGGTGCCCGTCATCTGGGAGTAGTAGATGCTGCCCATGACGGCGAACTGCAGGAGGTGGGAGGGCCGGCACTCGCTGTTGGCCCCCACGTCCAGGAGAAGGGAGACGCCTTTCGCGTGGGGGATCCAGGTGGCGAGGGCCGGTCTTTCGACGTCGTCGATCCCACCGATGACGAGCTTGGCCGTGGCCATGACCGCCCCGGTGTTTCCGGCGGACACGAGCCCCTGAGCCTCCCCCGCCTTGACGAGGTCGGCGGCGATGCGGAGGGAGCTGCGCCTCTTCTTTCGGATTGCGGTCATCGGGGGGTCGTCCATGGTGACGACCTCTTCCGCGTGAACCACCTGGAGCCCACGATCGTCGGCCTTGCAGCGGGAGAGCTCACGCCGGAGGCGCGTTTCGTCCCCCACAAGAACCACCTGAACGCCGAATCGGCGATAGGCCTCCACGGCCCCCACGACCTCTGGGAGGGGGGCGCGGTCCCCCCCCATCGCATCCAGAGCGATGCGGGTCTTCATTTCGCTCTCAGGCCTCTTCGACCTTCAGGACGCGCTTGCCGTCGTAGAAACCGCACGCCTTGCAAACCGTGTGGGGGAGCTTGGGCTCGTGGCACTGGGGGCACTCGGCCACGGCGATGGGGGTGAGGGCGTCGCCGGTGCGGCGCTTGTCGCGGCGGGTCTTGGAGTGGCGGCGTCTCGGGTTGGGCATGTTCTTCTCCTATCTTATTGGGGGGAGGTAAGTCGGGTCAGGTTGCCCCATCTCGGGTCCGCCTCGGGGGGGCACGGGCATTCTCCCAGGTTCAAGTCCGCCCCGCAGCGCGGGCAGAGGCCCCGGCACGATTCGTCGCAGAGGACCTTCTCGGGAACCTCCAGGTACATCTGCTGAGCTACGAGCGACTGGAAAGGGATCCGGTCGTCCTGGTAATAAACGATCTCCGGCGTCTCCGCGCTGGCCTCCACCTCCTCCTCGGCGGGGGCCATGGAGGCTGGCTGGTATTCGAGAAGGAACGAAGCCTCTCCCGACAGCGTCACGGGCTTCAGGCAGCGCGAGCAGGGGAGGGAGGCGCGGAACGGGAAGGAGCCCTTCAGAGAGTGACCGTGGGCTGTGGGGGAGACGCTCAGGTGGAGTCTTACAGGCTCCACAAGGACCGAGTAGTGATACCCAAGGTCCAGCGTGAGGCCGGCGACCTCCACGTCGAGTTCCACGGGTTCCATCACGTCCGAAAGGCGAATCCAGTCCACTGCAGACCTCTTGTAAGCGTTTCATAATAGCACAGTTAGGCCCTTTAGGTCAAGGACGGTCCGGCGGGATGATTCAGCCCTTCGGTGCACGTCCTCGTGCCCAAAGTCCGCCCGTTGCGTTATGATAAGAATCAGGAGGTGCCATGTTCATCCGTGAGGAAGCCTTCCCCTTTGCGGGCCCGCTTGCCGTAAGCGGTGTGGTTTGCGCGGCGGCCGGCGCATGGGCCGCCGGGGCCGCATTCCTTGCCGCCGCGGCCGCCGTTTGCGCTTTCTTCCGGGATCCGGAGAGGATCGGTCCCGCCCAGGACGCCCTCATTCTCTCCCCGGCCGACGGGCGCTTGTTACCCGTCGTCCGTGAGGGCGGGAGAGTCCGGCTCAGCGTGTTTATGTCGGTTTTCAACGTCCACGTGAACCGGGCCCCCTGGCCGGGACGCGTCGCTTCGGTGACCCACCATCCCGGGCGGTTCATGGCGGCGTGGAAGGACAAGGCCTCCCTGGACAACGAGCAGGTGCGGACGGTGTGGGATACGGCCCGGGGGCCCCTGGAGGTCGTGCAAATCGCGGGGCTCGTCGCCCGCCGAATCGTCTCCTGGGTCACCGAAGGCCGGGAGTTCGATAGGGGCGACCGGATCGGCCTCATCCGGTTCGGCTCGCGCGTGGACCTCTACCTTCCCGAGGAGGAGGTGGATCTGGTCGGCCGGGAGGGAGAGCAAGTCCGAGCGGGAGTGACTCCCCTCGCCCGTTGGAGGGATCGGTGAGCCCCCGGTCCTTCCGGAAGTTCGTCGCGCCGGCCGGCCAAATCCCCTTCCGGAAGGGGGTGGCCATCCTGCCCTCCCTCTTTACCGTAGCCAACATGTTTTGCGGCTACTACGCCATCATTCTGGGCTTCAAGCACTCCTTCGAGTGGGCCGTGACGCTGATCGTGATCGCGGGGATCCTCGACAGCCTCGACGGGCGCATCGCCCGAATGACGGGCACCACAAGCGATTTCGGCAAGGAGCTCGACTCCCTGTCCGACTTCCTCTCCTTCGGCCTGGCGCCCGCCTTGGTGCTGTACCACTGGGGCTTTAAGGACCTGGGGCGGACGGGGTGGCTCTTCGCCTTCCTCCTTCCCGTGGCGGGGGCCATGCGCCTGGCCAGATTCAACGTCCAGGCCGAGGTGGCCGACAAGAGAAACTTCGTCGGTTTGCCCATCCCCGCCGCCTCGGCGGCAGCCGTTCTGCCCCTGTACTTCCTGCCTGCGGGGCTGCCGGAGGCTTACAAGCTCCTGGCCCTCGGATACGTCGTCCTGCTCTCCTTCCTCATGGTGAGCCGCGTGAAGTACCGCTCCTTCAAGGAACTGGACCTGAAGGCCAGGCGGTCCCCCAAGGTCATCTTCCTGCAGGCCCTCCTCCTGATCCTGGTGGCGTGGCACCCGCCCATCGTCCTCCTCACCGCAGCCGTCGTGTACGCCTCCTCGGGTCCGGTGGTTTTCGCCTGGGAGAAGGTCCGGCGGCCCAGGCAGGCCGTTGCCGAAGAAGGCGCCGGGTTGGAAGCCGAAGAGGACGTAGAGGAAGAGCCATGAGCGTGAACCGGAGCCCCGTGGCCATCGTCGGCGCCGCCAGCCTGGATGCCAAGGAGATCCTCGAAGGGCTCGCCGCGAGAGGGTGGGAAAGAGAGGAGATCGTCGCCCTCGGGGAGAAGCTGGGGGGATGGGAACTCGATGTGGCGGATGAGGGAGCCGAAGTCTACCTACCCTTGCAGGAGGAGTATTTGGCTCCTTGCGGGGCCGTCTTCCTGTGCGCCCACGATCCGGCGGCGAGAGAGCTCGTCCGAGCCACGGCCGCAACAAGCGGCGCCACCCTCTATGACCTGACCTGTCCGCCCGGATCGCCTGGAGGGCTCTGGAACCCCACCCAACGAGAAGGCCCGGTGACGGCGCGAGGTGGCGCTCTGACCTTCCCCGAACCCGAGAGCTTCTTCCTGGCCACCCTCCTGGGCGGCCTGGCTCCCGAGCAGGTGGCCCGGCTCGATTGCTGCTTGCTCCAGCCCTCGTCGGTCCGCGGAGAATCGGGGGTTCGAGAACTGCTACGCCAATCCACCGACGTCCTCAACTTTCGTTCGGTGTCCACGGAGGCGTTTGGGCTCCGGCTGGCGTTCAGCCTCCTCCCCGGGGGCGGAGGGACGGAGGACAGCCCTTTGGGCCGGCAGGTGGGCGACCTGCTGGGATGGACTCTTGCGTTTACCTGGACGGCCGTGGAGGTTCCGGTCTTTCACGGCACGGTTCTTTCTTGCCATCTGGAAGTGGCCGACGCGCTCGAGGCCGAACAGGTCATTGGCACTTCGGCGGCGGCCTCCGGAACCATCGACCGGTTCTCCAGCGACGCCTGGCAGGGGCAGTCAGACGGATCGGTTCCGGAGCGTCCCCTCTTGGGGATGAGGCCCCTCTCGGACCGCGTCCTTTGGATCTGGTTGTGGTTCGATCGGGTCAAATCGGGAAAGGCTTGGATGGCTCTCCGGGCCTTCGCGGAGGCCGGGCCAGCGGCGGAGCGGGAGCGATGAGGAGCGCCGGCGCCCGTCGGGGAGGTCAGAACCCCGAGTCCTCCACGAGGTTCACCTCGGCCACATGCTCGTCCGAGTACGCCTCCGGATAGCTGAGGAAAACGCCTCGGCATTCCTCACTGCAAAAGAGGAACTCCTTCCCGTCGTGGTCAACGGCCAGAACCCCCGGGCGATCCTCTACAGGGCTCCCGCAGATCGGACACTTCAGGTCCATCTGGAGTCCTCCCGCCGGCGATTACTTCAAAAGCCGTGCCAGAACGCCGTCGCCCGGAGACCCTTTGGAATGAAACCGGTGCCGCGGGGCACGTGCAGGCCGGAGGCCGGTGCGAACAAAAATCGTTACCTTCAGTAACGGCTTGTTGGACGGTCTCCGGCGTTGGGCCGAGCCGGAGATCAGAAACGATAGGACAGGTTCACCACGAGGGTTCGGCCGGGCTCCCACACGCGGTGACCGGAGCGGAAGGGGTCGCGCTGGTAGGAGAGGTGGTCGCGATACGCGCGGTCGAAGAGGTTCCGGAGGATCAGCGTCGCCTGGATCCCGTTCCAGGTGACGCCGGCCCGCGCGTTGGCGATGCCGTACCCCGGCGTCGGGCGCTCCCGGAGATCCTCGTCCACCCTGTCCTGGCGGTCGGCGAAGACACCCTCCGCCTCCGCGAACCAGCGTCCCGTATCGTACCGGACGGCGGCGCGCGCCCAGAGGGGCGGGATCTCCGCCACGGCGGAGGAGCGGATCCCCAGGGCCGGGTCCGTGTCCTTTGTCGCCCGGACGGAGGCGGCATCGAGGCTAAAGAAGACGCGGTTACCGGCCACGGCAGAGAGGCTCAGCTCCCCGCCCCAGAATCGGGCGTCCACGTTCGCATAGCTCCTCGCCACCGCGTTCATGTATCCAGGTACGCTATGCACGCGCGCCTGGTTGTGGACGGTGATGAAGGAATCCACCCGGTCGCGGAACAAGTTGGCGCTGGCGTAGAAGGCGGAGCGACGCACGGTGAGGCCGAGGTTCACGCCCGTGTTTCTGGGCACCTCCAGGGCGGGGTTCCCCACCCAGTCCGCCCCCATCCTGCGGAGGGCGAAGAAGAGTTCCTGGGGATCGGGAAAGCGCGCGGAGGAGCCCACACCCGTCCGGATTTCAACGCCGCCCGGGAGGGATGCGGTCAGGCGGAGATTCCCGGAGGGATAGGTGTCCTTCCGGGTCCTGGAGCGGGTATCCTTGTAGGCCCAATAAAGGTCCGTGTTGGAAAGTCGCGCGTCGGCGGTCGAGCGACTGGCGTCGAGACGGGCGCCGGCGTCCAGGGTGAAACGGTCGGAGAGGCGGAAGCCTTGGGAGGCGTAAAGGCCCATGTTGTGGGCGTCCACCGACGGGAGGGAGTACTGGGGCGTGTACATGGCCATGGCAAACCGGGTGACGGCGTACCAGTGCCGTCTGGCCAGTTCGACGCCCACGGCCGTTTCCCCGATCCGGAACTCGGTCCGGGCCCCTTCGGCCTTGGTGCGGCCGTACGTTCCCATGGTGTACCCGCGGGGCGCCATGGGGGAGAGGGAGGAGGTGCGGTAGCCGTCGGTCATCCAGTGCGAGACGTGCGACACGTAGGCCTGGGCCTCGACCACGGGTCCCTCGGGACCGGACGGGGTGTACGCGTAATCGGCGTGGAGGCGGTCCGTGTTGTCCCAAACGCCGTCCATGAGGAGGTACGGGTACAGGACGTGATCCGCCTCCTGCCGGGAAACGGACACGCCCACCTGGTGTTCCGGTGAGGGGCGGAACCACATCCCGGCCCACCCCGTTCGCACCCTGTAGGCTTGAGAGTCTTCCGCCGATTCTCGGTACCCAGCGTCTTCCGTAAAGC
The DNA here is from genome assembly GCA_964589625.1 of uncultured Thermoanaerobaculia bacterium. Lineage (GTDB taxonomy): Bacteria > Acidobacteriota > UBA4820 > UBA4820 > DSQY01 > JBFLVU01. The sequence goes on from CAZPSH010000013.1 coordinate 49,866, forward strand.
GAACTCCGTCGCCGTCGGCGAAGGGGTCGGAGGACCGGTAGGAGGCCCCGGCCAGAAAGGCCACCGAATCTCCCCCGAAGGACGTGGATCTCCTCGGTTCCCGCCTGCTGGCGCACCTGCACGGTTGCCCCCGGAATCCCCACCCCGTCGGGCGTCGCCACCCGGCCCGCGAGGGCCGCCCGGTCGGGGGGAGCTTCGGGGGTGGGGGCCAGGGAGACGGCCGTGACGGAAAGGAAGAGACACAACCCTGCGCCAAATGCGATCGAGCGAGAATCCATGTTTCCCTCCGATTCGAACGTCCGTCCGCGAACCCCGAGGCCGCCCTGGGGGTACGATGACCCTCCTCCGGGCGTGCCACCGCTCTCAGGCGGGCCCCGCACCAGCCAGTTCGCGACGTTTCCACAAATAGAAAAGCGCGGGATAAACGAGCAGCTCAAGGAGGAACGACGTCACCAATCCCCCCACGAGGGGTGCCGCGATCCGTTTCATGACATCCGCCCCGGTTCCCATCGAGACCATGATGGGTAGAAGTCCGACGATGGACGTGGCCACGGTCATGAACTTCGGGCGGAGACGCCGGACCGCACCATGGACGACGGCCTCTTTGAGGTCGTCAAGATCCCGGAGCCTCCCCTCCCTCGCGGCGTTCTGGTGGGAAAGTTTCAGGAAGAGGAGCATGAAGACGCCCGTCTCGGCGTCCAGACCCATCAGCGCGATCATCCCCACCCACGTGGCCACGGAGACGTTGTAATCGAGGGCGACCATCAGCCAGACGGCTCCCACGAGGGAAAAGGGAACGGCCAGGATCACGACGAAGGTCATGAAGGCCGAACGGGTGTTCATGTAGAGCAGAAAGACGATGAGGACGAGGGTCACCGGTACGATGAGGCCCAGCCGTTGGCGGGCCCTCGTCATGTTCTCCACTTGGCCGCTCCAGACGAGGTGGGTTCCCGGGGGAAGCGCGACGGCCCTGGACACGGCGTCCTTCGCCTCGTCCACGAAGGAACCCACGTCGCGGCCCGCGACGTCCACGTAGACGTACCCGGCCAGGCGCCCGTTCTCGTCGCGGATCATGGAGGGCCCCGTGGCGACGGAGAGGTCCGCCACCTGCTCGAGGGGGACCTGGAGGCCCCCGGAGGCTCCCACCAGGATCCGGCCGAGGGTGTCGAGGTCGTCGCGAAGGTCCTTGGGGTAGCGGAGGTTGACGGAGTACCGCTCGCGCCCCTCGACGACGGTGGCCAGGGACTCGCCGCCCAGGGCCGTCGAGATGACCGCCTGGAGGTCCTCCACGGGGATCCCGTACCGCGCCAGATCCTCCCTCCGGGGCGTGATGTCCACGAAATATCCGCCCGCGGCCCGCTCGGAAAATACGCTTCGCGTGCCGGGGACGCCGCGGAGGGCCCGTTCCACCTCCTCGCCCAGCCGCTCGATGACCTTCGGATCGCTACCCAGGATCTTGACCCCCACGGGCGTGCGGATCCCCGTGGTGATCATGTCGATGCGTCCCTTGATGGGCATGGTCCACGCGTTCGTGTTGCCCGGGATCTGGATGGCCCGGTCCATCTCCTCAATGAGTTCCTCCCAGGTGAGCCGGTCGGGCCAGACCAGACGCAGAGGCGCCTTCACGAGGTCGGGCATCCAGGAGGAATACCACCGGGATTTCTCGCGCCACTCCCCGGGCGGTTTCAGGACCACCGTGGTCTCCATCATGGAGAAGGGGGCGGGATCGGTGGATGTCTCCGCCCGCCCGGCCTTTCCGAAGACCGACACCACCTCCGGAAACTCCTTGAGGATTCGGTCCTGGACCTGCAGCAGCCTGGACGCTTCGGTGACGGAGATCCCCGGAAGCGTGGTCGGCATGTACAGGATCGTTCCCTCGTTGAGAGGCGGCATGAACTCCCGGCCCAGGCTGAAGTAGGCCGGGACCGTGGTCAAAACCAGAAGGGAGGCCGCGGCCAAGACGGTCCACGGGTGATCGAGGGTCCAGCGACAGGGGCCTTCGTAGAGCCTCTGCAAAAACCGGCTCAGCCTCTGATCTTCCTCTTTCCGGTAGGTGCCCACGAGGAGCCCGTTGGCCGCGCGCGTCAACACCGGAGAGCGGAAAGCGAAGGGGCGGACCCGCGTGAACAGCATCCGGACGGCGGGGTCCAAGGTCACGGCAAGGAGCGCCGCGAGAATCATGGTGAGAGTCTTCGTGGCGGCCAGCGGGTGGAAGAGCCGGCCTTCCTGCCCCACGAGTGCGAATACGGGGAGAAAGGAGACGGCGATGACCAGGACCGAGAAGAAGACGGACGGCGCCACCTCCTTGAGCGCTTCGAGGCGCAGCGCCAGGTGGTCTTCGTCGGACCCTCCCCGCCAGGTCTCCATCTTCTTGTAGGCGTTCTCGACCTCCACGATGGCCCCGTCCACGAGCACCCCGATGGAAATGGCGATGCCCGAAAGGCTCATGATGTTGGAGGTGATGCCCAGGTAGTACATGGGGATGAAGGCCAGGAGGACGGAAACGGGAATGGTGATGATGGGAACGATGGCGGAGGGGAAGTGCCTCAGAAACAGGAGAATCACGAGGCTCACCACCACCATCTGAAGCACCAGTTCCCCGGTAAGTGTTCCGATGGCGTCCCGGATCAGCCCCGAGCGGTCGTAGGTGGTCAGGACCTCCACGCCCTTGGGCAGCGAGGCCTTCAGATCGTGGAGCCTTTCCTTCACGCGTTCGATGACGTTGAGGGCGTTTTCCCCGTGGCGCATGATGACGATGCCGCCCACGGTCTCGCCGGCCCCGTCCAGGTCCAGCACCCCGCGGCGAATCTGGGGGCCGAATTCCACGCGCGCCACGTCCCTGAGGAGGACGGGGGTCCCGCCCGCCGATGTCCGAAGGACCACGGACTCCAGGTCCTTGGGGGACTTCACGTACCCCCTGCCCCGGACCATGTACTCCTTTCCGCTCCACTCGATGAGCCGGCCTCCCACCTCCCCGTTGCTCTTTCGAACGGCCTCGGCCACCTCCAGAACGGAGATGCCGTAGCCTTGCAGGCGGAAGGGGTCAACGGTCACTTGGTATTGCTTCTGGAAGCCCCCGATGGAGGCGACCTCGGCGACGCCCTCCACGCTCTGGAGGGCGTATCGAAGGTACCAGTCCTGATAGGTGCGCAAGTCCGCGAGGTCGTGCGTGCCGCTCCGGTCCACCAGGGCGTACTGGAAGACCCAGCCCACCCCCGTGGCGTCGGGGCCGATCTCGGTCCGGACTCCCGATGGAAGCTGGCCCTGGATCTTGGCCAGGTACTCCACCACCCGGCTGCGGGCCCAGTAAATGTCGGTCCCGTCCTCGAAGATGACGTACACGAAGGAGAAGCCGAAGTCGGAGAATCCTCGGATGTCACGGACCTTCGGCGCTCCCAGGAGGGCCGAGACGATGGGGTAGGTCACCTGGTCCTCGAGGATGTCCGGGCTTCGGTCCCAGCGCGAGAGGATGATCACCTGGGTATCCGAGAGGTCGGGGATGGCATCCAGGCGGATTTGGGTCAGGACGTGGAGCGCATAAAGCACGGCGGCGGCCACGGCCAGGATGACCAGCGCGCGGTTTTTCGCGCTGAATTCGACGATCCACCGGATCACGGCCCCCCCCTGTAAGCCAGATCTCGCCTCGAACGCCGTGGGCCCGAAATCACCGCCCCTCTCCCGCGGCCTGGAGCGCGGCCCGGAGGGAGGACTCGGAATCGATCAGGAAGGTCGAGGAGGACACGACGCGATCCCCCTCCGAAAGCCCGCTCAAGACCTCCGACTTCCCCCCGCCCTCCAGGCCGACTTGGATGACGGCGGGCCGGACCTCGCCGGGCGAGGTCTCCACGAAGACGTAGGCCCGTTCCCCGTCGCGGATGACGGCGGAGGAGGGGACGCAGAGCCGTTCTCCCCCGTCGAAGGAGATCTCCGCCGAGGCAATCATGCCGGGCACGAGCAGGGCATCCTGATTGGGAAGCTCCACGATGACGCGGCTGGTTCGCACCTGGGCGTCCAGGGTGCGCTGAAAGGTCCGCACTTTCCCGCGAAAGGTCCTCCCGGGGAGGGAGGGCAGTTCGAGGACCACGGGCAGGCCCTCTTTGAGCAGAGGCACTTCGCGCTCGAACACGTCCACCTCCGCCCAGACCCTGGACAGGTCGGTGATGGTCAGAAGGGGATCTCCGGGGGTGACCTTTTGCCCCAGGACCACCGTGTAGGAGGTGATGTACCCGGAGACCGGCGAGGCCATCTCCAGCGTGTCCTCGGCGGTTCCGGTCCTCTCGATGCGCGCGATCTGCTCGTCGCTGAAGTCCCAGTCCTTCAGCCTGAGCTTGGAGCGGTCCACCCCCTCCGTGGCGCCCTCCACGGCCTCCGGCTGGGTGCGCGTGGACGGTGGGTAGAACCTCTTGCCTCCATAGGCCGGGGAGGCGTTGAGGTACTGCTGTTGGATGCTCAGGATCCCGAGGCTGTAAATCCCCATGAGCGGCTGTCCCCGAGAAACCCGCTGCCCTGCCGACCACACGTGAAGGGAGGTGACGAAGCCGTCCACGCGGGAGATGATGGGCCGGACGCGGGTAGGGTCGGCGACGATGCGGGCCGGCAGCCGCACGGTTCGATCGAGCCGAGTCCGGTGGGCGGGAGAACTCACGTATCCCATTCGCCGCATGGAATCGGAGCCTAGGGACACGGGGGCGAGCCCTGTGACGGACCCGGCCTCCCGGTGTTCCACCTTCGGCCCAGGGACAAGGTGCATGCCGCAGATGGAGCAGTCCGAAGGTCCCCGGGATTGAACCTGGGGATGCATCGGGCAGACATAAACCTGAGCCTTCTTGTCCTTGGAAGCGCCATCCGTGCCGGAGGCCTGTTGCGCGGCCACGACCAGATGCATCCCGCAGATTTGGCAGTCGCCCTTTCGGTCGGAGGTGACCTGTGGATGCATCGGACAGTAGTAGGTGGCCTCCTGTTCCGGATTTCCCGCGCACGACACCAGCAAAGCCAGGGACGCGATCCGGAAGGCCGCAAGACAGACTATGCCCGATGCGCCCCTCCGCCTCCTCTCCTGTGGCATGGAACACCCCTCCGGTGACATTTCTAATTCCCTGGGGACAGTCATCGTCACCAACGCCGGTGAAAAGCGGGGTATTCCGAGAGGGGAGGGCGGAAGGACCGCCTGGGCCTCCCGCCCTCCTTCGCTTCAAGCCTGTCCCTTGATCTTGAAGTTGAGAACCACGTCGCACTTGGGGCACGTGCCGGGCTTGTCGTAGCTGGCGCCGCACTTGCCGCATTCGTACGCGATGTCGGAGGCCTGCACCTCCTTCATGGTCATCCCGCACTTGGGGCACTGGCCGGGCTCATGGGCGATCTCGCAGCCCATTTCACATACGTACACTCGGTCGGAGGGCTGGGCGGCGGGTTCGGTGGCGGGCGCCGCGGCCGGCTCGGCGGAAGGTGCGCCGGGGGCGGGCTCAGAGGCAGGGGCCGCGGGCTTCTCTGCCTGCTTGGTGGCCGGATTTCCGCAGGAGACGGCGAGAAGAAGGCAGAGTAACGCGGCGGTCAGGAAGAGGGTCTTTCGGATCATGTTTCCTCCTTGATTCGGATGGGCCGGGTCGCAAAGATCCACAAATGGGTCTCGTTCCATGTTAACGGTTTCGGGTCGGGGAGGAATTCCAGGGAGCGGGCCGCCTCAGACGAAGGGCGTTGCCGATGACGGTGACGGAACTGAAGGACATGGCCGCGGCGGCGACCATGGGGCTCAGCACCATCCCAAGGAGGGGGTACAGGAGCCCCCCCGCGACGGGGATTCCGACGGCATTGTAAAAGAAGGCCCAGAAGAGGTTCTGGCGGATGTTGGCCATGGTCTCGCGGGCGAGCCTTCGAGCCCGGAGAATCCCCAGCAGATCACCCTTCACGAGAGCCACGGGCGCGCTCTCGATGGCCACGTCCGTTCCGGTCCCCATGGCGATGCCCACGTCGGCGCGGGCGAGGGCGATGGCGTCGTTGATGCCGTCTCCGGCGAAGGCGACCACCCGGCCCTCCGATCGGAGGGTCGAGACGAGGGCGGCCTTTTCCGCGGGGAGGACATCGGCCAGCACTTCGCGGATGCCCAGCTTCGACGCGACGGCCTCGGCGGTCACCCGGCCGTCCCCCGAAGCCACGAGAAGCCGCACGCCTTCGGCTCGCAAGGCCTCCACGGCTTGGGCGGCGTCCGGGCGGAGGGGATCCTCGGCGGCCAGGAGGGCGGCTGGGCGCCCATCCACCGTAACGTAAAGGACGGACCTTCCTGCCCGCCGGTGTTCCTCGGCAGCGCCTTCGAGCCGGGAAACGTCGACGCCCAGATCGGTCATGAGCCGAAAGGTCCCCACGGACGCCGCGCGGCCTTCGACCCGTCCCGTCACGCCCCGCCCGGGTAGCGCTTGGAATTCTTCGGGTCGAGGCGGATCGAGCCCCCTGCTCGATGCGGCGTCCAGCGCGGCCGCCGCCAGAGGATGTTCGCTGGACCGCTCCAGCCCCGCCGCAATCCGAAGGACCTCGCCCTCCTCAAAGGGCGGGGCCGTGGTCACGCTCACCACGCGCGGCTTGCCCAGCGTGAGGGTTCCCGTCTTGTCCAGGACGAGGGTGTCCACCCGCGCCAGGAGTTCGAGGGCCTCCGCGTTGCGGAAGAGAACCCCTTCGCGGGCCCCTCTACCCATGGCGACCATCACCGACATGGGGGTGGCGAGCCCCAGGGCGCAGGGGCAGGCGATGATGAGGACCGAAACCGCCGCCACGAGCGCGTGCGCGAGTCGGGGTTCGGGCCCCCAGAGGGCCCATCCGGCGAAAGCCGCCGCCGCGGCCGCCATGACGGCCGGGACGAAGACGGCGGCCACGCGATCGGCGACCTTTTGTAGGGGAGCGCGCGTGCGCTGTGCCTCGGCCACCTGGGATACGATGCGGGAAAGAAGGGTGTCAGCGCCCACCTTCTCCGCCCGGATCACGAGTCCGCCCGTTCCGTTGAGAGTGGCTCCCACGACCGTGTCGCCGGGACCCTTTTCCCTGGGCAGGGGCTCGCCCGAGATCATGCTCTCGTCCACCGTGCTCCGCCCCTCGACGACCTCCCCGTCCACGGGCACTTTCTCTCCGGGCCGGACGCGCAGGAGGTCGCCCACGCGGACCTCCTCCAGGGGCACATCCTGTTCTTGGCCCCGCGCGTCGAGCCTCCGTGCCACGACCGGGGAGAGGGCGAGGAGGGCGCGGAGGGAGTCCCCCGTTCGGAGCCTGGCGCGCAGTTCGAGCACCTGTCCCAGGAGAACGAGCAGGGTGATGGAGGCGGCGGCCTCGAAGTAGACGGCCACCATTCCGTCCGGGAGGCGGAAGGAGGCGGGGAAAAGACCCGGCGCTAGCATGGCCGTCACGCTATAGCCGTAAGAGGCCCCGACTCCCAGCCCGATAAGCGTGAACATGTTCGCGCGCCCGTTTCGAAGGGAGGCGGCAAAGCGCTCGAAGAGGACCCATCCCGATCCCAGGACGACGGGCGTGGCGAGGAGAAACTGGACCCAGGCTGTAACGGGCGTCGGCAGCAGGGCGCCGTGGTGCAATCCGGGGAGCATCTCCCCCATGGCAAGAAGCCACAGGGGGGCGGTCAGGAGGAGAGCCCACCAGAACCTCCGGGTCATGGCGCCAAGTTCCGGATCGACGCGGGCGGGGGAGGCGAGGGATCGAGGTTCGAGGGCCATGCCGCAGATCGGACAGGAACCCGGGATGGCCCGAACCACCTCGGGGTGCATGGGACAGGTGTACTCGATTACGGCGGGGGGACGGGAGGGTGCCGCCGGTTCCAAGGACATCCCGCAGGAAGGGCAGGCCGCGGGCCCCGGAGACCGGACCTCGGGACACATGGGACAGACGTACCCGGAAGGCTCGGCGGGCCGGGAGGGGGCGGCCCCCGGACCCAGTTGTGTGGGCCTTGGTGTGGAGACAGGGAGTGGCCGGGGGCGGGTTCCGATGGGCGTGGGCCCCTCTGCCATGCCCCCCGGCACGTAGGAGGGTTGAAGGAAACGGTCAGGATCGGCGAGAAATCTCTCCCTGCAGCGTGGGCTGCAAAAGGGGTAGGTCTTTCCGCCGTGCTCCGCGGACCCTCCGCGGGGGGCGGCGGCATCCACGGTCATGCCGCAGACCGGATCCACCGACCGCCCCCCGCCGACGAGTTTATCTGCCATGGCGCCTCCGGATCATTTGACGGGTTGCTCGCCCGGAAGTTTGGCCAGGTACTTCGCGGGGTCCTTGTCGAATTCCTTGATGCACTTGTCGCAACAAAAGAACACGCGCCGGCCTTTGAAATCAACGAAAGAGCCGCGTTCCTCGATGGCCTCGCCGCTCACGGGGCAGACCCTCTGGAGGTTCTCCAGAACCACGCCGTCGGCGGCGAATTTCGAGAAGTACGCCTCCGGGTCGGCCTTGAACTTGCCGGGGCAGGCCCCGCAGCAGAAATAGATCCGCTGGCCCTGCCAGTCAAGGTGCTGGGCCTTGTCCACGGCCCGGCCGGAGACGGGGCAGGAGACCTGCGGCTTTCCACCCGCGGGATCGGCAGCGAGGGGGAGGCCCGTGAGGGCCAAAGAGACGAACCAAACAACCGAAAGGAGAATCCAGTGTGACCGTTTCATCGGTACCTCCAGGAAAGCGGCCCGGTCACGCCGCAATGGTACTGCTTCGGCGCTTCCAGAGCAGGTAAACGGCTGGGTACACAAGCAATTCCATCAGGAACGAGGTAAAGAGACCTCCGACCATGGGTGCGGCAACGCGCTTCATTACATCCGCGCCCGCTCCGGCGGACCACATGATGGGCATGAGGCCCATGGCGGCCGCCATCACGGTCATCATCTTCGGACGAATGCGTTTGACGGCGCCGTGGATGATCGCGTCGTGTACCTCCGGCGTGGTCCGAAGGCGCCCGGCCTTCTCGGCCTCGCCGTAGGAGAGGTCCAGGAAGAGGAGCATGAAGACCCCTGTTTCGGCGTCGAGACCCATCAGAGCGATCATTCCCACCCACGCGGCGATGGAAACGTTGTAATTCAGCAGATACATCAGCCAGACCGCGCCGACTGCCGAGAAAGGCACGGCCAGCATGACCAAAGATGCTTTGAAGGCCGACTTCGTGTTCATGTAGAGGAGAAGGAAGATCAGGAAGAGGGTAATGGGCACGACGACCTTCAGGCGTTCCTTTACACGCATCATGTTTTCGAATTGACCGCTCCAGATCAGGGAGTAGCCCGTGGGGAGCCTGACTTGGGAGGCGACGATCTTCTTCGCGTCGGCCACGTACGACCCGATGTCTCTCCCCGCGATGTCCACGAACACGTATCCCGCGAGCATGGCGTTCTCATCCCGAATCATGGCGGGCCCCGAGACCACCGCGACTTCGGCCAATTCCGCGATGGGGATCTGGGCCCCTCGCGGCGTGGGAACGAGGACGCGATCGATCTGGTCCAGGTTTTCCCGCAGGTCCCTGGGGTAGCGGAGGTTGATGGAGTAGCGTTCGCGTCCCTCGATGGTTGTGGAGGCGGTCTCGCCGCCGATGGCGGTCAGGATCACCGATTGGAGGTCCTCCACCGTGAGCCCGTATCGTGCCAGGGCCTCGCGGCGCGGCTCGATGTCCACGAAATAGCCTCCCGCGGCACGTTCGGCAAAGACGCTCCGCGTGCCCGCCACGCGCTTTAGGCTCTTCTCGATCTCTTCGCCGACCCGCTGGATCTCTTCGAGGTTTCCACCCAGGATCTTGATCCCAACAGGGGTACGCACGCCCGTAGTGAGCATGTCGATGCGGCCCTTGATGGGCATGGTCCATGCGTTGGTGTTCCCGGGGATTTGAATGGCGCGGTCCATTTCGCTCAGGAGGTCCTCGTAGGAGATCTTGTCGGGCCAGACGTGGCTCAGCAAGGACTTGAGAAACCCGGGAGCCCAGGAGGAGTACCAGCGCTCCTTGCCTCGCCATTCGGAGCGGGGCCTCAGTACAACCGTGGTCTCCATCATGGAAAAGGGGGCGGGATCGGTCGAAGTGTCGGCGCGGCCGGACTTGCCGAATACGGTGACCACCTCGGGAAAGGACTTCAGTATCCGATCCTGGGTCTCCATGAGCAATTGGGCCTGCGTCACCGAAATGCCCGGCAGAGTCGTCGGCATGTAGAGGATCGTCCCTTCGTTGAGCGGCGGCATGAACTCGTGGCCGAGCTGGAGGTATACCGGCACAGTGGTGGCCATGATGGACACCGCCAGGAGGATCACCGTTCTGGGGTGACGCAGGACCCACCGGCACGGCGGCTCGTAGATCTTGAACAGAACGCGGCTGACGGGGTGTTTCTCCTCGGGGTAATAGGTCCCGATGAAAAGCGTGTCCATGAGCCTGGCCAGCGGCTTCGGCCTGATTCGAAAGGGGTCCATTCGTGCGAAGAGCATTCGAACCGCGGGATCCAGCGTGATGGCCAGCAGGGCCGCGAGGGCGATTGCCAGAGTCTTTGTGTAGGCGAGAGGGGTGAAGAGGCGCCCCTCTTGGTCCACTAGGGTGAAGACGGGAAGGAAGGAGACGGTGATGACTAGAAGGGAGAAGAAGACCGAGGGACCGACCTCCAGGAGGGCTTCCAGGCGGATCTTGTGGAAATCTCCCTTTCGTCCGCCCTCCTGCCACAGTTCGAGCTTCTTGTAGGCATTCTCCACCTCCACGATGGCCCCGTCCACGAGGACGCCGATGGAAATTGCGATCCCCGACAGGCTCATGATGTTGGAGGAGATGCCCATCATATACATGGGGATGAAGGCCAGGACAACGGACACGGGAATCGTGATAATCGGAACGATGGCCGAAGGGAAATGCCAGAGGAAGAAGAGGATGACGAAGCTCACGACGAGCATTTCCAGGAGAAGTTCCTTCTTGAGGTTGTCGATGGAAGCCTGGATCAGCTCTGAGCGGTCGTAGGCGGATACGATCTCCACTCCCTCGGGGAGGGACGCCTTCATGTCGGCGAGTTTCGCCTTTACCCGATGGATGACGTCGAGCGCGTTCTCCCCATGGCGCATCACGACGATCCCCCCCACCGAATTCCCCTCCCCGTTAAAGTCCATGATCCCGCGCCGGATCTGGGGCCCCAGGGCGATTTCGGCCACGCTTCCAAGGAGGACGGGCGTTCCCCTCTCGTTTGTCTTTACCACCACTTTTTCCAGATCTTCTTTCGCCTTGACGTACCCCCGTCCCCGCACCATGTACTCGGTGCCGGCCCACTCGACGAGCCGTCCGCCCACCTCGTTGTTGCTCCGCTGAATGGCTTTCATCACGTCGGTTAGGGAGAGCCCGAATGCCTGGAGCCGGTTGGGATCGACCGTAACCTGATACTGTTTCTGAAAGCCTCCGATCCCGGCCACTTCAGAGACCCCGGGGACGCTTTGAAGGGCGTAGCGCAAATACCAGTCCTGGTACGTCCGAATCTGAGCCAGGTCGTTCTTACCCGTGCGGTCCACAAGCGCGTACATGTAAACCCAGCCCACCCCCGTTGCATCGGGACCCAGCTCGGTTTTGGCTCCGGCGGGAAGGCTGCCCTGGATCTTGGAAAGGTATTCGTTGACCCGGCTCCGGGCCCAGTACAAGTCGGTGCCGTCCTGGAAGATGACGTACACATAGCTGAAGCCGAAATCGGAGAAGCCGCGGATCGCCTTGACTTTTGGGGCGCCCAGCAGGGACGTGATGATGGGGTAGGTAACTTGATCTTCTACAATGTCTGGGCTTCGATCCCATTGGGTGTAGATGATGACCTGGGTGTCCGACAGGTCCGGGATGGCGTCCAGCCGGATCTGGCTCATGGTGTAGTAGGCCCCCGCCACCGCCACCGTGACGATCAGTATGACCAGGAGCCTATTGTCCGCAGAAAACCGGATGATCTTGGCGATCATCTATTTCACCGTGACCGCCTGAAGCGCGGCCTTGAGAGAGGACTCGGAGTCGACCAGGAAGTTGGCGGAGGTGACGACCCGGTCTCCCGAGACAAGCCCGTCCACCACTTCGTAATACTCTCCGCTCCGGTCTCCCAGAACGACCTCGGTGGGGACCCATTCCGCCTCCCCCTTCCGAACGAACACGAAGGTTCGCCGTCCGGTGCGCATGACCGCAGACACGGGAAGGGCCAGCTTCTCGCCCAGTTCGTGGAAAAGGGTCATGTCGCCGTACATTTCGGGCTTGAGGAGGAGGTCGGGGTTGGGGATCTCCAGGCGTGCCTGGAGCGTGCGGGTCACTGGGTCGAGAAAGGGGTTGAGGAAGGAGACCTTTCCCGCGAATTTCTGGCCTGGCCAGTAGGGAAGGGTCAGCGTCACCGGCATCCCCACCCGGACGTGGCGCAAGTCCGACTCGTGAAGGGCCGCCTCGGCCCAAACCGTCGAGAGGTCGCTCACCGTGAGAAGGGGCTCACCGGGAAGTATCTTCTGGCCCTGGAGGACCGCCTTTTCGGAGACATAGCCCGTCGCGGGCGAATACAGAGTGACGATGCGCTGGGCCTTACCCGTTTCCTCGATCGCCCGGATCTGCGCCTCGCTGACGTCCCAAAGCGCTAGGCGGCGCCGGGCGGCGGCGAGCAGGTCGCTTCCTCCCTGGGAGACGCCGGGGACGGAGCTGGCGGAGAGACGCCTGAAGGACGAAAGGGCGGCGAGGTATTCCTCCTGCGTGGCAAGAAGTTCAGGTGAGTAAATGGCAAGGAGGGGTTGGCCTCGCCGGACGGCCTGCCCCGGGGCATTCACGTAGAGATGCTCGACCCAGCCCTCCACCTTCGTTGTAACTCGGTACAGGCCCGACTCGGCCGCGACGACGCGCGCGGAGGTCCGCACCTCACGCGCCATGTCCCGCGGCTCCACGAGGGATGTCGCAAGGTTCATGTGCCTTTGATGGCCTTCCGCGATGGTGACGCCGGCCCGTCCTGGAATCGGCCCGTTGATGGGAGGCTCCACCTCAAAGGGGACCATATCCATCCCCATGGAGTCCTTCCCCGGCTTTTCGCTCACTTCCGAAGGGTTCATTGTGGACCGGTACATCGTCTTCCCGGAGGGTGCGGCCGGTGTGGAGGGGCGCGTCGTATCAGCCTTCTTCTCCACTAGCCGCATCCCGCAGATTGGGCAGTCCCCAGGTTTGTCCGAGGTGATCTGCGGGTGCATGGGGCAGATGTAGGCTGTGTGGGCGGAAGGCGGAGCGTCGCCACCCGCCTCTCCGGCAGGAACGAGGCGCATCCCGCATACAGGGCAGTCGCCCGGTCCGTCCGCCACCACGGCGGGATGCATGGGGCATCGGTATATCGCCTCCGACTCCGGGCCACGCGAACAAGCGACCGTCAACGCCAGGGCGCCAAGGACGGTCACCGCGAGTACCCGACCGAGAATCCGTCTTGCCTTCATCGTTGCTCTCCAGGGGGCAGATCGGCCCCTTAGCGGACCCAGCTGTCAGGCGTCAGTGGGTGTCTTGTGCCGGTCTCCACAGAAGTGGAAGCAGTTCTTTCTTTGGCCCTGGCCTCGAAGAACATGCCGCGCATCGGGCGCCTCCCCCGTTTGTCCGAGAGCCCGCTGCCGCCCATCGAGCAGAAGTCCTGGCGCGGAGGGTCTGCAGGCCAGGGAGGGTGGAGGACCAAAGGGACGCGAGGACCACGACGCCCGTGGTGAGAGAAAGCGCCGCGGTGAGCCGGGGGCTTTTCATGGGATTCCTCCAGCCGAACCCGCTTTGGGTGTCTCCACATCGGAGAGGGGGCGGTCCAATACTGCTTCCAACTCCGCAATCCTTTCGTGGTACTCCCCGAGCGCCACGGCGGCGTCCGCCTCGTAGGCAAAGAGGTTCGTGAGTGCCATCAAGAGCGCGCCGAGATCCGTTCGGCCCGTCGCGTAGGCCGAGAGGCTCGCCTCATAGGCTTGGCGGGCCTGCAAGAGGAGGCCCTGGTCATAAAGGATGAACACGCGGGCGTCCTTCGAGGCGCTCTGGTAAGCCTCCGCCACCCTGAACCGGACGGCATTCCTCGTTTCGTTTACCTCCTCCTCAGCGGCCCGCTGTCGCTGGAGCGCTTCCTCCAGGGCCGGCTCGTAGCGGTCCCTCCTATGAAAAAAAGGGAGAGTCATTCCCACCATGGCCGTGAGGTAGTCGCCGCCCCCCATGGACATGTCGTTGTGGCGGTAGCGGACGCCCACCCTGAAATCGGGTTTGGAATTCCCTCGGGCCACGTCGGAGCGGCTCTCCGCCGCGGCGGCCTGGGAGAGGGCCGTGCGGAGGTCGGGTGTTGTCCGGTCCGCCGAGTCCAGAAGCGCTTCGAAGCGCGGGAGCGGCGCGGGGGCGGCGAGGGCGACCCCCTGCAACGCGTCGGCCTCGACGGGGGCGGCGACCAAGTTCGAGAGCCTTGCGAGGGAGATCTGCGCCTGCCTTTCCAACTCCTGGCGCTCGGCTTCCAGCCTGGTGACCGCGCTTTGTGCGAGTAGGACATCGGCCTGGCTCCCCCCTCCCGAGCTGTAACGCGCCAATGCGCCCTCGGCGGTTGCCACCAGGGCGACACGTGTCTGAGAGTTGATGCGCAGCAACTCGCGGGTCGTGACGAACCGGTAGCCGGTGCGGAGTACCTCAAGACGGATGGTTCGCTCCATACTCGCAAGACGGGCCTCCTCGACCGCCGACTCCTGCTGGGCGGCCCCGGCGGCCAGTGCGCGTTTGCCCGGGAAGGGCAGCACCTGAGTCACCCCCAGCGAAAGGCTGTCGGTGATCGAACCAGATCCGGAGGGTCCACGCAGGTGCAAGTTCATCACTTCGAGGTCGGCCACGGGGTCTGGGAGGGCCATGGCTTGCCGAGGAACCTGTCTTGCCGCCGCCACTCTCGCCCTTTGGGCCCGGAGGGATGGGTTTTGCGCCACGGCGGAAGCGACCAGAGCATCTAGTCCCGACGGCTGGCTTCGAAGGGCCACGCAGGACACGAGGGACAAGGCGATGCCGGTCAAACGAAAGAGAAGCCAATGACTACGTTCTCCAGGCCACATCCTTGCTCCGCTGATGGGAAGCCTGCCTTCCGGGGCCATCGGATGCAGGGCGCGTGCCAGCGGCCGAAATCAAGCAGAGCCCGACAGGTGCGTGGAGAACGCGCGGCAAGGAGTGGAGAGCTCTACCGGCCGAGGCGCCCCCGGCTTGATGAATATTGTTCGGATCTGATGTGTAATATAATCCACTTCTCCGCCCGGACGCGGCCGCTCCCGCACGGCAAGGGCCCGGCCGGGCTGGCCAGGAGATTGCAGATCACGCCGCAGGAGGTGCCATGAATCGAAAATGGTCCCTGAGCCTCCAGGCGAGCGTCCTCGTGATTCTCGTGGCCTTCACGCTCTCCCTGCATTACATGGTTCTGCCCTTCCCCCACTGGGTTCATCTCGTCCACCGGCGGCTGTGCTACGTCCCGATCATCCTCTCGGCCCTTTGGTTTGGGACACGAGGCGGGCTCATCGTAGGATCGACCATTTCGGCGGCGACTCTCCCCCTGGCGCTGAGGTTCGACGGTCCCCTCCTGGACAACCAGGATTTCATGGAGATCCTTTTTTACCTCGGCCTGGGTCTGTTGACGGGGATCCTCGTGGACCGCCGGGAGGCGGATCGAGCTCGGGCCATGGAATTGGGCCGGCGTTTGGAGGCCGCCGAGCGCTTCGCGGCCGCCGGACGGGTGGCTTCGGGTGTGGCCCACGAAGTCCGCACCCCCCTCGGCTCCATTCAGGGCGCCGCAGAGATCCTGGCCGAAGACTATCCGCCGGACCACATCCGTCGCCCTTTCTTTGAGATCCTCCTCCAAGAGATAGAACGCTTGAGGAGAGTCGTGGACGAATTCTTGGATCTGGGTCGGGCCATCCCCTTGAACCCGGGGACCGTCCGGGCGGAGGAGGCGGTTCAGGAAGTCATTCGGGCTCTTGATCCCGCCGCAGGGCGTGCCGGCGTCGTCCTGGAGGCGGAAGTCCCCACGGGGTGCTCTGTCGAAGCGGATCCCCACCGTTTGCACCAGGCGCTCGCCAACCTCGTCATGAACGCCATTCAGGTGTCGCCGCCCCGGTCTCGGGTAAAGGTGGCCGCGTCCGAGCGGCGGGAGGGCTGCGCCTTTGCAGTGGAAGACAAAGGCCCCGGCCTTCCCGACGGAAGTGAGGCGAAGCTCTTCGAACCCTTCTTCACAAGGCGAAAGGACGGCACGGGCCTCGGTCTCGCACTGGTCAAGCAGATCGCGGAGGCACACGGTGGGAAGGTGTGGGGCGAGACGCTGCCCACCGGGGGGGCGCGCTTTACCCTTCTTTTCCCTCGGAAAGCCGCCGCAGGTGAGGGAGACAGCCGTGCGTAAGGGGCGCATCCTCCTGGTGGAGGACGATCCGAACCTTCGACGCGTCCTGGCGTACCAACTGGAAAAGCACGGACACTCCGTCACTCAGGTGATGGACGCGGGCTCCGCCTTGGAGAGGGCGCGGGCGGAGCCCTTTGACCTCGTGATCACGGACGTGCGGATGCCGCGAACGAGCGGGATCGAGCTTCTGTCCTCGCTCACGGAGAAGGTCCCTGGTCTGCCAGTCGTGGTCATGACCGCGTACGGAACCATCGCGGACGCCGTCGAAGCCATGCGCCGGGGTGCCGCAGATTACCTCACGAAACCCATTGACCAAGAGGCCCTTCTTCTCGTGGCGGAAAAGGCCATGAAGATCGGAGACCTAGACCGCGAAAACCGCCGCCTCCGAAAGGCGCTGGAGGACAAGAAACCGCAGGAGGGCATCGTGGCCGCCAGCGCGCCCATGCGGCAGATCCTCGAAACGGTCCGGCGGGTGGCACCCACCGAAGCCACGGTCCTGATCACGGGGGAGAGCGGGACGGGGAAGGAACTGATCGCCAGGGCGCTCCACGCGCAGTCGTCGAGGCGAGAAGGTCCCTTTGTGGCGGTCAACTGCGCCGCACTGCCCCGCGATCTTCTCGAGAGCGAACTCTTCGGCCACGAGCGTGGAGCCTTTACCGGCGCGACGGACAAGCGCCAAGGCAAGTTCGTGCAGGCGCACGAAGGCACGCTCCTTCTCGACGAAATCGGGGACATGGACCTCGGGCTCCAGGCCAAAATACTCAGGGTCCTTCAGGAGCGGGTGGTGGATCCCGTCGGCGGGCGCCGAACCACGCCCGTCGACGTCCGAGTGGTCGCGGCGACCAACCAGGACTTGGAGAAGGCCGTCGAAGCAGGCGCCTTCCGCAGAGACCTGTTCTACCGCCTCAACGTGATCCCCATCCACGTTCCCCCCTTGAGAGAGCGGGGCGAGGACATTCGCCTCCTACTGAAGCGTTTCCTTCGGGAGTACAGTGGAGGCGATCAAGATATATCGATGGAGGCCATGGCCATTCTGGAAAGCCACTCGTGGCCGGGCAACGTCCGAGAGTTGCAGAACCTGTGTCAGCGCTTGGCCATCCTTTGCCGCGGCGGAGTCATCGGCCCGGAGCAGCTGCCTCAGGAGTTTCGGCGGTCCCAGGGCGGAGCCTTTGCGGAGGAGGGAGGTCTGTGGGCACTGGAGAGGGAGGCCATCTTAAAGGCCTTGCGGGAGAGCCGGGGAAACCGGTCCGCCGCCGCAAGAAGCCTCCACATCCCGCGCCACATTTTGCTCTACCGTCTTAAAAAATTCGGAATCGAAGACGCATAGCCCGCCTCGGCCCCGAGGCACCCACCCGTTATGTACTCCAGATCTCCTTCGTTTCGGGGCGCCATGGCCCGCCCGGCTTCTTTGGCCGGGGCGAGCCCCGTTCAACAACTGTATGCGGCGCTATCGAGAAAAGCCTTCAGGCCCATTTCTTTTGGCGCCCGTCCGTTCACCCCGGGGGGCGCATGCAACCGCTTCATGACAGAGATTCACGATGGCTTTGGGAGAAGCGGGATTCACCCCCGCATCCTTGACCCTCGATCCGCGGCGGCCTGTGGAACTGACGATCCTTCGAACCGGCGGGGGACGATGCACCCAGGGTGTTGTGCTGAGCGGTGCGGGGGTGCGGCAGTCCTTTCCGGAAACGGGAAAGGTGGTTCTTCGCTGGCAACCGCACGCTTCGAGCCGGTACGAACTCCAATGTTCAATGGGATGCCTGCACGCAAGGGTCCGGTTTTCGGAAACGGACCCCTCCTTGTAGGGTCCCGGGTTCATGGCGGGATGTTTGCTTACAAAAGGGAGGTCGGCATCGAAGGGTCCACCGTCAGAGGCTTTCAGACGGGGAGGAGGACGACAGAGTGGAGGATATCGTCCAAATGAGCTTCGAGATCGGTGAAAATCGTGCGGTTAAACGCTGTGAGGCTGTGTTGCCAAGGAGGTCCCCCATGTTTGGGTGGTGGCGGCGGCATGGGCGGCGGCGGTATGCATGTGGGGGAGCACATGGATCAGGATCATGGCCAGGATCTTTTACTCCAGGTCGGCTCCTATACCTCCATCGGGGGAATCTCGAAAGACGGAGTGTTCGCAGGGGTCTTCGTTCACGTAATGGCCACGGACGTGATGAGTTCCGGGAGAATCGCATCGGTTTCCACGGTCCAGGGAACGGTCACGGGCTTTCAGATGAACCGTCGAGGTCAAAGCGTGACCGTCGTCCTCGACCCCGAGACGGTGATCACCCGGCGAGGACAACCCGTTTCCCCCGCCGCATTGGCTCCAACGCAGGTCGTGCGGGTGGAAGGCCTCACCAGGCAGGACGATTCAATCCTGGCCTCGACGGTCAGGATCATGGGCGGTAGAGGTTGATTGTACGGTTGGTCTACGACTCCCACGTATCACCTGGGACGGGAAGGAGTTGGCCCCTTCCCGCCCAGCGCTCGGGTGGGCACCACCGCGGGGGAGTTCAAGTGTAAGCAGGCCCGCGGCTTCGCCCTCGCTGCCCACCCATCCCCATTTCGAAGAAGTCCTTTGCACATGTCCGATATTTCATGTCCCAAGTAACAGCAGGCGGCGGAAAAACCTGCGCGAGCCACAGGGGTTTTTCAGCCGCCCGCTAAAAGGCGTAGCCGATGAAGAAGGCGATCTGGTAGCGGGACGGGTCAACGGGCGTCTTTCTCAGCTTCCACGCCAGGTCCACGCCCACGGGACCCACGGGGGTCTTGAAACGCAGGCCCGCCCCCGCTCCCGTGAAGAGGGACGCGCCGCTCGAAGCGAAGGGCTTCGTGGTGGCGTTTCCAGCGTCCGCAAAGACCAGACCGCTGACGGCACCGCGCACGGGGAACCGGACCTCCGTCGAAAGCTCGACCAGACCTTTGCCACCCTGAAGGATCCCCTCCTGGGACAGGGGGCCCAGCACGCCGAACCGGTACCCCCGGACGCTGGCCTGCCCCCCTGCGTAGAAGCGGCAAGTGAGAGGAATGCCGGAAAGGTCCTGATCCGTCAGGATCCCTCCCACTTTCAAGCGCGCCGCCCAAACCCGGTTCCTTCCCAGGGATCGGTAGTGCCTCGCCTCGGCGGTGGCCTTGAGAAACCGGATTCCGTTTTGGGTGACCGAAGGTTCTGCCGCGGCGGTCAAGAGCCATCCTTTCCGGGGGTCGTAGGGCGCATCGGTCGTGTTGTAGGTGAGGACGCCCTGGAGGGAGGCGATGGTCGTGGCCTCTTCCGCCTCGCGAGAAAGCCGCAGAGCGACGGACGGATCGGGCTCGAGGCGGGTGACGTGTTCCCCGGCGGCGAAGAGGCGGCCGCTGAACCGGGGCGTGAAGGCGTGTTCGAGTCCCACGCGGCCCTGCAGAGTGTGGTAAGTGTAAGCTGGAAGCTTGATCTTGCCGAAGGAGGCATGGGCGGCGAGCGCCGTGTCCCGGTCGAGGAAGTAGGGCCGGCGCAGGTGGGCGGAGGCCTCCCGTTCCAGCGAGGAGCCGCGGAATTCGAAGCCGAGGCTGATCATCCGGTCCCGCAGGCGCAGGGTTTCCCATCCCGCCCTCCACCGGAGGTCCTCGTCCGTGCTGAATCCCACACCCAGGCGGATCCTCCTGTGGCGTCCCTCCTTCAGTACGATGACCACGGGGACCTCGCCCTCGGGCCCCTTGCGCCTGGGCCGGACGACGACCGAATCGAACAGCCCCGTTCGGTACAGGGCCTCCTGGGTCTTCTCCACTTCGGAAATGCGGTAGGGAGTTCCGCGGCGGAAGGTGACCGCGCGGGCGAGGAGGACCTCCTCTGTGTGGCGAATGCCCCGGAAGGTGACGTCCCCGAAGACACCGAGGGGGCCCGGCGTCACCGCAAAGAGAGCGCGGGCCTTCCGTGAGGCTAGGTCCACCTGGGCTTCGGGCGTCACCACCGGAAACGGGTGGCCCGCCTCCTGGAAGCCCCGGATCAGGTGCCCCGCCGACGCCTCGTAGGCGTCGGCCGTGAACCGGTCGCCCTGCCGGAGGGGAAGGTCTTCGAGGAGCAGGGCGAGGAGCGCCCGCTCCTCGCCCGATCCCGGCCCGGCAAGTCTGACCACGACGGACTCGCACACGGTGGGAAGGCCCTCATCCACTCGAATCTCCGCCACCGGTGGCGGGGATCCCACGCTCACGGCGGTGGCATCGAAGAATCCCTGGCGCCTGTAGAAGAGGGCGATTTCGGAGGCCGACCGGTTAACGTCCACCGGAGAAAGGGACGGGCCGGGTCCGAAAAGCCGGAATCGGGGAATGCTGGGCACCTCCGCGGCCTGGAGGAGCCGGTCCTCTGTGAAGGCCTTTTGGCCGACGATGCGAACAGACCTGTATACGGCGGTGGACGTCTGGGGGGCCTCGGGCGGGGCCTGGGCCCAGGAGGCTCCGGCTGCCATTGTGAGGGCGAGGGGCGCGAGACGCCAGAGCGCGCGGCCCATCAGTAGCTCTGCTCCCAGAGGAGGTCGAGGCCCGATTTCCCGAGGGTGGAGGACTCGGACTGGACGCTGAGGTGCCGGTTGATCCGGTAGCGGAGATTGAAGCGACCCTCGGGAAGGGCCCCGAAGGTCTGGCGGTACTCGAGGACGGTCCTGTCCCCGATGAACTTGCTGAATCCGACCTGGGCGGATCCCGTGGAGTCGGTTCCGAACTGGAAGGCGTCCAGATCCAAGCGCTCCTTGACCGAGTCCAGAAGAGGACCCGCCTGGTACTGCAGAGCCAGGGCGGCGGCCGCCGATCCCCACCTCTGGTTTTCGCCCGCCGTCAAATCGTCCGAGGGCCGCCCGAAGAGGAGCGTGGCGAGGATGTCGCCTTCTTCCATCGGCGGAGAGGAACTCAGCCCGAGTTCGGGACGAGCGGCTGGTCCGGTCACGCGGGCGGTTACGACGGCCCCCGCGGACTCCCTTTGGGCCTTCAGGTCCAGGTAGGGAGTCCAGTCCGTCGTGCCCTTGAAGAAGATCCGGGAATCGCGCAGGTCGAACTTCAAACCCTGGAAAACGTAACGGCCCTGGAGAATGTCCAGGCTCCCCTCGAGGGCCTCCCCGTCTTCCCTCATGCGGAGTGTGAGTTCGCCCGCCAGCTCCGCCAGCAGACTGCGGTTGGTGGCCCAGAGCTTGCCCTCGCTCCGGATCCGCAAGGTGCCCCGCAAGGGGCCCACGATCTCCTCTTCCTCGGGGGCCTCGGCCAGCGGGGATCCGGGAGGTGCGTTGACGAACCGGATGGTGGAGGGGATCGGCTCCATTCGCGCGAGTTCGGGGAGTTGAATCCGGCCCCTTACGATCCGTGTCGTACCTTCCAAAAACGGCCGCGAGAGGGGGCCTCTAAGGGTCACATCGAAATCGGCCGCTCCCGAAAAGTCCGTGCCGAATACAACCGGAACATCGTCGCCCTTGGCGTTGATGTTCATATCCCGGATGAGAAGTCCCCGGAATTCCAAGGTCCCTCCGAGGGTGGCCGAGCCTCCCTCCGTCGTGGTCAGCGAGGACTCCGAGATCCTCAGGCGCCGCCCCTCCGCGGCGAGCCGGGCCCCGCCCAGGACGAACAGATCGCTGTCGGGGATTCTCAGGCGCAGGTCCAGAAGCGCGAGCTGGCCTTTGAGCTCGGGATCTTCCAAGGAACCCACCCAGGTGAGCTCGCCCGTTACGAATCCTGTCAGGGTGTCCGGTCCAGGCAGGAGGGGAAGGAACCTCAAGGGAAGGTGCCTTGCGGTGATCTTGGCCTCCAGTGAGGCGGGAAGGCCGGTTTCGGCGTACCGGAACCGGCCCTCCGTGGCCACGCTGTTCCGGTTGCGCTTGAGCTCGATGCCTTCCCACCGAAAGGCCTTGGAATCCCAAGCCACGCGGCCGGGGGCCGTCAGGTCGAAGGGCCGCCCCTCCAACTCCATCCGCAACTTCTCCACGCGAAGGTCCCCGCGGTCGCCGGCCAGGAGCCCGGCGGCGGAAGCGTGCAGAACCCTCCCGGCTCCGAAGCCCGTGCGGAGGTCCAGCCGGGACTCCCCGACCCCTACTCCCAGGGTGGCCGTCCCGTCGCCCATCCCTGTCCCGCCCACCGCCAGTTCCTTCCAGTCCGCGGACACCGTCCTCTGCTGGGGGCCCCATTGTCCCTGAATCTCCACCTTCGAGGCCCCGAACCCCCCCCCGGAGAAGTCCCGTGCGTGGATCCTCCCGGCCACCGACGGGGCGTTCATCTCCCCTTGTAAGGTTCCCTCTGCCTCCGCCGTCCCGGAAAGCGGGACGTTCCACTGCGCCCCCCACCTTTCCAGCGGAGCCTCGCGGACCCGGACCTCCAGGTCGAGGCGTCCCGCCGGTCCCACCGATCCCTCCACGCCGATCCTCCCGAGGGAGGTGAGGGATTCGGCGGGGGAGAGGCGGAAGGCCTCCCAATCCGTGACCTCCACCTCGGTCCGGAAGGGACCCAGGCTCACGCCCGACCAGGAGGACGTGGATGTTTCGAGGAAGATGCGGCCCCGATCCAGGGAGGAGCCTTCGAAGCGGGCGGAGAAGTTCCACGGGCCCTCTCCCGGAAGCCCCCACGTGCCCGGCGCCACCGATCGGCATACCGCCCTCCACTCAACCGGCGCTCCCGGGGAGAGGGACAGGGTGCCCGAATAGCCGCCGCCAGAACCGTCGTCGGCCTCTGCCTCGAGGTCAAAGGCGTCCCCCTGCCAGGTCAGGTCCAGGCGACTTACTCGGACGGGGGCGACAGGAAGCCGCAGGGGCGCGGGCAGCTCCGGGAGGAGGTCCAGGCGGTCGAGGATTTGCGGCACGAGGGCGGCATCACCCGAGAGGCCCAGCCGGAGGAGGTCCTCCTTCCCATCCCAGGAAAGGCGAAGCAAGCCGGTTCCCGACTGGGGGCTTGCGACCGCGCCCTCCAGGTCGGCCTTTGCGAGGCTGCCCCGGCCCTGCAGATCCGCGGAGGACACCGGGAAACCCCACACCGAGGAAGGCCCCAAGGTCGCCCCAGCGGTCCACGCGGACTCCCCGCTCTCCGGCAGCCGGACCGTGAATTTCGCGGATCCCGATAGGTTCGCGACGCGGTCGGGGGGTGTGGTCCAGAAGGGGGCCAGGGAAAGGGATGGACTTTCCGCCTCCCCCTCCAAGACCCATTCGCCGTCCAGAAATCGCGCCGAGCCCTCCGAGCGAAGGGCCCCCAGGGCCGGGTCGCGCAGGTCGGACTCCCATCGCCAGCGGCCCTCCTTCAAGGAAAGGGCCACATTGCCCGTGAAACGGAAATCCGGCGCGCCCTCGATCCCGAGGTCCCATTCGCGCAAGGCGAAAGGCGACACCGAGGCGTTCAGATCCAGTTCCGGCCGTTGTGTTCCAAGGGCGGCCGCGGAGCCCGTGACAAACGCGGAGGAGCCTAGAGACCGGAGGCGGAGGGCGCCCTTG
>CAZPSH010000014.1:0-53083 GCA_964589625.1 uncultured Thermoanaerobaculia bacterium
GCAATCGAACCTCACAAGACGTGATGTCTGCTCATGTTATTGTTGCGCTGTTCCTAAGACTCTTTTTTCGCCCGCGCAAGGAAGGCGGCCCGGCGCCGGATCCCGTGGGGCAAGTGGCGGACCGGGGACGGCGGTCCAGGAACCGACGAGCCGGGTGATCCGCGGATTTGTAGGCACGGGAGTGAGCCACGTCCCTCCCCTGAGGACGGGGTGTCTCCGTCGGGGTTTCCTCGACGCGCTCTTCGCCCTCACCGGAGCATCCTCCAACCCCATACGGCCAGGATGAGGACGATGAGCGAGAGGACGACGGGCACGAAGGCCCGGGTGTCGAAGATGTGCTCCAGGGGCCGCCGCCGGCGCCAGGCGAGGGGGAGATAGAGCCACGCCCAGAGCCCCACCGCGAAGACCGCCACCCCGGCCGGTTGCGCCCGAAGGGCCTCGAGCGGCCTTCCGTGCACGAGGAGGGAGAAAGCGGTGGTCATGCCGCAGGAGGGGCAGGGTTTGTGGAAGACCGCGTAGAAGGTGCAGGGCGGAAGATGAAGCCCCGTGTGGGTGCCCACCCCCGAAGGGTCGGGGCGGAGCCAGGCCGCGAGGGCCAGCACGGCGGCGAAGCCCAACCAGGTCCCGAGGTAGAGGACGTGGTCCAACCGCGAGAACTTCCGGGGGACCACCGCAAACCTCGGATTTCCAGCGGCTCCGCCCTGTGCTCCCGCTTCTTTCACTCCGCGCCCCACGTCAGGACTCCCGGCCCGAGGTTTTCCATCCGAAGTCCGGAATCCGAAATCCGAAATCCCGGGTTTGGCGTTCCCCCCTCACCCCTCCCCCCGCATCTTCCGGATGGCGGCCAGGATGGTCTCGATGGACACGGGGTCGGGCAGGAGGAAGAAGTGCCCGGCGAAGGAACGGTCCCGGGTGGAGAACTCGGTCTGGATGACGAGGGCCTTGGTCGTGACCTCGGCGAGTTCGATGAGCAGAAGGTCCACCACGGCCTGGGCCATGTCGAGGGAGAAGGCCGGGATGGAGGGGATGAGGGGGATGGACAGCAGGCTTCCGATGGCGTTCAGGTAGGAGGAGGTGAGGATGTTGCCCACCTCCTTCAGGGCGGAGATCTCCATGTCCCCGAAGGGCTTCGTGGCCCTCTCCCCGTTGAAGAGGGCCGAGAGGAGCCGGTCCGCGGCCTGCCGGGGCATCACCACGAGCATGTTCCCCCGGGAGCCTCCGAAAATGCGGAAGAAGAGGCCCACCACCTCCTCCTCGGGCCCGCCCAGCGCGTCCACTACGCGCGAGAAGGGGACGAGCCGGACGTGGGGAACCTCCAGCGTGATGACCCGGTGGGTCATCTGGTGGAGGGCGGTGACGGCGTGGCCCGCTCCGATGTTGCTCACCTCGCGGAGGGCGTCCAGATCCTGGGGTTCGATGTCAGACAGCATGGTCTTCCTCTTCGGAGCGGCGGGCCACGACCCGGCCGTCGAGGACATAGGCCACTTCGCCCGTGGCCAGTAGGGCCCCTCCCATCCACTCGGGAACCATGTCCAGCGGGGGGCCGAGAGGCTGGATCACCACCCGCTCCATCTGGGAAACCGATCCCACGAGAAGGATCCGGTCGGTGCCTTCCAGGGTAAGTCGAAGCCCGAAACCGTCCCTTCCCACCGGGCCCAGGCGCCAGGGCAGGACGGGAAGGAGGGACTCCCCGTCCACCAGCAGCTGGCGGCTGCCTGACCACGTCAGGGCGTGGGAGGAAAGGGGGTAGATCTGGGACACTTGGGAGGCGGGCAGACAGAATCTCGCCCCGCCGGGATCCCACGCGAAAACCAGGACCCGGGTGAGCGCCACCGCCGACGGAATGACGAGGGTGAACACGCTCCCACGCCCCGGCACGCTCCGAATCTCCAGGTGCCCGCCCAGAGACTCCACCGCCGTTCGGACCACATCGAGGCCCACGCCGCGCCCGCTCACCTCCGTGACCTCCCTTCGGGTCGAGAAGGCGGGAAGGGTGAGCAGGTCGAAGAGCCGGGCCTCGTCGAGGAGCGCCGATTCCGGGGCCGTGAGGATTCCGCGCTCGACGGCGGCCTGGCGGATGTCTTCGGCGTTGATCCCCCGGCCGTCGTCTGCAAGGGTGACGAGGAGCGCCTCGGCGTCCCGGCGCACCTCGATTCGGAGGGTCCCGTCGGGGGGCTTGCCCGCGGCGGCCCTCCCGGCGGCGTCCTCGATGCCGTGGTCCAGCGCGTTCCGGACCAGGTGGAGGAGGGGATCCCTCAGCCGCTCCAGGAGCCCCCGGTCGAGCTTCTCGTCCGCTCCGGCGGCTTCGAGGCGGGCGCGCTTGCCGAGGCGGCCCCCCAGTTCCCGCACGGTGCGCTGAAGATGCTCCACGAGGGGCTCGAAGGGGACCAGGCGGATGGTCAGAACCTGGTCGTAGAGGCGGCCGAGGCGCGCCCGGTGGGCATCCAGCCAGAGTCCGTGCGTCCTGCGGCCGGACTCTCCCAGTCCCGCCTCGAACTGGTTGAGGCCGTGGAGGAGATCGGAGGTCTGGTTCAGGAGGGCGTCCAGATCCCTCGCCGGTACCCGGATGTCGCGGAGGATGGCGGCGTCCGGAGCGCGCTCACCGGCCGGAGATCGTTGGATCGAGACGGCGGCCACCTCGGGAAGCGTCTCGACGGTTCGGGCCAGGTCACGGACACGGGGGTCCTCGGGAAGGTGGAACTGCACCTGCCGCCCGTTGGCCTTTTGGAGGGCCGCCAGGTCCGGCTCCATGCGGGCATCGGGAAAGACCTCCCGGACCTTCTGGGCCACGACCAGGACGCGCGCCGCCGGCAGGGCCGAAGCCCCGTCGATGGAAACCGAGAGACGAACCGCCCCCGGGGCCTCGGGGGAAAGGGGCGGTGCCGCCTGTGCGGAGGGCGGTGCGCCAAGGCGTGGGCCGGGCGCGTCGGGCGGATCGGGAATCCGAAGACCTTCGATGGCCGCCGCGGCCGCCGGGGCCGCGGATTCGTCGGAGGCCGTGTCCCGGACGGCGTCCAGGAGGGCGTCCAGGGCGTCGGAGGCGCGAAGTGCGGCCTCCACTTGGTCGCGGAGGGGAGGGGCGCCCTTTCGCCAGAGGTCGAACAGGTTTTCGAGGCTGTGGGCCAGGTCACCGGTGGCCGTGAATCCCATGGAGGCCGCCATCCCTTTCAGAGAGTGGGCGTGGCGGAAGAGGTCGTGGACCGACTCGATTCCCGACCCCCTGAGCAGACCCTCCAGGAGCCCCCTCATGCGCGAGAGGTGCTCCCGGCTCTCCGACAGGTAAAGTTCGCGGTACTTGTCGAGGTCCATCGGGCCGCGGCCGGAGCGCCGTCACGCGGAAACGACGGCGTCCAGGACTTTGAGCACCTTCTCCGCCGAGAAGGGCTTGACGATGAAGTCCTTGGCGCCGGCCGCGATGGACTCGATGACCAGCGCCTCCTGTCCCAGGGCCGAGCACATGACCACCCGGGCCCGGGCGTCCGTCTTCAAGATCTCCCGCGTGGCCTCGATGCCGTCCATCTGCGGCATGACGATGTCCATGGTCACCAAATCCGGCCGGAGCTTGCCGTAAAGCTCGATGCACTCCTGCCCGTTGGCGGCCTCCCCGACGACCTCGTAGCGGCTGGAGTTCACGAGGATGTCCCGGATCATGGCCCGCATGAACATGGCGTCGTCGACGATCAGGACCCTATGAGGCATGGTCTCTCCCCGGCACGTGAGGATGGATGGCGGACGCCATGGACCGGGCCAGTTCCCGGGCCACGGCGGGAGGGTGCACCACGTTGACCCAGGCGTCCTCCCACGGGTACAGCCCCGCCCAGATTCCCTCGGCGCTCTCGTCCCGAAGACGGAGGTCCGAGTAGTCGAGAACGGACTGGATCTCAGGCAGAGGGAACCCGATGTGATCGTGCGGCGGAGCCAGCCGGAGCAGGAGACCTTTCTCCGTGGCCTCGGGATCTTCTCCCATGAGGGGGAAGGTGTCCACCACCGTCACCAACCTCCCGCTCAGAAACGCCGTGCCGAGGAGGAGGGGATAGGGCTCGGGGAGGGGGGCCAAGGCGGGCATCGGACGCACATCCGAGAGGTGGCCCGTGAGCCACCCCGCGTACCGCCGGCCGATGCGGGCCACGATGAGTCTCTCCAATTCGTCCTCCGGGGCCGAGCGCCCCAAGCCCGATTATAGCCGAAACCTCTCCACCAAGGACCGGAGGCGGTTGGATTCATTCATGAGCGCCTTCGCCTGCTGGTTGATCTCCTCCATGCTGGCGGTGGTCTCCTCGGTGGCCGCCGAGACCTCTTGCGTGCCCGCGGCGTTGTCCGTGGCCACGGCCTGGATCTCCTCCATGGCCGTGTTCAAGGAGGCGGCCCCCCGGGCCTGGTCCGCCGCCTCGCGGGTGATGCCCCGGACGGCCTCGCGGGTCTCCGCGGCCTCGGCCGTGATGCGCGCCAGGGACTCGGCGACCGCTCCGGTCCGCCGCTGGGCCAGAAGGGAGGTTTCCTGCATCTGCTCCATCCTCCGCACGACGTCCTGGGTCCTGCCCGTGATGTCCTGGGACAGGCGGGCGATCTGGGCGGCCAGGTCCCGCGTGCTTTCCGCGAGGCGCCTCACCTCCTCGGCCACCACGGCGAACCCCCGGCCGGCTTCGCCGGCCCGAGCCGCCTCGATGGCCGCGTTGAGGGCCAGGATGTGGGTTTGGTGGCTCAGGGTGGAGATCCCTTCCACCAGGCTCTGAATCTCCATGGAGTGCTGCTGGAAGGTGCGGATCTGGCCCCCCGAGTTCTCCACGTGGACGAGCAGGTCGCCCATGGCGTGGTTGGCCTCTTCCGCCGCGGACGCCCCTTCTGCGGCCCGGCCCGCGGAGGACACGGCCCTCTCCTCGGCGCCGCGGCTCTTCTCCGCGATGGCCTGTGCCGACGCGGCCACCCGCTGGGTAGCCTCCGCCGCGCGCTCCACCGAAGCCACCTGGGTCTCTGCGCCCTTGGCGATGTTCTGGATGTTCCCCGCCACCTCCGCCGTGGAGGCCGTCACCTCGGTGGTGGAGACTGTGAGATTCTGAACGGCGTCGTACATGAGGGCCGTGCTGTTCTGGACCTGCCTCACGATCTCCCGGAGGTTCGTCACGACGGTCTTGAGGGAGCGGGCCAGGAGCCCCACCTCGTCGGAGCCCTCGAAGGTGACCTGCTGGGAGAGGTCGCCCTCGGCCAGGTGCTGGCTCACCTCGGCCAGGTCCGTCAGGCGGCGCGTCAAGAACCGCGTCACGACGAGGGCGGAGAAGGCCGCCACGAGAATGCCCGCGAAGATCTTGAGCCACATCCCCTGCCACTGGCCGACGGCCGTCATGGTGTCGAGGAAGATGCCGAAGATCAGCGGAACGAACACGATGATGATGAAGGCCAGACCGATTTTCAGCTTCATTCGGCTCTCCCCGCCCTCTCGTAAATACGGGCCTCCCGGTCCAGTACGGCGAACATCCCTGAACAGGCGCGCGCGGGCGCCTCCACTCTCCCCAGCACGAGCAATCCCCCCGGCACGAGGGCCCCGTGGACCTCCCGGAGGATTCGGGCCTGGGCCTCCTCCGTCAGATAGATGAAGAGGTTCCGCATAACCACGGCGTGAAACCCCCTGCCCGGAAGGCCCCGGGTCAAGTCGGCGCAGACGGCCCATACCCTGGGCCGAAGGGCCGGCGCCACCGAGACCGCGTCTTCCTCCGCCCTAAAATAGCGCGAGAACCGCTTTCCGTTCAACGCCCGGAGGGCTCTGGGCGGATACTCCCCCCGGATCAAGGATCGCAGGGAAGCGCGGGAGCGGTCTGCGGCAAGGATTCGCCCCTTCAGCCCCCGCTCCTCAAGGAGGATCGCCAAGCTGTAAGGCTCCTCTCCGGTGGAGCTTGGCGCGCTCAGGATTCGGAGGGTTTCCCAACCGGGGCGCCCCGCCCGCGCGGCGAGGGCCGCCTGCAGGCGGTCGAAGACCTCGGGATTGCGGAAGAACTCCGTGGTGGGAACGAGGAGCTTGCCAAGGAAGGCTCGGGCCTCGGCGGGGTGGGATTGGACGTGCTCCACGTACTCCCGTATGGAGGAGATTCCCGTGGCCCTGAGCCTCGGGGCGAGCCGGCGCTCTAGAAAGGAAGCCCGGTACTCCTGGGCCTCCAGGCCCCAGGAGTGCGAGATCCAGGCCCTCAACCGGCGAAGGTCTTCGTCCGGGAGGGGGCTCACGGGGGCGCGTCCAGCGGAAGGGCCGCGATGCGGGCTCCCGAAAGCCAGGAGGGGTTGCGGGGATCCGCTCCGGGGGGGAGTTCCGCCGCGGGGCGCGCGCCGGCGCCGCCGAGGCCTTCCGGGGGGCGGCAGGCCGACAGGGCCTCGCTCCAGGTGAGGGCCTCGCCCTCCCGGTGGCTGAGCGCCGCAAAGAGCGTGCGCGCGGGGTCGGGCTCCTCGATGGGGAAGTCCGTTCCGAGGAGGAGGGGGATTCCGGCTCGATGGAAACGGCCCAGGGCGTAGGCGTCGGCGTAGCGCGGGCCGAGGCGGGCCGGCGCCCAAGCCGCATCCGAGAGCCGGTGGCAGGGCTGGAGGGATGCGCGGAGGCGCAACCGCGCCATCCGCTCGACGGCCCGGGCTGGGGCCACCTGGGCGTGCTCCACCCGCAGGAGGGGACCGATCCGCGCCGCCTCGGCCGCCGAGAGGACCTGGTCCAGCGCCCGGTCGCCGATGGCGTGGACGGCCGCCTCCATGCCGTCGGCGGCGGTCCGACGGAGGGCCTCCTCGAGGTCCCTCGACTCCCAGAGGAGGTGGCCCCTCTCGCCCGGCGCATCCGAATAGTCGTCCAGCAGCGCCGCCCCGCGGCTGCCCAGGGCGCCGTCCGTGAAGAACTTCCGGCCCGCGAGCCGGAAGGCCTTGCCCGGTGGCAAATCCGCGGAGGGCAGGGCCCCGCCCCGGGCCCAGAGGTATCCGACGAGTGCGATGGGGAGGCGGCCCGATCGGTCGAGGTCGGAGAGGATCGCCGCATGCTCGGGTTCCAGCCCCATGTCGGTGGCGCCGCACAGACCCAGGGACCTGAGGTGGTAACAGGCCGCCAGAAACCGCCGTTCGAGCGTTTCCCGACCCGTCTCCCGCGCCGCCCCTTCCACCGGTTCCATGGCCCGGTCCAGGAGGACTCCCGTGAGGCGGCCCTCCCGGCGAAGAAACCGCCCTCCCGGTGGATCCGTTGCCTCCTCGGCGATCCCGGCCCGGCGCAGGGCCTCCGTGCTCACCCATCCTGCGTGGCCGTCGATTCGGTTCGCGAGGACCGGAACGCCGGGCAGGCGACGGTCCAGGAGATCCCGGTCAGGGAACTCGCCGCCCCAGAGATTCTGGTCCCAGCCGAAGCCCCGCATCCACGAGCCGGGGGGGATTCCTGCCGCGGCCGACACCAGCCGGTCCACGGCCTCCCCGGCGGAGGCGCTGCCGCGCAGGTCGGTCTGCTCCAGGAGGGACCCGAGCCAGAGAAGGTGCCCGTGATGATCCCACAGCGGGGGGAAGACCGCCGCGTCGCCCTGCAGGCCCGCCTCCTCCAGCGCACCACGAAGGGCCGGGTCGTCGGGGCACGGTAGCCAGCGTCCCGCGGCCGGATCGAAAGTCCATGCCTTTGTCATGGGCCCATTATAGGCGTTTGAGCCAAGAGCGGCAACGCGAAACCCTTCCCCCGCGTTCTCTCGGGGGTCCGGTCCGCGATGCGGCACCGCATCCTCCCGCGGGTTCGGCGGGGGAGACCGCTTCACGGGGGCGAGCCCCGAGCGCCGCCCTTCGGGCCCGTCAACCCTCGAACACGAGCCTGTACCCCACGCCGGGTTCGGTGCGAAGGTACCGGGGATTGGCGGGAGAAGCTTCGATTTTGCGCCGGAGCTGGGCCATGTAAACCCGGAGGTAATGGGCCTGAAAGTCGTATTCCGGCCCCCATCCGGCATTCAGGAGCTGACGGTGTGTAAGGACTTTTCCCGCGTGCTTCGCAAGGGTGACGAGGAGCCGGAACTCGATGGGGGTGAGGTGGACCTCTCGGCCCGCCACGGTGACGACCCTCGCGCCGAGGTCGATGCGAAGGTCCCCCGTCGCGAACACGGGTTCCTGCGGCGCGTTCGCGCGCAGGGCATGGCGCAAAGCCACCCGGAGGCGCGCCAGGAGTTCGGCGGCCCCGAAGGGCTTGGTCAGGTAGTCGTCGGCCCCCGCATCCAGCGCCTCGACCTTGGCTCGCTCCGATTCGCGGGCCGTGAGGACCAGGATGGGAACGGCGGTCCACTCCCGAAGGTCCCGGATGACGTCCATTCCGTCCCGGTCGGGAAGGCCAAGGTCGAGGATCACGAGGTCCGGACGATCCGCCGCGCCCCTTTTCAACCCGTCCTCCGCGCAGGCCGCCTCGGCCACGCGAAACCCGCTGCTCGACAGGGTGACGCGAAGGAACCGCCGTATTCCGGGCTCGTCCTCGATCAGCAAGACAAGGGGGAGCGTGGGGCTCATGAGTGGGCTCCCGGGGGGCGGGGCGGGGGATCCGGTGGAGGAAGGCCCGCCTCAGGTAGTTCCACGACGAAAGCCGCGCCGCCTTCAGACCGGTTTGCGCTCCGGATGGCGCCCCCGTGGGCTTCGGCCACGGCACGGCAGATGGCGAGGCCCAGCCCCGCTCCCTCCACGCGCTCGGAGGCCCGGAAGAACTTCTCGAAGACGTGCGACTCCG
The DNA here is from genome assembly GCA_964589625.1 of uncultured Thermoanaerobaculia bacterium. Classification (GTDB taxonomy): domain Bacteria; phylum Acidobacteriota; class UBA4820; order UBA4820; family DSQY01; genus JBFLVU01. The sequence goes on from CAZPSH010000014.1 coordinate 8,699, forward strand.
CTCCCTTGGGGAGCCCCGGTCCCCTGTCCGCCACGGTGACGGTCACCCGTCCTTCCGAGGCCGTCGCCCGGATTTCCACGGGGCCCTTCGGCGCGTGGCGGGCCACGTTTTCGAACAGGTTGATGAACAGGTGCTCCACGAGCCGGGCGTCGATGGAAACCATGGGCAAGGATTCGGGGAGGTCCAGCAGGATCTCCCTCCCCTCTAGGCGGTTTCTGACCCGGTCCAGGGCGGCGCCGATCACTTCTTCCAGTGGTTGGGGCTCGCGGTTCAATGCCAGGGAGCCCGCCTGGAGGCGCGTCATGTCCAGCAGATTGGCGACGAACCGGCTGAGGCGGAGAGATTCGTCGTAAACCGACTGGGCCAGCTCCCGAACCTCTTCGGGCTTCAAATTGCCGTCGGCGATGGAGCTGGAGGCGCCGACGATGGAGGCAAGCGGCGTCCGAAAATCATGGGAGAGCGAACTGAGCAAGTCGCTGCGCAAGCGCTCCGACTCCGCGTCCATCTGGGCCTTCCGCGCCCGTTCCGCCAGGAGGGCTCTCTCGAGCGCGAGGGCCGTCTGGTTCGAGGCGGCTTCGATTCGGTGACGGACCTCCGAGGGCTCCTCAGCCCGGTCCTTGGGCAGCCTGGCTCCCAGGACGCCCAGCACCTCGCCTGAGGCCCTCAGCGGGAGGTACAGCGCCTCGCTTCCCGGAAGCGTATCGGTGTCCTGTCCGGCCGGCAATCCCCGCTGCAGGACCCATTTCACGACGGCCATCTCGCTTGCCCGGTAGGCGAAGGACGCGTCGCTGGAGGAAACGGTCTCGATCGGGGCATCGGGCAACGGCAGGAAGACGGCGCAGGGGAGGCCGTAACGGCCCGAGAGGTGCCGAACGGAGACGTCGGCCACGGCCTTGGCGTCCCGCGCCCTGGCAAGGTCCATCGTGAGCTCCGCCATGGCCTCCGTCCGCCGTTGAGCCTCCCGAGCCCTCCGGGCCTCCCGGCGCACCCGGGCGGCCAGGTTGCTCGTCAATAGGGCCACCGCGAGCATGACGGAGAAGGTGATGAGGTACTGCGAGTCGCTCACGCGGAAAGTCAAGTGGGGAGGGACGAACACGAAGTCGAACAGGGCCACGCTCAGCACGGAGGCGAAGACGGAGGGGCCCGTTCCGAGCCTCGTGGCCACGAGGATCACGCCGAGCAGGAAGACCATGGCGAGGTTCGTGGGCTCCACGAAGGGAGAGAGGAGGCCCGAGGCGACGGCAGATAGAGCCACAACGGCGGCGGCCTTGACGTAGGGCCTCCAAGATCGTCGTTCCGGGCGACGGAATCGGTGAAGCCTCTCCAGCCGCTCGTGGGCGGTGCCTCCCAAGATGTAGACGTCCAAGCCCTCGCTCTCCCGGATGAGGTCCTCCACGAACCTGCGGCGGGAGAGTCGCCACCACCCGGCGCGCGGGGGTTTCCCCAGGAGGATCTTGGTGACGTTTCTGGACCGGGCGAAGTTCAGGATCTCCTCGACGGTGTTTTCGGCCGATAGGGTAACGGCTTTTCCGCCGAGCTGTTCCACCAGCCGGAGCGTCCGCTGGAGCTGCTCCCGGTCCGCAGGGGGAATTCGATCGTGGGAGGAGGTCTCGACGTAGAGGCCGATCCAGTCCGCCCGGAGCCGCGCCGCCAGGGACCGGGCAGATCGCACCAAATGCTGGCCGTAGGGGCTAGCCCCCAGACAGACCAGGATTCTCTCTTTGGCCGGCCAGGGTTCGCTGACGGCGTGGTCCTTGCGGTAGCGCTCCATCTGCACGTCCACCCGGTCCGCCGTCTTTCGAAGGGCCATCTCCCTCAGGGCGATGAGGTTGCCCGGCCGGAAGAAGTTCTCCAGCGCACGTTCCGCCAACTGGGGGAAGTAGACCTTCCCCTCCTTCAGGCGGAGGATCAGGTCGTCCGCCGTCAAGTCCACGAGTTCGACCTCATCCGCCTCCTCGAAGGCCGTGTCGGGCACGCGCTCGGAAATGGAGACCCCTGTGACCTGGGCCACGGCTTCGTGAAGGCTCTCCAGGTGCTGAACGTTGAGCGTCGTGTAGACGCCGATGCCTGCAGAGAGCAGCTCCTGGGCGTCCTGCCACCTCTTGGCGTGGCGCGACCCGGGGGCGTTGGTGTGGGCCAGCTCGTCCAGGAGGACCAGCGCCGGCCTGCGGTCGAGGGCGGCATCCAGGTCGAATTCCGCGAGTTGTTTTCCCTTGTAGCTGAGGACCCTCGGGGGGATCCGCTCGAGTCCCTCGAGAAGCGCCTCCGTCTCTCTGCGCCCGTGGGTTTCGACCCACCCGGCCACCACGTCGAGCCCCTCGGATCGTCGGGCCCTGGCGGCCTCCAGCATGGCGTAGGTTTTCCCCACGCCCGGGGCGGACCCGAAAAAGATCTTCAGGCGCCCTCTCCGGGATCGGACCTCGTCGGACTGGATCCGTTCCAGGAGTTCGTCCGGGTCGGGCCGGTCGTCCATTCGCCCTCCACGTCGCCCGCGATCACGTCCCCATTATGCCACGTGGGGGCGAAGCCCCTCAGGGGTAGCGCTCGTCCAAAGCCAGGTTCAATTCCAGCACGTTGACTCGGCGCTCCCCCAACACTCCCCACGTCCGTCCCTCCACGCGGGCCTCCACCAGCGCGCGGATCGCTTCCTCGGATACGCCCCGGGCCTTCGAAACGCGGCGGACCTGGAAGAAGGCGGCGTCGGGGCTGATGTGAGGATCGAGTCCGCTCGCCGACGCCGTGACCAGGTCCACGGGGACGGGCGAGGGGTTCTCCGGGTCAGCCGCACGCAGGGCCTCGAGTCGACTTTCCACGGCGGTCAGGAGGGCGGGGTTCGCCGGCCCGAGGTTCGAACCCGCCGAGAGGGAGGGATTGCAGGGAAAGGGAAGGGTCGCCGAGTCCCGGCCCCAGAAGTGGGCGGGATCCGAATAGTGCTGTCCGAGCAGGGACGAGCCGACCGCGCGGCCCCCGCGGAGGACGATGCTCCCCGAAGCCCTGCGGGGGCACACCAGGGCCGCCAGGCCCGTCACGGCCAGAGGGTAGGCCACCCCCGTCAGGAGGGTCAGGACTCCGACGGTCAGCACCGCAGATAACCCGTTCCGGTTCATCCGCCGCCTCACGCCAGGTGGAGGGCCGCGAGGGCCATGTCGATGAGTTTGATGCAGGGAAAGGGGAGGACCAGGCCGCCCAAGCCGTACCGGAGGAGGTTGCGGCCCAGGAGCGCCTTGGCGGTGGAAGGCCGGTACTCGATTCCCCGCAGGGACAGAGGGATGAGCGCCACGATGATCAGGGCGTTGAAAAGGACGGCGGAGAGCACGGCGCTCCGAGGAGTGGCCAGGTGCATGACGTTCAGGACGGCGAGTCCCGGGTAGGTTGTGGCGAAGGCCGCGGGAAGGATGGCGAAGTACTTCGCGAGGTCGTTGGCGATGGAGAAGGTGGTGAGCGCCCCGCGGGTCATGAGGAGTTGCTTCCCGATGGAGACGATTTCCAGGAGTTTCGTGGGGTTCGAGTCCAGATCCACCATGTTTCCCGCCTCCTTGGCCGCCTGGGTGCCCGAGTTCATGGCCACGGCCACGTCCGCCTGCGCCAGCGCCGGGGCGTCGTTGGTGCCGTCTCCGGTCATAGCCACCATGTGGCCCCTGGACTGGAGGTCCCGGATGAGGGAGAGCTTGGTCTCCGGCGTCGCCTCGGAGAGAAAGTCGTCCACGCCGGCCTCGGCGGCGATGGCGGCCGCGGTCAGAGGATTGTCCCCCGTGATCATCACCGTGCGGATGCCGATGCGCCGAAACTCCATGAATCGCTCGCGGATCCCGCCCTTGACGATGTCCTTCAGGTGAACGACGCCCAGCACCGCCGGCCCGTCCGAGACCACGAGGGGGGTTCCGCCTTCCCTGGCCACACGATCCACGGCGCTCCGCACATCCTCCGGCACCGCACCGCCCAACTCCGCCACGTGGGTTTCCAAGGCGTCTGCCGCCCCCTTCCGGATCTGCCTTCCGTCCAGGTTGACCCCGCTCATGCGGGTGTAGGCGCTGAAGGGGACGAAGGTGGCGCCCAGCGCGCGCAGGTCCCTCCCCCGAAGGCCGAAGCGCTCCTTTGCCAGCACGACGATGCTCCGGCCTTCGGGGGTCTCGTCGGCGAGAGAGGCGAGTTGGGCGGCATCGGCAAGGGCCTCCTCGGTGATGCCGGCGGCGGGGACGAGATCCACGGCCTCGCGGTTCCCGAGGGTGATCGTCCCGGTTTTGTCGAGGAGGAGGACGTCCACGTCCCCGGCCGCCTCGACGGACCTTCCAGACAGGGCGATCACGTTCGCCTGGATGAGGCGGTCCATGCCGGCGATGCCGATGGCCGACAGAAGGCCACCGATGGTGGTCGGGAGGAGGCACACCAGGAGGGCAAGAAGGGTGGCCAGCGGGACCACCGCCCCTGCCCCGGCCGAGCGCGCGGCGTACAGCGAAAAGGGAAGGAGCGTGACGGTGACCAGAAGGAAGATAATGCTCATCGCGGCCAGGAGGATGTCCAGGGCGATCTCCGTAGGGGTCTTCTGGCGCTTTGCCCCTTCCACGAGGGAAATCATCCGGTCCAGAAACGTTTGCCCGGGATCCGCCGTGACTCTGACGACGAGCCAGTCTGACAGGACGAGGGTTCCGCCGGTCACCGCGTCCCGGTCTCCGCCGGCTTCGCGGATGACGGGAGCGCTCTCGCCGGTGATGACCGCCTCGTTCACGGAGGCGACGCCCTCGACGACCTGGCCGTCGCAGGGGATCTCGTCTCCCGCTTCAACGAGAACGGCCTCGCCCCTCTTGAGTTCGGCGGAGTTGGTGAGCGTGTACGGGGATCCTTTGCGCGCCTCGGCCAGGACTTTGGCGGGGACCTGGCGTCGCGATCTTTTGAGGGCGGCCGCCTGGGCCTTTCCGCGCCCTTCCGCCAAGCCCTCCGCGAAGTTGGCGAAGAGCACGGTGAACCAGAGTCCAAGCGCCACGGCCAGAACGTACGGCAGGGGGGCCTCCCCGGGTTCCCAAAGGGTCTGCACCACGAGAAGAGTGGCGAAGGCGGCGCCTGCCTCCACCACGAACATCACCGGGTTCCTCGCCATCTGGCGGGGAGACAGCTTCAGGAGCGAGTCGAACAGTGCCCGCCGCACGAGGAGAAAATCGAACAGGGGCGCGTGGCGTCGGGGGTGGCTCATCGGCGTCCTCTCTGTCGCGCGATCACTTGAAATGGGTCACGTATTCCGCAATGGGCCCCAAGGCCAACGCCGGAAAGAACGTAAGCCCGCCCACGATGACCACGACGGCGAGAAGCCAGGCCACGAACAGCGGCGAATCCGTGGGAAGGGTACCCGGGCTTGCGGGGGTGACCTTCTTGCGTGCCAGCGAGCCCGCGAGGGCGAGCACGGGAATCTTGACGAGGAATCGGCCTGCGAGCATGGCCAGGGCGAGGGCCACATTGTAGAAAGGGGTGTCGCCGCTCAGGCCCGCGAAGGCGCTGCCGTTGTTGTTTCCGCAGGAGGAGAAGGCGTACAAAATCTCGCTGAAGCCACGGGTGCCCGGATTCAAGGGGCCCGCCGCGCCGGCCTCGGTGACGCTCGCCACAGCCGTCCCGAGGAGCACCACGAGCGGCATGGAGAGGATTCCGAGTGAGGCCATCTTCATGTCGTACGGTTCGATCTTCTTGCCCAGGTACTCGGGGGAGCGCCCGACCATGAGGCCCGCGGCGAAGACCGCCACCACGACGAAGAGGAGCATGCCGTACAGCCCCGAACCCACTCCGCCAAGGGCCACCTCGCCCAATTGCATGAGGAACAGGGGGACGAGACCCCCCAACGGTGTGTACGAATCATGCATGGAGTTCACCGCGCCGCAGGAAGTGGCCGTGGTGAGCGAGGCCCACGCGGCCGAGCCGGTTGCTCCGAAGCGGACTTCCTTTCCCTCCATGTTTTCGCCCGGGAGAATGGGGGCGGCGCCCGTTTCGCCCCCGAGACGCATCAGGAGAGGATTCCCGGCCCGCTCCTGCTGAACACAGAAGACCATGGGGAGGACGAGGAGGACGAGCATGGCCGACAAGACGGCCCATCCCTGCCGGGCGTCGCCGACGGCGATACCGAAGGTCAAGCAGAGTCCCGCGCCGATGATCCCCATGGCCAGCATCTGCAAGAAATTGGAGAGGGGCGTCGGATTCTCGAAGGGATGGGCCGCATTCGCGTTGAAGAACCCACCGCCGTTGGTTCCGAGGTCCTTGATGGCCACCTGGGAAGCCACGGGCCCGAGAGGGATCACATATCCGGACCCGGGAGAGTCGGGCACCCGCTCGGATCCGATTGGTGCCGTATCATCCGGCGCGTTGGCCCCGGATGCATGGTGCTCCGACTCGAGCGGAGAAACGACGAGGGATCCGCATAAGGTCTGAACAACGCCCTGGGAGACCAATGCGGGGGCAAGGACGAGCGACAGCGGCAGAAGTACGTACAGGACCGTTCTCACGACGTCGACCCAGAAGTTCCCGAGGGTGTCCGAGCGCCGCCGCGCGAAGCCGCGGACGAGGGCCGCGAGGACGGCCATCCCTGAAGCGGCAGAGAGAAAATTTTGGGACGTGAGCCCTACCATCTGGGACAGGTGGCTCAGCGTGCCCTCGCCGGCGTAGTTCTGCCAGTTTGTGTTCGTCACGAAGCTTACGGCCGTGTTGAAGGCAAGAAACGGCGGCACCGACTTCAGGTGCAGGGGGTTGAGCGGAAGCCAGGCCTGGGCCCTCAGGAGCCCGTAGAGAGCCAGCAGGCCCACGAGGTGGAAGAGGACCATGCTCTTGGCGTATTCCTTCCAGCCCATCTCGCTCCTGGCGTCGATGCCGCATGCCCTGTAAAGGAGGCGCTCAAGGAGGCCGAACGGCCCGTCCGGGTCTGGGAACCCTCCGTCGTACACTCGGGCCATGTACGCGCCCAGAGGTTTGGCCAGGGCGATGAGAAGGCCGACGAGGAGCGCCATCTGGAGAAGGCCCGCAGTGGTCATTGGAGCCTCTCGGGCTTGAGGAGGGCGAAGAGGAGGTAACCGAGCAGGACGGCGGCCGCCGCCGCTCCCAGGGCCTGCATTCCGCTCATGGCTTGCTCCACCTGTTTCCGGGATCTTCGCGGGACCATTCCTCCCAGCCCCTTTTCCCCCACCTGTGCAGGGAGTAGATGATCAGTAGCCCTACCAGCGAAACCGCGACGGTCTGGATGGTGATCATGGCTTCGGCCTACAGCCTGTCCAGGCCGTCCACAAGGGACCAAAGAAGGTAGAAGATGACGAGGATCAAGGCGATCAGCGCGGCGTCCACGGGGCCTTCCTCCTTACATCCACGCAGATCATGGGTCCGGATGCGTCAAGAAGGTGCAAAGGAGGGGCGCGCGGGCGTCAGGAAAGGGTCAAGACGGAAGACCCGGCGGGGAGGGCCGTGCCGAAAGGGGCGCGCGTACGGGAGGACCACCTTCGGGGGACGAAGTTGGTACCGGGGAGGGACCCTGGAAACGCGGCCTGGCGGGCTGTGGAGGAACTCGCGGTCGAAGCGATTCGTTCACCAGCCTGCTAGAGGGCCGAGAGGGCCTCCTCGAGGTCGGCCATGATGTCGTCGGCGCGCTCGATCCCGATGCTGATGCGGATCCCGCCCGGGTCCAGGCCCGCGGCCACTTGCGCCTCCACGGGAAGGGGCGCGTGGGTCATGGAGGCGGGGTGTTCGATGAGGGTCCGGATCTGTCCCAGGGAGACCGCCAGGGTCACCGATAGGGCGTGGTCGGCCAGGTGGTCCATCATCTTCCGGCCGTTTTCCCGCGCCTGCTCGGGGGTGCCCTTGAGGATGAAGTAGATCATGATGCCCGGCGCGAAGTTTCCGTCGGGATCGAGCATCTGCTTCCGGGCAAGGGTGTGCTGGGGGTGGGTCGGCAGTCCCGGGTAGAGAACCTTCGCCACCGCGGGGTGTCCCTCGAGGTAGCGGGCCACTTTGGTGGCCGTTTCGATCTGCTGGCGGGACCTAAGGGCGAGGGTCGGAAGCCCGTACACGAGGGGCGGCCAGGCGTCCTTGGGGGCGAGGGGAGCGCCGAAGTCCTTGCGGAAGAGGAGGACGTCGGGCTCGAGCAGGCGCGGGCCCACCCATACGCCGCCCATGTCCGTCCCGAAGCCTCCCACGTTCTTGGTCAGGGAGGCCACCACCACGTCGGCCCCCAGGGTGATGGGGCGCTGGCAAAAGGCCGTGGCGAAGGTGTTGTCCACGACGACGAAGATCTTGCGCTTCTTGGGATTCCGCGCGGCGTTGGCCCGGTCCACGGCCTGCCGAATTGAGGCGAGGTCCACGATTTCCAGGATGGGGTTGCTAGGGGTTTCGAAATAGAGGGCCACCACCTCCTCGGTCATCATGCGCTCGATGGCCGCCACGTCCTTCATGTCCACGAACTTCACGGTGATTCCGAAGCGGGGAAGCCAATTGGCCATGAGGGAGTAGGTGCAGCCGTACATGGTCCGGTGGGCGAGGACCGTGTCGCCCGCTTTGGCGAGAACGCCCAAACTGGCCGTGATGGCCCCCATCCCGGTTGCGAAGCAGACGGCGCACTCCCCCTCCTCGGCGGCCGCCAGGTTGTCCTCGAGCATGGAGCGGCTGGGCTCGTCGAGGCGGTCGTAAATGTAGATGGGGGGCTGGGTATGGCGGTTGAGCTCCGGGTTGGCGAACGCCAGGAACCCCTGGGCGCCTCGCTCGGCGCTTTCCAACCGATAGGCGGCCGAGGCGGAGATGGGGGGGACGATGTGGTCCCGGTAGTCCCAGTGTGGCGAGTGGAAGTCCCCGTGGATGAGGCGGGTTTCCTTGTGGTACGCGCGCTTCTTGTCTTTCCGGGCGGTCATTCCCGAGCCCTCCTCGGCGCCCATTCTACTCCAGTCGCCGGACCGCGCCAGGGACTTGCGGCTCCGGGGCCGGGGCGTGGGGCAAAATGTGCTATGTTGAGGCGCTGTTTCCGGGCGCGGCGGTCCGGATGGAAAGGGCGAGCGGGTCGTGGAGCTGGGCTTTCTAAGGTCCGTGTCCAAACCCACCCGTTACACGGGCGGCGAAGTGAACCAGGTCCTCAAGGAGGAGCGGGAGGGCCTGCTCCACGTGGCCCTCGCCTTTCCGGACGTATACGAGATCGCCATGAGCACCCTGGGCCTCAAGATCCTCTACGGGGTGCTGAACCAACGGGAGGACGTCTGGGCCGAGCGCGTCTTTATGCCCATGCCCGACATGCAGGAGGCCCTCGAATCCCGCGGGCTTTCCCTCTACGGGCTCGAATCGGGGAGGCCCCTCAAGAACTTCGATCTCGTCGGCTTCACCCTGCAGTTCGAATTGACCTACACCAACATCCTCCACATGCTTCGCCTTGGAGGCGTCCCCCTGAGGGCCGCCGACCGGGGGCCCGGAGATCCCGTGGTGGTGGCCGGCGGCCCCTGCGCCGTGAATCCGGAACCGCTGGCCCCCTTCTTTGACGGGATCTTCGTGGGAGACGGCGAGGACGGCATCCTCGACCTCTGCGAGGCCGTCCGCGCCACCCGCGGACGCCCCCGGCGGGACGTGTGGCGCGCCCTGGCATCCGTGGAAGGGACGTACGTTCCGGCGCTCTACCGCACAGGACGCGACCCGGCCCAGGGGATGGAAGTGGTGACGGGACCCGCGGAAGAGGGGATTCCCTACCCCGTCCGGCGGCGCCTCCTGAGGGACATCGACGCCTTCCCCTTTCCCGCCAAGGTCATCGTTCCCCACCACGAGGTGATCCACGATCGCTACAGCCTCGAACTCTCCAGGGGGTGCGCCGTCGGTTGCCGCTTCTGTCAGGCGGGGTACATCTACCGCCCCCAGCGGGACCGCGACGCCGAGGCGGTGCGGTCCGCGGTAGTCCGCGGTCTCGAGTCCACGGGATTCAACGAAGTGACCCTCCTGAGTCTGAACGCCGGGGAGTACGCGGGGATCGAACGCCTGGCCCGGTCCATCGTCGCCGAGGCCGCCGACCGGGGCGTGGGCGTCGCCATGCCCAGCCTCCGCGTAAGCAGCCTGACGCGGGAACTCGTCGGCGCTCTCTCGGCGGGGCGCAAGTCGGGCTTCACCATCGCCCCCGAGGCCGGGACCGAGCGCCTGCGGGCCGTGGTCAACAAGAAGATCTCCGAGGAAGATCTGAAGAACGCCGTCACGGTGGTCTTCTCCTCGGGATGGAGCGTCCTCAAGCTCTACTTCATGATCGGACTGCCCACGGAGACCCCCGAGGATGTGGACGCCATCGCGCGCCTGGCGGACCTTTCCGCCCGGACGGCCAAGGGCTCGGGCTGTCGAAACCCGGTTGTGACGGTCTCCACCTCCTCCTTCGTGCCCAAGCCCTTCACCCCCTTTCAGTGGTTCCCCATGGAGAACCCCGACTCCCTCAGGGAGAAGCAGTCCAGGCTGAAGTCCCTCCTCCGCCGCCCCGTGCAGTACCGGTGGCACGACGTGGAGGGAAGCCTCCTGGAAGGGGCCTTTTCCCTGGGGGACCGCCGGCTGGCGGAGGTTCTGGAGGAGGCCGCCGGGCTGGGGTGCCGCCTCGACTCCTGGACCGAGCACTTCCGGCCCGACCTCTGGAAGGAGGCCTTCTCCCGGAAGGGCTTGACCCCGGAGGTGTACCTTCACCGGGAACGCGGCCGGGAGGAGCGATTCCCGTGGGAGGTGGTGGACGTCGGCGTGACGCGCTCCTTCCTGTGGCGGGAGCGCGAGCGCGCTCTCGCCGGGGAGACGACCGAGACCTGCGGCCCCGAAGCCTGCCACGGCTGCGCCCCCTTCGCCAAGGACTGCCTCGCGAGCGTCTTCGCCCGCGCCCTCCCCCAGGAGCCCGCCTCGGTTCCACGCCCCCCCGCCCCGGCGCCCTCCCGCCATCGGCTCCGGTTCCGTAAGGAGGGGCCCGCCGTGTTTCTGGGGCACCTCGACCTCACGGAGGCCCTCGTCCGTGCCATGCGCCGCGCCGGCGCCGTCCTGGCCTATTCCCAAGGCTATCATCCCATGCCCAAGATCGAGCTGTGCGCGCCCCTCCCGTTGGGCGTGGCCGGGCGGGAGGAGTGGATGGACTTCACGGCCTTTGTGGGGGACCGGGGGCTCTTCCTGGGGCGCCTCGCCGCCACCCTCCCTACGGGGATCCTGGCCGAGCGGCTGTTTCCCGTGCCCGAGGGGTCGCCCGCACTCTCGGAACTCTCCCTGCAGGTATACGAGGTGGGGTTCGGTGCCCTGGACGAGGCGGGGCGGGCCGAGATCCGGAGGAGGGCCGAGGCCTTCCGGGACGCCGAGGCGTGGCCCGTCACCCGGGAGGGAAAAGGGAAGACCCGCACCTTCGACCTCCGGGCCCGAGTCGTTGGGCTTGAGGTGGAGGACGGCCGCATCGAAGTGCGGCTCCTCCAGGGCGGCTTCAAGGACCTGGTGGAAGCCGTCGTGCCTGAGCCCCTTCGAGACCGCCTCTCCCTCGTGCGCCTGGGTCTCAAGTTCGCGCCCCGCACCGCCCCGCCGCCCGCCCAAACGACGCCCAAGGGGCGCCTGGACCGTTGACAGCGAGGGGCCGGGCTGGTAGCCTGAAACCCTTGCGGGGGCGGGGCCCCGGCCATGGGAGACCGGATTGAAACGGACGAGGTTGCTCTTTCAGGCGGCCCTGGTGGCCGCGGCCGCCATGGCGGGTCTGGCCTACAGCCGGGGATGGCTTCTCGGGAGCGTGGAGAAGTACTGCCCCTTCGGCGGACTCGAAACGGCCTACGCCTTCGTCACGAACCAGCGCTTCACCTGCGCGGCCGGGGAGTTGAACCTGGCGCTGTTCGTGGCGCTGCTGGGGCTCACCTTCGTGGCGCGGAAGTCCTTTTGCTCCTGGGTGTGCCCCGTGGGCGCCGTCTCCGAATGGCTTGGCCTCCTCGGGGAGAAGCTCCTCGGAAGGGGCCGGAAGGAGGCATCGGGTGCTCCGCTCCGGGCCTGGGAGCCACCGCGCCGCGCCGACCGGGTTCTCCGCTGGCTCCGGCTGCCCGTCCTGGGCGTCGTGCTGTACTTCACGTACAGAACGGGAGAGCTGGTGTTCCGAGGCTACGACCCCTATTACGTCCTGTTCAGCTTCCACGGCCACGACGTGCGTTGGTGGAGCTATTTGCTCATGGCGCTCTTCCTGGCAGCGGCGGTGGCGGTGCCCATGGCGTGGTGCCGCTACCTGTGTCCCCTCGGCCTGGCCCTTTGGCCCTTCTCGGCGGCGGGCCGCCTGCGGCTGAGGCGCGACGCCGAGACCTGCACGGCGTGCCGGGCCTGCGACCGGGCCTGCCCCCACGCCATCGAGGTCTCCACCGCCGCCGAGGTGCGGTCCGGGGAATGCACGCTTTGTCTGGCCTGCGCCGACGCCTGCCCGGCGGGAGAAACCCTGACCTTGCGCCTGGAGGGGCTCAAGCCGTGAAAATTCCCAAGGCCGCCGTGCCCGCCCTTGTGGTCCTCTTCGCCCTTTTGGGCCTGGGGTCCGCCCGGTTCTTCGCCGTCCCCACGCTCACGCGGGACTTCGCGGCGGGCGGACGGAACCCGAACCGGACGGCGACCTTCCTGGTGGAGGGCGTGAAGTGCCGCGACACCGCGGAGAAGGCCTTCGAACACCTCCTCGGCCTGAAGGGCCTTGGGAGCGCCGAAGCCTACGCCTCGCGAAGCGAGATCCGGGTCACCTATGATCCGGGCGTCACCGGTCCCCAGGCCATCCGGGAGGCCCTTGAAGGCCCCGACTTCGACGCCGTCACCGGGGAGATTTGGTTCGGGCGCTTTCGCGTGATAGAAATGGACGGGAAGCCCCTTCCGGAGGGGACGGGGAGCGCGTCCCCCGGGGCACCGTAGTTCAGAGAGGGAGAGAGAACATGATGCGGAATCTGCGCGTGTGGGTCCTGTTGCTTTCGGCCACGATGCTGGCGGGTGCGGTCCTCGCCGCCGATCCGGCGCCCGCCGCCGCCCAGGAGACGGCGGTCTTCGAAGTCGCCAAGCTGTCCCAGGGGACGGTAGTCAAGGACCTGGCGGGCGCCCTTGCCAAGGAGCCGGGCGTCATCAAGGCGAAGGCCGACATGGACCAGGGGCTCTTCAGCGTGACCTTCGAGCCCGGAAAGACCAATCCCGAGGCCCTGGCCAAGGTGGTGAGCGCCGTGGTAGGCGAATCCAAGTTGAAGGAAGTGGTGGGTGCGACCGGCGGCGCGAAGGCCGCCACCGGTTGCGGCGCGTGCCCCAGCCGGAGCGCCTGCTCCTCCAAGAAGAAGTAGCGGAAGCACCCGCGTTTGTTGGAAAAGGAGGCGGCGGCCCCCCAATGGGGACCGCCGTCTTATCGCGTCCTCCGGAGGTGCGGCGTTTCCCTCCTGCCCTTATCAGGCTGCCGAAAAACCCACGCGGGCCCTGCGAAAGAGGCTTGGGGGAAGGGGGCTGGCCGGGGGGGATCTCTTGCGCGACGGGAGCGCGGTGAAGCAGGAATATTCCCAACGGGGTGGCGGGTGGGTACAATGAGGGCTTGCAGGGAGGCCGGATTTCCTCAACCCGAAGCCATGAAGTTGGAACTCCTGATCACGCGCGATGTCTGGCAGACGCAGGTGGCCGTCCTGGAGGACGGCCTTCTGGTGGAGTTCCAACAGGAGCCCCGCCATCTCGACGGCCTGGTGGGCAACCTCTACCTCGGGCGGGTGAGTCGGGTCCTGCCAGGGATGGAGAGCGCCTTCGTGGACGTGGGGCTCGACCGGGACGGCTTTCTTTACGAAGGGGACATGGGCCCCTTGCCCGATTTTGCCGACGCGGACGGAATCGAGGGGAGGTTCCGGAACCCCTCCATCCGCGATCTGAAGGAGGGGTCGGGGATCCTCGTCCAGGTGACGAAGGAGCCCATGGGGGCGAAGGGCGCGCGGCTCTCCACCCAGATTTCCCTGCCTGGGTCGTACGTGATCTATCTACCCTACATGGAGCACGTGGGGGTCTCCAGGAAGATATCGGGCGCCGAGCGGGCCCGCCTGAAGGAGATCGTGCGGCGCCTCAAGGCCAGGGTTCCGGGCGGCTTCATCATCCGCACCGCCGCCGAGGGTGCAGCGGAAGAGGACCTCGCCCAGGAGATGCAGGGTCTGCTCGACCAGTGGGCCCTCGTCCGCCTGCGCGGTCAGCGGGCCGAGCCCCCGGCGGTCCTCCACCAGGAGGCCGACCTGGTGGCGCGCCTGATTCGCGAGGTCCTGTTGAGGGCCGACGGGGAGGTCCTCACCGATGATGCGGACGCGGCGGAGCAGGCGCGAGACCTGCTTTCTTCCATGGGGCATCCGCAGGAGAAGGTGCACCTCTGGCCGGGGAAGCCGGGATCCCTCTTTGAGCACTTCCGGATTCAGGAGGAGATCGACAAGGCCCTGCGGGCGAGGGTGTGGCTCCGGTCCGGCGGGTGCATCGTGATCCAGTCCACGGAGGCGCTCGTGGCCATCGACGTCAACTCGGGGCGCTTTACCGGGAAGCGCTCCCTCGAGGAGACGGCCTTCGCCATCAATATGGAGGCGGTGGACGAAATCGTGAGGCAGATCCGCCTTCGAGGCCTGGGGGGAATCCTGGTCATCGATTTCATCGACATGACCCGGAAGGCCCACCGCGAGGCTCTCTTCGGGCGGCTTCGCGAGGCCCTGGAACGGGACCGGGCCAAGTCGAGGATCCTCAATATCTCGGAATTCGGCCTCGTGGAGATGACCCGGAAGCGGAGCCGGCGGAACCTGGACCGGGTCATGACGAGCGTTTGCCCCTGCTGCGAGGGCCGGGGCCGCCTCCCCGCCCCCTGGCGCACCGCCCAGATGATCGCCGAGACGCTCTCCGGGCGCCACGCGCCGAAGAAGGCCGTGGTTACCGCCTCGCTGGAAGTGGTTCGATTCATCGAGGAAAACCGGGAGCGGTACGCTTTCCCCGCGGGGATCACCTTCGAGGCGGCCGAGACGCCGCGACTTTCCCACTTCACGGTCCGGCCCGTTTCCTGACGGGGCCGCCCCGCTCAAGAGGTAAGTTCGGGCAGAAGTTCCAGAAACCTTCCGTACTCCGTGCAGGCCAGGAACTTGTTGAGGACCGCCTCCTCCCCCAGGGTCCTCTTCTCCACCGCGCCGTAGTGGTGGCCGGGGTGGATCAGCAGTCCTGAAGGCAGGGACCTCAGACGGGAGAGGCTTTCGAACAGCGCCCGCGGATCGCCGCCCGGAAGGTCGGCGCGGCCCACCCAGTCCACGAAGAGGACGTCCCCGGTGAAGATCGCCCCATCGTAGAGGTAGCAGACCCCTCCCGGCGTGTGGCCCGGAGAGTGGAGGGCGCGAACCTCCGGCAGGCCCGGCAGGGGCCCATCCGCTTCGATCAAGTGGGCCCCGGCGGGAATCGCGCGCTCCTGCCGGTGGACCCACACGCGCGGATCCGCGGCGGCCCTCAGCTCGGGCAGGGTGGCGGTGTGGTCACCGTGGGTGTGTGTCAGAAGGACGTCCGTGAGGCGGCACCCCTCTTCGCGGCAGAGCGCGAGGATGGCGGTGGCGGTGTAGGAGGGGTCCACGCACCACGCGGCCTTCCTGGATCTGGACAGGACCACGTAGGCTCTGTTCGCGTCGCCTCCTGCATCGAGCGTCGCGATCTCGTCCATGGGTCTCCCGCGCGGAAGGGGAAGGGAACCCCGGCCGTCAGAAGGGGATGTCGTCGTCGCTGAACTCGGGGGAAGCTTCGGCGGCGGTGCGCCCGCCCTCTCCCGAGCTGCCTTCGGGGCGGCCCACCATGACCAGGCTGTCGGCCCGAATCTCGGTGGCCGTCCGGTCGTTGCCTTCCTTGTCCTTGTAGGTGCGGCTTCGGATGCCGCCTTCGATGTAGACTTGGCGGCCCTTCTTAAGGTACTCGCCGGCCACCTCGGCGAGCTTTCCCCAGACCACGACCCGGTGCCATTCGGTGTGCTCCTGCTTCTGCCCCTCCTTGTCCTTCCACACCTCGTTGGTGGCGAGGGTGAAGTTGGCCACGGGCGTGCCATTGGGGGTGTAGCGAAGCTCCGGATCCCTGCCCAGGTTGCCCAGGAGGATGACCTTGTTCACGCTTCCCATGACGCACTCCTTTACGAGGGGCCGCCCTTCCTTATAGGACGGTTCGATATTCCTTATAATACGGGCCTGTCCGGGAGGGAGTCAACTTGAGGATCGTGGGCGGGGATCTGAGGGGGCGGAGGTTGGACGTGCCGCGGGGCATGGACGTGAGGCCCACGTCGGAGATGGTCCGCGAGGCCCTCTTCGACATCCTGGGCCCGCGGGTGGCCGGCGTGGCGTTCCTGGACCTGTACGCGGGGACGGGGGCCGTGGGCCTCGAGGCCTTGAGCCGGGGGGCCTCGGGCGCGGTTCTGGTGGAAAAGGGCGCGAGGGCCCTGGCGGCGCTCCGGAAGAACGTCGAACGGCTGGGGGTCGGAAGCCTGTGCCGCGTTCTGCCCGTGTCCTCGGAGAAGGCCCTGAGGATTCTTTCGGAGGAAGGGGCCGAGGTGGGGGTAGCCTTTTGCGATCCGCCCTACGCCGACCGGGCCTGGCCGGATCTCCTCCGTCGGCTGGCCGACTTCCCGATCTGGGTTCCTCCGGGGATCCTGGTCGTGGAGTCCGCCGCCAAGTCCCCGCTGGCGTGTCCCGCGGGCTTCGAGGCGGGGAAGGCGTATCGTTACGGGGACACCGCCCTGTCTGTATTTCGGCTTGTGAGCGAGGGGGTCGGAAGGGCTCGGGAGGGAACGCCATGAGGGACGTGGTGGTGGGGACGGCGGGTCACATCGACCACGGAAAAACCCTTCTGGTGAAGGCCCTCACGGGAATCGACGCGGACCGGTGGGAGGAGGAAAAGCGCCGGGGCATCACCCTGGACATCGGATTCGCCACCCTCGAGACCCCGGAGGGAACCCTCCACTTCGTCGATCTTCCGGGCCACGAGCGTTTCATCAAGAACATGCTGGCCGGGGCCACGGGCATAGACCTCTGCCTCCTCGTGGTGGCGGCGGACGAGTCGGTTATGCCCCAGACGGTCGAGCACGCGGAAATCCTCGGGCTTCTCGGCGTGTCCCGCGGCGTCGTGGCCCTGAACAAGGTGGACCTCGTGGACGGGGAAACGCGCGAATTGGCCCTCCTGGAGATCTCCGAATTCCTGGATGCCCACGGCCTCGGGCGCCTCCCCGTGGTCCCCGTGAGCGCCACCTCCGGAGAGGGCCTGGACGCCCTCCGGGAGGCCCTGTTTCGGGAGGCTTCCCTCTGCCCCGCACCGCCGGCGGACCGGCCCTTTCGGCTTCCCGTGGACCGCACCTTCCCCGTGAAGGGCTTCGGGACGGTCGTGACGGGGACGTGCATCGACGGGTCCGTGAAGGTGGAGGACGCGGTGGAGGTCCTGCCCGCGGGCACGGAGAGCCGGGTGCGAGGGCTCCAGATTTTCGGCAAGCCGGTGGAGTCCGCTCGGGCGGGCCAGCGGGTGGCGGTCAACCTTTCGGACATCCACCACGCGGAGCTGAGGCGCGGAGACCTCCTGGGCCGGCCCGGCACGGTGTGGCCCACCCACCTCCTCGACGTGAGCCTGGCCGTCCTGCCCTCGGCGAAGAGGCCCCTCAAGACGGGGGCGGTCTGCACCCTCCACCTCCACACCCAGGAGGTGGAGGCCCACGTGCACCTCGCGGAGGCGGCTGCGCTGGCACCCGGAGAGGAGGGCCTCGCCCAGCTTCGGTGCCCAGAGAAGGTGTGCGCCTGGCCGCAGGACCGGTTCATCCTCCGCCTTCCCTCCCCGGCGCGGACCGTGGCCGGCGGCGAGGTCCTCCTGCCGGCCCGGCGCCGTGCGCGATGGCGGCGCGGGCGGGACCGCGCCGTGGGCGAGGCCCTGCGGGCGAGGGATGCGCTGGGGGCCATGCTCGTGGAAGCGGGTCCCGCCGGGCTTTCCCCTAGGGACGGCGTGGCGCGGCTGGGAGTGACGCCCGAGCGCCTGGAGGCCCTCTCGGCGGCGGGAGAGAAGGCGGGAACGCTGGTGAAATGGGGAGGAGGAACCTGGTGGCTCGATGCCGGGGAGGCCTCGGGGTGGCTCGACCGCGCCTCGGCTTGGCTGAAGACGCGCCACGAGGGCAAGGCGCCCGTGGATTCGATCCCCCGCCAGGAGCTCCTGGGCCGGTGGAGCCGGATGCTTGGGCCGGCCCGCTGCGAAGCGCTCCTTCAGGCCCTGGTTGCGCTCGGGCGTGTGGAATTGGACGGGGACCGCGTGCGCCCCGCCGGCCACCGCGTGACCCTCACCGCGCCCCAGCGGGCCGCCTGGGACGGGATCTTGCAGAGGCTGACCGAGGCCGGCACGCGCGTCCAGACCGGCAAGGAGCTGGAGGAGGCCTTCGGTCCCTCGGTGCGGCAGGTTCTGCCCCTGCTCGTTTCGGAAGCCCGCCTGCGCCGCTTTGGGGGAGATTTCTTCATTACTCCCGCCACGCTGGACGCCCTCCGCCTGACCCTGGCCGCGTGGGGGAGGGACAAGTCGCCCCTCATCGCCGTGCCCGACTTCAAGGACCTGTTGGGCATCACCCGCAAGTACGCCATGCCCCTCCTGGTGTTCCTCGACGAGATGAAATGGACCCGGCGGGAGGGGGAGGGGAGGAGGATCCTCGTCTCGTAAACAGCTCTCGGGGCGGCGCGATGGGAACGACGGGCGCCTCCTTCGCCTTCAGGCCGAAGGCCCTCGAAACCTGACTTCATGCAGGGCGCGTATCGTCGTGCACGATCCCTCGGGTGTCGCGCAGCCGTCAGCCGGCTCCATGGCGGGAGGAACATCCACTGGCTGCTCCCGCTCCGGGGCGGGCATTGCTATGATGGAGCCCTTCTTGGGGGGGCTCCGGCCCGCAATGGAGGAAGGCATGGTCGACGTCCGCGGGAAACGTGCGTCATCGGAAGGGAAGGAGGAGGGACGGGTCCGATCCCGGGTCCTTCTCCTGATCTTGGTTCTGACGGTATTGGCCTTTAGTACTACAGGGTGGCTCGCCTCCGAAGGAGGGCCCGCTGCGCAGGGGCACCGGTCCATCGGGGAGGTACTCCCCCTCTGGTCGGTCCTGCCTTTCGTCGGGATCCTCCTCTCCATCGCCCTGTTTCCCCTTCTGGCCCCCCATTTCTGGCACCATCACTATCCCAAAGTCTCCCTGGCCTGGGGACTCCTGTTCCTGCTCCCGTTTCTCCTGGCCTTCCGCGGAGAGGCAGGCCACGAGACGCTTCACATTTTCCTTATTGACTACGTACCCTTCATCATCCTCCTGTGGGGCCTGTTCACCGTCTCCGGCGGGATCGTGGTGCGGGGCACCCTGGCGGGCACTCCGGGCGTCAACACGGCGCTCCTTGCCATCGGGACCCTGATCGCCTCGTGGACGGGCACCACGGGAGCGGCCATGCTCCTCATCCGCCCTCTCTTGAGGGCCAACGCGGCGCGGAGGCACAAGGTCCACGTGATCGTCTTCTTCATCTTCCTGGTGGCCAACATCGGCGGTTCCCTCACGCCCCTTGGGGATCCGCCCCTCTTCCTCGGTTTCCTCCACGGCGTTCCCTTCTTCTGGACGATGAAGCTCCTTCCCGTGATGGGCGCGGCCTCCGCCGTCCTGTTGGTCCTCTTCTACGTGCTGGACCGCCACTACTACAAAAAGGAGGATCCGCAGGCCGAGGCCGGCCAGGGCGGAGAAAAGGTTCCCCTTCGCGTGGACGGGCTCGTGAACCTCCTCTTCCTCGGGGGCATTCTGGGAGGCGTGCTCCTCTCCGGCTTCTGGCGGCCGGGGGCGTTTTCCCTCCTCGGCATCCACATGGAGACCCAGAACCTCGTGCGGGATGCCATCATTCTGGCCATGGGGGGTCTCTCCCTGTGGGCTACTCCGAAGGCGCTCCGGGACGACAACGGCTTCACATGGGAGCCCATCCGTGAAGTGGCCATCCTCTTCGCCGGGATCTTCGCCACCATCATCCCAGCCCTGGCTATCTTGAAAGCCGGCGAGCAGGGCCACCTGGCCTTCCTGATCCGGTCCGTGAAAGAGCCGTGGCAGTTCTTCTGGGCGGCGGGGGGGCTCTCGTCCTTCCTGGACAACGCCCCGACCTACCTCACCTTCTTCAACATGCAGTTGGGGCGCTTCTATCCGGGGTTGCCCGAAGCCCTGGCCGTACCCCAGTTGATTTCGGAAAACGTCGTGTACCTGAAGGCGGTGGCCGCCGGAGCCGTCTTTATGGGAGCGAACACGTACATCGGCAACGCCCCGAACTTCATGGTGCGCTCCATCGCCGAAGAGGCGGGCGTGGACATGCCCTCCTTTTTCGGCTACATGTTCAAGTGGTCCATCCCCGTCCTGATCCCGCTCTTCGTGGGCATCGGGCTTATCTTCTTCTGAACGGGAGGCTCAGCCATGGCGGCCAAGTACTGGGAACTGGTGATCGACGGCCCGAAGGGGTGGGACCTCGGGTTCCTCCGGGGGTACCTATTGGGGAAGGGCCTGGACGGGAACCTCGTGGACCTGGAAGCGGAGGGCTTCGACTGTGAGCCCTACCGCGAGAAGATCCGCGAACTCTTGAATCCGGAACAGGACACCCTTCATGTGGCCGTGCCCGAGGGCGCCCTCGACGGCGTGACGGAGGCCCTGGGCGAGTCGGCGGCGGCGGGCCGCCCCATGACCCTGCGCCACCAGCGGCCCCTGGCCGGGGCCAGCTTCGGCTTTTCCCTGCGCGTCTACTCGCGCGAGCACGGAGCCCGCTTTCTCGCTTTCTTTCGGAATCTGCCCGCCGGGGCCCGGCTCGTGGAGGAAGAGCCCCTTCGGGAGAAGCAGGACCCCGAGTCCAAAGGGGTGGAGCTGTACGCGCCCTCCCACGACTACGAACTGACCGGCCGCGGACGGGTGGAGGGAGCCTTCGATGCCGTACTGGAGGCCTACCGCTTCTGCCGGAGGGAAGACCTCATCCACCAGGAACGGGCCCAATTGTCGGAAGAGGATTCCTGAGACATCCCGAAGACCAGGAGCGCACGAACGCGAAGCGGCCCCCCATTAGGCGGGCCGCTCGCTGTCAAATGCCAGGCCCCGCTCAGATGAACAGGGGGGCGAGGACCAGGGTGATCGTGGAAAGGAGCTTGATCAGGACGTGGAGGGACGGGCCCGCCGTGTCCTTGAAGGGGTCGCCTACGGTGTCGCCCACCACGGCCGCTCCGTGGGTGGGGTTCTTGGACTTGGAGCCGTCGGCACCGATCAGGTACTTGCCGCCGTGGGCGCCCGACTCGATGTACTTCTTGGCGTTGTCCCAGGCGCCGCCACCGTTATTGAGGAAAAGGGCCATGAGGATGCCGGCGATGGTCCCCACCATGAGAAGGCCGGCGACCGCCTCGGCGGCGATGAGCTTGTTCTCCTCGGTTATGAAGACTTTGAAGACCAGGCCAACGACGACGGGGGTAAGGACGGCGAGGAGGCCCGGGGCCACCATCTTCCGCAGGGCCGACTTGGTGACGATGTCCACGCAGGCGCCGTAGTCCGGCTTGAAGTCCTTGGGGAACTGGATGATGTCGTTCAGGCGCGGGAGTTTGGCGTACTGCCGACGCACTTCGGCGATGATGGCTTGGGCCGCAGATCCGACGGCCCGAATCGCCATGGCGCTGAAGAGGAATACGAGCGTGGCGCCGAAGAGCCCGCCCGTGAAGACCACGGGGTTGGCAAGATTGATGGAGTGCATGGCCTGACCGGCGTACTGGGCCACCTCGTCCATGTAGGCCTGGAAAAGGAGGAAGGCCGCGAGGCCGGCGGAACCGATGGCGTACCCCTTGGTGAGGGCTTTGGTGGTGTTGCCCACGGCGTCGAGGCGATCGGTCTTCTTGCGGATTTCCTCGGGCTGCTCGGACATCTCCACGATGCCGCCGGCGTTGTCTGTGATGGGCCCGAAGGTGTCCATGGCCAGGATGTAGGCGGCCGTGGCGAGCATGCCCATGGTGGCCACGGCGGTGCCGAAGAGGCCCGCGTGGGGAAGGCCCGAGGTGGCGCCGAGGTAGTAGGAGCCCAGGAGGGCGGCGCCCATGACGAGGGCGGGCATCCACGTACATTCGAGGCCCACGCCGATGCCGGCGATGATGTTCGTGGCCGGGCCTGTCTTGGAGGCCTCGGCGATGGACTGCACCGGGCGGTACTTGTACTCCGTGTAGTACTGCGTGATGTACACGAAGGCCACCGAGGTCAGGACGCCCAGGATGCCGCAGAGGAAGAAGTGCCACCAGGCGGCCGGCGCGGCGGGGCTGTTGAGCAGCCAGTAGCTCGTGCCACCGAAGGCGGCCATGGCCAGAACGACGGCCACGTAGTAGCCGCGGTTCAGGGCCTGCATGGGGTCCATCTTCTCTTCTTTGTCCATCCGGACCGACATGATCCCGATGATAGAGGCGATGATACCAAAGGCGCGGGCCACGAGGGGGAACATCATGACCCCGACGATGCCAGCGGAAAAGCCCATGCCCGCCTTGTCCGCCGCGGCGGCCAGCGAGGCGCCCAGGATCATGGCGCCGATGTTTTCGGCGGCCGTGGACTCAAAAAGGTCCGCGCCGCGGCCCGCGCAGTCGCCCACGTTGTCGCCCACGAGGTCGGCGATGACCGCGGGGTTTCGCGGATCGTCCTCGGGGATCCCGGCCTCGACCTTGCCCACGAGGTCGGCACCCACGTCGGCGGCCTTGGTGTAGATGCCGCCGCCGAGCTGTGCAAACAGCGCCACGAAGGAGGCGCCGAAGCCGTAGCCCACGATCAGCAACGGGATCTTGGTGGGTTCGACGGCGCCAGTGGCGTTGATCACGGCGTACAGACCCGCCACGCCGAGGAGGCTCATGGCGACCACCAGGAGGCCCGAGACCGCGCCGCCGCGGAGGGCGATGCGGAGGGCGTCATTGAGGCTGGAGAGCGCCGCCGTGGCCGTGCGGATGTTGCTGCGGATGGAGACCCACATCCCCACGTAGCCGGCGATGACGGAGCACAAGGCGCCGAGAACGAAGGAGAGGGTGATCCAGAAGGCGAGTTGGAGGGATGTGGAGACGGGGTCGAAATCGCGGTGGCTCCTCAGAAACCCGTATCCGATGAAGAGAATCAGGGCGAAGGCGCCCGCGAGCATGATGATCGTGGAATTCTGCCGCCGGAGAAAGGCCTCCGCGCCTTCCTTGATGGCGTCGGAGATCTTCCGCATCTCGGGCGAGCCCGTGTCCTTGGCGAGGACCCACTTTGCCAGGAAAAAGGCAAAGAGCAGGCCGAACACGCTCATTCCCAAGGTAATAGCCATCAGTACGCCTAGTCCACTCATGCGACTCCTCCTCCCGAACGGCTAACGAATACCTGGTTAAAAGGCGTTCCCCCCTGGAACCACAAGCGGGTTCGCCGCTTGTGCAAATGGTCGCACATGCATTTGCCCCGGGTAAAGATTCCCCCATTTTGTGCAGAAGGCTAGGGGAAAACGCCCCGCCTGCCCGCCGGCCAGCCCGCGCGGGCGCGAACCTCGAGGGTCCGGGGTCCCTTCCGGAGCCATTGGAGTCGGGGAAAAGGATTTAGAAATCAGCGCGGTAGAAAGGCCGAGGCGGAGGACCCGGCCGGGCTTCCTCCGCCTCGAAGTGATACAGAATGTTTCAGGCCGGTTTGGAGCGGCCCAACGTTAGTTCAGGACGAACCCGATGGTTTCGACCTTGCCGGGGCCGCGGGCGATGTCCAGGGCCTTCACCACGGATTCGTAGGGGGCCTTGTCGTCCACGTCCACGAAGAGGACCTTGTCCGCGCGTGTGGCGAAGATGGCGCCGAGCCGTTCGCCCAGGTCCTGCAGGGTGACGGGTTGACGGTTGATGGACATGCCGCTGCCGGCGTCGATTTGCAGCACGATCGCGTTGCTCTGGCTTGGGTTGGTGGATGGAGGCGCCTTGGGGGGCACCTGGGTCGTGAAGCCCTTCTGGAGGATGGGCGTGATCACCATGAAGATGATGATCAGCACCAGGAGGATGTCCACCAGCGGCGTCACGTTGATGTCGGACATGGCGCCGTGGCCTTTGGAGACGTTCATCGACATGGGACCGCGCCTCCCTTAGCTCTTTCCCGCCGTGCCGGAGGCGACGGCCCCCGCGGCGTTACCGGTGACGGGATTGCCCTTTTCATCCACGTGCTGGGCCACCAACCCGACGCCCTTGAATCCCACCGACTGGACGGTGCGGAGCACGTCCTTGACGTAGACGAACTCCACGCGCTTGTCCGCCTTGATGTACACGTCGCGACCGGGGTTCCGGGCGTAGTCCTCCTGGAGGCTCTCCTGGAGGACGTCGCCGGGGATCCACTTGGCTCCGTACCAGAGCTTGCCGTCCTCCTGGAGGGAGATGTTGATGTTGCTCTCCTTCTCGGGCTGGGCCTCGGGATTCCTGGCGTTGGGGAGATTGACCGGGACGCCCTTCTGCAGCAGAGGGGTGACCACCATGAAGATGATCAGGAGCACCAGGCACACGTCCGCGAAGGGCGTGATGTTGATGTCGGCGTTCAGACTCTTCTTTTCGCCAACGTTCATGCTCATGGCGACCTCCCGAAAAGACCTACTTCTCCTCGATGCCGGTGACCTTCACGAAGTGGTCCAGCAGCTCCGAGGCCGAGTTGCTCATCTCGATGGAAATGAGGTCGGCCTTGTCCGTGAAGTAGTTGTAGAACCACACGGCGGGCACGGCGACGAAGAGGCCGAAGGCAGTGGTCACGAGGGCCTCGGCGATGCCGCCGGCCACGGCGCCAATGCCGCCCGAGCCGGAGAGGGCCATGCCGCGGAAGGCGTTGATGATGCCGACGACGGTGCCGAAGAGGCCGACGAAGGGGGCCGTCGCGCCGATGGTGGCGAGGGTGCCGAAGCCGCGCTTCATGTCCGAGGCGGTCTTCACGGTGGCCCGCTCGATGGCGCGCCGGGAGGCCTCGATCACGTTGTAGTCGACCTTGGCGGAAGACTCGGCCTTGAACTCGAGGAGCGCGGCGGAAAAGACCTTCGCCAGGTGGCTGTTCTTGAACTTCTTGGCGAGATCGATGCACTCGTCGATCTTGTTCTGCTTAAGGAGTCCGCCCACCTTCGTGATGAACTGGAGCGATTCCTTCTTCGCGGAACGGAAGATGATGTACCGGTCAATGAACACCCAGATGGACAGGAGGTTCATGAAGACGAGCAAGATCGCCACGCCCTTGGCCAGCCATCCCATCTCGTGCCAGAGGTCAATGATATTGAAACTCATTGCGCGGACTCCTTTCTGACGAATACCAACCGCAACCCTACCTGCTCGCAGAGAAATTGATCGTCACGATCCAGAACACCGAGACCCGCTGACCGGCCTCGGTCGTTGGGGGGGAGTACTTCCATTTGCGGACCGCGTCCAGGGCGGCCTCGTTGAAGATCTGGTTGTTGGACTGCAGGACGCGGGCGTTTTCGACCTCGCCGTTCTCGTTGATGATGATCTCCATGACGACGCGCCCCGAAAGGCCCATGGCCTGCGCGGCCGGCGGGTAGGTGGGATTGATCTGCCGGACCAGCTTGGGCTGGCGGATGGAGCCCATGGGGAGGATCTTCTTCTCCTGGCTGCCCAGCGGCCCGCCGCCGAGGACGCCGCCGAGGACGCCGCCTTCGACGCCGCCTTCGACGCCGCCTTCGACGCCGCCCTCACCCCCCACGGCGCCGGCGGGCATCGGGGGGGGGATATTCTCGGGCACCACCGTCGGGGCCACGAGCTTGTTGGGATCGATGGGCGGCGGCGCCTGCACCTTGGTGGTCGAGATTTTCGGCGGAGCCGGAGGCGGGGGCGGGGGCGGAGGCGGGGGCGCCGAGCTGAAGAACGAAACGACGATGGGCGGGGGCTGAAGGACGTCCTGGGCGTAGATGCTGTAGAGGACGAGGCCCGAGATGAGGACTACGTGGAACACCACCGCCACCGGGAAGGAGTAGACCTTCACCTTCGACGGCTTCGGCTTTTTGGTCTCGACTAGGGATTCCTCAAACATTGAACACCTCGTCAGTTAGCGGCGGCCGGGGAGGGCGTCGAGGGAGGGGGCGTGGTGCCGGGCTTGTAGGTCCCCTTGCGGATGGCGAGGGCGATGTCGCGCTCCTGGTCGGCCATCCGGGTGAACTCGTCGGCCTGGGCGAGGAGGTCCCTCTTGAGACGCCGGTCCTTCTCGTTCTCGGCGGCGTTCTTGGCGAACTTGGCCTTCTCGCGGAAGAGGAGGTTCTTGAAGAGGTGCCCGTTGAAATTCATGGGGTCCAGGCGCAGGGCCTTGTCGAGGGCCTGCATCCCGCTGTCCACGATCTGGGAGCGCTTCTCGTCGGGGTCCTGGTTGTTGTACGAACGGTTCCAGCAGAGGGCGCCGATGAAGAGCCAGCCGTTGGGGTCGGTGGGCGTGAGCTCGGCCTTCAGCTTCGAGTATTCGAGGGACTTCTCGAAGTTGCCCATCTTGCCGTACATGATGGAGAGGGTTTGGACGATGCGCGAGTCCTTGGGGTCCTTGCGGAGCTCCTGCTCGTAGAACTTCACGCCCTGCTCCAGGCGGTTCTGGTTGATGTAGAGGTTGATGATGTAGTCCTGGACGTAGTCATCTTTCCCCACGATGTCCAGGTACTTGCGGAAAGCCTCCAGGGCCTTGTCCGTGTAACGTTCGTCTTCGGGGGCCTTGGATCCGGGCTCGACGAGGCTCCAGTAGGAGTACGCCAGGTACTTCCAGTTGTCGGCCCTTCGGGGGTTGATCTTGAGGGCGGCGTCGAAGTTCTTGGCGGCGTCTTCATACTTGCCGGCCTTGTAGGCCTTCGCGGCGTCCTTCATGAAGAGGTGTTCCCGGAGGGAGGAGCATCCGATGGCCGAAGCGCCCAGCCAGAGGGCCACCCCGAGCCATGCCGCCCTGCTCCCCCAACTTCGACCTTTCCATTGGCCCAAACGCATCGTCTTGGCCTCCTGGAGGTTTCCCCGTGACGGGAGTTGCGCCATGTTCTCCACCTTCGCTTTCACGATAATCCGGACGTGACGGCAGACGGGGAAGGCACTCAGGTGAATCCGCGAGGGTCCGAATCGCCGAAAGCCACCCAACCAGACCGGGCCGCCCCAAGCGGCGTGCCCAGACGCGCCAATAAACCATATTCGAGGTCGTTTGGCAAGAGGTTGGGATGATCCAGACGACCTGGGGCAAATCCCCCAAGAAGCCGGGCCTTTGGGAGTTTGGGCGCGCATGGCCGTTCGCCCCTCCTGTGCTACGGTGGTCGGCGGGGGTTCGTCGGAACATCCCCGGCGCCCCCGCGTTGAGGTGAGACCGGAGCCGGCCGTGAAAGTTCCCTCGCCCCCCGAAGGGGCCTTCTATACTGACAGCGCCCACCGGGCCGTGTACTCTCGGGCCGCGTGCATTTACGCCCGCCGGCCCGCCGGGGTCCTCTACCCGAAGGGCGAGGCCGACCTGCGCTGGGGCATCGAGCGAGCGAGGGAGTCCGGCGCGTCCGTGACCCTGAGAGGGGGAGGCTCGGGCCTGGCGGGGCAGTCCGTGGGCACGGGGATTGTCGCCGACGTCTCCCGGTGGATGGCTTCGGTGGTCTCGGTGGACGAGGGCGCCCGGGAGGCGGTTGTCCAGCCCGGCGTCGTCCTGGCCGACCTCAACCGCCTGCTGAATGCAAAGGGTCTCCGCTTCTCCCCGGATCCCTCCAGCCAGGACTTCTGCACCCTCGGGGGCATGCTCGCCGACAACTCGAAGGGCGCCCGGTCGGTGAAGTACGGAACGACCCTCGCCCACACCCGTGCCCTCACGCTCCTCCTCGCGGATGGGAAGCGCGTGATCCTCTCCCGGGGCTTCCGGGCGCCGGCGGAGTATGGCCACCCTGCACTGCGCCGTGCCGCGGCGCTCATCGAGGAAAACCGGGCGGACATCCTCCGGAAGTGGCCCCTCAGCCGGACGAACACGTCGGGCTACAACCTGCGGGACTGCCTCGGGCCGGGGGAGGGGATCGACCTGGTCCCTCTCTTCGTGGGATCCGAGGGGACCCTGGGGATCGTGGTGGAGGCCCGCCTCGGGCTCCTGGGCCTGCCCCGGCGCCAGG
This sequence comes from uncultured Thermoanaerobaculia bacterium, assembly GCA_964589625.1. Taxonomy (GTDB): domain Bacteria; phylum Acidobacteriota; class UBA4820; order UBA4820; family DSQY01; genus JBFLVU01. The sequence continues at coordinate 36,748 of CAZPSH010000014.1, forward strand.
ATCTTGTCCTCCTGGAGTTTCCCGACGTGGCAACGGCGGGCCAGGCCGTCCTGGACATCCTTCCGGTGGGGCCGTCGGCCCTGGAGATTCTCGACGAGACCTTTCTGCAGATCATCCGCATGGGGTACGGCGCCTTCCCCCTCCCCGTGTCCGATTCCGCCCGGTGCCTTCTTCTCGTCGAGACCGACGGCGAGAGCGCCGAGGAGGCCGCCGCCCCCATGGACGCGGCGCTCGCCGCCGCCAAAGCGGCGGGGGCCGTCGGGGAGAGGCGGGCCTCGACTCCCGACGAGCGGGCGAGGATCTGGGCCTTCCGCAAAGCCGCCAGCCCTCTTCTGAACCGGGGCCGGGGGCGGCTCAAATCCGTCCGCTTCATCGAGGACGGGGCCGTCCCCACGCAGGCCATCCCGGCCTACCTGAAGGGTGTTGCGGAGATCCTCGCGGCGCGGGACATCCAGGCCGTGATCTTCGGCCACGCGGGCGACGGGAACTTCCACGTGAACCCCTTCATGGACCTGACGGCCCCCGCCCACTTTCGGGAGATGCCCCGGATCGCAAGGGAGGTGGCCGAACTTCTGGCCTCCCTGGGCGGCGCCCTCTCCGGGGAGCACGGTGACGGCCGCCTGAGGACGCCCTTCCTGCCTTTGATCTATGGCCCTCTTACGGATCTGTTCCGCCGGATCAAGCTGGCCCTCGACCCCGAGGAGATCCTCAATCCCGGCATCATCGCCCCCGCGGAGGCCGAACCCATGGAGGCGGGAACCCGCTTCCACCCGGCCTACGCTCGCGCGGCCCTGCCGGGACGCCTCTCGGAGGAGGCCTGGGCCGTGGAGGCCGAGCGCTGCCACGGATGCGGAACCTGCCGGGATTTCTGCCCCACGGCCGGGGCCACGGACTACGAACTGGCTTCGAGCCGAGGTCGCGCCCATCTCCTCCAGGCCCTGCTTTCGGGGGAGCTGGCTCCCCGGGAGGCCCGCCGCCCCGAAGTCCGGGAGATCTTCGAATCCTGCCTGGGATGCTCCCAGTGCGCCCTCCACTGCCCCACGGGCGTGGACGTGGCTCCCGTCGCGGCGGCCTTCCGCGAGGCCTTCACGCCGCGCCTCCAGCGGCTCCGTGACGGGTTCCTGGCCCGCCTTCCGGCCTTCGGGTACACGGCCGCCCCGGGGGCGGTCCGCCTGGCCGAAGGGCGCGTGGCCCGGGTGCTGGGCGGGGCCCTCCTGGGTCTGAGAACGGATCTCAAGGCACCTCCCCTGGCGCCTCGGTTCGCATTCGATCCGGGCAGGCTCTACCGCTTCGACGCGCCGTCGAACGGCAACGGCCGGGCCGCCTACTTCTACGGGTGCTACGGCAACACGTACAACCCCGACGGGGAAGCGGCGCTGGCCGTGCGCGTCCTGAACGCCCTCGGTGTGGACGTGGTGGTCCCCGCCCAGGCCTGCTGCGGCGTCAGCAAGTTCGCCCGGGGCCTTCCCGACGCGGCGGCCCAGGACGCCGCCTTCATCCGCAGGAACTTTCTCCCGTGGGTGGAGAAGGGGTACGCCCTCGTGGCCTCGGCACCCTCCTGCCTCCTCGCCCTGTCCAAGGAGCACGCGCGCTACTTCCCCTCCCGGGAGGCGGAGACGCTGTCGGCGGCCTGCGCGGGCCTGTTCACCTTCCTCGCCGCCCGCATGCGGGACCGCCCGGAGGCCCTTCGGCCGGTTCCCCTCCGGGTCGTGTACCAGACGCCCTGCCACGCCGCCGTCCTGGGAACCGCCGGGGACGAGGTCGCCCTCCTGCGGCGCATCCCCGGCCTCACCCTGCTCGACGTGACGGAGGAGTGCTGCGGCCTCGCGGGGTCCCACGGCGCAGAGGCGGGCCATGCCGCCCTCGCGGAGGCGGTGGCCGGGCCCCTCTACGCCCGGATTCGGGCCGCCGCCCCCGAGGCCGTCGTCACCCCCTGCGGCTCGTGCCGGATCCAGGACCAGGCGCACCTCGGAGGCATTCCGGTCCTCCACCCGCTCGAGGTGCTGGCCAAGGCGCTTCTCTGAGAAAGGCCCGTCCCGGAATTCGGGGGAATCCCGGCCGGTCCTGCCCTGTCCCCCCGCGTCTTTTCCCTTTTCCTTACTTCCTCACCGCGTTGAGCGCGCTCCCGGCGCGGAACCACGCGATCTGTTCCGCGTTGAGGCTGTGGTTCAAGCGGATCTCCTCCCCGGTGCCGTCCCCGTGGTGCAGGAGGGCGCGCACGGGTTTGCCGGGAGCGAGGGAGGCAAGGCCCAGCAGGCTGATCCGGTCGGCGGCCTCCACCTTGTCGTAGTCCTTCGGGTCGGCAAAGGTCAGGGGAAGGACGCCCTGCTTTTTTAAATTGCTTTCGTGGATGCGCGCGAAGGATCGCGCGATGACCGCGGCGGCCCCTAGGTGTCTCGGGGACATGGCGGCGTGCTCCCGGCTCGAGCCTTCCCCGTAGTTCTCGTCGCCCACGGCCACCCACCTCCTCCCGGAGGCCTTGTAGCTTCGGGCCAACTGGGAGAGAGGGACCTCCTTTTCCCCCGAAATCTGGTTCACCCCTGTTCCGACCTTCTCGGAAAAGGCGTTGACCGCGCCGTTGAAAAGGTTGTCGCTGATCTTGTCCAGGTGGCCCCGAAAGCGGAGCCAGGGCCCGGCAGGGGAGATGTGGTCCGTAGTGCACTTCCCCTTGGCCTTCAGCAGGACGGGCAGCTCCACGAAGTCCTTTCCGTCCCACGGGGGAAAGGGGGAGAGGACCTGGAGACGCTCGGAACCGGGGGCCACCTTTACTTCCACCGCGCTGCCCTCCTCCGCCGGGGGCACGTATCCGCCCTCGTCGCGGAGGAACCGCTCCGGGGGCAGATCCGGCGCCGGCGCCGGCGGGACAAAACGGAACTCTTTTCCCGAGGGTGTCCTCAGGGCGTCGGCCCGGGGATCGAAGTCCAGGCGCCCCGCCACGGCGTAGGCGACGACCACCTCCGGGCTCGTGAGGAAGGAGAGGGTGGAGGCGTTTCCATCGTTGCGGCGGGGGAAGTTCCTGTTGAAGGAGGAGACGATGGCGTTGGTTTCGCCGGGGCTCACGTCGCTCCGCTTCCACTGGCCGATGCAGGGACCGCAGGCGTTGGCCAGGACGGTGGCTCCCAGGGCCGCCAGGTCTCGCATCTGGCCGTCCCTCTCGATGGTGGCCCGGATCTGCTCGCTGCCCGGCGTGACCAGGAGGGGGATCGCCGCCTTCAGCCCCGCCCGCGAGGCTTGCCGCGCCACCTCGGCGGCGCGGCCCATGTCCTCGTAGGAGGAGTTGGTGCAGGAGCCGATGAGGGCGGCGCGCAAGCCCGCCGGGTAACCCTCCTTGGCCACGGCGGCCTTGAGTTCGCCCACCGACCGGCTCAGGTCGGGCGTGTGCGGCCCCGCCACCTGGGGCTCCAGGGTGGAGAGGTCGATCTCCACGAGGCGGTCGAAGTAGGCGGCGGGCTTCTCCTCCACCTCGGAGTCGGCGCCGAGCAGTTCGGGGTGCTTGCGCGCCAGGTCCGCCAGGGGCGCCCGCCCCGTGCCTCGAAGGTAGGCGTCCATCCGCTCGTCGTAGGGGAAGACGCTGGTCGTTGCGCCCAGCTCCGCGCCCATGTTGGCGATGGTCCCCTTTCCCGTGCAAGACAGGGCCGCGCACCCGGGCCCGAAATACTCGATGACGGCGTTGGTGCCCCCCTTGACGGTGAGGATGCCCAGGAGGCGGACGATGACGTCCTTGGGGCTGGTCCAGCCCGACGGCGACCCCGTCAGGCGCACGCCGATGCGCTTCGGGTAGAGGACCTCCCAGGGAAGGCCCGCCATGACGTCCACGGCGTCGGCCCCGCCCACTCCCGAGGCGAACATTCCCAACCCGCCCGCGTTGGGCGTGTGGGAGTCGGTCCCGATCATCATGCCGCCGGGAAAGGCGTAGTTCTCGAGGACGACCTGGTGGATGATGCCCGCGCCGGGCCTCCAGAACCCGATGCCGTACTTCCTGCAGGCCGAGGCCAGGAAGTCGTACACCTCCCGGTTGGATTCGAGGGCGGCGGCCATGTCCGGTGCCGCTCCCTTCTGGGCGAGGATGAGATGGTCGCAGTGGACGGTCGTGGGCACGGCCACGGAATCCCGACCCGACTGCATGAACTGGAGGATGGCCATCTGCGCCGTGGCGTCCTGCATGGCCACGCGGTCGGGCCGGAGGTACAGGTAGCTCTTGCCCGGCTCCAATTCGGCCTTCTCCACGTCGTCCAGGTGGCCGAGGAGGATCTTCTCCGCCAGGGAGAGGGGACGGCCCAGGCGCCGTCGCGCCGCCTCCAGGTTGGCGGAGATCCGGGCGTAGGCGCGGGTGACGAATTCGGGCGTCGATTCGATGGTCGGCATGGGTTCCTCCGGGTGCAGGGGACCTCAGTGTAGACCCGATGGCGCGGAGGCGAAAGGGAGAGGTCGGGAGGGGACCACGGCGGGAAAGGTAGCGATCGGGGAAAGGGACCCCGAGAAATCGGCCGCCGGGCACGGAGGCTAGGCCGGGTCCTCCCGTCTCGCAGGAGGCACGATCTCGATCCCCGCTTCGCGGAGAAGAACGGAGGCGTAAGAGCCCGGGGGAAGGGTGAAGGAGAGGACGGCTCCCCCGTCGGTCCGCACCCACTCCACTCGCCCGACGGGGACGCGCATGGGACGGCGTGCGCCGGGAGCGCGGGCGAAGGAGACGTCCCTCGCGGTAAGGCCGTGCCGAGCGAGGATTTCGTCCTCGAACGGGAGGGCCTCCCTCGAGGCGCGGGCCATCTTCCCTCCGAAAAGGGGGCCGGCCGGGGAGATTTCGAGGGACCGGACCCTCGCGAGAAGCGTCTCGTCCACCTCCTCCACGGGAAACTCGCCCCCCGAGTCGTGGCGCTTCATGACGTCTCCAGGCACCGGCCAGGGGAGGAGCCCGCGGGAGCGCCGCGCCTCCAGCCAGTCGTTGAAAAGGAGTGCCTGGAAGGCCGATACGAGAAACCGGGCCCTGCGGAAGGGCCCCGAGGGACGATGGCCGAGGAAGATCTTCCGTCCCTCCTCCAGCCCCGACCGGTCCGCGAAGCGCTGGGGTCCGAAGGCGTTGGGCATTCCCTCCGCATCGAGGCGCCGCAGGCCTGCCTCCAGCGCCTCCGCATCGTCCCCTCCGCCCCCCTCCACCTGTACGGTGAAGCGGTTTCCGGCCAGCTTCCCCGTACGCAGTTTGTGCGTGTGCAGGGCGGAGGAGAGGACCTCGCATCCCAGTTCGCCGAAGGCGAGTTCGGCCTGCTTCTGAAGGCGGGACGGGATCGAGAAGGTCTGAACGGCCACGGCGTCGCGATCCTTCATCCCTGCGCAGCCCAGGTCCTCCTCGGCCAGGCGCAGACGCCTGCGCATTTCCCCGAGCAGGAAGGGGGTCGAACAGCCCGCCCGGCGGACCGTCAGGTAGACGTGGGAGCCGTGGCCGCAGGGCGGGAAGAGGGGAATCTCCTCCACCGTGAAGGTCCCGGGGGACTGGACGAACCTCAGGGGAGCCACCTGGCAAGCGCCTCGGCGATCTCCCGCGCGGGGACGCCCGCCTTCTCGGCGAGGGCCTTCACGTCCTCCCACTCGGGGTGGAGGCGCACCTTGCCCGAGGGAAGGGTCAGGGCCTTCACCCGCAGGGGGCCGTAGGGCGTGTCCACGGTGCGGATCTCCCGCGGCAGCTCCCGGCGGCGCCACTCGGAGACCCGGACGCCGGTGGTGGTGGTGTGTTCGAGGAGGAGGTCCGCCAGGCGGTCCGTCTCCGAGAGCGGGGAGACGACCGAGACGAGCCACGCGGGCCGGTGCTTCTTGGCCTGGATAGGCGTGGTGAAGACATCGAGGGCCCCTCCGGCCCTCAGCTCCTCCAGGGCCCCGCCCAGGAGTTCGGGGCTCATGTCGTCGATCTGCGTCTCGATGAGGGCCACCCGATTGTCGGCGGGCCCCCTGGACAGGCAGAAGACCCGAAGAACGTTGGGCGCTCCCTCGGGATCGCGCGTCCCCGCGCCGTACCCGACCTCGCGCACGTGTCCCTCGGGCAGGGGACCGAATCGGCTCGCGAGAGTCACGGCGAGGGCCGCCCCCGTGGGAGTCGTGCGTTCCATGGCCGGTCCCGCCGAGAAGACGGGGACGCCCCGCACGAGCTCCGCCACCGCGGGTGGAGGAACGGGAAACGTCCCGTGCTCCATGCGGGTGAATCCAGAGCCGAGGTTCAAGGGGCCGCATTCGACCTCCGGAGCCCCCAGCGCCTCCCATGCCGCGCAAGCCCCTACCACGTCCGCAATCGCGTCCAGGGCCCCCACCTCGTGGAAGTGGACCCTTTCCACGGGGCACCCGTGGACGGCGGCTTCCGCCTCCCCGAGCCGGCGGAAGACCGCCGAGGCGGCCTCCCGAACCCTTGGAGGAAGGTCGGCCCGCGCAAGGAGGGCCAGGATGTCCGTGAGGTGGCGGTGAGACTCAGACCGGGGGAGGCGCGGGGAGGCGAGGGTGGCCCGAAGGCCCTGGCGCGTGACGGTTTCGAAAGCAAAGGAAAGGCCCTCGACGCCGAGCGAGGAAAGGGCCCGGCGGACGGCGTCCCGGTCGGCCCCGGCGTCCACGAGCGCCCCCACGGTCATGTCGCCGGCGATGCCCATGAAGGGATCGAGGTAGAGGATCATGAGTCAGCCCCCGAGAGGGATTCGAGGATGATGTCGCGGGTGCGGTCCCGCAGGGAGTCGCGCGTCTCGTATCCCAAGCCCTCCGTGGGGATGGGCTCGTGGAAGACCACCGTGATTTCTCCGGGACTGAACCAGAAGCCGTGCCTGGATTGCACCCTCCGGGCGCCCCGTATGGAAACGGGCAGGATGGGCGCCTGGAGGTCCAGGGCCAGAACGAAAGGGCCCTTCTTGAAGGGGAGGAGCATCGCGTCCGTCTTGTTCCGCGTCCCCTCGGGGAAGGAGATGAGGCTGAGCCCCGTGCGCCGCATCCGCTCCGCGAGCCTGGCCATGGTGCGCCGTGCCCTGGCGTGGTTCCGCCGGTCCACGATGGGGAAGCCCCCGGCCCAGAGGGCCCACCCGAATACGGGGAGGTAGAGGACCTCCTTCTTGGCGATGAACCGGTAGTAACGGCCCTTGAGGGCCAGGATCAGGGAGTAGATGTCGAAGTTGCTCGCGTGGTTCGGTACGAGGACGTAGGGCCTGCCCCGCTCGAAGCGCTCCAGGCCCTCCACACGGAGGGTGACCCCCGCGGACTTCAGGATGGCCCAGGACCAAAACCTTCCCAGCCAGATGACGATCTCCCCGCGCGTGAACGGAGAGAGCAGGGTAGCAAGGGTCCCCAGGACCAGCGTGAGGCCCCAGACGACGAGGTGGATCATCAGGCACCGCGGGACGGAATGGGTCCGGCCGGGCGCGTCCGATGCGGCGGCGGGTTCGCTCATGGATCCTCCCCGGCGGGAATTCTAGCCCACACGCGGCCCTCGGAACCAGCGACCGGCCGCCGTCACCCCCCCAGCAGGGAGGAGAGGAACTGGAGGGGGATGTGGATGACCCCCACGTAGAGGAGGACGTAAATGGGCCGGATGATCCACCCCATGAGGGGAGTGAAGAAGAGGACCAGGAGAAGGATGGGGCCGATGGACCTCAGGCGCTCGTAGTGGGGGAGCATGGAGCCCGGAAGGAGGGCCGAGAGGACCCATGAGCCGTCCAGGGGAGGGATGGGGATCAGGTTGAAGCCCGCCAGGACGACGTTGACGAGGGCTAGTCGAAGGAGCCACCACGCGGGAGAAAACTCGGACTCGAAGCCGGTCCAGAAGGCGGCCGGGCCCTGGGCGAAGAGGAGGATGCCCAGGATCCCCGTGGTCCCGACGGCCACCGCCAGGTTGCTCAGGGGACCCGCCGCGCCCACGAGGGCCTCGTCGCGGCGGACGTGCTTGAAGTGCCGGCTGATGACGGGAACGGGCTTGGCCCATCCGAACACGGGCGCCCCGATGAGGGAGAGCACGGCGGGCATGACCAGGGTGCCGATGGGGTCGATGTGGGGGATCGGATTGAGGGTGATGCGCCCGAGCATCCGCCCCGTAGGATCCCCGAGGCGGTTCGCCATCCAGGCGTGGGCGCTCTCGTGGACCGAGAGGGAGAAGAGGATCAGGAGCACGTTGAAGACCAGGGTCAGGATGCCCAGCGGCGTGAAGTCGATTCCACCCATCGGTCGAGCACCTCGTCTAGCAGCCTGCTGAAGTCACAGTCTCATGGGGCCAAGGACGCCCTCGTCCTTGAGGGGCGCCGTTTCCCAGATTCTCGGCGGATGCCCGCCACCCTCGGCCCGCACCGTAACGGAAGGAAGGTCCCTGCCGTCGGAGTAGCGGGCCACGATGGCCGCGCAGAGGCGCTCCTCCTCCTCGCCCGGGAGGGACTCGTCGGTCAGCCCCACGGGTCCCGGGATGACGTCCACTTCGAGGCGGACGCGCCTTTCGTCCGCGAAACGTTCCAGGAAGCCGTTTTCCCTCTCGTCCCGCCCGATGATGAGCTTGAGGGCGGGGGTGATGCGGAAGTGCCGTCCCGCCTTCAGGAGCGTCACGTCCTCCTGATCCATGGGCCTCTCGGCGCGGTGGGCCATCTTGTCGCGGAAGCGGCGGGCGTAGTTGGCGTCCGTGAGAAAGCAGCAGCCTCCGGCGGGGAGGGGATAGTCGGTGATGCCCCTCTCGGCGATGAGGTCCATCTGGGGCCGGCGGGTCCGACCCTGGAGGGAAAGCAGACGGCTCCGGTCCACCAGACCCTCGCGCTCCGCCTCCGTGGGGGGAAGGAGCCGGGCGGAGAGGGGCCTCAGGAGCTTCCCCTCGAGGCCCGACTCGCGCTCGACGACCCGCATGGGCACCTTTCGCTGGCTCATGGGACGCTGGCCCAGCACCTCCCCCGTGGCCACGAAGTCGGCCCCCTCCTCCTCCATGATCTCCCGGGCCTTCTTCAGCATGAAGGCCCGGCAGTCGATGCAGGGGTTCAGGTTGGCTCCGTAGCCGTGCTTCGGGTTGAAGACGAGGTCGAGGTACTCCCGGGAGATGTCCACGAGCCGCACGGGGGCCTGGAGGTCCGCGCCCGCGCGCAGGGCCTCGTTCCGAAGCTTCTTCGGGTCCGCGTCGGCGGGGGCGGTGGCGCGCTTGTGGTCGGAGACGCAGAACCCCGTGGAGAAGTGGACGCCCAGGATTTCCACCCCCTGCTCCTGGAGGAGCCTCGCCGCCAAGGTCGAATCGAGGCCGCCCGAAAGCAGGACCACGGCCTTGGCCCTGCGGCGTTCTCGGACCTTCTCCACGGCGTGGCTCACGAGCACCTCCGGGCCGGCTGACTCCGGCGAAACTACCTTAACACAGGCTCCCCCTACTTGATGGCAGGCCCCGCCGCGGTTGACAAGGAGGGGCCCCGATGCTAGACTCCAAGGCCCGTGTAGGCGCGTAGCTCAGATGGAAGAGCGCTACCTTGACACGGTAGAGGTCAGCGGTTCGATCCCGCTCGCGCCTACCATTTTTCTTTTTGGCCCGATGGGCCGAGGGAACCGTGGCCCAGATTCAGGTCACCCTGCCCGACGGAACCCAGAAGTCCTTTGAGGCGGGATCCACCCCGCTGGACGTGGCGGCCTCCATCTCGCCGCGCCTGGCCTCCGCCTCCCTCGCCGCAAGATGCGACGGGCGCCTCATGGACGTCTACTGGCCGCTCTCCGCCGACTGTCGCCTCGAGCTCCTCACGGACCGCGCGCCAGACGCTCTGGAAATCTACCGCCACACCTGCGCCCACCTCATGGCCAACGCCGTGAAGGAGCTCTTTCCGGAGGCGAAGATCGCCATCGGGCCCGTCATCGAGGACGGCTTCTACTACGATTTTGACCGCGAGAAGGCCTTCACGCCCGAGGACCTGGACTCCATCGAGACCCGGATGCGTGAGATCGCGGCCCGCGACGTCCCCATCCGGCGCGAGGAACTCCCCTGGGAGAGCGCCCGCGATCTGTTCCAAGCGGAAGCCGAGCCCTACAAGGTGGAGCTGGCCTTCGAGAAGGGCCAGAACGAGCCCGTCTCCATCTACCGGCAGGGCGCCTTCAACGACTTCTGCCGGGGCCCCCACCTGCCCTCCACCGGCCGCATCAAGCCGGACACCTTCAAGCTGCTTTCGGTCGCGGGGGCCTACTGGCGCGGCGACGAGCACAACAAGATGCTCCAGCGCATCTACGCCACGGCCTTCCTCACCAGGAAGGAGCTCGAGGAGCACCTGAAGCGCCTCGAGGAGGCCAAGGAGCGCGACCACCGAAAGCTGGGCAGGGAGCTGGACCTGTTCTCCGTGGCCGACGAGGTGGGAGGTGGCCTGATCCTCTGGCACCCCAAGGGGGCCTTCGTCCGGAAGACCATCGAGGACTTCTGGCGCGACGAGCACCTCAAGAACGGCTACGAGTTCGTGTTCTCCCCCCACGTGGGCCGGGCCGCCCTCTGGCAGACCAGCGGCCACCTGGATTTCTACAAGGAGAACATGTACCCCTCCATGGAGATGGAGAACCAGACCTTCTACGCCAAGCCCATGAACTGCCCGTTCCACACGATGATCTACCGGTCCCGGCACCGCAGTTACCGGGACCTCCCCCTGAGGTGGGCCGAGCTGGGCACGGTGTACCGCTACGAGAAATCGGGTGTCCTCCACGGCCTCATGCGCGTGCGCGGCTTCACGCAGGACGACGCGCACCTTTTCGTCCAGCCCGAGAAGATGGAGGAGGAGGTGGTCCGGGTCATCCGCTTCGTCCTCTTCATGCTCCGGAGCTTCGGCTTCACCGAGTTCGAGGCCTACATCGCCACGCGGCCCGAAAAGGCCGTCGGCGACGACCGCATGTGGGGGGAGGCCACCGAGGCGCTGAAGAAGGCCGCCGCGGCGGCGGATCTGAGCTACGAAATGGATGAGGGCGGCGGCGCCTTCTACGGCCCGAAGATCGACGTGAAGGTGAAGGACTGCCTGAACCGTTCGTGGCAGCTCTCGACCGTCCAGTTCGACTTCAACCTGCCCGAGCGCTTCGACCTGGAGTACATCGGCGCCGACAACCGTCCCCATCGTCCCTACATGATCCACCGGGCCCTCCTGGGGAGCCTGGAGCGCTTCTTCGGCATCCTCATCGAGCACTTCAAGGGGGCCTTCCCCCTCTGGCTCGCCCCCGAGCAGGTCCGCCTGCTTCCCATTGCGGACCGACATGTGGCATACTGCGAAACTCTGGCCGACCGCCTTCGGACGGAGGGCCTCAGGGTGACCGTGGACGCGCGGCCCGAGAAGACGGGCTACAAGGTCCGCGAGGCCCAGCTCCAGAAGATCCCCTTCATGCTGATCGCGGGGGACCGGGAGCAGGAGTCCGGCGCCGTGGCGGTCAGGAGCCGCAGCGGAGGGGACCGGGGGGCCATGGCCGTCGGCGAGTTCGTCGGCATGGTCCTCGGGAAGGTGAAGGCGCGAAGCCTCGACTTGGAATGAGGAGGATGCTATTCGAGAACCCGTAAGCAAAGGACCGAGGCTCAACCGCCAGATCCGGGTGAGGGAGATCCGAGTCGTCGACGAGGACGGAGCCCAGCTCGGGATCATGACGCCGGAGCAGGCGATGGTGCTGGCGGAGTCGAAGGGCCTCGATCTGGTGGAGGTGGCGCCCCTCGCGCAGCCGCCGGTATGCAGGATCATCGACTACGGAAAGTACCTGTACGACGAGAAGAAGAAGGCCGCCGAGGCCAAGAAGAAGCAGCGGCAGATCGTCGTCAAGGAGATTAAACTTAGGCCCAAGATCGAAGAGCACGACTACCAGGTCAAGAAGCGTCAGATCGAGGCCTTTTTGGAGGACGGCGACAAGGTGAAGGTGACCGTGAGATTCCGGGGGCGCGAGATCGTCCACCCGGAGATGGCGCAGAAACTGCTCTCGCGGATCGCCACCGAAGTGGTATCGAGGGGCAAGATCGAACGGGCCCCCATGATGGAAGCGCGGACCATGGTCATGCTGCTCATGCCCGCGAAGAAGTGACCGGAGGAATCGGAGCCATGCCCAAGATGAAAACGCACAGCGCCGCCGCCAAGCGATTCAAGGTGACGGGCACCGGAAAAGTGAAGAGGTACAAGGCGTACCACCGCCACATCCTGACCTCGAAGACCCGCAAGCGCAAGAACCAGCTCGGAACGGCGACCCTCGTCCACGTGGCCGACCTCCGCAAGGTCAAGCGCCTGTTGCTCGCGTAGGAGCTGAAGATGGCCAGAGTACGCCGCGGCCACCACAAGGTGGAGCGCAGAAAGAAACTCCAGAAGCTCGCCAAGGGCTACTTCGGCGCGAAGAGCCGCCTCTACCGCTCCATCAAGGAGCAGGTGGAGCGCTCCCTCGCCTTCGCCTTCGTCGGCCGCCGGGTCAAAAAGATCGACTACCGGCGGCTTTGGATCGTCCGCATCAACGCGGGATGCCGCCAGAACGACCTCTCGTACAGCCGGTTCATGGACGGCCTCAAGAAGGCCGGGATCCTCCTGGACCGGAAGGCCCTCGCGGACATCGCCGTGAACGACCCCGGCGCGTTTTCCACGCTTTGCGCCAAGGCCAAGGCCGCCATCGCCTAAAGGTCCCTTCCCGAGAGCCAACCACGAGCCCGCGGTCCCCAGGGGCCGCGGGCGTTCTGTTGCCTGACCCGGAGGCCGGCGAGGAGGCCCCGCCGGAACCGCGGAGCCGCCACCGAGGAAGGGGCGGGCTCAGGCCGGCTCCTTCCCTTTCCTTCCTCGCCCCTCTATCATGGCGGCCATGGGCCTTCAGGGCGATTTCACCACCATGCCCCTCCCGGACCTCCTGCAGTGGCTGGCCCTCAGCCGCAAGACGGGCATCCTCATCCTGCAGCGCGGCGAAATCGTCAAGGAGATCTACTTCCGGGAGGGCAAGATCGTCGCCTCCGCCAGCAACGACCCGCGCGAGTACTTCGGCCAGTTCCTCCTCTCCCACGAGAAAATCACCGAGGAGGATCTCATGCGGGCCTTCTCCCGCCAGGGAGAGACGGGGATCAAGCTGGGACGGCTCCTCGTCATGGAAGGCCTCCTTTCCGAGGACGAGGTCCAGCGGTTTCTGAGGATCAAGGCCGAGGAGACCATCTACGACCTCTTTCTCTGGGGCGAAGGGACCTTCAAGTTTTACAACGACGCCCCGGCCCAGGATGGCCACGTGGCCATCGAGATGGAGGTCACCTCCATCCTGATGGAGGGCTCCCGGAGGGCGGACGAGTGGACGCGCATCCGGAAGATCTTCCCATCCAACGAGACCGTCCTCACGATCCTGCCCGAGAACCTGACCCGGCAAGTCCTCCAGGACCCCGTCTACAACCGCATGGTCCAGATCCTGGAGTCCCCCTGGCGCATCGGGGACCTCTGCCTCATGTTCCACGCCTCCGATTTCGCCGTGTGCAGCGTCCTCTTCGACCTGTACCGTATGGGCCTCGTGGACATCGTGGAATCGCCCGAGCCGCCGAAGGGATCCGAGGTGCGGGCCGAGGAGACCGTCCGGACCCTCTGCAACCAGGGGCTCAAGCAGTTCAATGCCGGCCAGTTCGAGGCGGCCATCGAGACCTTCAAACAGGTCCTCATCCTCTCGCCCTCCCACTCCCTCGCCCGGGCGATGGTTCCCAAGGCCTACAAGGAGATCAAGGCCAGCCTCGTCTCCGACGAGTTTTCCATCGAGCATCTCCCTTACCTCAAGCGGGCGCTCGCGGACCTCAACGAGCTGGAGTTCACGCCCCAGGAGAACTACATCCTGAGCCGCGTGAACGGGAGCAGTTCGGTCCAGTCCATCATCCGAATCTCTCCCATCCAGGAGATCCACGCGCTGATGATCTTCAAGAAGCTCGCCCGGGACGGCCTCGTCGGGTTCCTGCCCCCGACCGAGACGTGAGCGTTCGCTCACGGGTGAGGCGTGACAAGGCTTCCTACTTCGGAGGCAAAACACATTGTTAGATAATTGTAATTAAGGCCGATATCCCTCCTCGGGCGGCATCATGATGAGTATTCAACCACATTGACAAGGCGCAGGTCAGGCCCTATCCTTGCCTGTAGTTGCGCCGGGGGCGTGACCCGAGGAGGGAGGAGGTGGACGCATGCATCCCGTAGAGACCGGGCTGTTCTGGGCATTCGTATTGGGCTCCCTGGCGCTCTTCGCCAACACCGCCCAGAGGCGCATCGGGGCCCTGATGAAGGGCCTACCCGACAACCGGTTCGACCGCCACTGGGAGCGGTTCAAGGGCCTCCTCCTCCACGCCTTTGCCCAGAAACGGATGGTCCGGGACCCCTACGCGGGGATCTACCACCTCCTCATCTTTTGGGGCTTTTGCGTCCTGGGGCTGAGGTCCCTCATGCTCATCGTGGAGGGGCTCTTCCCCAAGTTCCACCTCACCGAGGCCTTGGGCGTCTTCGGCTACGGATACCAGACCACGAAAGACGTGTTCGAGGTCCTGGTCGTGGTCGGCATCCTCATGGCCGTGGGCCGGAGGGTCTTCGCGCGGCCCGCCCGTCTCGAAAACTCCTGGGACGCCTGGGCCACCCTGAGCCTCATCGGCGGCCTCATGGTGACCGACCTCATCGCCGACGGCGCCTACATCGCCCTCCACAACCCCGAATGGAAGGCCTGGTCCCCGGCGGGCCTGGCCGTCGCGGCCCTCTTCGGAGGGGTGGCGGAAGGGGCCCTCACGGCCTGGTACAAGGTGAACTGGTGGCTCCACCTGGCCATCCTCTTCGCCTTCATGAACTTCCTGCCCTATTCCAAGCACTTCCACGTGTTCACCTCCCTCTTCAACGTCTACTTCCGCGACCTGGAGCCGACCCGGAACATCAAAAAGATGGACCTGGAGGCCGAGCACTTCGGCGTCAACAAGATCCAGGATTTCACCTGGAAGCAGATGCTGGACTTTTACACGTGCACCGAGTGCGGCCGGTGCACCGAGGTCTGTCCCACCACCAACACGGGGAAGCCCCTCCGTCCCAAGAACTACGGGAACGACCTGAGGGACTACCTCTACGCGACCCCCCTTGACCAGATGGGCCAGGAAAAGCCGGTGCCCGAGGACAGGCTTCTCATCGGCGGCCCGGTGCCCGAGGGCTCGGTTTGGCCGCGCCACGACGAAACGCCTCCCTGGAGCCTCAAGGACCTCGGGGGCGCCATCAGCTCGGACACGATCTGGGCGTGCACTACCTGCGGCTACTGCGAATGGGCCTGCCCCCTCCACATTACCTTCGTGGACAAGCTCGTGGCCATGCGGCGCTACCTCACCCTCGAGGAAAGCAACTTCCCCGCGGAGGCCCAGGCGGCCTTCAAGGGCATGGAGCGCCAGGGCAATCCCTGGAACATGCCCCAGGCCGACCGGGCCAAGTGGGCCGATGGATTGGACGTGCCCCACATCTCCGAGAAGACCGACGCCGAGTACCTCTTCTGGGTGGGCTGCGCGGGCGCGTACGACGCCGCGGGCCAAAAGGTCTCCCAGGCCCTGGTGCGCCTGATGAACGCCGCGGGCGTCTCCTTCGCCACCCTGGGCGAGGAGGAAACCTGCACGGGCGACGCGGCGCGCCGGCTGGGGAACGAGTACCTCTTCGCCACGCTGGCCGAGGCCAACGTGGAAACCCTCAACGGGTACAAGGTCAAGAAGATCGTCACGAACTGTCCCCACTGCCTCAACACGCTGAAGAACGAGTACAGGGACTTCGGCGGCAACTTCGCGGTCCTCCACGGCACGGAGCTGGTCGCTTCCCTTCTCAAGGAAGGCCGCCTGAAGCTGACGGGAGAGGTCCGCGAGACCCTCACCTTCCACGACCCCTGCTACCTCGGCCGCTACAACGGCCAGGTGGAAGCTCCGCGGGCCATCCTCCGCGCCATCCCGGGCGTGGGCCTCAAGGAGATGGAACACCACGGGGAGCGGGCCATGTGCTGCGGCGCGGGGGGAGGACGGTTCTGGCTCGAGGAGAAGCTCGGAAAGCGCGTCAACCACGAGCGCTTCGAGCAGGCCACGGCCACCGGCGCAGACGGCATCGCCGTCGCCTGCCCCTTCTGCAACGTCATGCTGGGCAACGCCGCCGGCGAAACGGGCAAGGAGGGCTTCCTGACCACGGACGTTCTGGAGCTCGCCGCGAAGGCCCTGCCGCGAAGGTAAGCCGGCGGCGGGTCGAGGGGGTGCGGGGGAACGGGGAGGTTCCCCCGCGCGAAGGGCATCCCGCGTGAGGGCGGGGGGGTGACCGCCCGCCGAAGGCGGGCACCAGAGGGGGGCGGCCGAGCCCCCCGATGGAGAGCGCCTGCAGGCGCGATGCCGCCGGCGAAACGGGCAAGGAGGGCTTCCTGACCACGGACGTTCTGGAGCTCG
>CAZPSH010000014.1:53183-72352 GCA_964589625.1 uncultured Thermoanaerobaculia bacterium
ACCAGAGGGGGGCGGCCGAGCCCCCCGATGGAGAGCGCCTGCAGGCGCGATGCCGACGGCGAAACGGGCAAGGAGGGTTACCCGACCACGGACGTTCTGGAGCTCGCCGGGAAGGACCGATTGCGGAATTGGGATTTGGGATTTCGGATTTCGAACGAAAAACGACACGATGGGGGCTCCCGCCGGGGGCCCTTCTTGTTAGGCTCGTTTGGAGAATCTGTGCAGGCCCCGGAACCGGAACGCCGCCCGCCGCAGGCGGAAGGCGGCGTCCCGGCGCCGACCCGCCAGATGAGCGAAAGGCGAGCGGCCGGGAGAAGATGTGCGACCGGGCCCGTTGCCGTTCTGCCTTGAAGAACCAAAGCGATTGCTCTACACTATCACCATGAACCCGCCCGAACCGGTCACAGGCGCGGTCCTCGCAGGAGGCCGCTCCAAGAGGATGGGCACAGACAAGCGCCTCCTCGTGCTGGAGGGAAGGACCCTGCTGGAGCGGGCCGTGGACCTCCTTGGCCCCCTCTGCGACGAGGTCCTCGTGGTGGCTCCGGACCCTCCTCCGATCCGGGTGGAGGCGCGGTTCGTGGCGGATCGGTTCCCGGGTCGGGGGCTTCTTTCGGGGATCCACGCGGCCCTCGAGGAGTCCCGGGGGCCGACGGTCCTCTGCATCCCGGTGGACACGCCCTTCCTGGATCTCCCGTGGCTCAAGCTCCTCCTGGGCCTCGGGCGTTCGGCAGGGACCCCGGTGGTGCCTTTGGTGGGCGGCCGGGTCCATCCCATCCCCGGCTGTTACCCCAAATCGGCGGCGTCGGCCATCACCCAGACTCTGGACCGTGGGGAGTCCTCGGCGAGCCAGATTCTCCCCCGTTTGGGGACGGTCTATGTGGGGGAGGAAGCCGCGGCGGGCGCGGGATGCGACCCGTCGGCCCTCCTCAACATCAACTCGCCCGAGGAGTGGCGCGCCGTGGCCGCGGCGGCGAGGTCCGGGAGATAGCGCTACCGTCGGGAGGGGTCCCTTCCCCGACCCGGGTTCCCTCTTTCTCGGATTCCCCGTTTCTGTCGTCAGCCCGCCCGGTACGGGTAGTACTGGGGGGTCCACTGGGCCTTTCGGATGAGGCCGGCCAGCGGCTCCTCCTCCAGGCGGCGCCCCAGACCCGCCTCGCTGGCCACCCGGGCCACCGAAAGGGCCACGCGGAAGGCCACCTCGCGGATGTCTTTCATCTCCGGAAGGAGCAGGCCGCGGGCCTCCTGCTCGGGCGTCACCATCCCGCTGATGGACTTGCTGGCGGCCAGGAACATGGCCTGCGTGACCCGAGTGGACTGCGCCACCAGGGCCCCCAGGCCCACGCCCGGAAAGACGTAGAGGTTGTTGCACTGGGACGACTCGAAGGTCCGGCCCTCGAAGGTGAAGGGGTCGAAGGGGCTTCCCGTGGCCATGAGGCCCCGCCCGCCGGTGGCCCGGGCCACCTCCTCCGGCGTGCATTCGGACTTGGCCGTGGGGTTGGAGAGCGAGAGGACCACGGGACGCTCGGAGAAGGAGGCCACGGCTCGGAGGACCTCCTCGCCGAAAAGACCGCGCTTCGCCGTCACACCCACGATCACTGTGGGCCGGGCGTTTCGGATCACATCCATGAGGCCGACCTTGGAGGGGGAATCGAGTCTCCACCCCTCCACCGCGTCCCGCCGTTGGGCGAAGGGGACCTGGGGCCCCTCCAGTTTCGGCGTATCTTCAAGGAGCAGGCCTTCCACGTCCACGGCGAAGATCCGCCGCCGCACCTCCTCGTCGGAGAGCCCCTGTTCCCGGAGGACGTCCCGGATCCGGCGGGCGGTCCCGGTCCCCGCCTGGCCCATTCCCACGATGAGAAAGCGCTGGTCCTCCATGCGTTCCTTCTTGATGCGCATGGCCGTCATGAGGGCCGCGAGGGAAACGGCGCCGGTCCCCTGGATGTCGTCGTTGAAGGAGAGGAGCCGCTCCCGGTAGCGGTCCAAAAGGAGAAAGGCCTTGTCCTTCGCGAAATCCTCCCACTGGAGGAGCGCGTTGGGGAAGTTCCGCCGGACGCCCAGGACGAATCGCTCCACGAAGTCCTCGTAGGCCTGGCCCGTGAGCCTCGGCTTCTGGAATCCGAGGTACAAGGGGTCCTTCAGGAGGCGCTCGTTGTTCGTGCCCACGTCGAGGCAGACGGGGAGGCATCCCGCCGGGTGGAGCCCCCCGGCGGCCACGTAGAGCGAGATCTTCCCCACGGGGATGGGCATGCCGTCGGAGCCCAGGTCCCCCAGCCCCAGGATGCGTTCTCCGTCGGTGACCACGATGAGGTAGATCTCCGGGCGGGAGACGCTCTGGAGGATAGAGTCGATGTTGCCGATGTTCTCCGGCGTGATGTACATGCCCCGGTATCGGCGCTGGATGTGGCTGGCCATGAGGCAGGCCTGGCCCACCGTCGGGGTGTAGACGATGGGGACCATCTCCTGCAAGTGGTCCACCACGACCTTGTAGAAGAGGGTCTCGTTTCGGTCCAGGAGCCCCTGGAGAAAGATGTAACGTTCGATGTCGCTGGGTTTCCGGGCGTAGTTCTCCATGACCCGCTGGGCCTGCTGGTCCAGGGTCTGCACGGCGGAGCGCAGGTGCCCCTCGAGGGCGAGGCACTTCCTCTCCTCCAGATCGAAGGCCGAAGCCTTGTTCAAGAAGGCGTTGTTGATCAGCTGGCTGCCGCGGATCCGGACCTCGTAGTACTCCTCGCCCGTGAGGGCGTCCACCTTGATCGCGAAGTTCTTCACGAAACCCTCCCATCATCGAGGGGCGGAGTATACTCCCCAATTCCCACGACGCGAAACCCGGTCGGAGACCGCGAGCCCCGAGTGGCTCAACCGGCGCACCGGGAGCCGGAGCGTACCGGCCAACGCGTGTGCGCCCGATCCGGGCCTCCCGGGCCGCGCCGGTGGTGCGGCGCCCGTCTCGCGTGCCTCGGGAGGCCTCTCTCTCCGCCGCATCGCACGAGCCTGACCGAGGGTCAGACGCGCGGGGCTGCCCTCCCGAGGACCAGGAGGACCCCCGCCGCCACGAAAGCCGCGCCGAAGTAGAACCTGGGGCCGGGGATCTCGGCGAAGAGCAGGGCCGCGAGGAGCGTTGAGACCACCGGTTCCACGAGGATGGAGAGGTTCACCCGGTAGGACTCCATATGGCGGATGGCGTAGTTCACGAGGGAGTGGCCGAGGGCCGAGGGAAAGAGCGCCAGGAGCCCGAACATGAGCCAGGTTCGCCCGTCGAAGCCCGAAAAGGGCGTCCCCGCCGCCGCCCCCGCGGCCCCCAGGAAGAGCGCGCAGGTCCCGTAGACCGACACGAGGTAGGAGGGGAGGGGGAGGCTCTCCCTCAAATGGCGCCCCACCGTAAAGTAGGCCGCCGCCGCCATGCCCGACAGGAGGGCGAGGAGGTCGCCCGCGAGCCGCGTCCCCCCGTGGCCCAGGTCCCCCCAGGCGATGAGGGCAATGCCCGCCAGCGAGAGGGCGATGGCCCCGGCGTCGCGGCGTGGCACGCGCTCCTTCAGGAAAAAGGCCCCGAGGAGGGCGGCCCACACGGGCTGGGCCGACATGACCAGGAGCGAGGAGGCGACGGTGGTGAGCTGGATGGAGCCGATCCAGCAGGTGAAGTGGACCGCCAGGATGAGCCCCGCCCCCGCCGTGTAGGGCCACAGGCGTCCTCCGGGCACGGCCGTGGCCGGGGGGGCTTCCCTGCCCCCAAAGGCCATGACCGGCGTCAGGAGGAGGGTCGCGAGGGCCATGCGCCAGAAGGCGATGGACAGGGCGGGGGCGTCGCAGTAGCGGACCAGGATGGCGGCGAAGGAGAGGCACGCGAGACCGAGGGCGAGGACGAGCCGAATGCGGGTGTGCGAAGCGGTCACCGTCGGCCCCTACGGACAGAGGAGCGCGGGCGTGGGGGAGTAGTAGGCGCGCTCTTGAACCGGAATGGACTCGCACTCCTTCCACTCCGGGTAAATGCGGCCGTACTCCCAGAGGTTCAAGAGGATCCGGCGGATGTAGGAGCGCGTCTCCCGGAAGGGGATGGATTCGATCCAGAGGTCCGCCTCGAGGGGGGCGCCCGGGCGCGAAGTCCACTCGTCGGCGCGTCTCGGCCCCGCGTTGTAAGCGGCCAGCGCCACGTGGGGACGGCCCCTGTACCGTTTGAGCATGGAGGCGAGGTAGAAGGAGCCGGCGCGGACGTTCCACTCGGGATCGCAGGCGCGCTCTGGAGTGAAGGCCTGAAGCCCGGCGGAGGCGGCCACGGATCGGGCCGTCGGGGGCATCAACTGCATGAGTCCCAGGGCCCCCGAGCGCGAGACGGCGGCGGGGTCCCACAGGCTCTCCTGGCGGACCACCGAGCAGACGAAGAGGGGGGGGAGCCCCGATTCCCGGGAGGCCGCGCGGACGGCTTCGGGATGGGAGATGGGATAGATGACCCTCCAGACGGCATCGGGCGTCTGGAGCCCCGCCACCGAATAGGCCAGCGGATAGGCCTTTCTCGCCTCGAGGATCGCTCCCGAGATATCCCCCGCTTCCGTTCGCGCCCGCGCCAGGGCCCAGGCGACGAGGGGGGAGGGGTCGCCCGGGATGGCGCGCCACTCGGCGGCGGCCTCGTCGTAGAGGCCCGCGTCGAAGAGGAGCCGGCCCTTCCCCTCGTGGGTCGCGGGGGAGGGTTCGGGAAGCGGAAGGGCTGGATCGGGCGCGGCGGCGGGGGGGAACCCCTGCCGGAGGCGGTACCCGAAATAGCCGAAGGTGTCGTGGTGCTCGATCTCCTGCCGGAAGGCGGCGAGCTGGTCTGGGTCCGTTACCCTCCCGAGGCGCAGCAGGCAGTACACCGCGGCGAGGCGGTCGTCGGACCTCGCCGGAAGGCCGCTCGCCATGGCCCGCCACAAAGATTCGGCCTCACGGCGGCGCCCCGACGTCCACCGCGCCCACGCCGCGTCGTAGAGGACCTCGGCCAGGTCCGGACTCGAATGGTCCGCGCACAGCCCCTTGGCGGCGAGGTCCAGGGCCCGCGTCTCGGCCCTCCGGGCCAGGCGCAGTTTTACCAAGGCGAACACGGCCCGGTCCCTCCAGGGGGCGTCGCAGGGCAGGGCGAGGACGGAGGCCTCCAGGTCCCGAAGGGCCTTTTCCGAGAGGGAGCACCGGGAGGCGACGAGGGCCATCCGGACCACGGCGGCCTGGGCCGTTTCGGGCGCCTCGGCGGCCCGGCCGTAGTGGGAGAAGGCCTCTGCTGGCCGCCCCCTCAGCTCCTCCCAGCGGCCCATCAGGAGCGTGCGTTCGGCCTCCTGGGCGGGTGTGGCGGGACGGACCAGGGGAAGTTCCCGGGCCATCAAGGAGGCCAGCTTGGCCGCGGCGGCCTCGCCCAGGCGGCGAAGGAGGGCGTCGGGCGGGGCCGAAGCGGCGGCGGGCGCGAGATCGGGCCGAGAGGCAAGGAAATCGGTGGCGGGCCCCGGGCCGGGAAAACGAATCCACAAGTCCAAAGCCACCTCGCGGGCCTCCTCCACGCGCCCCGCGCCGGAAAGGGCCTGGGCCAGGGCGGCCCCGTTCTCCGGGAGGTCGGGGGAGGACCGCCACAACGCCTTGGCGTAGAGGACCGCCTCCTCGGGAGGTCTCCCTCGGGCCGCCTCCAGGAGTGCGGCGGCGGCCTCGTGGCGGAAGGAGGGCTCGGGGAGGACGTCGAAGAGGCGCCTCCAGAGGGGAATCGCCTCGGCGGCGCGGCCGGCTTCGCGCAGGGCGCGCGCGCGCCATCCCGCCGCGAACTCCCAGAGCGGATGGCCTTCGAAGGCGGGGTCCGAGAGGAGGGCGATGGCCTCCTCCCGCTTGCCCTCGAGAAGGAGCCGCCGGCCCTCGGAGAGCAGCCGGGGCGCCCCGTCCCCCGGAGCGAGTTCCGCGGCCTGGGCCGCCGCGGCGCCCGTGGGCGCGGCGGCCTCCTGTCCGGAGGCCCTCGCGGCGGGGATCAGGAGGACGAAAAGGACGAGGCTACTGGCCCAGGAGCGAAGGGTCGCCGTTCGCAAGGTACTTGACCAGGGCCTTCCCAAAGTAGTCCCGGCTGCGGATCGAAGGCTTCTGGAATCGGTTGTGGAAGGCCTCGCGGCTCCGCTCAATGTCGTCCCTCAGGAGGGCGTACAGGTTCGACTGCCTCCGCCCCTGGTCCATTTCCTTGGGATGGTAGAGGGCGATCTCCTGGACGAGGAGTTTTGCGAAGCGCTCGGCGTCCGAGTGGAGGCGCTCCTCCCCCGGTGGAATGGGCTCTTCGGCGGGCGGCGGGGGCTCCGGGGCCGCCACCTCGGCCTCCTCGGGCTCGGCGGGCCTCACGTAGTCGCCCGACTCCAGTTCCACGGGCGTGGCCTCGTGGGCGCGGGGCGGCGGAGCCAGGGCCTCCGGAGGGATCTCGGTCATCACCGTCTGGGCCGTGGGCAGCTCCTCGGGCTCCCTGGCGGAGGCGGCGAGCGTCCCTGTGTCTTCGAAGAGCAAACTCGCGTCCTCCTGCGGGGCCGGAAGGGGCGCCGACCCGGGGAGGATGATGTCCTGATTTTCCAGGACGGGCGGCAGGGGGTCCCGCTTGGGGCGCAGGGGGAAGATGTCGATGGCCAGGGAAGCCACCCTCATCAGGAGGTCGATGCTGTAGTGGTCGAGCTTTCCGTCGGCCCCCGAGTCGGCATAGAGAAAGGCCAGGACCTTCCCCTTGAGAAGGAGGGGGGAGATGAGGCTCCGCCGGACGGGGCTGTCGTCGGGGATGAAGCCGGGACGGGCGTTGTCCAGGAGCATGCGGGACCGGGAGTTCACAACCGTGGTCAGGAGGGGGTCCTTGTCCATCCCGGCCCGCCAGCGCTTGGCCTCGTCGGGCTTGTCGAAGCCGAAGGCGTTCCACGCTTGGGCCGCCTCGTTCCGCACGACGAAGAGGACGGCCCGATGGGCGTAATTCTCCACGCCCTTGAGGAGCGCGTTGAGGACCTCGGCCTGTCCGGCGGCGAATTCGATGGAGGCCGCGTGGTACAGGAGGAGGTTGTTCAGGGCGGGGGCGGGCGGGGCCGCGGGGGCGGCGGGAGTCGGCTCCGGCTCGAGGGCCGGCTCCGGGGCGGGGGCGGCCTCGGGTTCCGGGAGGGAGGCCAGGACCGCGCGCGCCAGCTTGTCCGCGTCGGGCATCTGGGGAACCGCGAGCACCAGGTCCTGCAGCATGCTTTTCAAGTTGTCCAGGTTGTTCCGCACTTTGGCGAACTGGTCCGCAAGCACCTTGGCGACGAGTTCTTCCTGGCTCATGATGCCCCCTTGTCCATTGCGCGTTTCGGCTTCCCAGCCAGTGTAGTTTCGAGGTCCGACCCTGTCAAGGCGACGGGGGAAACAGGTCTCCCTGGCCGGCGCCCCCGATCCACGGGCGCCCCAGGTGGTCGCAGGCCCTCTGGGTGACCGTGCGCCCGCGCGGCGTCCGGTCCAGGAACCCGATCTGGAGCAGGTAAGGCTCGTAGATCTCCTCGATGGTGTCCTTCTCCTCCCCGAGGGAGGCGGCGATGGTGTTGAGCCCCACGGGCCCGCCCGAGTACTTGTCGAGGATCGTCAAAAGGATGCGCCGGTCCAGGTCGTCCAGCCCGAAGCGGTCCACCTCGAGGCGCTCCAGGCTGTCGGAGGCCAACGCCTTCGTCACGGCCCCGTCGGCGAGGATCTCCGCGAAATCCCGCACGCGCCGCAGGAGCCGGTTGGCCACCCGGGGCGTACCCCGGGAGCGCCGGGCGATCTCCTCCGCCGCGTCCGTCTCCGTGGGGACGGCCAGCAGGCGCGCCGAGCGCTCCACGATGCGGCGCAGGTCCGCCACCTCGTAGAAGTCCATGTGGAAGGTGATGCCGAAGCGATTCCTGAGGGGCGCCGTGAGCAGACCGATGCGCGTCGTAGCGCCCACCAGGGTGAAGGGCTGGAGGGCGAGGGAGAGGGTTCGGGCGGAGGGGCCCTGGCCCACCAGGATGTCGAGCTTGAAGTCCTCCATGGCCGGGTAGAGGATCTCCTCCACGGCCGCGGGCAGACGGTGGATCTCGTCGATGAACAGGATGTCCCGGGGCTCGAGGTTGGTAAGGACGGCCGCCAGGTCCCCCGCCTTCTCGATGAGGGGCCCCGCGGTGGCCCGCACGTTCACGCCCAGCTCGGAGCCGACGATGTGGGCAAGCGTCGTCTTGCCCAGCCCCGGCGGGCCATAGAGCAGGACGTGGTCCAGGGCCTCCCCGCGGCGGCGGGCCGCCTCCAGGAAGACCGAGAGGTTCTCGGTCACCTTGGGCTGGCCCACGTACTCGGCCAGCTTCCGGGGCCTCAGGGCCTGTTCCCACTGCCGCTCCAGAGGGTCCGAGATGCCCTGGACCAGCCTCTCGTCGGTCATGCGCGCTCCCCCAGGACTTCCACGAGGCGCCTGAAGTCACCGGGCCCATTGTACACGTGCGGGCTCAGGCGTACCCGCCCCATCCGGAAGGACGTGGAGATCCCGGCCGCGGCCAGCCGCGCGTGGTCCTCCTGCGGGCGGGGCGTTTCGAGCAGGAGGATGGAAGAGGGCCGGAGCGGGTCGGCGGGACAGAGGACGGGGACTCCGGCGCGGGACAGCTCCTCGCGGAGGAGGCCGGTCACGTAGGCCATCCTCTGGGTCCGGCCAGCCACTTCACCGCCTGGAAGGCGAAAAAGTCCACCTCCGTTTGCCGCAGGTCCGGGTCCCAGACCCCGGCCCCCTGCATGCCGTCCACGAGGACGAACTCCACGCCGGCGGCCTTGAGGTCCCGGGCCAAGCCCACGAGATCCATGCGGTACCCGGTGCAGAAGGAGACCCACGAGAAGGCGGCCGCGCGGAGCGGCGGCGTCGTAGAGGACCTCCGGGTCCTCCTCCGAGGCCCGCCGGGCGAACTCGGCCACGGCGTGCGCCACGGGCGCCGGCAGGGGCTGAACGGAGGCGTTGTTGAGGTAGGTCCGCCGGGAGAGGAGGGGATACTGCTCCCGAAGGCGGTCCCAGAAAGGGTCCTGGGGGTCGAGGACCGTGACGGGCGCCGGTCCGTTCATTGAAACAGCAATCCCAGGAGTCCTTTCTCCTGGGTCACGGGCCGGGGGAAGGCGGTGGGTGCCCCTTCGAAGCCGTCCACCTTCAAGGTGATCGTGATGTGGCGCACCTTTTCCTTCTCGTCCCGGGTTTCCCTCCGCTCGATCTCGGCCTTCACCACCTTGAAGGGGGTCTCGTCCGAGAGCCAGTAGGTCCCCGTCTCCACAACCTTGTAGTGCTCGCCCAGAAAGGACGTCTCGGTGGTCGTCGCGAGCCGCACCTTCTTGCAGGCGTAGGTCTTGCCCCGGAGGGTCACGGCGGCCTCTTTGCCCAGGTCTTCGGCGGTTCGGGAAGTCTTCACGTCCGCCGCCTGCCGGTGGAGGAACCCGAGGGCGCCGTCGGAGAGGCGGAAGGTCTCGCGGTCCTTTTTCGCGTACGCCACCTCCTGCGCCTTGAGGAAGGGGTTGAGGGCCTCCTCGGGCGCCGGGGCGGCCTTCAGGAGCAGGCGGAGCGTTCCGTCGGAATTGCCGGCGAATTTCGTGGGGCCCGCCTCCACGTATACGTGGGGGACGTTCTCCCGGGTCTCCTTCCCCGTCACGGCGAGGTTGAAGGGACGGCGTTTCGTCCAGTCACTCCCCCGGGTCTCGATGCGGTACTTGGCCCACGATCCGGGGGCGGGCGGGGCGGAGAGGAAGGTACTCAGCTCCTGGGCGCCCGTGGCGAAGGCCAGGACCAGGGCGGCCAGGGCGAAGAAGACGTTCCTGAGACGGAATTGCGCCACGGTCGCCTCCCACCCAAGGATAGCGCAGGGTCCCGCCTCCGTCAAAGCCCCTTGAACCGGGGTTTCCAAGGTGCTATAAGCATGGGGATGACGGAGGTCACCGGCGTGGAAGAAAGGCTCGGCGCCCGAGAGGAGCGCATACTCCTGGACCTGGTGGTGACCTACATCCGGGGTCGCGGGCCGGTCAGCAGCCGTGCCCTCGCCGAACGGAGCCCGGAGGGGCTCTCCTCCGCCACCGTCCGGTCCGTCCTGGCCCGCCTCGAGGACCTGGGCTACCTCCACCAGCCCCACAGCGTCTCCGGGCGGATCCCCACCGACCTGGCCTACCGCACCTTCGCCGCCTCCGTCCTGAAGGAGGAGAGCGGCCGCCCCGTGAACCCCTCCCCCGAGGAGGTGGCGCGCCTGGCCGAGGACGGCACCCTCTCCGGGGTGGCGCGGGCCATTTCTGGACGCCTGTCCGACTCGGCCCACCTGCTGGCCTTCGCCGCCACGCCGCCCCTCGACGAGATGCGCCTGCGCTCCTGCGACCTGGTGGCCCTCTCGCCCGAGCGCGTACTTTTCGTCCTCGTCTCCCAGGCCGGCCAGGTCACCGAGCGGGTTCTGAGGAGCCCGCGGCCCGTAGGCGCCGACACCCTGCGCTGGTGCGCCAACTTCCTCACGGAGACCTTCTCCGGATGCACCCTCCCCGAGATCCGCCGCCGGCTGGCCCGGGAGGTGGAGGCCGAAAGGGAGCGCTGCGGCCAGGAGATCGCCTCCGCGCTGGAAATGGTGGCGCCCTGCTTCACCGAAGCCCCGGCCGACCGTGGTCTTTACTGGGAGGGGGCCCCCTGGCTCCTCGAGTCCTCCGTCCTCGAGGAGGGGGTGGACGCCATCCGGATCCTCCTTCGGACCCTCGAACGGAAGACCCGCCTCCTGGAACTCCTGGAGGCTCTGCGCGGAGCGGACCGGCCCGTCCGGGTGGTCCTGGGCGAGGACTGGGGCGACCCCCAGGTCCGGACCCTCGCCATGGTCGTCGCCCCCTTCGGGGGCCAGACCGGCGGCCAGGGCTACGTGGGCATCGTGGGCCCCCGGCCCATGCCGTACGACACAGCCATCCCCGCGGTCCGGAACGCCTCCGTCCTGGCGACCCTGGCCGCCGAAGCCCTCGAGTAACAGGGCCCTTTCGAGAAGGCAGCGGAGTGCCGATGGTGGACGAGGAAAAGGGAGCCGGCGGAGGGACCGCCCCCCCGACCGAGCACGAGATCACCGTGGAATTCGTGGGCCACGACGACGAGGGCGCCTCCTCCGTCCCGCCCCTGGACGATGTTCCCGTCCCCGCTTCCCCCGAGGGGGAGTTCGACGCCCAGGCGCGGATCCTCCAGCTCGAAGAGGCCTGCCTGCGCGCGCGGGCGGACTTCGAGAACTTCCGCCGCCGGGTGGAGCGCGAGCGCGAGGGCCAGCGCCGCGCCGCCTCGGCCGAGGCGGCCTTGCGCATCCTCCCCGTCTTGGACAACCTGGACCGGGCCCTCGAAACCATGGCGGGCAACGAGCACCCCGAGTGGTTCCAGGGCTTCGCCCTCGTGCGCCAACAGCTCTGGGAGGCCCTCCAGGCCTCCGGCGTGGAGGAGATCGACGCCCTTGGACGGCCCTTCGATCCCGCGTATCATGAGGCCATGTTGCTGGTGCGCAGAAAGGACGCCCCGGCGGGGTCCGTCGCGGCGGTCTTCGAAAAGGGCTACCTTCTCGGAGGAAAAGTCCTCAAGCCGGCCCGGGTGGCGGTGAGCGAAACGGGCGCCGAGGGTCCGGGCGAGCGAGGAGAGGGCGATGGCTAAGGTGATCGGGATCGATCTCGGGACCACCAACAGTTGCGTGGCCTTCATCGAATCGGGCCAGCCCCTCGTCATACCCAACAAGGAGGGGGGGCGGACCACCCCGTCCATCGTGGCCTTCACCGAACACGGCGACCGCCTGGTGGGGAACCTCGCCAAGCGCCAGGCCGTCACCAACCCGGCCAACACCATCTACGCCGTCAAGCGCCTCATCGGGAAGAAGTTCGCCGACGTGACCGTGGAGAGCGCAAAGAAGGTCCTTCCCTACGGCGTCACCGAGGCGCCGAACGGCGACGTCCGCATCAAGGTGCGCGACCGGGAGTACTCCGCCCAGGAGATCTCCGGCTTCATCCTGGCCGAGATCAAGAAGGGCGCCGAGGAGTTCTTCGGGGAGGACGTGAAGGAGGCCATCATCACCGTTCCGGCCTACTTCTCCGACCCCCAGCGCCAGGCCACCAAGGACGCCGGGAGGATCGCCGGCCTGGAGGTCCTGCGCATCCTCAACGAGCCCACGGCGGCCTGCATCGCCTTCAATCTGGAGGAGCCTCAGGCCAAGACGGTGGCCGTCTACGACCTCGGCGGCGGCACCTTCGACCTCAGCATCCTGAGGGTCGGGGAGGGGCTCTTCGAGGTCATCGCCACGGCGGGGGACACCTACCTCGGCGGCGAGGACATGGACCAGGCCATCATGGGCGAGCTCATGGCCCGCTTCAAGCGCGAGACGGGCCTCGAGCTGTCGGGCGACCGGCTGGCCCTCCAGCGCCTGAAGGAGGCCTCCGAGAAGGCCAAGTGCGAGCTCTCCACCATGACCGAGACGGAGGTGAACCTGCCCTTCATCGCCGCCGACGCGGGCGGCCCCAAGCACCTCGTCACGCGCTTGACACGGCCCGAGCTCGAGAACCTAATCCGCGAGATCGTGGACCGCACCCGCAAGCCCTGCGAGGAGGCCCTCAACATCGCCGGCCTGGAGCCGCGGCAGATCGACGAGGTCCTCCTCGTCGGCGGCCAGTCCCGCACCCCCCTCGTGATCCAAACGGTGCGCGACATCTTCAACCGCGAGCCGCGCCGGGACAAGAACCCCGACGAGGTGGTGGCCCTGGGCGCCGCCCTCCAGGCCGGCATCATGAAGGGCGAGGTCAAGGAGATCGTCCTCCTCGACGCCATCCCCCTTAGCCTCGGCGTCTCCACCAAGGGCAACATGTTCGTCAAGCTCATCGAGCGGGGCTCCGCCATCCCCACCAAGAAGTCCCGCATCTTCACGACCGTCGCCGACAACCAGGACACGGTCCAGATCCACGTCCTCCAGGGCGAGCGCGAGCTGGCCAACGAAAACATCTCCCTGGGCAAGTTCGAGCTCGTGGGCATCCCGCCCGCCCCGAAGGGCGTCCCCCAGATCGAGGTCACCTTCGACATCAACGCCAACGGGATCGTCTCGGTCCACGCCAAGGACCTGATCACGGGCAACCGACAGCAGATCGTGGTGAACCCCTCCTCGGGCCTCACCGAGGAGGAGATCGAGCGCATCGTCACCGAGGCGGAGAAGCGGGCCGAAGAGGACCGCAGCATGATCGAGCTCCAGAAGCTCAAGATGAAGCTCGAGCGCCTCCTGGAGAGCAACCAGCGCACCTTCGCCGAGTTCGGCACGAGCCTCGAGCAGGAGAAGCGCCAGAACATCGAGAAGATTCTGGAGGAGGCCCGGCGCAGCATGGCGGTGGACAACATGACGAGGCTACAGGAGTCCCTCCAACAGCTCTCCGCGGTCTCCCGCACCCTGTCCGAAGTGATCCTCTACGATCCCAAGTTCATGGGAGGCCCCAAGGCATGACGTCTGCGAACGACTACTACGAGGTCCTGGGCGTCTCGAGGAACGCGACCCAGGAAGAGGTGAAGTCCGCCTACCGCAAGGCGGCCCTCAAATACCACCCGGACAAGAACCCCGGCAACAAGGAGGCGGAGGAAAAGTTCAAGAAGGCCAGCGAGGCCTACTCCGTCCTCGGAGACCCGGACCGGCGCGCCCGCTACGACCGCTTCGGGACCGCCGCGGAGCCAGGGCCAGGCGGCGGCATTCCCTGGGATTCGGACGTCTTCGCCGACTTCTCCGACCTCCTGGGGGGCCTCTTCGGCTTCGGCGACTTCTTCGGAGGCGGGCGGGGCGGCGCGCGCCACCAGCCCCAGCGGGGCTCGGACCTGCGCTACGACCTGCGCCTGAGCCTCGAGGAGGCCTTCTCCGGCAAGGAGGAGACCCTCACCATCCCCAAGGAGGAGCCCTGCCCCACGTGCCACGGCACCGGCTCCACCTCGGGCCAGCGCATCACCTGCTCGGCCTGCCGGGGGCGGGGGACGGTGGCCTTCCGGCAGGGCTTCTTCACCGTCAGCCGCACCTGCCCCCAGTGCCGGGGGGAGGGCGAGATCGTCAAGGACCCCTGCGGCGAGTGCCGCGGCCGCGGCCGCCGGCGCGCCCAGAGGACCCTCAAGGTCAAGATCCCGGCCGGCGTGGACTCAGGCTCCCGCCTCCGCATCGGCGGCGAGGGGGACGCCGCGGAGCGATCGGGCCCGCCCGGCGACCTCTACATCTTCATCGAGGTGGAGGAGCACCCCTTCTACAAGCGCGGCGGCGACGACCTGTACTGCCTCGTGCCCCTCAGCGTGCCCCAGGCGGTCCTCGGCACGGAGCTCGCTCTGGACACCTTCGAGGGCGAGGAGCGCCTCCAGGTGCCCGCCGGCACCCAAGCGGGCCAGCGCTTCCGCATCCACGGCAAGGGAATGCCCCGCCTGGGCCGCTCGGGCCGGGGAGACCTCTACGTGGAGGTGGAGATCCAGGTCCCCAAGAAGCTCAACAAAGAGGAAAAGCGCCTCTACGCCGAGCTCCAGCGCCTCGAAAAGGAGCGCGAGGAGAAGGGCGGCGGGTTCTTCCGGAAGGTCATGGAGAAGTTCGCGTGAATTCCGGTGCGAGAAAGGGAGGAACGGCCATGTCCCGTTGGAGAATCGCGGCGGCCTTGACGGCGCCCTTCTGGTTCGTCGGATGCGCGGCGGTGAACCCCGCCATGGACGACGTCTCCCGCCGGGTGGACTACCTGAGGCAGGACGTGGAGAAGCTCACGGCCCAGCAGAAGGAGCTGGCGGAGGAGATTCGCCGCCTCACCGCCGGCGCCCCCGCTCCGGCCGAGGCGCCCCAGGCCTACACCCCCGCCCCCGAGGCCCCCGCCGCAAGGGCCCGGGTGGACGTGCAGGACCTCTCCGCCGCGCCCGCCGACCAGTACCGGAGCGCCTTCGCCCTCATGGAGGAGGGGAGGTACGCCGAGGCGGAGCGCGCCTTCGCCGCCTTCGTGGCCTCCTACCCCCAGTCGGACCTCGCCGACAACGCCCAGTACTGGATCGGCGAGTGCCTCTACACGGAGAAGAACTTCAAGGACGCCCGGGACGCCTTCAAGGGCGTCTCCGACCACTTCCCCTTCGGCAACAAGGTCCCCGACGCCCTCTACAAGCAGGCCCTCTGCGAGAAACAACTGGGCGAGACCGAGGCGGCGGGAAAGACCCTGGCCCGCCTGCGGGAGTTCTTCCCCGAGTCGGAGGCCGCGGCCAAGGCCGCGGCTCTGCCCTAACAGGCGGAGCTCGGACCGGGGGCAGGGGACCGGGGGACCGGGATGCGCACCGAACACTGGACGCCCGTGGCCGCGGACGCCTCCGTCCGTCGCTACTTCAAGGGCGAGCGGGCCGGCGGCCCCGCCCTCCGCGCCGAGTACGGCGAGGACCGGGACGGCCTGAACCGCTACGTCTTCCTCACGCGCCTCTTCGAATCGTCGGGCATCCGGGTTCCCGGCCTCTACGAGGCTAGGCCCGAAGAGGGCGTCTGCATCGTGGAGTGGATCGACGGCGAGCCCCTCTCTCGCGGCCGCTGGGACCCCGAGTGGGAGCCCCGGCTGGTGGACCTCGCCCTCTCCGTCGCCGCCGTGCCGCCCTGGGAAGGCGAGCCCGACCTCCTCGCCCTCGACGCCGACCGCCTCCGCTTCGAACTCCGCTTCTTCGCCCTCCATTTCTTGGAGGGCCTCCTCAACCGCCCCCGCGATCCGGACCTCGCCGCCGCCCTCGACGGCCTCGCCGAAGAAGTGGCCTCCTTCCCGCGCGCCCTCGCCCACCGCGACCTCCACTCGGAGAACATCCTCGCCGCGCGCTCCGGCGAGTGGGTCCTCCTCGACTTCCAGGACGCCCTCCTTGCCCCGAGGTGCTACGACGCCGCCTCCCTCGCCTGCGACGCCTACCGCCACCCCGACCCGGCCATCGGCCGCCGCCTCGAGGCCGCCTGGATCGAGCGCACGGGCCACCCCGCGGAGGAGTTCCGCCGCACCGAACTCCAGCGATGCCTCAAGGCCCTCGGCACCTTCGGATACCAGGTCACCCGCCGGCGCAAGGTGCGCTACCTCCTCCCCGCCCGCCGCACCGCCGCCCGCGCCGACCACCTCCTCCGGTCCGCCCCCGCCCCCCTCCCCGGCCTCGCCGAAGCCCTCCAGGAAGCCGCGAAAATATAGAGGGACGGGAGACGGGAGACGTTAGACAAATAATTCGGGACAGCCACCTATTTTGTGAGACGGGAAACGCAAAACGGGAGACGTGGGGCGCCACAGGGCCGAGAGGCGGTCGCGCTCTGGAAAGCGCTCCTACAACGCACGCGGCGCGGTGGCCCTCGTAGGGGAGGGCCTCCGTGCCCTCCCCCTTTCCTGAGAAGATAGACCCAACGGGAGGGGCGGCGGGGGAGATCCGGTTCCGGCGGGCCCCGGCGGGTGTACACTCGGGCCCTGGAGGAGGGCCCCATGGACGCGCACGACACGCGCAAGCGCCTCTCCGAAGCCGCGGCGGCCTGCCGTGCCCGCACGGAAAAGCAGTTGCAGAAGGGCGGCCGCCCCTCGGTCCGCACCGATTCCGGCGTCGAGGTCAAACCCCTCTACACCCCCGAGGACTTCCCCGAATCGGCCTACCTGGACCGCCTGGGCTTCCCCGGCGAGGCCCCCTTCACCCGCGGCGTCCAGCCCACCATGTACCGCGGCCGCCTCTGGACCATGCGCCAGTACGCCGGCTTCGGCACCGCCGAGGAGAGCAACCGCCGCTACCGCTACCTCCTCGAACAGGGCCAGACGGGCCTCTCCGTGGCCTTCGACCTACCCACCCAGATGGGCCTCGACTCGGACGACCCCCTCTCCGAGGGCGAGGTCGGCAAGGTCGGCGTGGCCGTGGATTCCATCGAGGACATGGAGGTCCTCTTCTCCGGCCTCCCCCTCGACAAGGTCTCCACCTCCATGACCATCAACGCCACCGCCTTCATCCTCCTCGCCCTCTACCAGGCCGTGGCCGAACGGCGGGGCGTGGCCCCGGACCTCCTCACGGGCACTGTCCAGAACGACATCCTCAAGGAGTACGTGGCCCGCGGCACCTACATCTTCCCGCCCCGCCCCTCCCTGCGCGTCATCACCGACCTCTTCGCCTACGCCACCGACCGCCTGCCCCGCTTCAACACCATCTCCATCTCGGGCTACCACATCCGCGAGGCCGGCTCCACCGCCGCCCAGGAGATCGCCTTCACCCTCCTCGACGGCCTCACCTACGTCCAGGCCGCCGTGGACGCGGGCCTCAAGGTGGACGCCTTCGGCGAGCGCCTCTCCTTCTTCTTCAACGCCCACAGCCATTTCCTCGAGGAGGTGGCCAAGTACCGCGCCGCCCGCCGCCTCTGGGGCCGCCTCATGGCCGAACGCTTCGGCGCGACCAACCCCAAGGCCCGCATGCTCCGCTTCCACACCCAGACCGCCGGCTCCACCCTCACGGCCCAACAGCCCCTCGTCAACGTCGTCCGCACCGCCCTGGAGGCCTTCGCCGCCGTCATGGGCGGTACCCAGTCCCTCCACACCAATTCCTACGACGAGGCCCTGGGCCTCCCCACGCAGGACTCGGCCACCCTCGCCCTCCGCACCCAGCAGGTCATCGGCTTCGAAAGCGGCGCCGCCGACACCGTGGACCCCCTCGCCGGCGCCTACGCCGTGGAGGCCCTCACCGACGCCCTCGAGGCCAAAGCCCTCGACATCATGGCCGAGGTGGAGAAGCGCGGCGGAATGATCGCCGCCATCGAGTCGGGCTACGTCCAGCAGGAGATCCAGGACGCCGCCTACCGCGCCCAGCAGGCCGTCGAGAGCGGCGAGAAGGTTGTCGTCGGCGTCAACCGTTTCCAGGACGAGGCCGCCGTCCACCCGCCCGTCCTCAAGGTGGACCCCGAACTCGAGCGCCGCCAGGCCGAGCGCGTCCGCGCCCTGCGCGACAAGCG
This sequence comes from uncultured Thermoanaerobaculia bacterium, assembly GCA_964589625.1. Lineage (GTDB taxonomy): Bacteria > Acidobacteriota > UBA4820 > UBA4820 > DSQY01 > JBFLVU01. The sequence continues at coordinate 71,096 of CAZPSH010000014.1, forward strand.
CGACCACGCCCCCTGGGAGGCCGCCCTCCAGCGCGTGGACGAGGCCGCAAAGTCCGGCGCCAACCTCCTCCCCGTCACCCTCGAGGCCGTCCAGGCCAAGGCCACCGTCGGCGAAATCATCCGCGTCCTCAAGGCCACCTTCGGCACCCAAGACGCCCAATAGCCTTTCGTCTTTCGTCTCCCGTCTCCCGGTTTTCGTCTCACGTTTTCCGTCTCCCGTCTCGCTTCTTTTGGGAGGCGTCGCCCGACGCTGAGCCTCTGTAGGGGCGGCCCTCCGCGGCCGCCCGCCCGTCTTCGAAGGCCTCCCCCCGCCGTAGCGGCTCTTGCTCGCAAGAGCCGGCCCCTCGGCCGATGCGAGCATCGGCCGCTACGAAGGCAAACCCGCGGGGTAGAGCCGGCCCCCCGCGCCCTCTGTCGCCGTAGGGGAGGGCCTCCGCGCCCTCCCCCCTTCGAAGGCCTCCACGGCCAACGACTCGGGCGATGACGCGAAGGGCCAAGCCCTTGAGCTTGGCGGTCCATGCCGGCGGGTCATCATGGCCGCTTCATGCGAATCAGGTGTGCTTGAAGCGATTGCCCCTTAGCCCCTATACTTCTCCCAGAGGTGCTGTATGAAGCGCGAATTCAACGTGATTATCGAAAAGGATGCCGACGGCTACTTTGTCGCTACCGTTCCCGAGCTTCGCGGTTGCCACACGCAGGCAAAATCTCTCGATGCCCTCATGAGGCGGATCAAGGAAGCGATCGAACTGTGCCTTGAAGTTGAGGGCGGTGGAACCTCGGGTGGGCAATTCATAGGTCTGCAACGCATCGCCGTCGGCCAATGACCCGCGCCCCCCGTCTCACCGGCAAGAAGGTTGTCGCCGCACTTCAAGCCGCTGGGTTTCAGGTCGTCCGTGTGAAGGGGAGCCACCACTTCCTCCGGCACCCAGATGGCCGATGCACGGTAGTTCCTATCCACCCAGGCGAGATCATCGGATCCGGTTTGCTCGGCAAGATCCTTCACGACGCCGAACTCTCCGCCGGGGAGTTCCGAGGACTCCTGTAGCACACCTAACCATGAGGTTCCGCGGACCGGCCAGCGTGCGAATCGGGGGCGCGTCTTTAGTATTAGCCGGTCGGTCGGCCAAACCTGAACATGAACCTCACCCGCCGCCGATGACGCCGTAGGGGAGGGCCTCCGCGCCCTCCCCCTTCGAAGGTCCCCACCGTAGCGGCTCTTGCTTGCAAGAGCCGGCCCCTCGGCCGATGCGAGCATCG
>CAZPSH010000015.1:0-67963 GCA_964589625.1 uncultured Thermoanaerobaculia bacterium
TGGTTGGCGCCGCTGATGGTGACGGCGAGGCTGGTGGGCGAGAAGGTGTAGCCGGCCTTGCTCGGCGTCACCGTGTAGGAGCCGTTTGCTAGGCCACTGAAGGTGTAGTTCCCGCTCGTGTCCGTGGTGGTCGTCGCCGTGCAGGTTCCCGTGAGGCTCATGGTCACTCCGGAGGCCGTCGCCCCGCTCACGGTTCCCGAGATGCTGTAGGTCGCCGCCGCGTTCACGGTGATGGTTCGCGTGTCGGGCGTGGGGTCGGCCAGGCCGTGCTCGTCCGTCGCCGTGAAGGTCACGGAGAAGGCGCCGACACTGGAGTACGCGTGGGCCCCGGGGCTAAGAAGCGTAGATGTGGAGCCGTCCCCGAAGTTCCACAGAACGCTCACCGCGTCGCCGTCGGGGTCCGTCGTGGACCCAGAAAAGGTCACCGACTGTCCCGCCGTGATGGTCACGTTTCCTGCGGGAGCCGTGATGGTGCCGCTCGGTGCGCTGTTTTCCGAGGGGCTTTGCGTGACGGCGAGGTGGTCCCCGATGTACAAGTAGGCCTTTGGAATGCCCGCCGATAGGACACCGGATGCATCGAAGGAAAAGCGCTCCTCCGCCATCACCCGAGGGCCGGAGCGCAGGAAATAGGTAACGGTGTTGTCGTTGCTGGTCGGCTGGGAGGTTTGGACCGTGGCGACCCGCTCCCCGGACGCATTGTAGTAATAGGTTTCCACCGCACCGGGTGATTCGGCCGCCGGCACGGAAACGCTGGTGGTGCGATTCAGTTCGTCGTAAGCCATGGTCAGGCGGCCGTCGAAGGTCAGGTTCCCGTTGGCGTCGTAGTGGAATGTGAGGTCGATGCTCTGGCCGTCCCGAGTGAGCACATCGATCCGGTTGTTGTGGGTGGATTCCATCGCCAGCGAAAAGTCCGAGTCGATCCGGAAGAGCCGCTGGTCTTCAGGCGCCATCCACTCCAAGCCAGCGGCGGTCCGGCTCGTCAAGTTGCCGTATCCGTCGTACCCGTAAGTGAAGCTGACCTGGTGCAGGCTCTCGGTCCCTCCACCGGTTACGTAGTGGCTGGCCACACCGCGGACCACTCGCCCCAGGAGGTCGTACGCAAACGTGTTGATCTTGGGTGTGACCGTTTCGGGGACGCCTCCCACCTGTTCGCGCAGACTGTAGACGTTGCCCATTCCGTCGTACTTGTACTGATCGGCCTGCCAGAGAAGTTGGGATGCCGCTCCCCGCACGGAGATGGAAGAGAGGCGGCCCGTCACGGGGTCCTCTCCGATGGCCGAGGTCATGCCGTTCGTGTAGGTCAGAGCGCTCACCGCCCCCGTGGGACTGTAGGCGATTTGCTGGACCCCCGGCCCATCTTCCGAGAAGACCCGAGAAACAAGGTGGCCGTGCTGGTAGACAGACGTCTGCGGGTACTCGAAACCGTCCGTGAGGGACCGGGTTGTTTCCTGAATCGGCAGGCCCAGAAGATCGAATGCGCTGGTCTCGGATTCAAAGACCCGGCTATCTGCCGGCGACGTGAGGGACGCGGAGAGCCTCTTCCGGCTGAGCCGGCCTCCTCGCCCCTCATAGAAGAAGGCCTCGACGATCTTGCCCTGTTCGCTCCGCGCGGTAGTCAGTTTGCCGATGGAGGCCCCATGGCCGGCTTCGTCGTAGACGAACTCCGAAAGGGTCTTCGGGGAGAACCCTTGGAACTTTACGGTGGATTTCAACCGGCTCTTCTTGTCGTATTCGTTCCGGAGAAAATATCCGACCGCAAGGCCCTTCGCGTCGCGCACCTGGAGGACGTTCCCGATGGCGTCGTAGGAGAGGAAGTCGGTGGCGCCAGTTTCCGGCGTCTCGGACCGGGTCAACCGCCCCAGCGCGTTTCTCGTGAAGACGCGGGGAGGCGCGCCGGCCACCTGAACCTGTTTCAGAGCGTTGAGCCCATCGTAGGTGTAGGTGGCGCCGGCCCCTCCCGGAGGGGTGACGGCGAGCAATCTTCCGAAGACGTCCTTCTGGATCGTCGTGGTGGACGCCGTTTCCCCCGTCTGGGTGCGGACCCAGGAAGTTCGTGAAGAAAGGAGGCCGTCGTACGTCAGCTGGGTCCGGGCCCCGGTGGCGGTCCCGTCGGAACCGATGATCCACTGGCTCCTTTGGAGCTTCTCCAAGGTGCCCTGAAAGGGATTGGCATGCGTCGCCGCCGAATAGAGGCTGTCCCACGTTCCGTGGGGAAGGCCTCCGGTCACGGGGAGCATCCAGGTCATTCCCGCATTTGTCTTGGCCTCCAAGGACCGGGTTTCAAGGCCGTACGGCAGCGAGGTGAAAAGCTTGCGTCCCAATTGGTCGAAGTACACCACGCTTTCGGTCCAACCCCCGTCGGGCCGCACGGTATCGGTCTTCCACAGCCGTCCCAGGTCGTCGAACTTGTACACGGTATAGGTGGAGTCGGCGGGCAGGACGGATGTGTCCTGCCCCGGTTCGAGGGCGGGCACGGGGTCCAGGGTGGCCGTCCCCTTGAAGACGCGGATCGTGTGAGGATCCGGATAAACGATGCGGAGAGGGTGCTCTTCCGGAGGCGAAATGGACGCCAGACGGCCCAGTTGGCCCGCCTCGTAAGCGAAGCCGGTCGTCTTGCCGTTTGGATCGGTTTGGCTCATGATCCGGCTGGTCGCGCCGTCGATTTCCCTGGCGAACTCCGCGTAACCGATGCCGTCCCATTGCATGGTCCGTGCGACGCCGTGGTCCCATGTGAAGGTCTGCCCATACGGGGGATCGTCCGCTTCGTACTGGAGATTGCACATGGAGGGATCCCTGCACGTGTAGGTCACGTGGAGGATGTTACCCGAACCGTCGTAGGCCATCGCGGTGACCTTGTCCGTACCGCCGGTGGTGGCCGGGGAGTCGAAGGCCATGGTGTGGTAATTGAAGATCACGTTGGTCTGCCACGCGGCATTCGTGGTCCTCGAAACCAAGGCTCCGGCGGGCTCGGAGTAGCTCATCTGTGAAGCCTGCATCTCACAGGCCCCGCTGAAGTACCACGTCGTCGGGTCCGTGTCGCCCGGGTACTCATCGTCCATCAGGAGGAGGAGGCCCGTGCTCAAGGTGTCGGACATGCGGCCCTTCCAGACAGCCACGGCCCGGTCGAGTTGATACAAGGGGGGAGAGGCGTCCTTCTCCTTCTTCAGGTCGTATTGCGTGATGACGGTTTCCCCCGCCCCCGTGAAGGTCACACAGTAATGGCCGAAGCCGTCCCACCCTACTTGAATGTGGATGCGGCTCCACTTTGCCGTGCTGGAGCCCGCATCGAACTCCTGTTCGACGGCTTTCCAGACCCGGGGATTCCCTTGATAGACGACGGCGATCCCCATGGAGGAATCCTCGAAGCAGTTGTGGGCATCCCCCCTCCAGATTTGGGTGGGATAATTCTGCGCCAGCCAATCGTACCGTCCGTAGTAGATCTGGCGCTCGTGGACGCGCCCAGCGGCCGGGTTGGAAGGATTGGCCGTGACACCCGGAGCGTATCGGATGACCGCGATCTCCTTTCCGGGAGAGAGCTCCCCTTGGTGAAAGGGGTTGTCGGCCACGGTGAAGAAGTGAGTTTCCTGCACGCCCAAGGGATCGGTCACGGTCACGGGGTGGCATTTGTGGGCCCTCGCGATGGGTGCAAGGGTCTGGAGGTATCGGTCCGGCTGGAAATTTCGGTTGTAGGTCCAGGTGAGAGTATTGACCGCCGATGTCAGGGGGTTTGCGGGATCCTGAACCCTGATGGCGAGTGCGTGCGAGGTTACGCCCATTCCGTAGGATTGTCCGTAGCACTCCGAGACATTGGGATTGGCGGGCCAGACACACACAGGGAAGATGTACTCTCCAAATGTGTACGTTGACACGGCACCAGTTGGATACACGATTGAGGTAAGAAAGCCCGCGCTATCGTACGAGTAAGTGACCTGGTCCTGGGCCGAGTTGGTGACCGAGACGAGCCTTCCGGAAGCATCATAGGCAAGCGTTTCGAAAACACCCGCTCCAATGATCTGGCCAAGGCGGCCGCTTTCCGGAGAACGCTCGAAGGTGATTTCCCGGTCAAAGGCATCGGTCACCTTTTGGATGAAGCCGGGATAGGGCTGGCTGGGAGGGTCGAATGGAAGGTAGGTGACCCGAATTACGTCTTCCCTGTCTTCATCCTGGAACCGGGTTCTCAGGCGCGTCACGTACCAGCCGTTGGACTGGGAGTTGGCGACGAGGTAGTACTTGGTCCCGTCGCTGTTTAGATAGGCATCAGACGCTATGGGAGGGATGTAGCTGGAATGTGGGCCAATGGGTGATTCGAGCTTGTCTCCGGCGACCCGGACCGACCCGTCTGGGTAGTAGATGGACCACGTGTTCGAATCCAGATCGTATTTCGCCCGGATGAAGGAAGAGTCGTTCGTGAAGTACCAGCGGCTCGACGGGTGGTCGCCCGGACCGGTGTAGTTTTCCAGAGAGGGAGGGCTCGTGTCGGTCAGCTTGGCCTGCCAGTAAAGCCGATGCTCGGTACCCGTTTCATCCTGGTAGAAGTAGATCGCCCTTGCATCGTATCCGGTAAGGTCGAAGCGCTCGCGGAGGCGCGACCGGAGAAAGACGCGGCCGTACGTGAGGAGCCAGTCCCTCCCTACGAATCCGTTGCGCTCCTCGCCCGCGTGGCCCCAAACACTTCCAGGGTTCTTGCGTTGTACACCCTCGCGGGGCAAAGGAGTCCTCCTGCATTCTGAGGAAGCGTGACGACCGATGCATGCACGACGGTCAGTCCGCCGTTGGACAAGTTTACGGACTCCCCATTCCCTAAGTCTTGGTACGAGGACGTCGGTGCAAAACTAGGTGCGTTCTGCACCACATTCATCATTTCTTGTGCCCGGACTGGTATCGCGCACGCAACAAAAAGAAACACGCTCGCAACCATAATTCTGGCTGCCCTGTCCAAAGAAGGCCCGCAAAGAAATCCCCGGATCATCCCGCCCTCCCCTCTACACTGCAGATTGCCCGGGATTCTAATCAACCCGTGGGACCGTGTCAAGACCCGCGAATTGCCGGCCCCACCTGCACCCGGCCGAAAAAAAAAGACGGGCACAACCGGCCCGCCCCGTCTGGATCGGAGGCCCGGAGCCAGGGGGTTCCCCCCCCGGCCTCGGGCTCCTGCTCGCGCTTCTCTTCTCTTCTCGGGTCGCCTCTTCGGGTCTCCACGTTTCTCTGTGTCCGTGCCTCTCTGTTTCTCTCTCGGTCTCCGCCTCGCCCGCTCCCGCGGCCTACCGTCCCGCCTGGTAGCAGGAGAGGGCGGCCATGTTGACGATCTCGCGGACGTCGGAGTTGAGGGAGACGACGTTGATGGGCTGTTTGAGGCCGAAGAGCAGGGGCCCGATGACCTCCCGCTGGCCGCCGATGTAGCCCACGAGCTTGTAGGCGATGTTGCCGCTCTGCAGGTCGGGGCAGATGAGGACGTTGGCGTCGCCCTGGATCTTGCTGTGGGGGAAGTTCTCGCGGGCGAAGTCGGGCAGGACGGCCACGTCGCCGTGCATCTCGCCGTCCACGACGAGGTCGGGGCGCTCCTGGTGGAGGAGGGCCACCGCCTCTCGCACCTTGCGGGCCTTTGGGTGGTCGTTGTCGCCGAAGTTGGAGAAGGCCAGCATGGCGATGCGGGGTTCGAGGTTGAAGTGGCGGGCCAGCTCGGCGGCCTGGACGGCGATGTCGGCCAGCTCGCGGGCGTCGGGCTCGATGTGGACGGTGGTGTCGGCGAAGATGAAGACCTTGCTGCCCACGAGGACCATGTGCATGCCCACGGCGCGCCGGACGCCTTCCTTGAGTTCGGCCAGGGGCAGGACCACGCGGATGGTGTCCACGTAGGAGCGCTCGATGCCCGCCACCATTCCGTCGGCCTTGCCCGTGCGGAGCATCATCAGGGCGTAGTAGAGGGCCTTCTTGACGAGGGTCCGGGCCTTCTTGGGAGTGAAGCCCTTGCGGGACCGCAGGGTGTAGAGTTCGCCAGCGAAGGCCTCGCCGTCGGGAGCGGTCTCGGGATCCACGATGGTCACGTTCTTCGGGTCGAGGCCCACGCGCTGGGCGGCGGCCTCGATGGTCTCGCGCTTGCCGAGGAGGATGGGCAGGCCCAGGCCCTCGTCGGCGAGGAGGCGGGCGGCCTCGATGATCTTGGGGTTCTCGCCCTCGGGGAAGACCACGCGCTTCTTTTCCTGGCGGGCCGTGGCGCGGATGGTTCGCATGACCTCCTGGCTCTTGCTGGTCATGGCCTCCAGGCGGGCGCGGTAGGCGTCCCAGTCGGTGATGGGGCTCTGGGCCACGCCCGTCTCGCAGGCGGCCTTCGCCACGGCGACGGCCTCCCAGTAGAGGACGCGCGGGTCGAAGGGCTTGGGGATGATGTACTCGGGGCCGAACTCGAACTTCTTTCCGCCGTAGGCGGCGCAGACGTTGTCGGGCACGGGCTCCTTGGCCAGGGCCGCGAGGGCCTTCGAGGCGGCCATCTTCATCTCCTCGTTGATGGCCGTGGCCCTGACGTCCAGGGCGCCGCGGAAGATGAAGGGGAAGCCGAGGACGTTGTTCACCTGGTTCGGATAGTCCGAGCGGCCGGTGGCCATGATCACGTCGGCGCGGGCGGCCTTGGCGTCCTCGTAGGCGATCTCCGGATCGGGGTTGGCCATGGCGAAGACGATGGGGTTCTTGGCCATGGAGCGCACCATGTCCTGGGTGACGAGTCCCTTGACCGAGCAGCCGAGGAAGACGTCGGCGCCCTTCATGGCCTCGGCCAGGGTGCGGAGCTTCGTGTCCTGGGCGAAGTGCTCCTTATAAGGGTTCATCCCCTCCTTGCGCCCCTTGAAGACCACGCCCTTCGTGTCCACGAGGAGGAAGTTCCCGTTGGGCACGCCGAGCTGTTCGTAGAATTTTGCGCAGGCGATGGCCGCCGCGCCGGCCCCGGAGACGACCACCGTCACGTCCTGGATCTTCTTGCCCGCCAGCTCCAGCGCGTTGAGCAGGGCGGCGCCGGAGATGATGGCGGTGCCGTGCTGGTCATCGTGGAAGACCGGGATCTTCATGGTCTTCTTGAGGGTCTCCTCGATGAGGAAGCACTCGGGGGCCTTGATGTCCTCCAGGTTGATGCCCCCGAAGGTGGGCTCGAGGAGCTGGGCCACCTTGATGACCTCCGCGGGGTCGTGGGTGTTCACCTCGATGTCGAAGACGTCCACGTGGGCGAAGCGCTTGAAGAGAACCCCCTTGCCCTCCATGACGGGCTTGCCGGCCACGGCGCCGATGTCGCCCAGCCCCAGCACCGCCGTGCCGTTGGAAAGGACCGCCACGAGGTTGCCCTTGTTCGTGTACTTGTAGGCATCCTCTGGGTTCTTCTCGATCTCCAGGCAGGGCACGGCCACGCCGGGCGTATACGCCAGGGAGAGGTCCCGGGCGGTGAGGCAAGGCTTCGTGGGCACCACCTCGGTCTTGCCCGGGCGTCCTACGGAATGGTAGTCGAGGGCATCCTGTTCGCGAATGGCCATGTCATCCTCCCGTGGCGCCGCCGCACGATGCCGCCTGGGGCGCCCGCACGCAGTCCCGGCGGGTGCTTCTCTCCTCCGCCGGATGGATCCAATTTCCCGGCATCACCGGTCCGGTGATGGGTCTCTCACGATGGCCCGGCCGCGTTCCGGCCGGACGCCCCGCCCCCAAAGTCGGCGCGCAGGGTCCGTGCGAGTATACCACCGGCCGTCCGGACCTTCTCCCGCGGGGGAGCCCCACTCCGTTCCCGGTGGGCCAATTCCCCCCAGCCATCTCCCCGATCAGAACTCGGACATCTGGATGGAGTGGAGGAAGGAGGCGGCCTTCTCGTTCCGCAGGGCCTCCACCTCCTCCCACCGCTCAGCGAGGGCCTCCTGCCAGGCCTCCTCATCCTCGGGCAGGCCATTTCCCTCCCGGGCCAGGAGGTCCATGAGGGCCGCCTCCTCGAAGAGGCGCGCGAGGGACTGCTTGGCCAGGTTCGCCGGGGCCCCCTTCAGGAGGAAGAGGAGCGCGGCGAAAAGCTCCTCCACCTTCTCGTCGGTCGGATCGTACATGGCGGCTCCTCCTGTCCGGCGGTCATTTGGGGCCGGCGAACTCGGCCACGGGGCGGCCCGCCAGTGCCTCGAAGCGCTCGGCCAGGGAGGGCATGGACCCCGTTCGCTCGTCGGCCACGATCTTCTCCACCCTCAGGAAGGGCAGGAAGGTCGTGGAGAGCCCCATGGAGGGGGAAGCCGTGCCCCGCACCTCGCGGGCCCAGTCCTCGAAGGCGTTGAGTTCGATGCCCCGGATCCAGAATCCCGCCGTCTCCATGCGGAGGAGGAGGCCCCAGACCTTCTCCCGCGGGTCCCGCAGGTAGGCCACGACGTAGGAACCCTCCCCGGGCGGGGAGGAGGCTCGGGAGGCCGGGACCTTCCGGCGGGGGGGCGCTGCCTTCTCCCCGGCCGGCGGCGGAGCCGTCCGGTGCCGGTTCATGGGGCCGCCCTCTCGGACAGCTCGAGCAGGACGCCGCCGGTGGACTTGGGGTGGACAAAGGCCACCCGGTGGCCGCCCGCGCCGGTACGGGGGGCCTCGTCGATGAGGGCGTACCCCCGAGCCTTGAGGGTCTCGAGGGCCTTCGCCACGTCCGGGACCTCCACGCAAAGGTGGTGCAGGCCCGGCCCCCTCTTGGCGACGAACTTCCCCACGGGCCCCTCGGGGTCCGTGCTCTCCAGCAGTTCGACGCGGCTCTCGCCGAGGGAGAAGAAGGCCACCCGGACCTTCTGCTCCGCCACCTCCTCCTCTCCGCCGCACACCAGGCCCAGGGCCTCGTAGAAGGCCTTGGCGGAATCGAGGGACGCCACGGCCACTCCGACGTGTTCGATCTTCACGGCCTTTCCTCCCAGCGGATGCGGGCCAGAATCTCCTCCACCGCCGAATAGGGGTCCGCTTCCCGGCGGACGAAGGCCTGCACGAGGCGCCCCTCCTGCTCCTCCGTGAGCCAGCGGGAGCGCAGGCCCAGGAGGAACCGCTCCGCGAGAAGGTCCCGGAAGCGCTGTCCGTACTTGAGCCGCAGGCGGCTCTCGGCGCGGGCGCCGCACAAGTGCTCCCCGTGGGCCTCCACGGCCGCCACCAGTTCGGCGGTGCCCTCGTCCCGGGACGCAACGGTCTTCAGGATCGGCGGCGCCCAGTCCGACGGCGCCTCGGCCAGTTGGAGGGCGGCCCGCAGTTCGCGCTCCACGCGCTCCACCCCCTCCCGGTCGGCCTTGTTGATGACGAAGACGTCGGCGATTTCCATGATGCCCGCCTTGATGGCCTGGATGTCGTCGCCGAGCCCGGGCACCAGGAGGACGAGGACCGTGTCCGCCTCCCGCACGATGTCCACCTCGTCCTGGCCCACGCCCACGGTCTCCACGAGGATCACGTCGAAGCCCGCCGCGTCGAGGACCACCAGGGCGTCGGCGGTGGCCCGCGCCAGACCGCCCATGTGGCCGCGGGTGGCCATGGAGCGGATGAAGACGCCGGGGTCGAGGGCGCGGTCCTGCATCCGGATCCGGTCCCCCAGGATGGCGCCTCCCGAGAAGGCCGAGGAGGGATCCACGGCCACCACCCCCACGGTCTTCCCCTTCCCGCGGTAGGCCCCGATGAGGCGGTTCACGAGGGTGGATTTGCCGGCCCCCGGAGGTCCCGTCACGCCCACGATGCGGGCGCGCCCACCGTCCCGGTACAGGTCCTTCAGGAGGTCGAGGTAGCCGTCGCGGCGGTCTTCCACCACGCTCAATCCGCGCGCGAGCGCTCGGCGGTCCCCCCGGAGAACGGCTTCCGCTAAAACGTGCATGGTTTCCCCGATGGGCCTTCGCGGGCCGTCACTCCCTCAGGAGCTGCCGGGCGATGACGAGGCGCTGGACCTCGCTCGTGCCCTCGCCGATGGTGTTGAGCTTCACGTCCCGGTAGAACTTTTCCGCCAGGAAGTCCTTCGTGAACCCGTATCCGCCGAGGATTTGGACGGCCCGCTCGGCGCACCAGACGGAGACCTCCGAGGCGTACATCTTGGCCATGGCCGACAGCTTGGTGACGGTGCGGCCCTTGTCCTTCTCCTGGGCGGCGCGGAAGGTCAGGAGGCGCGCCGCGTCGATGCGCGTGGCCATGTCCGCCAGGGCGAACTGGATGGCCTGAAACTCGGCGATCTTCTTGCCGAAGGCGACTCGCTCCTTGGAGTACCGAAGGGCCGTCTCGAAGGCCCCCTGGGCTCCCCCGAGGGAGAGGGCGGCGATGGAGATGCGGCCTCCGTCGAGGACCTTCAGGGCGTCCTGGAAGCCGCGGTTCACCTCGCCCAGGCGGTTCTCGTCGGGGACGAAGCAGTCTTCGAGGATGAGCTCCCCCGTGTCCGAGGCGCAGAGGCCGAGCTTCTTCTCCTTCTTGCCCGCGCGGAAGCCGGGGGTCCCCTTCTCCACGGCGAAGGCCGTCACGCCGTGGTGCGGGTCCGACCGGTCCGTCAGGGCCATGATCACCGCCGTGTCGCCCACCGTGGCATGGGTGCAGAAGGTCTTGGACCCGTTGAGCACCCAGCCGCCGTCCTTTCGGACCGCGAAGGTGCGGAGGCCCGCCGCGTCCGAGCCCGACCCGGGCTCCGTGAGGGCCCACGCCCCGATCTTCTTTCCCTGGGCCAGGGGCGTGAGGAGCCGCTCCCTCTGGGCGGGCGTCCCCGCCAGGTAGATGTGGTTGCTGCAGAGGGAGTTGTGGGCCGCCACTCCGATGCCCACGGAGGGATCCACCCGGGACAGCTCCTCGATGATGAGGACGTAGTCCACGTAGGACATGCCCGCGCCGCCGTACTCCTCGGGGAAGATGGCGCCCATGACGCCCATCTCGCCCAACTCCGCGAAGACCTCCCTCGGGAAACGGCAGGCGTCGTCCCACTCGCGGACGTGGGGCCCGATTTTCTCCTCGGCGAAGGAGCGAATCGTATCCCTCAGCACCTGCTGTTCGGCGGTCAATTCGAAGTTCAAAGCCACCTCCTCTGGGACGGCCCGGCGGCGCCCCCCGGCGCCCTTTGTCGAAGGCCTTCGGATCCCCCAGGCCTTATTGAACCACACTCGAGCCGGCCTTGAGAACCGGAGGAACCGGCCCCCGCCTCGTTCCGAGGTCCTCCCGGCCAATCAGAGGCCCCGCCGCCGCCGGAGAACGCCCGAGTCCCGCAGGCGCCGGATGGCCCACGCACCCGCCAGGGGCAGGGCGAGGGCGAGGCAGATGGCGGCCCCCGTGGGAAGGTCGTAGCGAACGGAGGCCGCCGCGCCCAGTACGCAGGCCGCGGCGGCCGCCGCCTGCGCACCGATGAACACGGCCAGGGAGCGGCCCGAGAGGCTGCGGGCCGCCGCCGCGGGAAGAACGAGGAGGGCGAAGGAGAGCAGGACGCCGAGGAGCCGGATGGAGACCGACAGGATGAGGCCCAGGCCCCCGAAGAAGGCCGCCTCCACGAGCGCCACGCGGTACCCCAGGACCTCCGAGGTCTCGGGATCGAAGGCGGTGGCGAGGAACCACCGGTGGCCCACGAGGGCCACGAGGCCCACCGCCGCCCCCACGGCCAGGAGGACCCACACGTCCGAGCGCACCACGCCCAGAAGCGATCCGAAGAGGAGCGTGGCCTCGTCCATCCCGCCGTGGGCGCTCCGGCTCAACAGGATCACGGTGACGCCGCCCAAAACCACGTAGAGGACGCCGAGGACGGCGTCCCCCGGCAGAAAACCCCGTTCGCCCCGGCCGCGAGCCAGGGCGACGATCACGAGGGACGTGGCCAGGAAGGCCGTCACCCGGGGATCCGCGTGGAGGAAGGAGGCGGCAGCGGCCCCGGCCATGGCGGCCTGCGCCAGGGTCACGCTGACGAAGACCATGCGCCGCTCGAGGAGAAAAACGCCGTAGTACGCCAGGGGAAGGGCCGCCACGAGCACGCCCGCCAGGGGCCACTTCAGGAGAAGGAGGGTCTCAAACACGGTCCACCTCCCCCTCCTCGCAGGTCCAGGCCAGGGAGGGGCCCGAGGGGCCGTGAACGAGGGCGAGGCCTCCCCCGTAGGCGGCCCTCAGCCGGGCATCCGAGAAGACCTCCTCCATGGAGCCCGCCAGGCACAGGCCCTCCCGCGCGTCGAGCCAGAGGATCCGGTTCACCTCGGGTCCGATCTCCCCCAGGTGGTGCGTGACGAGGAGGATGGCCGTGCCCTCCCGGTTCAGGTCCCTCAGCAGGTGCAGGAGGGCGTGGCGGGTCAGGAGGTCCACGTTGTTCCCCGGTTCGTCGAGGACGAGAACGTCGGGCCGTCGGTGGAGGGCCCGCGCCACCATCACTCGCTGGCGCTGGCCTCCGGAGAGCGAAGCGAAAGGGGCCTCGGCGAGCCCCTCCAGCCCCAGGCGGCGCAGGACTTCCTCCGCGGGGGAGAGGCCGCGAAGGTCCAGGGCTCCCAGGTCCACCACCTGACGCACGGAGAGGGGCAGGCTGTCCCTCAGGGTCGTGAGCTGTGGCACGTATCCCACGCGCAGGCCCGGCCGGCGGTCCAGGCGCCCGGCGAGGGGCTTCAAGACCCCGAGGACGGTCTTGACGAGGGTCGTTTTTCCGGCCCCGTTCGGGCCGAAGATGCCCCAGTAGTCCCCGGCGCACACCCGGGCGTCGATCCCCGAGAGGAGGGGCCGCCCGAAGCCGACGGCGACGCCTTCCAGGGTGATGAGGGCCTCACCCCCGGGCCGCATCCGCGAGCCTCGAGGCGAGCGTGCGCATCATCTCCCCGTACGTGGCGGCGCCCTCCTGGCCCCCCGTGTAGGCCGGGACGAGAACGAGGCGCGCCCCCGTATCCTGGGCCACCCGCCTCGCCACTTTCAAATCCATGTAGGGCTCGGAGACGACGACCCGGACGGCCCCCTCGCGCATGGTCCTCTCCAGCTCGAGGAGGCTGGCCGGACCGGGCTTGATGCCCGGTTTGGGCTCCACGTACCCCGCCACGGGGATTCCATAGCGGAGGAAGAAATAGTTGAGGGTGGAGTGGTAGGTCACGACGGGAGAGCCCCGCAGTGGGGCGATCAGGCGCGCGACTTCAGCGTCCAGGTCCAGAAACCCGCGGGCCGCCGCCTCTCCCCTCGCCCGGTAGCCTTCGGCCCCAGGTGGATCGAGGCGGCCGAAGGCCTCGGCGATCCCCCGCGCCAGGGCGGCCATGTTCCGGGGGTCGAGGTGGTAGTGGGGGTTCCCGAAGGGGTGGACGTCCCCCATGGAGCGGTCCACTCCGCCGCGGGGAACCTCGATGGGCGTGATGAACCGGGAGAGGTCCACGTAGCCCCCGGCGCCCGGCTGGATCTTCCCGTTGCCCGACTGCTGGAGGAGGGGCGGGAGGAAACCGACCTCCAGGTCCAAGCCGTTCAGGAGGAGGGCGTCGGCCCTGTGGAGGGCCCTCAGGTAGCTGGGCTTGGCTTCCACGTAGTGGGGATCCTGGCGTCCGTCGGCGAGGGCCGAGACCTCCGCCCGGTCACCCCCCACGGCTCGGGCCAGCTGGCCGTACACGTCGTAGGTGGCCACCACCCGGAGGCGGTCCCCGGCGGTCGCAGAAAGCCCAAAGAGGAGCAGAAGGGCCGATAAGGTCATTCGCATGTTCGTCCTTTCTCAAACGAGCCGGGAGGCCGGCTCAGAACGGGTGCGCCCCGTGGGGTCCAAGGGAGAATCCGTACTCCAGGACGAGGGCGTTCTTCGGGCCCAGCACGGCGTAGTCCACGCGCTGGACCTGGACCCTCAGCTTCTGGTACTCGCTGGGATACCAGGTGAGCACGAGGGCGCCGCCCTGGTCCCTGCGGCCGACTCCCGGGTACTTGACCCAGTCGGCCCGGGCGCCCACCGACCAGCCGCGGGCCACCTGCCAGTCCACGTAGGAGAAGAGGCCTTCGGTGCGCTCCGTCCATCGCAAAGGGGAGGCGGAAACGGCGGGTTCCGCCGCGGGGCCGTGGACGCGGTAGTCCCTCCTCATGTACTCGGTCCGCCACAGGAAGGTCCGGTGGCGGTTGGAGAGAGGGCGCCGGCGGTAGGTCAGAGACAGGTTGCCCAGCCGCGTGGCCCCCCCCGTCGCGTTCTTTCCCCCCAGGCCCGAGAGGAGCGCCTCCACGCTGGACTCCTCCGACAGGTCCCAGAAGTGGCGCCACGCCAGGAGGTAGGCGAGGTCCGAGCGCCGACCGCCGAAGAGGTCGTCGCTCCGCCCGCCGAGCACCTCGGCGGTGATGTCGCTCAGCCAGGGAGTGGGCAGGATCTTGGTCAGACCGAGCCCCACCTCGTTCAGGCCGTGGCCTTCCCCGCCCAGAACCGCGTTCAGCGCCAGGGGGCGGTCGGCCTGGTACCAGGTGTGCGTGTGGAGCGCGTTCTCCTTGCCGAAGCCCGCGTAGAAGCGCCCCGCCTTCAGGGTCAGGCCTCCCGGAAGTCCCGGAAAGACGGCGTAGGCCTCCTCCACTTCGGCGGTGTATCCCTCCGAATGGGCGTGCTCCTCTTCCGCGTGGCCTCCCTCCCCCGTGAAGCGCTCGGCCAGCGCCCCGCCGTGTCCGTGCTTGTGGAGGGCCAGGGACGCGAAAGCCCGGGCGTAGGGGTCGATGCTGGCGGAGAAGGACAGCTCCAGCTCCCTCAGCGTGGCGGCGTCGGAGGCCGTCCACCGCGGGTCGTTCCCGGCCGAGAAGGTGAAGTCGGGGATCACGGAGAGGGAGGGGTTGAGGAGGTTCGCCGCGGGGGGCGCGGCGGGGGCGGCCGGCAGGCCGGGGGCCTGGCGCCCGGACGTGGCGGCCTCACGCAGGGCGGCCACCTCCTTCTTCAGTTCTTCGATCTGGGCTTCGTACTGCGCCGTCAGCTCGGCCATGCGGCCTTCGAGGGCGGCAAGTTTCCTTTCGATTTCGCCCGGTCCGGTCTGCGCCCTGAGGGCCGTCAAGACGGCCAGGGCCATGCAGGCCACCGGGAGGAAATGGGTCTTCCTCATGCGCGGGTCTCCCGGAAAGAATGTGGCGCGTAGATTCTACAGCGATGGAACCCGACCCGGAGGCGGATCAGGAGGGGGGCGCCCGGCCCTTCGGAGCCTCGCGGCCCGCGGACACCGGGCGGTAGATGACAAGAGCCGGGGGCGGAGAGGCCGGCGCGTCGGGCAGCCGCACGGAGAGCGGTTCCTCCGGCCGGTCCGCGCCCCCGCCGGCGCTGGCGCAGACGGGACAGTCGTGGTCCGACCGGCCGACCCCTTCGCCTTCCGCCGGCGCGTGGAAGTGCAGGAGCAGGCCAAAAAGGCCCACCGCAATCAGGATCGCAAGAGTCTTTTTCAGCGTCCCCATGCCCTGCCCTCGGCCACTATAACACGAACTCCAAGGCGCCATTCCCCCGCGGGTCTTATGGAAAGCGTGGACTCTCCCTAGTCGGGCAGGGCCTCGTACTTTCGACGCCGCCGGCGATAGGCCGCCGCCACGGCGGCGAAGAAGAGGACGAGGACGGCCGTCCACAGGAGGCCGGGCGAAGAGAGAACCACCACCCATTCCCCCCACCAGGGGAGGTTCTTGGCCCACGCCCGGAAGGCGGCGTCGGGCGGCATCCCAAAGGTCACGGCGAAGGCGGCGTCCACCGATCCCATCCGCCTCGCCTGGTCCAGAAAGGCGCGGAGGGAGGCGTCATCCTTGAAGAGGTCCCGCACGAAGCCCTTGGCCAGGGCGTAGGAACGCCGCACGGCGCCCTCGCCCTGGGCGAAGTCCTCCTCCATCTGGGCGATCCGCCAGCGGCCCCTGGCCACATCCCTCAGGGCGAGCGCCGCGTTCCACTCGTCGCTCAGGCCCCACTCCCCCGCGGCGCGCATGGCCAGGCCCTCGTCGAACCACCGGGGGGGACGCTTCCCCAAGGCCCGGTACAGGGCCACGTGGGAGACCTCGTGGACGAGGGTCTGACGGCCGTCGCCGAAGGGGTAGCGCCCACAGCGGGAGAGGATGATGACGATCCTCCCCTCCTCCTCCACCGCCGCGCCCGCGGCGAAGGGCGGAAGGCCGGCCCACTCGGGCGGCAATTGGCCGGGCGTCGCGGCCACGGTCACCCGGACGGGCGCACCTCGAAGCTCCGCCGGGACCCCGTAGAGGGCCTCGAGTCGGGCCCGCGCCTCCACGAAAGCGCGCTCGTACTCCCGGGGATCCGGCTGGCCGAGGGCCCCCAGCGAAAGCAGGACCGCCGCCACGGCGACGGCCAGGGTGGGCAACAGGAGGATCAGGCAGTCCAGGACGAGGGCCACGAGGCGGCGTCCGGGGGAAACCAGGGGCTGGCCCACGAGGGAGGGGGCCACGTGAAGGACGCCGGCCGTCAGACGCCGAGTCCATAGGCCCTTCCCGGCGCGGGGGGCCGGCGCCTTCGACCTGGCCCTCATCGGGTCACGGCGCGAGGACCGGGGTAGGCCGGCCCTGGGCATCCAGCGCCACCATGTGGAAGAGCCCGGAGGTGCACAGGTGGCGGGCGCCCGTCGCCGCCTCCTCCCGGGACATCTTCACCTCCACAACCATGGAGGTCCGTCCCACGGTGAGGACCTGCGCCTCCACCACGGCGATGTCCCCCCACTTGACCGGGACCTTGAAGTCGAGACGCTCGATGGAGGCCGTCACGCAGGTCTTGCCCGAGAGGCGGATGGCCGCGAGCCCCGCCGCGATGTCCATCCACTGGACCGCGCGGCCGCCGAAGAGCGCACCGAGGGGGTTCGTGTCGATGGGCAGCACGAGGTGGCTGGCCGACGCCCTGCCCTTGGTCAGGTCCAGTTCCATGGTGGCCTCCCGATGGGAACCGCCGCGCTCACACGTTGAAGCGGAAGAGGCACACGTCGCCCTCCCGCATGACGTAGTCCCGTCCCTCGGACCGGTAAAGTCCCCGCTCCTTGACCTTTTTCTCGTCCCGGGAGCAGGCCACCCAGTCCTCGTAGGAATAGACCTCCAGCCGGATGAAGCCCCGCTCCAGGTCCGAGTGGATCTTGCCCGCGGCCTGGGGCGCCCGGGTGCCGCGCGCGATGGTCCAGGCTCGGGTCTCCTTGTCGCCGGCCGTGAGGAAGGTCATGAGGTCCAGGGAGGAGAAGGCGGCGTGGATGAGCTTGGAGAGGCCCGATTCGCTCAGGCCGTAGGCCGCCATGAAGTCCTGCCGGTCCGCCTCGGGCAGCAGGGCCATTTCGGCCTCCACCTTCCCGCAGATCCTCAGGCAGGCCCGCCCCTCGCGCACCGCCAGGGCCTCCAGGGCGGAGGCGTGACGGTGGCCCGGCTCGAGCCCGGCCTCGTCGACGTTGGCCACGTAGATGACGGGCTTTACGGTGAGGAGGAAGAGGTCCGACAGGAGGGGCGCCTCCTCGGGACGGACCTCCGCCTGCGCGGCGAAGCGGCCCTCCTCCAGGACCGCCTTGAGCCGTTCCAGAACCTCCATGAGCTTCCGGGCGGGCGCGTCCCCCGAGCGGGCGAGCTTGACCGTCCGCTCCATCCGCCGCTCCACGGCCGACAGGTCGGCGAGGGCCAGCTCGAGGTTCACCGTCTCGGCGTCGCGCACGGGGTCCACGGAGCCCTCTTCGTGGGGAACGTTCGGGTCGTCGAAGCACCGCACCACGTGGACGACGGCGTCCACCTCCCGGATGTGGGCCAGGAACTGATTCCCGAGCCCGCCACCCCGCGACGAGCCCCGCACCAGGCCGGCCACGTCCACGAACTGGAGGGTCGTGGGGGTGATCTTCTTCGACTTGAAGACCCTTCCGAGGTCCGTCAGACGAGGGTCGGGCACCTGCGCCTGGCCGATGTTGGGGTCCGCCGAGGCGCCCGTGAAGCCCCCCACCTCCGCGCTCGACGCCGTGAGGGCGTTGAAGATGGTCGTCTTCCCCGCCCTCGCCAGTCCCACGATGCCGCACGACAGCGCCATGTCTCCCTCCGGCCCGCGCCGCGGCCATCCTAGCACACGCACGGGAAGGTGGTCATTCCCAAATCGTGTACGCATGTTGGCACGGGTTTCCGCAATGCGCCTCAATCGGGGATTGATCACTCCCTTCGCCACCGTCGCCACCATCGACGTGGAGCATCGGGTCCGAACCTATACAGAGCGGCAAAACTGAATGCGAGGGGCTCAGCCCTCCACGTAGATTCCGGCGGCGCCCCCGCCCTCTCCCTCACCTACCGCACCGGCGGCCACTACGACTTCATCCCCACCGCCCTCCCCTCCCGCGGCCTCAGCCTCTCCGACCTCTCCTGGCACCTCTCCGACCACTTCCCCCTGTGGGTCGAGTTCGGGACCAGGGATTGAGGGAGGGATTCACCGCGGAGACGCGGAGGCGCGGAGGAAAAGTCTGACCCAAGAAGAGATGGATTGGTTCCCGTTGGGGGCCGCGGAAACTGGCCTGCCCTTACACCGCCTTTTTTATACAGATTTGCCCGCCAAGAGCGGCACGTGTGCATATCCCAACAGCCGGTCCATGTCGGCGAGGATGTAGTCGAACCCGGCGACGCGGGCGGTGCGGTTGCCTTCAATCGTATAGAGGAGGCCGTGGGCGGTGTGGTGGACGAGTCCCGCATGGCCCTGCCACCCGGCGGCACGCACGCGCCACCAGACCACCACGTCGCCGGGCTGGGGCTCGTAGCCCTCACCGGGAAGGTGGGCCCAGCCCTTCCGCTTGCACTGCGACAGGAGGTCCCGCGCCCCCACGGTGTACCGGAAGGGCATGGGCGCCCCGCCCTGGGCGAAGCACCAGGAGACGAAGGCCGCGCACCAGGAGGAGCCCTCGGGCGCCAGGCCGTTCAGGTACGTTCTCACCCACGGCCCGCGGTTGTTGCCACCCTCCTCCCCCGCCCCCGCCTTCAACTCCCCGATGGCCGCTCTCAAGGCCGCCCGCCCCGCCGCGCTCCCCCCGAAGGATGCGGGAGGCTCCACCTCGTAGCGGATCAGCGGCACCGGGCACACGTCCCGCCCGTGCTCCAGCGCCCACCACGTCAGCGGCCCCGCCACCCCGTCCACCGCCAGCGGCCGCCCGTGCGGGTCCACCGCCTGCGCCTGAAAGGCCCGCAACGCCGCCCGCGTCCTCCGGCCCATCACCCCGTCCACCGGGCCCGGATCGAAGCCGAGGGCCTTGAGGCGCTTTTGCAGGTCAATGCAAGATTTCATAGTGACACCCTGTGCGTGATGGCCCTACCGCCTCGCCCTCCTGGCCCATTCCGTTCAGGCGCATGACGCGCAAACCCACGTTCAGCGCGCCTCTTCATGAGCGCGAATCCGAGGGTGCCTTACCAAACGCGGCTCCGCCGAGCGGAGACACTCGGATGAAGTTCTCGTATTTTTCGGACACGAAGGAATCGCTAAAGAGCGCGGCCTTCTCGCACAACGCCCCGATCCGCCCATATCCGGCGGTGGTGCTGGCATACAGAAACAGCAGGCCCTTCTCTTCATCGGAGAGTATCGCCTTCAAGACATCCAGACTCGCCTGCGTCTGCTCCTCGCTCCTGGAATTCTCAAGGACATGCTTGAGGGTGGTCTCCACCAGGCGGAAGTAGCTGCCCAGGTACCGAAGGTAATGTATTTGCTGCGTCTGGTACCAACCCTCGTAGCCCGCCAGGGTGGTCCTCGAGTCGTTCGCGAACGCCTCGAATTGCAGCTTAAGCGCACCCCATACCCTCTGTAGGCCCTCCATGCCATGCAAGTTTCCCTCGGTGAACATCTTCCCCGTGCGAACATTCTCCACCACTTGCCGATGGTGGTGAAGGAGTTCGAAGAAAGCGGTCTGGGACCTCTCGACCTGGGACTGCTCACGCTGAAGCTTAAGCTCGTGCATTTGCAGGACCAGCGCAACAACAACGAAGACCAGACTCAGACCAGAAAGGACTGCCGATATCGTCTCCGCATAGTACGCGGATTCCGCCCACCCGGCGGGTTTCAAAATGCACTTCACAACGTACGGCCACAATCCCAGGGCAACGAGCGTCGCGCCGATCCCCAGGGCGAGGCCCTTTCTTTGCCAACCGCTCCCCTTGCCTTTGAAAGCAGACAATTGCTGGTCCATGGTCGGGCTCCTTCCGCACACTTCCATCCCTGTTTATCCACGGCCCCTGCGCATCCAGACTGCGTTGCACTCTGAAAGTCGCAGGAGCCAGCCATTGAAGTACGATCCTCCCCTGTGCTCCTCGTCCATCAGGGGACCGGATGGTCACATTTCTCGCAAATGCCAGGCGGATGGCCGAAAAGGCTCCTCCGATTCTGCCACAGGCGCTTGGCCTCGTCCGATTGTTTCCTGTCGCCCTTCCAGAAGTTGCAGAGACATTTCGCAAAGTACTCCTCGGCCATGATGTACATCGCGGTCGCGAGCCCCTTGCGCCGATGGTCTGGCCTTACCTTCACATTGTTGCAGTGGCAGAAATCGAAATCATCCCCAAAATCCGCTTCGGCGCACTTCGTTCCCTCTCGCAAGACTCGGGCATACAAATCTCTAAGACCGACTGTCAGACCTTGGAGTTCGTATCCCTCTGCGCGTACCCCTTGGAGCAGCCGAGCCCTGTCCCCTTCACTGGCTTCCGTCCACGGGGTCCACTCTCCAATGCAAAGGGGAGGATCTTCCGGGCTCACCTGACCTCCTCGATACGGCTCGATGGGCGGAGCTTTAAGAGCGAATCCTTTGTTGCCCCTCGTCTCTCGTCTCCCGTCTCTCGTTTCCCGTCTCGCGTCTTGGGGAGGCGTGGCCAGACGCCGAGCCTCTGTAGGGGCGGCCCCCCGTGGTCGCCCGCTTCGAAGGCCTCCACTGGTGCGGCCCTTGCTCGCCAAGGGCCGGCTTTTCGGCCGATGCGAGCATCGGCCGCACCAGAGGCCAACCCGGAGGGGAGGGCGCGGAGACCCTCCCCTACCGAACCCGCCCCGTCCGATGCGAGCAGCGGCCGCACCATAGACCCGCGTCTCCCGTCTCCCGTTTCGCGTTTCACGTTTTACGTCTCTCGTCTCCCGTCTCTCGTCCTCACCCCCAATACACGGCTTTGTTGGCCCAGACTTGCCAGCGGGCGTGGTCGGCTAGGGCGGCGAGGTCTTGGCGGGGGAGGGCGCTGAAGCCGGTGGAGATCTGGTTGACGCGCTGGACGGCGGCGGCGCCGCCCATGGCCTCATAGATCGCCTTGGCGGGGCCCAGGCCGGCGCCCGCGGCTTCGAGAAAGGCCTCCTTGGCCTCGAGGTCGTCCCACGGGGGCAGGTCCGGCGCGCTCCGGCCCGTTCTCGCCTCGAAGTCGGCGGCGAGGCCCAGCAGGCGCCAGCGCGGAATCTTCCGCACGAAGTGGCCCCATCCCTGGCTCACCCGCACCATGAGCACCCGGCGGGCGCGGCCTTCCGGCTCCCCTTGGAGATACGCCCGCAGGTCGGGGCGCGCGGCCACCTCCGGCTCCCGCAGGGCCTCCACGAGCCAGGATTTCTCCCGCTCGGCGAAGAGCCCGTGGCGCATGTGGCGGTCCTCCTTGTTGTTCATCACCGTGGTCATGCGCTCCAGCACGGGCGCGCTCACGGCCCCCATCACCCAGCCCCGCACCCGGTTGCCCAGGCCCCCCGGCTCCCACGCCCGCTCCCGCGTGCCCGCGTCGCTGGACACCACGTCCCACGCGGCGAATTCGCTCTCTTCGTTGAGCACCGTCTGGATGCCCAGGTTCTCCAGCACCCCGCCGTCCGTCAGCGCGAACCGCTTCGCCGCCCGCAGGTCCGGCGTGGCGCCCCACCCCTCCGGCACGCCGCCCTCCCCGCGCGGCACGTAGAGGGGCGGCAGGCCCACCGGGAAGGCCGCCGAGGCGGCCGCGGCGAGGGCCAGGGGGAAGCCGCCGAGGGGCGCCCACGCGCTGACGCCGCCGCCGGGCGGGGCCAGGCCTACGCACTTGAAGCCCTCCCGCGCGAACTTGCCCACCTGCCCGTGGTTGAGGACGCAGACGTTCATCACCAGCCGCGGGCTCGCGGGCAGGCCCGCCAGCGTCACCCCGTGGAAGAAGAGGCCGTCGAAGGTCTCCGTGATGGCGTTGGTGCGCGTGTAGCCGGGCAGGATCAGCTTCACCAAACGGGGGCGGATCGTCCTTCCGATGAAGCCCTTTTCCAGCTCCGCCCCCATGTGCGACAGAAAGGCCTCGTCGCCCTCCCCCCGCGCCCGCGCCGCCATCCACGCCGCCCCGAAGATCGAGCCCCCGGAGACGGTGGACACCACCCCCACGGAGCCGAGCAGGCCCACCTCACGGAGCCCCGCCACCACCCCGCGGTGAAACCCCGCCGCGCGAGAGCCACCGCCCGAGAGAGAAAGGGCCAGGGGGATCATGGGGGGCCTCCCTTGGGGACGGGGGCAACCTTGCCGAGACAGGGGTCAAGGAACGCTCTCATGCGCAGCACAGAGCCACGAGGAAGAGGGCGCTCGCGAGAATGGGCAAGACCACGCGACAGACTCTCAGCCACCATCCAAGGCTGTCGATAAGCTTGGTGGACGGCCATGGGTTGGACGTACCGAGGGACTCCTGAAACTCCCGCTCCCACGCTGTGGGGTTTGCCTCTGCGCACTCGACCCTGCGCCGGTGAAGCTCGCCCATACAAAAGGCGCCGCCCAGGCTCACGGCCACAGAAACGATCACCAGGGAAATGGACAATAGGGCCGCCGTGCATCCCCGAAGGCTCTCCACGTCCTTGAATACCGCCCAGTGGGCGGCGATCACGGCCAGGGACAGGTGAAAGCTCAGGTCAGTCAGCCTTCCCGTCCAGTACAAGTAGTCGGCCTGCACTTTCTCCAGGCCCTCTTTCGCGCTTGTGTGGAGCGGACTCGATGATGGCTGGGGTGCATCCGGCAGGATTGGGGGCAATCTCGGCCCCGCATCTTCCGGAGCGCTTCCGTCATCCTTTGTCGTGACCACCACCCGGCCCTCCATGAAACGCTCCAGCCGCGGGCTTCTTGAAGGACTTCTTGGCCTTCTTCTTTATGGACGCAGGCTTGGCGGCCGATTTCTTGACGGCCCGTTTCCCGACGGCCGGCTTCTTCGCCCCTTTCTTGCCGACCGAAACCTTTTCCCCCTTCTTTGAAGCAGGCTTGTTTTGGTTCGGTTGACCCTTCGCCTTGCCGCGCTCCCTTGCGATGACGTCGCCACCTTTCGTCTCCGCGATGGCCTCGCCACCCGTCCCCTTTGAGTCGCCTTTCTCCACCTTCTTCATGGCCGGCCCCCGTGCGTCTGGCTCACTCTGAAAACCCTACTGCAGGAAGGATAACGGGACTATTTCTTGTCCTTTGGCGGGCAAGGATCGTGGCCGTGGCTGTCGGATCGTTGGATCTTGCCATCCTTGCCGTGGATGATCAGGTCTGTTCCCTGCCGCTGGCTGATTTCGCGGCCCTTCTCGATGGCCTCCTGTTTTTTCTCAAAATGGCCCGATGCACGCTCCCCCTTGGCGCGCTGGATGTCCCAACCGCCCTTCTCTTTGTTGGGGACGATGTGGTGCTGGCCGGGCGCTCCCTTCCGTCCCATGGCGGACCTCCTGAATGCTCTCCAAGCAGGGCCCATGACGGGCCCTGCCCGGGAGCGGCTTCAACCCTTTACTTCGCGGCGGGGGCGTCCCCGTCGGGTTTGCCCTTTTTCGGCTTCTGGATGGTCTTGAAGTAGGCGTCGGCCTTCTTGGGATCCTTGAAGTAGATGCGGCCGAGCTCGCGGTAGGAGCGCTTGTAGGCGTCCATCCAGTTGACCTTCTCGGTTTCGAGAAGGCCCCATGCCTGGGCCTCGTAGTCCATGGCGGCGCGATGGGCGTCCATGGCGCTGCTGAGGGCGTCCATGGCGGCGCTGATGGTGCCGGCGTAGGCGCGCAGGCCCTCGTCGTCCTCTTCCGCCAGTTTGGACAGGAGCACGGCGCCGCGCTGGAGTTCTTCCTCCAGGGGGGCGCCCACAAAGGAGCCCAGCCCGTCGCCGAAGTACTTCAGGTAGAGGGGGGCCTTGGCGCTGTTGCCCACGCGGGCGCGGAGGGCCAGGGCGAAGGCGCGCACGGCGTCGTCGAAGGCCTCGTCCTCGTTGTCGCGCACGGCGAGGGCGCGCATGGACGAGACGCGCGCGGCCTGGAAGGCCTCCATCCGGGCTTTGAGCCGGTCCTGGGCCTTGGCGAAGGCCTCGGCCAGCTCCTTCTGCTTGTCCGCCTCGAGGCGCGTCAAGTGGTACACCCCATAGGTTCCGTAAAGCACGTCCGCGCTGTGACCGGCCAAGGGCAATCTCATGCGGTCCTCCTCTTGATAGGGGGTTGGATTGGGCGGGGCGTCCTCCCCCTTGTGGGCCGCCCCGAAGCTGGAAAGCTCGAAACGAAGCAAAACGCGCTCTTTACGGTCATTTTTCTGAATGGATCGCCATGCAACGGGCGACGGATGGTCTTCCACGTGGGAAAAACGGCGCGTTCCCGCCTCTGCACGGTGTGGGGCGTGGACAGGGGGCCGTCCATCGCCCGTTTCCTCGAAGAAAACCTGGAGGAAATACGAAGCAGAGGGCGCAGCACGGCATTCCCTGCGCGCGGAATGCCGTCATGCGCCGGGATCAGGGCGTTTCTTCTCGAAGAAGCGCCGTTCTCCGCGGTACTCGTCACGATTTTCGTAGAAGAACGCCCGGCAAGACGCTTTGGCGCGCCCCCCAGGGCGGCGAATGGCCTCCGCAGGCACCCGGAAGGCCCGATTGGGGGCGAAACACCGGCGTGGAGCCGCCGCGGGACCCCGCCCCCGCGTCGGAAGAGAACCGTTCCGGCCCCCGAAAGGGCCCCCGCGCGAATCCCCATGTCCCCCGTCCTCAGCAAGACCTTGGGTGACGCTCCCTGGTGTGATGGCCACACGATACACCTGCGCGCCCGGTTCCGCAAGCACGTGCATGGGTCTTCCAAACGCTCTTGGAAAAAGGCCGGTTCTTCGAACCCCGGCCCGTTCCGCCCGCCGGCGAAGGGCCATCCCCCCCTTGGACGCTTCCGGCCGCACCGTGCCCGGCTTCCTGGGGCGCCCTCGCGTTCCGCCCCCGGCTTGCCCCGGAGAACGGGATGGGGAATACTTGCCCCATGCAACCGGGAGGACCCATGGCGAAGGGCAAAGGGGGCGCGGCCGGCGGAGGAAAGCGGGCCATTGCCGCGTACGACCACAAGGACAAGACGCGGGCGAACAACCCGCCCGTGGGGCTGGTGACGCCCGAGACCGACCGCGACACCGGCCCCAAGACCTACGCCTACGACCCGCACCTGGACCCACAGCTCCAGTGGGCGGGGAAGGCCGAGCGCCTCTCCTTCGACGTGCCCACCGTCTCCCTGCACGTCCACGAGCGGATTGACCCGCGCACCATCCTGGAGGCGGTCCGCAAGCGCCACGGCAACGGGCCCGCCGTCTCCGAACAACCCTCCCTCTTCGAGACGCGGGAGGCGAACCCCCCCCTGCGCGAGGCCATCGAGTTCTACAAGCACCCGAACGGCTGGACGAACCGCCTGGTGGCGGGCGATTCCCTCCTCGTCATGAACTCCCTCCTCGAAAAGGAGGGCATGGCGGGGAAGGTCCAGATGGTCTACATGGACCCGCCCTACGGCATCAAGTACGGCTCCAATTTCCAGCCCTTCGTGAACAAGCGGGACGTGAAGGACGGCAAGGACGAGGACCTCACCCAGGAGCCGGAGATGATCCGGGCCTTCCGGGACACCTGGGAGCTGGGCATCCACTCGTACTTGAGCTACCTGCGCGATCGGCTGCTGCTGTGTCGGGAACTGCTCAGCGAGAGCGGGAGTTGTTTCGTACAAATTTCTGACGAGAACGTACACCTCGTCAGAAATTTGATGGATGAAATCTTTGGCCTTAAGAACCGTGCTGGGATTATCACATTTCGAAAGACATCAGGCCTAACTGCGGGGCTGATTGCTCAAAACGCAGATTATTTACTATGGTACGCCCGTGATATCAACATAGTTAAATATAGACAGCTCTACCTCGAAAAGGGGGTGGATAGCGACTTGGATTTCTATAGTTATGTTGAGCTGCCAAGCGGAGAACGAAGAAAGATCTTGACAAAAGAATCAATGCAAGATCTTCCCGCCGGATCTCGCCCATACTCTGTTAGCGATCTTACAAGCAGCCATGAATATAGTGAAGGGAAAGTTCCGTTTGAATTTGAAGGGAAAAAGTACAACCCTGGTGTACGATATTGGTCAACGTCTCCCGCGGGAATGGAAAGGCTTAAATATGCCGATAGGATCCACCCTAGTAGCAATTCTATTCGGTATGTACGTTATTTCACTGACTTTCCTTTTCAACCATTGACAGCAAACTGGACCGATACGATCACGGGCCAATATTCTGATCCTCGACTTTATGTCGTGCAAACTGCTGTAAAAGCAATTCAGCGCTGCCTCCTGATGACCACGGACCCCGGCGATCTGGTCTTCGATCCTACCTGCGGCTCGGGGACGACGGCGTACGTCGCGGAACAATGGGGCCGCCGGTGGATTACGTGCGATACCTCGCGCGTGGCGGTCACCCTCGCCAAGCAGCGTCTCATGACGGCCCTCTTCGATTACTACGAGCTGGCCCATCCTGAAGAAGGTGTGGGCTCGGGTTTCAAGTACAAGACCGTCCCCCACGTGACCCTCAAGTCCATCGCCAACAACCCCGACATCAAGCCGGGCATGAGTAAAGGCGCCATTGACGCGGCCATCGCGCGCCACGCCGAACAGGAGACGCTCTACGACCAGCCGTTCCTCGACAAGTCCAAGGCCCGCGTGACGGGCCCCTTTACCGTCGAGGCCGTCCCCGCTCCCACCGTCCGTCCCCTGGGCGAGTTCCCAGCGGAGGCCCCGGCCGCCGACGCCTCCGCCGGCCGCTCGGGCGAATCGCGCCGCCAGGACGACTGGCGCTCCGAACTTTTGCGGTGCGGCATCCGAGGCAAAGGGGGCCAGAAGATCGAATTCTCTCGCGTCGAGCCGCTCGCGGGCACTCGGCGGCTCCATGCGGACGGCGAGACCAAGGACGCCGAGCGCCGCCGCGTCGTCCTCTCCTTCGGCCCCGTGGACGCGCCCCTGGAACAGAGGCAGGTGGCCGAGGCCCTCGAAGAGGCCAACCTGCTCGTGCCCAAACCGAAACTCGTGGCCTTCGCCGCCTTCCACTTCGACCCCGAGGCGGCGAAGGATATCGACGAGACGAACTGGCCCGGCGTCATCCTCCTCAAGGTGCAGATGAACACCGACCTGCTCACCGAGGATCTCAAGAAGAAGCGGGCCTCCAACGACTCCTTCTGGATGGTGGGCCAGCCCGACGTGGGGATCCGCCGTATCGAGCGCGGAGAGCACGCGGGCCTGTGGGAAGTGGAGGTCTACGGGTTCGACTATTACAACCCCAAGACGGGCGCCATCGAGTCGGGCGATACCTCCAAGATCGCTGTCTGGCTTCTCGACCCGGACTACGACGGCCGGAGCCTCTATCCCCGCCAGGTCTTCTTCCCCATGGCCGGTGACAAAGAAGGCTGGGCGCGCCTCGCCAAGAACCTCAAGGCCGAAATCGACGAAGACCTCATCGAAAGCTACCGGGGGAATGTCTCCCTGCCCTTCGAACTCGGCGACCACAAGCGCGTCGCCGTCAAGATCGTGGATGATCGAGGCATCGAAAGCCTCAAGATCGTGGAGATTGAGTGATGATGATCTCTCACATTCGGCTCAAGAACTGGCGTAATTTCAGGGAGGCGGACGTGGCGCTGGGCCAGCGCGTCTTTCTGGTTGGCCCGAACGCCTCCGGCAAGTCCAACTTCCTCGATGCGGTCCGCTTCCTTCACGATATCTGCAAATCGGAAGGCGGTGGACTCGAGAAGGCCGTGAAGGATCGGGGCGGGATGTCGAAGATCAAGTGTCTCGCCGCCGGACACGAACCCAACGTGGAAATCGAAGTTGACCTGTGCGAGAAACCAGGCGCTTCTCTTTCCTGGCGGTACGCCGTGGGCATCAAGCGCGAGGCCAGCGGAAGCCGGCGGCCTATCGTTGCCTTTGAACGCGTTTGGAAGGGCTCCGAAAAGCACCAAATCCTCGACAGGCCCGATTCGGAGGACAGGCAGGACGCGGAACGGCTCACGCAGACGCACCTCCAGCAGACCAATGCCAACAGAGACTTTCGGGAGGTCGCCCAGTCACTGGGCAAGGTCTCTTACGTTCACCTTGTGCCACAGCTCGTCCGCTTTCCCAGGGCCTTCTCGGGTCCCGGCCTGGCGGAGGACCCCTTCGGGAGGAACCTCCTGGAAAAAATGGGCCAGGTGACAGAGAAGACCCGGAAGTCCCGGCTTGCCAAGATCGAGAAAGCCCTGCGTGTGGCCGTGCCCCAACTCAAAGACCTCAATTACCTGATCGACGTGGAGGAAGGGGGCGTTCCTCACCTCGAAGCGGTCTACGAGCACTGGAGAGCCCGGGGCGCCCACCAGCGTGAGATGGACTTCTCGGATGGCACGCTGAGGTTCATGGGGCTTCTCTGGAGCCTGTTTGAGGGGGATGCCCCCCTTCTCCTTGAAGAGCCCGAACTCTCTCTGCATACGGCGATCATCCGAGCCATTCCCGGGCTCATCCACCGCCTGACCAAGAAGAACCGCAGGCAGGTTTTTCTTAGCACACACAGCGCTGAAATGCTCTCCGATACGGGAATAGGGCCGGATGAGGTCATTCTTCTCCTGCCTTCCGCCAAGGGAACGGAGGTGAAACCCGCTGCCCAAATCGAGGAGGTGAGAGCCTTGCTAGAGGGGGGAATGACCCTGGGCGAGGCGGTTATGCCCCGCACAGAGCCTGCCGACATCCAACAGCTCTCTCTGTTCGAGTGAAGTCCCCATGCGCTATATCAACCTGGCCGTGGAGGATGCATTGAGTGATGCCGTCGCGCGAAGGCTCGTTGGCGCGACCGGCGGTCGGCTCGCCGTAGCCCACTCCTTTGGGTGGCGTGGGTGCGGCTACCTGAAGAAGAAGATTCGAGCCTTCAACAATGCCTCACGATTCACGCCATTCTTCGTTCTCACGGATTTGGATGCAGGCGAGTGCGCGCCAGAGCTCGTTGCCCGCTGGCTATATGGCGTGGAGCGCAGTGAAAACCTTCTGCTTCGCGTTGCGGTGCGAGAGGTGGAGGCCTGGTTGCTCGCGGACCGCCAAGGGTTCGCGAAGTTTCTGGGTCTCTCCCCGGATGCTCTTCCCGATAAGACCGATGCGATCCAGGACCCCAAGAGGGAACTGCTGAAGCTGGTGGCCTCATCCAAGAAAAGAGATCTCAAGGAAGACATCCTTCCTCCTGAGGGGAGGAGAATGGGGCCAGGCTATAACTCGCGACTGGCCGATTTCGTCTTCCATTTGTGGAATCCGGCGGAGGCCAAGCGCCGCAATTCGAGCCTTGGTGCAACTTTGTTGTCGCTTAGGCGACTCGCTGAGACCGAGTAGGTTCAGATGCCCGACGCCCAGCCCATCGGCAAAAGAACGTTCATCCCCGGCCAGCTCATCGTCAACTCCCCGTACGAGGAGCCGTCGAGTTTCTGGAGTTACGACCGCAAGAGCCGTATGTTCGAGCGCAAGGCGGGGCGGCGGCCGGCGGGATACATACGCGCGACGCCGGGCTCGGCGGCCTTCGACGATCCGGGGGTTTTCGTTGAACTGCCGCTCGTGAACCTGATCCGCCCGCGCGTACGGGCGTGGCGGGAGGCAGGCTATGCGGGCACTACGGGGATCACTCGGCGCTTGCTGGAACACTGGCGCCAGCCGGAGGAGCGGCGGGACAGCCGCTTCTTTTTCTGCCAACTGGAAGCCATGGAGACGCTGATTTGGCTGGCGGAGGCCGACCCGGCCGAGAAGGCGGGCGTGCGAATTCCCGGGGACGGGGGGCCCTTTCCCCGGCTCTGCGCCAAGATGGCCACGGGCACCGGCAAGACGATCGTGATGGCCATGCTGGCGGCCTGGCAGATCCTGAACAAGGTGACCTATCCGCAGGATGGGCGCTTCTGCCGGCACGTCTTTGTCGTGGCCCCCGGGCTGACGGTCAAGAACCGGCTCCAGGTCCTCTTGCCGGACCGCCCGGGGAATTACTACGACGCTTTCAACATCGTTCCCGCTTCTCTGGCGGAGAAATTGCGGCTGGGGGTGATCCGCATCCGGAATTGGCATGTCCTGAACTGGGATACGGAGGAGAAGGTCTCCAAGCGGCGAAGCGTGGACAAGCGGGGCCCGTTGAGCGACGAGGCGTACACCCGCGAGGTGCTGGGGGAGATGGCGGCGGCTCGAAACTTCCTCGTGATCAACGACGAGGCCCATCACGCATGGCGCGTCCCTTCGGGCGGGGACGGCGGCTGGAGCCGCGCGGAACTGGAGGAGGCGACGAAGTGGATCGGCGGTCTCGACCGGCTGCACAAGACGCGAGGGGTCGCGACCTGTTACGACTTTTCCGCCACCCCGTTCGTTCCCTCTGGAAAGAAGGTCTCGGAGGAGGCCCTCTTTGGCTGGATTGTCTCCGACTTCGGCCTCAATGACGCCATCGAGTCGGGGCTCGTGAAGACTCCTCGGGTGGTGGTCCGCGACGACGGCAAGCTGAGCACGGAGTACAAGTCCCGCCTGTATCACATCTACGCCGACTCGGAGGTCAAGGACGACCTGAACCGGAAAGCGGAACCGCAGGAGCCGCTTCCCGATCTCGTCACGAACGGGTACTACCTCCTGGGCAAGGATTGGCTGGAGACGGCCAGGGCATGGGAAGGGCAGAACTATCCGGTGCCGCCCGTCCTGATCACTGTGGCCAACCGGACGGAGACGGCCGCGAGAATCAAGTACGCTTTCGACCACGGCAAGATCCGCATTGACGAATTGACCGCCCCCGAGAAAACCCTCCACATCGATTCGAAGGTGCTCGACCTGGCCGAAGCCAGGGCGGAACCGGAGGAACTCGGCGGGGGTGCGGAGGGTGAAGACCCGGCGGAGGAGGCCGGCGCCGATGGAGCCGGATCGGAGAAGAGGCTCACCCGCCAGCAGCTTGCGGAGAAACTCAGGCAGGTCGTGGACACGGTGGGGCAGATCGGCAAGCCGGGGGAGGCCATACAGAAGGTGATTTCGGTCGGTATGCTCTCGGAAGGGTGGGATGCCAAGACCGTCACGCACATCATGGGCTTGCGCGCCTTCAGCAGCCAGCTCCTCTGCGAGCAGGTGGTCGGGAGGGGGCTGCGACGCACGGCCTACGATGTGAACCCGAAGACGGGCCTGTTTGACGCCGAATACGTGAACATCTTCGGAGTGCCCTTTACCTTTTTGCCGCATGAGGGCGGGGAGGACAGCCCCCCGCCGCCCCCGCAACCCAAGACGCTCGTTCAGCCGGTGCCTTCGAAGCGTGCGTTTTCCATTTCGTGGCCGAACGTTCTGCGTATCGAGCACGTGTTCGAGCCCCGCCTTTCGCTGGACTTGAGCCGGGTCCCGGTGCTCGTGGTGGATGCGGCCTCAATGGCCACGCGGGCGGAGCTGGCCCCGGTCTTGGAAGGAAAGCCGGACGTCACCCACTTGACGGAGATTGACCTTCGGTCCCTGGGCCAGAAGTTCCGCATGCAGAAGATCATCTTCGAGGCGGCGCGCGACGTTTTCGAGCAGATGAGGCCTTCGTGGACGGGCAACAAGGAGGCCTTGCTTTCGCAGGTCATCGGCCTCGTGGATCTCTTCCTTGGGTCGGAACGGATTCGAATCAAGCCGGACCTGTTTCACCAGGACGAGCTTCGACGGAGGATCGCCCTGACCTTGAACATGAACAAGGTCGTTCAGCATATCTGGGAAGCCATTCGCGAGAGCAGCACTCGCGCTTTGGTCCCCGTTCTGGACCCGGTGCGCCCGTTGCGGTCCACGGAGGACGTGCGGCCCTGGTACACGGGCCGCCCCTGCGAAGTCACCCAGAGGTCTCACATTAGCCACTGCGTCTTCGACAGTACGTGGGAGGCCAGCGAGGCGTTCCACCTGGACCACAGCGAACTCGTGGAGGCCTGGGTCAAGAATGACCATCTTGGCTTCGAGGTCCTCTATATCTTCAACGGGGTGGTTCACAAGTTCAGGCCCGATTTTCTGATCCGCCTCAAGGGGGGGATTCAACTGGCGTTGGAGGTCAAGGGCCAGGACGATCAAAGAAACCAGACAAAGCGCTCCTTCCTCGACGAATGGGTGCGCGCCGTGAACGCGCGCGGCGGGTTCGGAACTTGGACTTGGGACGTGTCCCGCGAGCCGAAGGACATCGAGGCAATCCTCCACCGCCACGCGAAATAGCCGAACTGGATTTGGAGCCCGGAGGGGAC
The DNA here is from genome assembly GCA_964589625.1 of uncultured Thermoanaerobaculia bacterium. Taxonomy (GTDB): domain Bacteria; phylum Acidobacteriota; class UBA4820; order UBA4820; family DSQY01; genus JBFLVU01. Next base: position 32,263 of record CAZPSH010000015.1, read on the forward strand.
AAGGCGTGCCGCCTGGTTCGCCGGGCCCGTTCTGCCACCACGTGGCTTTAAAGGGGGCCTTCGTGGGCGGGCGGCCGCGGAGGGCCGCCCCTAGGGCGCGGGGTGCTGTCGGACTTCGATGGAGACGTGGGCGAGGCCGAGGTTCGTGGGGAGGCGGTCTCGGTATTGGTCGGGGGTGGCGGGCCGGCGGGCGACGACGGAGAGGATGAGGGCGTAAAGGCCCGGGCCGATGGACCACAGGTGCAGGTCGGCGACGCGGGCGTCGCCGTCGGATTCGATGCCCCGCCGGATGGCCCCGGCCAGGTCTTCCGGGCCCTGGCGGTCGAGGAGGACGCGCCCGGCCGAGCGCAGGAGGCCGAGGGACCACCGGGCCACGAGGGCGGCTCCCACGAGGCCCATGGCGGGGTCGGCCCAGGCGAGGGCGAGGTACTTGGCGGCGAAGAGGGCCACGATGGCGAGGACGGAAGTGAGGGCATCGGCGAGCACGTGGAGGTACGCGGAGCGGAGGTTGTGGTCGTGCCCGTGGCCCCCTGCGTGGGCGTGGGGGTGGGCGTCTTCGCCCGCCCCGGCCGGCTCGTGGGCGTGACCGGCCTCCTCCGGACCGCGGCGGCCCAGGATGTAGGCGCACAGGCCGTTCACGATCAGGCCGAGGGCCGCCACGAGGATGGCCTGGTCGAAACGGATGTCCACGGGGTGGACGAGGCGTCCCACGCTCCCCCAGACCATCAGGACGGCGACGGTGGCGAGGAGGACGGCCCCGCTGTATCCCCCGAGGGCGTTGACCTTGCCCGTCCCGAAGGAGTACCGCGCGTCGGAGGCGTGGCGGCGGGCGTAGGCGTAGGCGAAGGCGCTGACGGAGAGAGCCACGGCGTGGGAGGCCATGTGGAGGCCGTCGGCCAAGAGGGCCATGGAGCCGAAGGCCCATCCGGCGGCGATCTCGGCCGCCATCATCAGGAGGGTGAGGACGACCACGATCCGCGTGCGCGCTTCGCCGGGGCTGATCCGATCCTGTCCGAAGGTGTGGCTGTGGGAGCCGGGCATGAGGGCTTCGGGGCACACGGCGAAACCTCCCCCGCGCGGACGCGGCGTGAGCCGCCACCATACCGGCCCACCGCGCCGGACGCAAGGGGAAGGAGGGAAAGGGCATTTGGGATTTCGGATTTGGGATTTCGGATTTGGAGACAAAGGCAGAAGCGGAATCCGTGGGGCGGGCGCCCTCTAGTCCCCCAGTCCCCTCGTCCCCTCGTCCCCCAGTCCCCTCGTCCCCCAGTCCCCCAGTCCCCTAATCCCGAAAAAAGGGAATTGGGGAGGGAAGGACACCTTGAGAGAGGCGGGCGGGCGGTGGCGGTTTCGTCGGGAGGGGGCGGTGGGGTATCCTTGGGCCCATGGAACGGGATGGGGCGAGGCCGGCGGAGGATTCCACACCCCTGTGGTCCCGCGCCCTGCTCCCCCTGGGCGCGGCGTTCCTGGGGATAGCCCGACTTAAGACCTTTCTCTACGATAGGCGGCTCTTGGAACGGGCGGCCCTGCCCGCCCCGGCGGTTTCGGTGGGCAACCTGACCTTCGGAGGTACGGGGAAAACGCCCGTGACCCTGGCCCTGGCCCGCCTCCTGCGGGAGCGCGGAGAGCGCCCGGCGGTCCTCCTGCGGGGGTACGGCCGTCGCACGTCGGCCCCCCTGCGGGTTTTCCCGTCGAGCGACCCCGATACGGTCGGCGAGGAGGCCCTCCTGTACGTTCGATCCCTGCCGGACCTGCCCGTGGCCGTGGCGGGGCACCGAGAGGAGGGTGCCGCGCTCCTGGCTTCCGAAGCGCCCACCGTTTTCCTCCTCGACGACGCCTTTCAGCACCAGCGCGTGGCCAGGAACCTGGACCTCCTGGTGGTGGACGCCTCCCGGGCGGGCGACCTGAGGACGCCCCCCGCGGGGCGCCTGAGGGAGCCCCTCTCGGCGGCCTCCCGCGCCCGCCTCCTGGTGGTCACACGCGGGGAGGAGGTCCCCGCCCCCCTCGCCCGGCTCTGGGGCGCGCGCCCGCTGATCCGGGCGCGCTTCCGTTGGTCCGGAGAGCCCGAATCGGCTCCCGCCGGCGTGACCTGGGACGCCCTCGCCGCGTGCAGGTTCGTGGCCTTTGCGGGTATCGGCCATCCGAAGGCCTTCTTCGACCAGGCCAGGTCCCGAGGCCTGGACCTGGCGGCGGCCCTCCCCTTCCCCGACCACGCCGCGCCCACGGCCGATCGGCGCGCGGCCCTGTTTGAGGCGGTCCGCGCCTCGGGCGCCGGGGCGGTCCTCACGACCGAAAAGGACGCCGTCAAGTGGGCCCCGGCCTGGACCGGCGCCGTGCCCCTCGTCTGGCCGAGGCTCGAGGTGGAGTTCGACGACCCGAAAGGGCTCCTGGAGGCCCTGCTGGAGGAGACCCTCGCCCGGAGGTCCGCGTGAGGCCCGACGGGCCGAGCTCCCCGCCGGAGGTCCGGCGCGTCCAGGTGGCCCTCCCCGTGCCGCCCCGGAAGGTCTTCACCTACGGCCTGCCGGAGGGCCTGCCCGAGGCGCCGCCGGGCTCCCGCGTGCGGGTCCCCTTCTCCGGGAGGACCCTCGTGGGATGGGTCGTGGAGGAGGGCGGGGAAGCCGTCCCCGCCCCGCTGAAGCCGGTGCAGGAGGTGCTGGACCGGACGCCCCTCCTTCCCGGGGACCTGCTGTCCTTCACCCGGTGGGTGGCCGACTACTACCTCGTCTCCTGGGGGTCGGTCCTGCGGTGCGCCTATCCTTCGGCCCTCGACCCCTCGCCGCGGGCGCGCTACCGCCTGGGTCCGGTCCCCGATCCGCCGCCTCCCGCCCTCGTCCCCCTCTTCGACCTGCTGGCCGAAGGCCCTCTCTCGGCGGCCCGCCTGTCGGAGCGCCTCGGCGCCGACGCCCTGCCGGATCTTTGGGAGGCCGTGGGCGAGGGGTGGGTCCTGGAGGAAACCCTCTGGAAGGCTCGCCGCTCCTACGCCCGGAGGGACCGCGTCGCTCTCCTCCTCCCGCCCGAGGAGGCCGCCGCACGCGCCCAGGACCGAAGCTTGGCCCCGCCCCTGAGGAAGGCCCTCAAGGCCCTCCTCGCCTTCCAGACCCGGGGGTTTCCCCTCCTCCACGAGGCCGCGCGGCTGGCCCGCGTGCCCCAGCACGTCTTCTTCGATCTCTCGGAGGCGGGCTGGGCGGAGCTCTTCGACCTGGTGCCGCCGGACCGCGTGGCCGCGCCCTCGCCCCACGTCCTCTCGGCCGAGCAGGCCCAAGCCGTTGCGGCGGTCTTTGAGACCCTCAGGGAGGAGCGCCACGCCACGTTCCTGCTCTTCGGGGTCACGGGATCGGGCAAGACGGAGGTATTCCTGCGCCTGATGGCCGAAGCCCTCTCCCTCGGGGGGACCGCACTCTATCTGGTGCCGGAGATCTCCCTCACCTCCCTCCTGGCCAGGAGGCTCATCGCGCGCTTTGGGAGCGCGGTGGCGGTTCTCCACTCCTCCATGACGGAGGTGGAGCGGGTGCGCCAATGGCGCCGCGTCCGCCGGGGGGAGGCCCGGGTCGTCATCGGCCCCCGGTCGGCGCTCTTCGCGCCCTTGCCGGACCTGCGCCTGATCGTGGTGGACGAGGAGCACGATCCCAGTTACAAGCAGCAGGAGTTCCCCCGATACCACGCCCGGGACATGGCCGTGGTGCGGGGGGGGATCCTGGGGGTCCCCGTGGTCCTGGGATCCGCCACACCGTCGGTGGAGAGCTTCTACAACGCCACCGAGGCCGGGAAATACACCCTGCTGAGGCTTCCGGAGCGGGCGGGCGGCGCCTCCCTGCCCCCGGTGACGGCCGTGGACATGCGGGAGGAGTTCCGAACGAAGGGCGTCCGCGCTCCCCTCTCGGACACCCTCCTCGAAGCCATCGGCCAGACGCTGGCCCGCGGCGAACAGGCCCTGATCCTCCGGAACCGCCTGGGGTTCTCCACCTTCGTCCTGTGCCGGGAATGCGGCAAGACCATCCAGTGCCCGAACTGCTCCGTCTCCCTCACCTTCCACCGGAAGTGGGGCGGCCTGAAGTGCCACTTCTGCGGCCACCGGGCGGAGACGCCAGAGGCCTGCCCCTCCTGCGGGGGCGGGTGCCTGCAGTTCCTCGGGGAAGGCACCGAGAAGGTGGAGGACCTGCTGGCGGAGGCCTTCCCCGGGACCCGGGTCGCGAGGATGGACCGGGAGGAGGTCCGGACGGGAGCCGAGTTCGACCGGCTGTGGACCGATTTCGAGCGAGGCCGCGTCGGCATCCTCGTGGGGACCCAGATGGTCGCCAAGGGCCACGACGTGCCGAACGTGACCCTGGCCGGCGTCCTCTCAGCGGACTTCATCCTCGGGATGCCGGACTTCCGGGCGGCGGAGCGGGTCTTCCAGCTCGTGACCCAGGCGGCAGGCCGCGCGGGACGCGGGAACCTGGCCGGAAGGGTCATCCTCCAGTCCTACCACCCCGACCATTACGCCGTGGCCGCGTCCCTGAGCCACGACTTCGAGGCCTTCTACGAAAAGGACATCCGCTACCGGAAGACGGTGGGCTACCCGCCCGTGGAGGCGCTTGCCCGCCTGGAGATGCGCCACAAGGACCTTCCCAAGTTGGACGCCTTGTGCGCCGAGGTCTCCGCCGCCTTGCGCGGGGCGGGAGCGAAGGGGATTCGGGTCTTCGGGCCGGTGGACGCCCCCCGCCCGAGGCTGGAAGGGAAGCACCGCCGCCACGTCCTCCTGCGGGCCCCCCAGCGCCGCCGCCTTCAGGCCCTCCTCGAAGAACTCCTCCGCGGCGACCTCGCGCGGCGCATCCCTTCCCACCTCCTCGTCGAAATGGACCCCTACCAAATGATGTGAGGCCCTCCGGGCCGTTGGGCGCCCTCGCTCCCTCCCCGCCATTCCCGAGAGGGCTTGCGCACACCGTGCCTCTCGACCTTTCGGGGGCCGCGCCCTATATTTTGAAGAAACAAGAGGAGGGCCCAAGCCATGAGGCAAACCTTGCGGTGTACGTTGGGTCTCCTGGGGGCGGCCTGCATGGTGGCGCTGGGATCCTGCACGTCCATGCAGGAGATCAAGATCGGCGTGGCGGGTCCGCTGAGCGGCGAGCAGGCCACGCTGGGGCAGGACGTCCTGAACGGAGTCAACCTTGCGGTGGAGGAGTGGAACGCCAAGGGCGGCATCCGGGGGCGCAGGATCGCCGTCACGCCCGTGGACGACGAAAACGACCCCACCAAGGCCAAGGAGATGGCCTACTACCTGGCGCGGAAGCGGCCCCTCGTGGTCATCGGGCACGTGGATTCGGGCTGCTCCCTCCAGGCGGCCAAGACTTACCAGGACAACGGGGTCGTCATGATCTCCCCGACTTCGACGAGCCCCAAGCTGACAGAAAGCGGGCAGGATCACGTATTCAGGGTGTGCGGCCGAGACGACTTCCAAGGGCGCGCCGCGGCGCTCTGGTTCGTCAAGCAGTACCCGGACCGCTCCGTCGGCGTCGTGAGCGACAACAGCGACTACGGCCGGGGCCTCGCCGACGAGTTCGTGAGGAACTACGAGTTCCTGTCCGCCCGCAAGGTCCTCTTCCGCGTGGAACTCCAGCGGGGCGACCCGAAGCTGGAGCCGGCCCTCTCGCACTGCCTGGAACAGAGGCCCGACCTCCTCTTCTTCGGCGGACTGGCCAACCAGGGCGGCGCCCTGCTGAAGGCCCTCCGGGAACGCGGCTCGTCGGCGGTCTTCATGGCCGGGGACGGGTGCTTCGGAAAGCCCTTCCTGGAGGCGGCGGGACCGGAGGTGGCCACGGGCTCCCTGGTGACCTTCTATCCCGACCTCTCAAACATTCCCGGGACCCGCACCGAGACCTTCCTGAGCGGATACCGGGGCCGGTACAAGTCCGAGCCCGGGCCCTTCGGGATCTTCGGCTACAAGGCCGCTCACGTGGCCCTCAGCGCCATCTCCCAGGCCGGCGTCCCGCTCAACGACCGGACCATCATCGACGCCCTCCACCGCCTCACCTTCGAGACGGTCTTCGGCCTCATGCGCTTCTCCGACAAGGGGGACCCCACCGAGACACCCGTGTCCATCTGGGTGGTGGAGGAGGGCACCTTCAAGGAGATCGGGATCTGAAGCGGGGGCGGGCCCGGCCTCAACCCGCCGTGCGGCCCACCACAAGGACGCTGGCCTTCACCCTGTGGCGCAGGGCATCGGCGGTGGATCCGTGGACCAGATCCGAGAGGAAGCGGTGGCCGTGGGCCCCCAGGATCACGAGGTCGGGGTCCAGCTCGTTGACGATCCGGGCCAGTTCCGGGACGGGCTTGCCCACGCCCAGGTGGGAGGAGACCTCGAAACCCAGCTCCCGCAGCGCCTGGGCGAAGACCTCGAGGCGCTCGGCGTCCTTCTGGCTCTCCACGTCTGCCGATTCCTTCCCGAGGAACCGGGCGCCGGCGCTCTCCACCACGTGGATCAGGGCCAGGTGGGGCTTGGCTCCCTGGAAGAGGCGGATGGCCTCCCTGAGCACCGTCTCCTCTCGACCCGAGAAATCCATGGCCACGGCGACCTTCCGGTAGGGCACGGGAGCCTCCTCCAGGCGGGGGCGCCTCGCGGGCGCGTGGACGCCGATGGGGGCGGGGGGGCGCTTCGTCCTCTCCAGGCGGTCCACCCACGGCTTGGCGACGACGTAGACCAGGAGCACCCCGACCAGGATCTGGAGGGCCGTCCCCCCCGCCAGGATCCAGGCGGACCCGGGCCGGCCCGAGCGCGAGGCCGAGAGGAGGGTCTCGGTCACGAGGCGCAGGTTCAAGGACACGACGATGACGGCCGAGAGCCACGCCAGGCCTTTTAGTACGGGGCCGATGGCGAAGACCCCCATGGTCTTACGGTCTGAAACGAAGTGGATCAGGGGCACGATGGCGAAGGGCAGTTGAAGGGAGAGGACCACCTGGGAAAGGACGAGGAGGTCCCCCGTCCCCGCTTCCCCGTAGACCATCAGCGTGAAGACCGCAGGGGCAATGGCCACGAGGCGCGTGACCAAACGCCTGAGCCAGGGGGGAATCCGGATGTTGAGAAAGCCCTCCATGACGATCTGGCCGGCGAGGGTCCCCGTGATGGTGGAGGACTGGCCCGACGCGAGGAGGGCCACGGCGAAGGCCACCGGGGCGATGGCCGCACCGAGGATGGGCTCCAGAAGCCGGTGGGCGTCCTGGATCTCGGCCACGTCCGTGTGGCCCGACCGGTAAAAGACCGCGGCGGCCATGACGAGGATGGCGGCGTTCACAAAGAAGGCCACGTTCAGGGCGACGGCGGAATCGAGGGTGTTGAGGCGGAGGGACTGGCGCTTCTCCTCCTCCCCCGGCCCGATCTTGCGGGTCTGGACGAGGGAGGAATGGAGGTAGAGGTTGTGGGGCATCACCGTGGCCCCCAGCATGCCGATGGCGATGAAGAGGGCCGAGGTGTCGGGGATGGAAGGCACGAATCCCTTGACAAGACCGCCCCACTCGGGCTTGGCCAGGAGGATCTCGATGAGGAAGCTCCCCCCGATGAGGGTCACGAGGCTCAGGATCAGGGCCTCGAGCTTGCGGATCCCGAACTGGCTCAAGAAGAGAAGGGCCAGCGTGTCCGCCGCCGTGAGGAGGACCCCCCAGAGGAGGGGCATTCCGAAGAGGAGCTGGAGCGCGATGGCCGAACCCAGGACCTCGGCCAGGTCGCAGGCGGTGATGGCCAGCTCGCAGAGGCCATAGAGGGAGAGATTTACGACCCGTGGGTACTCGACCCGGCAGGCCTGGGCAAGATCCAGGCCCCGCACGATCCCGAGGCGCGCCGAGAGGCTCTGGAGAAGGACGGCCATGAGGTTGGAGAGGAGGAGGACCCAGATCAGCGTGTAGTTGTATTGGGAGCCCGCGGCGAGGTCCGTGGCCCAGTTCCCCGGGTCCATGTACCCCACGCTCACGAGGTAGGCGGGGCCGGTGATGGCCAGGATGCGCCGGAGGAATCCTGCCTTGAAGGGCACGGCCACGGAGCCGTGGATCTCGGAGAGGGACTTTCTGCCGGGCTCCTGGCCCCCCGTCCGGGGTGTCTTCACGCGCCACGCCTCCCCTGGGTCATCGGGTCCTGCAAATCAGTCCCCCCTCAACGGAAGGATCGGTCCGGACATTCCCGGGACCCCTATTTGGCCTCCGAGGCGGAGGGAAGCCGGGTGATCTTGATGCGGGCCGGCATCCGCTTGGGCTCGACCTTGAGCATGGTGTCCGAACCCTCCTCCAGGACGAGGGCGAAGTCCGTCTCGGCGAAGAAGGGCGTGGGTGCGGGGCTCCAGACCTGGAAGCGGAGGACGTAGGAGGCGGGGGGCAGGGCGAGGTGCTGGATCAGGCGGAAGCCCCCCCGGGACCGCCCCGTCGGATCGGGCAGACCCCGGAAGGGCGTTTCCAGGACGATCTCGCCGTTGGCGAAGACCTTGATCACCCCGCGGGGGAGCGGCCCCTCCACGACCAGGCCCAAGTGGGCCTTCTTGACCTTCCTGGGGGCCGCCGGAGGGGCCTGCACGGGGGCCGGGACGGGGGGCGAGGGCTTCGCCTCGGGCGCCGCAGGTGCGGCTTCGTGACGGGGCTTTGCTTCAGGGGGGGGCTCCGCCCTGGGGGCGGCCGGCTTCCGGGCCGGCGCCTCGGGCGTCCGGGCCTCGGCAGGAGCCGCTTCTCTCTCCGGCTCGCCGCGCAGGACGGGGGTGCCCGCGGGCGGGGGTGGAGCCGGCTCTTCCACGGGGACGGGCTTCGCGGCGCCCTTTCCGAGCCTACCCACGACGACGAAACCGAGGAGGCAGAAGCCGACGAGGGCGGCCAGCGCCACGGTTAGGCCCACCACGAGCCCTCTCCGGTGCTTTGCCGGGGCGGGCTCCGCGGGAGTCGGGGCGGACCCCGCGGGGGCCGGACCCGAAACCGTCGGCGACACACGGGCAATGGTGGCGACCCGGGCGGGCTCCCCTGGAGGGGTTCCTTCCGGGGCCGGCTCCGCCGAGACGGTCCCTGAAAGGACGCCGTCGATGGCCTCCGCCAGTTCCCCGCCCGACTGGAAGCGCTCGGCGGGGTCCTTGGCCAGGAGGCGGTCGAGGAGGAACCGGATGCCGGGCGAGAGGGACGTCTCCTCGGACAGGGGTTTGGGCGGGGCGTGGACGATCTGGTAACAGACCGAGGAGATGGTCTCTCCGTGAAAGGGCCTCTGCCCCGAAATCATGAGGTAGAGCACCACCCCCAGCGAGAAGAGGTCGCTCCGCCCGTCCACCTCCTGGCCCATGACCTGCTCGGGGCTCATGAAATGCGGTGTCCCGAGGACTTCGCCCGTCCGCGTGAGGTCGCTCGCGGCGAGCCGGGCCACACCGAAGTCGGTGAGAACGGCCCGCCCTTTTTCGTCCACCAGGATGTTGTCCGGCTTGATGTCGCGGTGCACCACCCCCAGGCCGTGGGCGTAGTGGAGGGCGTCCGCCATCTGCCTGAGGATCGGAAGGGCCCGCTCCTGCGGGAGGGGGCCGGAGTCCTTGAGGAGCCGGGAGAGGCTCGTGCCCTCCACGAATTCCTGCGCCATGTAGGGGACCCCGTCCCACTCGCCCACGTCGTAGATGGTGACGATGCTGGGATGGTGCAATCCCCCCGCGGCCCGGGCTTCGCGGAAGAACCTCTCCCGGAACTCGCGCTTCTCTTCCTCCCCGAGGAGGGGCGACAGGGCCACGACCTTGATCGCGACGATGCGGCCGATGAGGGGATCGCGGGCCCGGTAGACCATGCCCATGGCCCCCCGCCCGGCCAGCTCGATGACCTCGTATCTTCCGATCGTCTTGGGCTGGTCCGCCATGGGGAGAGGATACTCCAGGGCCTGGCGCTCCACAATCCGGTCGGCCCGTCCGGCGGGCAGGACGGGTTCCCCTCAGGGCTCCTCGGTGTAGCCCTGGACGGCGAACAGGACGGCGGCGTCGAAGAAGTTCACGATCTGCCGGTACAGGTTCAGGCCCTGGTAGAGGTTGGCCGTGGAGTCGAAGATCCCCTCCTCGATCACGTACTGCCAAAGGACGATGCGCGCGATCTGGACCGCCCGCACGACCTGGTGGAGGGGAACGCCCTCGGCGCGGCCCCGGCGGCCCGTGTTGCGGAAGTGCTCCACGATCACCATGTGGCGCGGCTGGTCGAGGTAGGTCCCGATCTCCTCGTAGGCCGCCCGCACGTGCTCCAGCAGTTCCGCCTCGGGGCGGAGGAGGTACCTCTCCATGCCCTCCTCGCGGTGGAGGCGCTCCAGCCATTTTTTCGCCAAGGGTTCGGCGTGGGTTTCGGCGATGGCCACGATGGCGTTGATGTCCATGTTCACCGGCTCCCGATGCCGGCAGGGGCTAGGCGCGGCCTGCCCTGCGCGAGAGTTCGACAAGGAGGGCGTCCTCGTTGGGGAACTGGCCCGTCTTCTTTTTCGAGTAGACGAGGGCCCCGTCCAGCGTCACCTCGAAGACGCCCCCGGAGGAGCGGACCAGCTCCGCGTCCGCGCCGAGGTGTTCCTTGACCTTCGCGGCCAAACTGGCCGCCCTGGGCTCATAGTTTCAGACGCCGCAGTATTCGATCGAAATGCGCATGGCGTTCTCCCGCGGGCAACTCCACACCGAAAACAACGCCCCGGCGCGTGGTTTATTACGCGATCAGGTGCCGGTCCCTGGCTTCCTTCTCCAGCATCTCCCGGAAATCGGGGTGGGCGATGGAGATGAGCGCCCGGGCCCGCTCCTGGAGGTTCTTGCCCCAGAGGTTGGCCACGCCGAACTCGGTCACGACGTAGTGGACGTCCGCTCGGGTGGTCACCACGCCCGACCCCTCCTTGAGCTTCGGCGTGATGCGGGTCATGGTGTTGCCCTTGGCGGTGGACGGGAGAGCGATGATGGGCTTGCCCCCCTTGCTGGCCGCCGCGCCCCGGATGAAGTCGAGCTGGCCGCCGAAGCCGCTGTAGATGTACGTCCCGATCGAGTCGGAACACACCTGGCCCGTGAGGTCCACCTCCAGGGCCGAATTGATGGCGATCATGTTGTCGTTCTGGGCGATCACGAAGGGGTTGTTGGTGTGCTCCACCGGGTGGAGTTCGAAGAGCGGGTTGTCGTGGACGAAGTCGTAGAGCTTCCGCGTGCCCAGGATGAACGTCGCCACGACCTTTCCCGGATGGAGGGTCTTGCGGTTGCCCGTGATGATCCCCTGCTCCATGGCCCGGACGAGACCGTCGGAGATCATCTCCGTGTGGATACCGAGGTCCCTCTTGCCTTCGAGGAGCGTGAGCACGGCGTCGGGGATTCCCCCGATGCCCATCTGCAGGGTGGCGCCGTCGGGGATCATCTCCGCGATGAAGGCGCCGATGCGACGCTCCACCTCTGAAGCCGGTTTCCCTTGGAGCTCGAGGAGGGGCTGGGTGTGCTCCACCACGTGCGTGGCGCGAGACACGTGAAGGAAGGAGTCGCCCAGGACCCGGGGCATTTGCTCGTTCACCTGAACGATGACGGTCTTGGCCGACTCCACGGCGGCCTTGGTGGTCATGACCTCCACGCCGAGGCTCATGAACCCGTGGTCGTCGGGCGGCGAGCACTGGATCATGGCGACGTCCACACGGCTCGCGCCGCTCCGGATGGCTTTGGGGATCATGTGGAGGTGGATGGGGACGTAGGCCGACCGCCCGTCGTTGACCGAGGCGCGGTCACCCGGCCCCACGAAGAGCGAATTGTGTCGGAAGGCCTTCTCCATGCCCGGGCGGGAGAAGGGGTCCTCCCCCATGAGCAGAACGTGGCTCAGGGTCACGTTCCGCAGTTCGTCGGCGCGCGCCGCAAGGGCCTGCAGGAGCGCGAAGGGCGCCGCCGCGTTCCCGCTGATCATGACCCAGTCGCCGGACATGACGGCCTTGGCCGCCTGTTCGGGACTGCAGAGTTTTTTCTTGTAGTCGTCCATCCAGGACATGGCTTACCCCTCCCCCAGGAGTTTCCTGAGGTCGGCCGGCGTCTTGCTGACGTACCGGCTCACGACCTCGCCTTCGTAGACGTAGCATCCGCGCTGGAGGTCCTTCCAGCCGGACAGGGCCAGGCGCATCCCCTTGTCCTGCATGCTCAGGAGGAAGGGGAGAAGCGCGTGGGTCAGCGCGTGGCTGGAGGTCCGCGCCACGTACGAGGGGCAGTTGGGAACCGCGAAGTGGAGGATCCCCTCGCGCACGAATACGCCCCCGGTGGGCCCCTGGAGCCGCGTCGTCTCGACGCACCCGCCCTGGTCGAAAGAGAAGTCCAAGATCACGGACCCGGGGCGCATCTTCTGGACCATGTCCCGGGTCACCACGATGGGCGCGACCTCTCCGGGGACCAGTACGGCCCCCACCAGGACCTCGGCGAAGGCGACGAACTTCTCCAGGTTCTCTTTGGTGGCGTGGGCCGTCACCACCCGGCCCCCCAGCCGCCGGTCGATCATTTCGAGGACCTTCTGGGACAGGTCCAGCACGTAGACGCTGCATCCCAGGCCCAGAAAGGCCCGGGCCGTGTGGAAGCCCAGGGTGCCGCCCCCGATGATGACCACGTCCGCCGGCGGGATTCCGGGGGCACCGCCGAGAAGGATCCCGATCCCTCCGGACCCCGTTTCCAGGAGGTGTCCCGCGATCTGGGGGGCCATCTTGCCGGCAATCTCCGAGGAGATCCGGAGAATGGGCAGGGTCCCGTCGGCGTCCTGGATGATCTCGAGTCCGAGGGCCGTGATCCTGCGCTCCCTCATCTTGGCCAAGTAGGCTTCACCCGCCACGGCCAGGTGCAGGAAGGCCAGGACCGCCGAGCCGGGCTCCATGAGGTCCAAATCGTGGAGGTTCGGACGCCCCACCTTGACGAGGACCTCCGACCGCCCAAAGACCTCCTCGTGGGAATAGACTACCTGAGCGCCGACCTTGCGATAGGCCTCGTCGGGGAACCCCGCCGCCGTGCCCGCCCCCGTCTCCACGACGACTTCGGCCCCGGCTTCCACGAGTTCCCGGACTCCGGCCGGGGAAAGCCCCACGCGCTTTTCCTCACAATTCGGCTGGAGGCCGCACTCCTTGGGTACTCCGAACCTCATGGTCCACCCCTTTCCGTCGGGAACCTGAATCCGGTCCCCGGACACGCTCCGGCGCCGGGCTTCATCGGCTCACTCACCCCGTACTTCGGGACCGGTCCTCGCGTTCCACCCTGAAAAGTATAGCATATCTACACTTTCGGCCATCCGGCCGCCCGCAGGCCATTCGGCCGTGCGCCATTTTGCGCAGGGCGGAGGTACAATGCGGAACGGCCCTCGGGGAGAGTGCATCATGGCCAGGTGGCCCGGGCATTCGCGGAACTCGATTTTCCTGGGCGGAGTGGAGGCCTTCTGGGGCCTTGGGATGAATCTCGTTTCCCTGGGCGCGGTGATCCCGGTCTTCCTGGAGGGGCTCGGAGCCAGCAACGCCGTCATCGCGCTCCTGCCAGCCCTGAGCGCCCTCGGGGTCGGGCTTCCTCAGGTCTTCTCGGGGGCGCTGACCCGCCGGGGAGGCTCCCTCCGGGCCCGGGTCCTCTGGCTGCACGTGGCGGCCCCTCTCCCCCTCGCCCTGGTGGCCGCCGGACTCTGGTCCGGGTGCCGGTCTCCGGTCTGGCTCGTGCTCGGCGGATGGGCCCTCTTCTACGCCCTCGTGGGCACCGTCTTTCCCCTCTGGCTCGACTTCATGGCCGGGATCCTGGACCCGGAGCGTCGGGGGCGCGCCTTCGGCTTCATCTTCTTCACCCAGACCCTGGCCGGGGCCGCCGGGGTGACGGCGGCGGGGGCCGTCCTGGGCATGAGCACGTCGCCCGAGGCCTACGCCGCGCTCTTTCTCTCGGCGGCCTTGCTCATGGCGGGAGGATCCTTCCTTTTCCTGGGGACGGCTGGCGGCGCTCCGGACGAGCCGGTTCGGCCGGGGGGGGTGGATCAGCACCTGCGCGCCATGTGGGGAGCCTTGCGGCGGAGCCGCTGGATGCTCCCGTACCTCGGCGGCCGGTGGATCGTGCGGGGCGCCTACCCGCTGGTCCTCCACTTCTACGCCGTGTACGCGGTGGCGGACCGGGGCGTGTCTCCCTCCGCCGCGGCGCTCCTCGGAACGGCGGCGCTCCTGGGCCAGGCCTTCGCAGGAATCGGCGCCGGTTGGCTCGGAGATCGGTTCGGCCACAAGTCCGCCGTGCTCATCGGCCAGGGGGGGCTCGCGGCCGCCGCCCTTCTCCTCGTGGCGCCCGCGCCGGCCGCGGGGATCTATCTGGCGGCCGTCCTGACGGGGGCGTTCCTCGCCACCGAGTACACGAGCCAGACGAACTGGGTCATCGACCTGGCTGGAGCCGACGAGCGACGCAACGCCCTGGGTCTCGTCGGGTTCCTGCTCACGCCGGCGGCCGTGGTGGCTCCGCTGGCGGGGGGATGGATCATGGATGCGGTGGGATTCAGGCCCGTGTTCGGGGCGGTGGGGCTTCTCGTCCTCGTAGCCATGGCGATGGAACTCCGCCTCGTGCCCACGGGCCGGGAGAAGACCTGAGCCGCACCGTTTCCATGGGCGGCGTCTGCGCGCCCCAGGCGGCAGGCAGGAAAAGTGCGGGGGCGCCGCGAATCAGGCGAAGCCCAGGGCCATCTTGGCCTCCAGGCTCATCATTTCGGGGGTCCAGGCGGGGGACCAGACGAGGTTGACCCGCGCCCGCTCCACGCCGGGAACCTTGAGGAGGGCGTTGTTGGCCTCGAGGAGAAGCTGTTCCGCCACGGGGCATCCCGGGGAGGTCATGGTCATGTCCATCTCCACCTCGCCGCCCTGTACGGTGAGCCGGTAGACGAGGCCCAGGCTCACCACGTCCAGCCCGAGTTCGGGGTCCACCACCTGCTCAAGGGCCGCGTAGCAGGCCTGCTCCTCCTCCCCCATCGCCTCCTCGCGAGAGCCGTCCGTCATCCGTTCACCTCCCCTGTCTGGAACACCTCCGCGCCCGCGCCATTCCCGGTCCGGAGGGGGTGCACCGTATGGTACCATGCCACCCGGAGGTGTCCTTGTCCAGCCTGTTTTCCGTGGTGATCGTGGGCCGCCCGAACGTCGGAAAGTCGACGCTCTTCAACCGCCTCCTCGGACGCAGGAAGGCGCTCGTCCACGACCAACCCGGGGTCACCCGTGACCTCAACATCGCGCTCCTGGAGCGGGACGGCCTGACGGTCCAGCTCGTGGACACGGGCGGGATCTACGGGGAGCGCGAGGACTCCCTCCTCTCGCTCGTGGAGGAGCAGGTCCAGGTCGCCATGGCGGGCGGAGACCTCGTCCTCCTGCTCGTGGATGGGAAGGAAGGGCTCAACCCCGTGGACGAGGAGCTGGCCCGCCGGCTGATCAAGTCGGGGAAGCCGGCGGCCCTTGTCGTCAACAAGGTGGACGTGGAGGGCCATGCCCCGCGCTCCGCGGAGTTCTTTTCCCTCGGGCTCTCGCCCGTCTTCTCCGTGTCCGCCGAGCACGGGACCGGCGCGGAGGAACTCTGGGACTTCGTCGGCGAGAGGGCCCGCGAGCGTGGCGCCGAGGCGGCGGAGCCCCCCCCGGGGGAGGGTACGATCCGGGTGGCCATCGTGGGCCGGCCCAACGTAGGCAAGTCCTCCCTGCTCAACCGCCTCCTGGGCCAGTACCGCTCCCTGGTTTCCGAGATTCCAGGAACCACCCGGGACCCCGTGGACGCCCCCCTTTCGGCGGGCGGGAGGGACTTTGTCCTCCTGGACACGGCGGGCATCCGCCGGAAGAGCAAGACCGAGAAGGGCGCGGAGATCCTCTCCGTGGTCCTTGCCCGGCGGAGCCTGGAGACGTGCCACGTGGCGCTCCTCGTCCTCGACGCCTCCCAGCCGCCCTCCCATCAGGATGCCCACATCGCGGGACTCATCGAGCGCTCGAGGAGAGCCGCCGTGGTTGTGCTGAACAAGTGGGACCTCCTGGGGGGTGAGGAGAGGGCCAAGGCCGCCGAGGAGGCCGTCCGGGAGAGGCTCCACTTCATGCCCTACCTGCCCCTCGTCCGGGCGTCGGCGAAGACGGGGCGGCACGTGGACCGGGTCCTCCCCATGACCTCCAAGGTTTATGACCGCTTCCGGCTCAAGATCCCGACTTCGGTCCTCAACAAGACGCTGGCGGATCTGGTGGCGAGGGTATCCCCTCCCTCCATCCAGGGCAAGGAATTGAAGATCCGCTACGCGACGCAAACCGGAGAAGGCCCGCCGATCCTCACGCTCTTCACGAATTCCAAGCTGCCTCCCCCCGAATCCTACGCCCGCTACCTCAAGAACGGACTGAGGGAGTTTTTCGATCTCGAAGGGTCACCGCTCATCATCAAGTTCCGGGCGGAATAGCCGGACGGCCTTCGGATCGGGGCAGGCCTGAAGGAGCTCGGCGGCCGAGCGCCCCAATCCCGGATGCTTCCATCCAGGGGCGATCTCCGCGAGCGGCGTCAGGGCGCTCCGGCGCAGGGCAAGCGCCGGATGGGGGAGGGTGAGCCCGGGGGTGGCGACGACGAGGCCGCCCCACGCCAGAAGATCCACGTCCACCGTCCTCGGGCCCTTCGGAGTCCGCCGGTGCCTGCCCAGCGCCCTCTCCGTCCAGAGGGCGAGGGAGAGGATGACCAGGGGCCCCGCCTCGCATTGGGCCTCCAGCACGCGGTTCAGGTACCAGGGCTGGGGTCCGACGCCGGAGGGCTCCGTCTCGTAGACGTGCGAGCGCGCGGTCACCCGGACCCGCCCCGAACGTTCGAGGAGGCGGCCAGCGGCCTCGACGTACGCGAGGCGGTCTCCCAGGTTGCTCCCGAGAAGCAGGTAGGCGGTCTGCGCGGAGGGGGGCGCGAGGGGCACGGTCAGAGCGAAAGGAGGAGGCCGTCGTAGGCGGTCGTAGCCTCGGGGAAGCGCTTCTGGGCCAGGCGCTCTTTCCTCTGCAGAACGGCGTCGGAGTGGAAGGGGTCGTTGTGGTACAGGACGAGGTGGCCCACCTTGGCCTTTTTCGCCACGCGGACGCAATCCCGCCACGTGGAATGGCCCCATCCCTTCCGATCGGAAGCCTCCTCCACGGAGTTGTTGGAGTCCATCACGAGCAGGTCCGCCCCGGCCGCCCTCTCTTGGAGCTGGACGTCCATCCGGCCCCCGTCGGGCTCGGTGTCGGTGGCGTAAACGATTCTTCGCCCCCGCACCTCGACCACGAAGCCGAAGCACCTCTGGGGGTGATGAACCTCGAAGGGTTCCACGCGCGCTTCGTCCACCTCCATCACGCCGCCGATCTGGACGTACTCGATGCGCGCCGCTAGCGCCTCCAGCGGGATGGGGGAGAAGGGCGCCAGGAGCTGGCCGGTGAATACCTTCTCCACGCCGCCCCTTCCGTAGATCACCATCCGGGTCCGCGGGTCGTAGGCGGGTTTGAAGAAGGGCAGGCCGTGGATGTGGTCCCAGTGGAAGTGGGACAGGAAGAGGTGGAGAGGTCCCGACTCCAGGAGGTCCGTCTTGTGAAGTTGGTTCCCGAGGGCGATGATGCCGGTGCCCGCGTCGAAGACGATCCGTTCCCTGTGTCCCCAGCGGACCTCCATGCAGGAGGTGTTGGTTCCGAAGCGGACCTTGTCACCCGAGAAGCAGGGAACGCTTCCCCGGGTCCCCCAGAAATGGACCGTTACCGAGTCCTTCATGGGGGAAGGGTCGCATAGGGAATCCGGAAAGGCAAGGGCTCAACTCACCTTGCGGACGGCGGCCCCCAGAGCGTTTTCGAAGATTTCGAGGAAGGCCTCCGCCTGGGTTCTGTCGATCACCAGGGGCGGGCAGATCCGCAGCGTATTCGGGCCGCATCCTAGGATGAGGAGGCCGCGCAGGAAGCTCTGGGTCTCCATCTCGTCGCGCAGTTCGGGGAAGCGCTCCTTGGATTCGCGGTCCTTCACGAGTTCGACGCCGATCATGAGCCCCTTGCCGCGGACGTCCCCGATGACGCCGAACTTGCCCATCATGTTTCGGAGGCCGTCCATCAAGAAGCTCCCCTGCTCCTCCGCGTTGGCCATGAGGGACTCTTCGAGGAGTTCGATGGTGGCCCTGGCGGCGGCGCAGGCCACGGGGTTGCCCCCAAAGGTGGAGGCGTGGCTTCCGGGGGGCCAGTTCATGATGCGATTCGAGGCCACGCACGCGGAGAGGGGCAGGCCCGACGCGATGCCCTTGGCCAGGCAGGTGATGTCGCCGTGGACACCGAAATGCTCGATGGCGAGGAACTTCCCGGTGCGCCCCATCCCCGCCTGGACCTCGTCGTCCACCAGTAGGATCCCGTACTTGTCGCAGATGGAGCGCAGTCCTTGGAGGAATTCCGGGGGCGGGACCACGTAGCCGCCCTCGCCCTGGATGGACTCCACAAAAAGGGCCGCCACTTCCTGGGGCGGGCAGATGGTCCGGAAGACAGTGTCCTCGATGAAGGAGACGCACTCGAACCGGCACTTCCCGTAGGTCTGTCCGTAGGGGCAGCGGTAGCAGTAGCCATAGGGGACGTGGGTGACGCCGCCCATGAGCGGGAAGAACTTGTCCTTTTGCGTGGCCTTGCTGGCCGTGAGGCTCAGGGCGCCGGTGGTGCGCCCGTGGAAGGCCCCGAAGAAGGCGATGAACCGCTTTCGCTCGGTGTGGTACTTGGCGAGCTTGATGGCGCATTCGATGGCCTCGGCGCCCGAGTTTCCAAAGAAGACCCGGTTGGTGTCCGCGCCGGGAACGTGCTTGGAGACGAGCTCGGCGGCCTCCACCTGCGGGGTATAGTAGAAGTCGGTGCCGCTGATGTGCATGAGCCGGCCGGCCTGCTCCCGGACGGCGGCGACCACCCTGGGGTGGCAGTGCCCTGTGGCCACCACCGCGATCCCCGCCGCGAAGTCGAGGAAATGGTTGCCGTCGGGGTCGCGCACGATGGCCCCGTGGGCCTCTTCGGCCACGAGGGGATAGCCGCGCGTGTAAGACGTGGAGACGTACCGGTCGTCCCGGGCGATGATCTCCTTGGCCTTTGGGCCGGGCAGCCCGGTCTTCAAGGCTGGCAGACGGGGGAAGTCGCTCATGGGTGTCCTCGCTTTCCTAGGTTCAACGCCGCCCGGGTGGTGGCGGCGGGAGAAGGTGAAGGGCCTTAAACGGCGCCCGCGATGTCCTTTCTGAAATGCATTCCTTCGAATCCGATCCGGGCGGCAGCGGCGTAGGCCCGATCCCGGGCGACGGCCACTGTGGAACCGAGGGCCGTCACGTTGAGGACGCGGCCCCCCGAGGTGACGGGCTGGCCGCCCTCGCGGCGGGTCCCCGCGTGGAAAACGGTGACGCCCTCCAGCGACTCCGCCTCCGCGATCCCCCGGATGGGGCGCCCCTTGGGGTAGGACCCCGGATAGCCCTCGGAGCAGAGGACGACGGTGACGGCCGCCTCGGGCTTCCACACCAACCGCATCCGTTGCAGGATGCCCGTGGCGCAGGCCCAGAGAATTTCCGCCAGGTCCGTATCGAGCCGCGGAAGGACCACCTGCGTCTCCGGATCGCCGAGACGGCAGTTGAACTCGAGGACCTTGGGACCGGACGGGGTCAGCATCAGACCCGCGTAGAGCACGCCCCGGAAGGGCGTGCCCTCCCGGCGCATGGCTTCGAGCGTGGGGGCGATGATCTCTCGCACGGACCGGTCGAGCAGGTCTGTGTCCAGGGCTCCAGCGGGACAGAACGCGCCCATCCCGCCCGTGTTGGGTCCCGTGTCGCCGTCCCCCACGCGCTTGAAATCCCGGGCCGGAGGCATGAGCGCGAAATCCTCTCCGTCCGTGAAGACCATCAGCGAGGCCTCCTCGCCTGAAAGGAACTCCTCCACCAGCATGCGGTCTCCCGCGGCGCCGAAGGCTTTGCGAACCAGGATTTCCTCGGACCCAGCGAGGGCCTCTTCGCGGCTCGCGCAGATGAGGACCCCCTTGCCCGCCGCCAGCCCGTCGGCCTTAAGAACCAGTGGGAAGGGGCCGGAGTAGGATTTTAGGTACTCCCGAGCCGCTCCGCCGTCCTCAAAGACGCGGAAGCCTCCCGTCGGGATTCGGTTTCGAACGCAGAACTCCTTGGCGAACACCTTGGAGGACTCGAGGCGCGCCGCTCCAGCCGTGGGCCCGAAGCAGGCGATCCCCTCCCGGGCAAGAGCGTCGGCCAGCCCCATGGCGAGCGGTACTTCGGGGCCTACGGCCACGAGGTCCGCGCGCTCCTCTCCGGCGAGCGCCACCAGGCCGGATACGTCCTCGGCGGAGACGTCGGCCGTAGGGATTTGTCCGTCCGCCCCGCCGTTCCCCGGCGCCCAGACCAGACGCTCCACGCGCGGCGAACGGGACAGCGCCCGGGCCATCGCGTGCTCCCTGCCTCCGCCTCCCACGAGAAGGACTCGCATCTGGACCCCCATTAAGGCTTCATTCTAAAGGGGAAATCGGTATGGGGTCAAGGCGATTTCGGCCGGGGCCTGGGCGGTGGGGCACAAGGCCGAATGGGGCGGTTGGGGTCACCCGCCGGATGCGGCCACCCGGTTTCTGCCCCTGTCCTTCGCCTGGTAAAGGGCGTCGTCGGCGCCCTTTAAGAGCGTCAGAAGGGAGCCGAAGGGACGCGGGAAGGAGGCCACGCCCACGCTCACGGTGACGGGGGCCGGAAGGACCGACGCGCCTCCCCAGGGCAGGCATTCCACCGAGCGGCGGATGCGCTCGGCCACCGCCACAGCTTCCCCGGGCGGACAGCCCGGGAGGATGACGGTAAACTCTTCGCCTCCGTACCGGCAAAGGAGGTCGATGTCCCTCAACTCCGCCTGCATGCGGTGTGCCGCCTCCTTCAGGACCAGGTCACCGGCCGGGTGCCCGTACGTATCGTTGATCTTCTTGAAGTGGTCGAGGTCCACCATGAGGAGGGAGAGGGGCTTGCCCTCCCTTTGGGACCGGCTCAGCTCCTTGGGGAGTTCGGCGTCGAAATGCCGGCGGTTGTATAACCCCGTGAGGCCGTCCAGGGTGGCAAACCTTTCGTGGTGCTTCTGGAGAAGAGCCAGGTGGAGGAGGGCCGCCACCTGCTCGATGAAGCGTCCGGCGGCGCGGCGCCCCACTTCGGTGAAGGGCGTCGCTTCGCGCCCCACGACGCCGATGATGCCGAACTGCTCGTCGCCGGAGGAGAGGGGGTGGAGGTAGGACACGGCGCCCGGGGGGAACGGTTCCCCGCGGAAGAGGACGGGCATGGCCGTGTCGCGGCTCGCGGCCCCCTCCAGGTACAGCGGCTCCCCGCCCTTCATCAGGACCCAGTACGCCCACGTCTGGCGGTCCATGTACCGGAAGCTCTCCGGAACCTCGAACTTCTTGGTCTCGATGTAGGCGTACTGGAAGCGTGGGCTTCGGATGACGGTGAAGGCGTAGAGGGCGGGCAGTAGGTCGAAGAGATGGTCCAGGACGCACCCGGCCATGGCGTCGGGTTCCTTCTGCCGCACCATCTGTTCGAGCCCCCGCGCCAGGCGTTCGCCCTCGTCGCTCCGCGAGGACAGCGCGTGGAAGTGGGCCGCGAAGCCCTCCCAGGAGTCGTAGATCCGGGTCGCGCGGACGAGGAGCCCCACCTCCTCGGGCAGGAAGGGCTGCCCGGCCGTCCGGTGGAGGGAGAGAAGGGCCCTCGCCTTCCCGCGGTGAATCACGGGGGCCATCGCCCAGGACACCGCATCGGTGCGGCCGGGGAGATAACCGACGACCTGGGGATGGACCGAATCGGCCGTGACCTCCCTCTCCCCGTCCAGGGCGAGAACGGCAAGACCTTCCCTCCTGGCAACGACCTCGGACGTTTTCAACCCCGGGTTCGTCGCCGAAACCCTCCACCCTTCCCGGTCGGGCACCAGGCACACGGCCCCCTCCGCCCCCGTGGCCTGCCGCACGAGGCCCAGGAACTGGCACGAGAGCGCCCTCCAGTCGGGCGGGCGGTGGCCGTCCACCAGGGCGCCTTCGGGGGGACACGGAGGCACAGCAACTTCCCGGGAACGTTTGCGGAGGAACACGGCGGCGCCCCCCACGAATCCCAGGAGGAGACCCACCGCCCCCGCGAGGACTGCGATCAGCGCCGGAGCCATGTCCAGAGACCCCACGAGCAGACGCCGAGGACGGCTCCGGCCGTGTCGTTGACCCAATCCATCGGATCGGGCATGCGGCCGGGCACGAAGGCCTGGTGAAATTCGTCGAGACCGCCCAGCAGGACGGCAAGGACCAGGGCGGAAGCGAGGACTTGAGGGGCCGCCTTCCCCTGCGCGCCGGCCTGGAGGGCCCGCGCCAGCAGGAGCCCGAGCAAGGCGTACTCGGGTACGTGGAGGAGGTTCGCCTCCAGGCCGGAGGGGAGGGGCGGGTGGGTCATGTGCGAGAGGAGCGTGATCAGGAGGACGTAGAGGAGGGGGGGGAGCCAGTACCTCGCGAAGTGCCGTAAGGTCACGGCCCCGTCCAGAACATGAGGTAGGCGAAGGCCAGGGAACCCAGGATCATCCAGCCGAGGGTCTTGGCCACGGAAATCAAAAAACTCCGCCGGTCCCGGTGGTTGAGCGTGGCGAAGAAGAGGGCCGTGAGGGCGGAGAAGGCGAGCAGGGAAAAGAAGTGATCCCTCAGCATCACTCCTTCCTCCCCACGGCGATGTCGAAGGCGTCCATGATGAGGAGCATGTTCATCAGCCCCGCCGCGACGAGGAAGGTGCTGCCGTACCCGAACATCACGTCGGTCACGGCCTCGGGCCGGAGGGCTCCCCAGCCCGCCAGCCGGCCGCCGAAATACAGAAGACCGAGGCCGGCCTGGGCGACGCCCCCGAGCCGGTACAGCCAGTTGGGGGCGTCGAAGGGGAAGAGGGCGCCGCTGAGGTGCAATCCGATGGCGTAGGTCGCTCCCACGATCGCGAAGAAGGCCGCGGCCCGTCCCTTCCGGCCCAGGCAGAGGTGCGACAAGCCCGGGATGAGCAGGGTCGGAAGGGCGCACGCGTAGGCCTTCCAGCGCGGGAAGCCGGGACGCATCCTACTCTTCTTTAATTACGCGGAGGCGGACCTTGGGGGCCACCTCGTGGTGGAGGCGCACGGGGATTTCGTACTCGCCGAGCTTCTTTATGGGCTCGTGGAGGAGGATCTTCCGCTTGTCCACGGTGAAGCCCTTCTCGCGAAGGAGGTCCGCCACGTCGGTGGGCGTCACGGACCCGTACAGTACGTCCTGGTCGCCCGCGCGCTTGAGCACGGTGAGCTCGACGGCCTGCATCTTCTCCGCCAGGGCCGCCGCCTCCTCCTTCTCCCTGAGCTGGCGGGTCTCGTACATACGGCGCTCCTGCTCCAGCACCTTGACGGCGCCGGGCGTGTACCGCATGGCCAGCCCCTTGGGGAGGAGGTAGTTGCGGGCGTAACCGTCCTTCACGATGACGACGGCGCCCCGCTGTCCGAGGTTGTCGAGGTTCTCTTTCAGAATGACTTTCATGGGGCCCTCCTCCGTCAATCCTGGGTGAAGGGGAGCAGGGCGAGCAGACGGGCCCGCTTGATGGCCACGGTGAGCTGCCGCTGGTGGATGGCGCACGTGCCCGAGATGCGGCGCGGCACGATCTTCGCACGCTCGCGGAGGTACCCGGAGAGGAGTTTCACGTCCTTGTAGTCGATGAAGGCCACACCCGTGTCGCAGAACTTGCAGTACTTCTTCCGCTTGAACAGGTAGTCCTTTTTGTAGAAGCGCTTCTTCTTTCCGCTTTTGGCGTCGCGTCTAGGGTCGCCCATGGCCGGTCCTCACTCCATATCCTGGTCGTCTTCGGAGTAGCTGTCGCCCACGTCCAAGTCCTCTTCCCCGGCGTGCCGGCGCCGCTTGGCGCTCCGGGCCTTGAGCTTGGCTTCCGAGCGGACCTCCTCGTCCCGGCGGATGGTCAGGTAGCGCATGACGCTCTCGTTGAGCCTCAGGCGACCCTCCACGCCGGCCACGCAGTCCTCGGCCTCGGAATCGTACTCGTAGACGACGTAGTACCCCTCCGTGAACTTGCGGATGGGATAGGCGAGCGTCCGCTTTCCCCACCGGTTCACCACGCAGTTCTGCCCGCCGAACCTCTCCTTGAGGTCCTTCTCGACCAGTGTGACCTGAGCCTCCAGGTCCGTCTCGCCGAGGTTGGGCGGCAACACGACCACCGTCTCGTAATGTCTCACGTCTTGACCTCCTTATGGCCTAGCCCCCTCCACGTCCGGGAGGAGGAAGAAGGCTTGGAAATCATAGCACAGGCGCCTCCCCGCTGTCCAGGAAGGAAAGTTACTCTTCCGTCCCGGGGGTCGGCTTCTCTCTCCTGTTGTGGCGGTTCATGGCGAGGGGGAACCCCTGGGCCACGGCGTCCAGGACCGCGCGGGCGGCCCGTTCGGCGGCCTCCTCGAGCCGGGCGTGCCGCTCGGGATCGAGGGGCGAAAGGAGGTAGTCCACCTGCCCCTCCTTCTCCACCGTCTCCTCCCGGATCCCCAGGCGCACCCTCGGAAAGTCCCCCGTCCCCAGCTCCCCGAGGATGGATTCCATGCCGTGATGGCCGCCGGCGCCGCCGGAGAGGCGAAGCCGGACCTGGCCGAAAGGCAGGTCCAGGTCGTCGTAGCAGACGATGACCCTCTCGGACGGAAGGGACTCGCGGCGGGCCAATCGGGCCACGGCGATCCCGCTCCGGTTCATGTACGTCATGGGTTTGAGAAGGAGGAAGGTCCTCCCCCGCCACCGGCAGGCGCTGACCTCGGCCTCGCCGTCCCTCGTGAACCGGGGGCCGCGGCTGAGGCCGCGGACCTTCTCCGCCACCAGGAACCCCGCGTTGTGGGGGGAACGATCGTAGCGGGGCTCGGGATTGCCGAGCCCCGCTACAAGGTAATCCACGGACATGGCTGCGGATGCGGAAGGGGGCTACTTGCCCTCTTTCTCTTCTTCCGCTTCGGGCTTCTTGCCCTTGCCGATCACCTCGGGCTCCTGGGACTCGGAGGCGGCCTCCTCGCCGGCGGCTGGGGCGGCCTCGATCCTGGGAGCGGCAATGACGACCACGGGCTGGTTGAGGTCGCTTTCGATGACCCGGACGCCTTCCTTGAAGGTGAGTTGGGAGACCTTGATGCTGTCACCCACCTTGAGGGGCGTCAGGTCGATGGTGATTCGATCCGGGATGTCCGCCGGAAGGCACTCTACCTGGACCTCGCGCATGATCACGTCCAGGAGGCCCCCCTCCGTCTTCACCCCGAAGGCCGTCCCCTCGCAAACCACGGGCACGCGCACCTTCACCTTCTGATCCATCATGATCCGGGTGAAGTCCGCATGGATGAGCTCGTTGGTCACGGGATTGATCTGGATTTCCTTGACCATCACGTGCCGCTGGGCTTTGGTGCCCTTGAGGGAGAAGAGGAGGATCGTGTTCCTTCCCTTTTCCGATCGGAGGATCTGAATGATCTTTCGGGGATCCACGGCGATGGGAACGGGGTCCTTGCCCCCGCCGTAGACGATACCGGGGACCAATCCCTTGGATGCGGTCCACTGGCGGCCCTTCTTGCGCACTTCGGGCCGCTGTTCGACCTCGATCTCGATGAACTGCTGAGACATGGTTCGCTCCTACGGGGTCTTGGGTGCGGGCACCCTGCGTGAAACCATAACGATATCAAAAGATTGGCCCTCTGGCAACCCCCCCGGCCCAGTTGCCGGTGACTCCCCTGCGGGGCTATTCTTTGGGTCCTCCGGCATCCGGGGACGCACGCCGCGCTCCCCCTGTGCGCCGGACCGTATGGAAGGGAGCGGCCATGGCCCGCATCGATCCGCACTCCCACTTCGATCCCGAACAGCCCCTCGTCCGGAGGCTCCACTGGAGAGTTTCCGCGAACTTTGCCTCCCGTCGCCTCGACGGGGAGGCCCGCCTCTTCCTGGACCTTCCTTCCGAGGGCCCCCTCGATTTGGATTCGGACGCTCTGGACATCCGCGACGTGAGGGACCAGGAAGACCGCCCGATCCCCTTCCAGGTGGGCGAGCCGGATCCCGTTCTAGGGCGCCGGCTCCGCCTGGAGCTGCCCGCGGGCACCACGGAGGTGGCGTTGCGATACGCCACCTCCCCGGAGGCCGCCGCCCTCCAGTGGCTGTCCCCCGAGCAGACCGAGGGGCGCGCGGCGCCTTTCCTGTTCAGCCAGTGCCAGCCCCACCACGCACGCTCCATGGTCCCCTGCCAGGACAGCCCCCGCGTGCGCGTCACTTACCGCGCCGAGATCACGGTCCCCGAAGGGATGCGCGTCGTCATGTCGGCGGGGGACGCGGGCGAATCCTCCGGACCCCAGCCGGGTACCCGGACCTTCGCCTTCGAAATGCCCCAGCCCATCCCCTCCTACCTCCTCGCACTCGCGGCGGGGCGTCTGGAGAGTCGCGAACTGGGCCCCCGCTCGCGCATCTGGGCAGAGCCCGAGACGGTGGAGGCGGCGGCCTTCGAGTTTGCCGAAATCGAGGGCATGATCACGGCGGCCGAGGGCATTTTCGGACCGTACGAGTGGGACCGGTACGACATGCTGGTCCTCCCCCCCTCCTTCCCGTACGGCGGGATGGAGAATCCCCGCCTCACCTTCCTTACACCCACCCTGCTGGCCGGAGACCGGTCCCTCGTGGCCGTGGTGGTCCACGAACTCGCCCACTCCTGGACGGGGAACCTCGTGACAAACGCCACCATGAACGACTTCTGGCTCAACGAAGGCTTCACCGTCTGGGCCGAGCGGAGGATTTTGGAGGCCCTTCGGGGCGGGGAAGCCGCCGCCCTCGCATGGGCCATCGGTCAGACGGGCCTGGACCGGTCCCTGGAGCGATTCGGCGCCGATTCCCCGTTCACGAGGCTTCGGACGGACCTTTGGGGCGTGGATCCCGATTCCATGTACTCCGAGGTGCCCTATGAAAAGGGGGCCCGCCTGGTGGCGCTCCTGGAGCGCACCGTCGGCCGCGACGCCTTCGATGCCTTCATCCGCGAGTACATTGAGCGCTTCCGGTTCACCTCCATTACCTCCGAGGAGTTCCTCGCCTTCTTGGAGGAGCGGCTGCCCGGTCCCGCGGAGGAAGTGGGGACGAAGGAATGGGTGTACGGAACGGGGCTTCCCGAGAACGCCCCGCGCTTCACGTCGAAGGGCCTGGCTGCCATCGAGGCCAAGGCCGCCGCGTGGGCGGAGGGGGTGCGTCCCGCCGAGGCCGACGCCGCCTCCTGGACCCCCGCCGAGACCCTGATCTACTTGCAAAGCCTTCCCAGGCCTCTTCCCGCAGCCGACTGCGCCCTGTTGGACCGCATCTTCGGCCTCACGCGTCAAGGCAACTACGAGATTCTCGTGGAGTGGCTCACCATCGCCGCCGCTTCCGACTACGCGCCCGCCTTTCCTCGGATCCGGGAAGTCCTGGGACGCGTGGGGAGGATGAAGTTCCTCAGACCCCTCTACAAGGCCCTGGCCGCCAGCGCCAGGACCCGGGAGCTGGCCCGGAGCACCTTCGAAACGGTCAAGGAGCGGTACCACGCCCTATCGAGGCGGGTCGCCGAGGTAGAAATGGCCGCCTACCCCGGGGCCTGAACGATTTCTTCTTTCGATCGGTACAGGCCGGACTCAGCGTGCGGCGCCCTGGTCCCGGTGCGCCGCCTCCCGCTGGTCGTCCAGGTGGTAGAGGGAGACGGGAAGGGGCTCGTGCACCTTCTTTCCGTCCCTCCGGACGATGACCGCAGGGGCCCCCACGACGGTGCAGCCGGCGGGCACGTCGCGGTTGATCACCACCGACTCCGCCCCCACGCGCGCGCCGTCGCCGAGGGTCACGGGACCCAGGATCGTGGCGTGGGTGCCCACGAAGACCCCGTCCCCCAAGGTGGGGTGGCGCTTGCCCCGGTGCTTGCCCGTGCCGCCGAGGGTGACGCCGTGGAACAGGACGCAGTCCCTTCCGATCTTGACGGTTTCGCCGATGACGACGCCGGAACCGTGGTCGCAGAAAAAGCCGGGGCCGATCTCGGCTCCCGGGTGAATCTCGAGGCCCGTCAGGAAACGCATGATCTGGCTGATGAGTCGGGGCACAAAGGGGAGCCGGAGCCGGTAGAGGGGGTGACTCACGTATCGGTGGATGACCACGGCGTGCAGGCAGGGATACAGGAGCCACTCCCCGGGCCCGCAGGCCGGATCGTTTCTCTTGATGGCCTTGATGTCTTCGAACATGTCGCCTCCGTTCCGGGCAACGGAACGGCCTTCAGGATATTCCTGGCCGGCCGGAAGGGGAAGGGCCGAGGCGATGGGAGCGAGCCCCCCATGCACGCTTCCGCATTGAAACGGCCGATACGGAGCGCTTTGCCCCTGGCGTCTCCCGTCTAACGTCTCCCGTCTCCCCTCTTTCTCCCCCCCGTGCTATACTGACCGCCCGCGAAAAGACGGAGAAGGGAGCGTGCCAGATGCCCAAGTACATTTTCGTGACCGGGGGCGTGGTTTCTTCATTGGGCAAGGGCATCGCCGCGGCTTCCATCGGGTGCCTCCTGGAGGCGCGGGGCTTCAAGGTCACGATCCAGAAACTGGACCCGTACATCAACGTGGACCCGGGCACCATGTCGCCCTTCCAACACGGAGAGGTCTTCGTCACCGACGACGGGGCCGAAACCGACCTGGACCTGGGCCATTACGAGCGATTCACGAGCCAAGTTTCGGGGAGGGGCAACAACTACACGGCCGGCAGGATCTACCTCCAGGTCATCGAGAAGGAGCGCCGGGGCGACTTCCTGGGCGGCACCGTGCAGGTGGTCCCCCACGTCACGAACGAAATCAAGGAGGCCGTTAAGGCCCAGGCCAAGGGCTATGACGTGTGCCTCGTCGAGATCGGCGGCACCGTGGGCGACATCGAATCCCTGCCCTTTCTGGAGGCCATCCGCCAACTCCAGCTGGAAGTGGGACGGGCCAATGCCCTCTTCATCCACCTGACCCTCATCCCCTTCATCCGGGCCAGCCACGAACTCAAGACGAAGCCCACCCAGCACAGCGTCAAGGAACTGCTTTCCATCGGGATCCAGCCCGACGTTTTGCTCTGCCGCACCGAGTACCCGATCCCCCGCGACATGAAGGCCAAGATCGGCCTCTTCTGCAACGTGGCGGAGGAGGCCGTCATCACCGCCAAGGACGTGGAGCACGTCTACGAGGTGCCCCTCTACTTCGCCCAGGAGGGCCTCGACTACATCCTCCTCAAGTACCTCGGCCTGCCTCTCCACGAGCGGCGCCTGGAGAAGTGGGAGGAGTTCCTCGACACCCTCAAACACCCCGAAGACACAACGACCATCGGAATTGTGGGCAAGTACACGCAGTACGAGGATTCCTACAAGAGCCTGCGGGAGGCCCTCATCCACGGCGGCGTGGCCAACAAGCTGGGCGTCCGCCTGAAGTGGGTGGAAGCCGAGGACATCGAGCGTGAGGGACCGGCCGGGCCGCTCAGCGGCGTCCACGGCATCCTCGTCCCCGGAGGCTTCGGCGAGCGGGGCGTGGAGGGCAAGATCAAGGCCGCGGGGTACGCGCGCCGTCACAAGATCCCCTACTTCGGCATCTGCCTGGGGATGCAACTCGCCTCCATCGAGTTCGCGCGCGCGGAGGCGGGCCTTCCCGACGCCAACTCCACCGAGTTCACCCCCGACTGCCAGGCGCCCATCTTCTACAAACTCCGCGACCTCCTGGGCGACGACTCCTACGGCGGCAACATGCGCCTGGGGAAGTGCGCCTGCGACATCACCTTGGGCAGTTTCGCCCACAAGGCCTACGGGGACCTGCGCATCGAGGAGCGCCACCGGCACCGCTACGAGTTCAACAAGGCATTCCTCGAGCCTCTCCAGAAGGCGGGTATGGCCTTCACCGGCATATCCCCCGACGGGAAGTTCGTGGAGATCGTCGAGCTCGCCGACCACCCCTGGTTCCTGGGCTGCCAGTTTCACCCCGAGTTCAAGTCCCGCCCCCTGAACCCCCATCCCCTCTTCCGGGCCTTCGTGAAGGCCGCCTACGAGAACCGCCTGCGGTCCGAGCCCGAGGGGGGAAGGGAGGAGTAGGAGTCTGTAAAGGCGGCTTCCCAAGGCCCTCCCGATGTTCAGGCTGCACGTGGAGGCCTTCCCCGATTCCTGGAAGGCGTACGACAGCCTGGGCGAGGCCTACGGGAGGGCGGGGGACAGGCCCACGGCCCGGGAAAAGTACATGAGGTCCGTCGCCCTCGGACCGGACAGCCAGAGGGGTCTCGAGGCCTTGCGAAAGCTCGGGGGCGGTGCGACCACAAAGTAGGGCGAGGACTGGTATTCTGGTCCGATGACTCCGAGTGGGGGAGGTTGGGCCTTCCCCGCCCTGGAAGGCGCCCTGGCTCCAGGCACAGCCCTGCTCCATGGCCATGCACCTACCCACTTCCCGCCCTTCCTGCTATCCTGTTCCGGCATGGAGCGTAGAGATGGCGAAGCAGCCGGAAGTTCGGCAGATCAAGATCGGGGAGGGCGTGACCGCCGGGGGCGGTCGTCCCTTTTTCATCGCGGGTCCGTGCGTCATCGAGTCCGAACCGCACGCCAGGGCCGTCGCCCTGCAACTGGCCTCGTGGTCGCGGACCCTCGACCTCCCCCTCGTCTTCAAGGCCTCCTACGACAAGGCCAACCGGACTTCCCTTTCCTCCTTCCGCGGGCCGGGCCCCGCGGAGGGCCTGCGGATCCTCTCGGAGGTGGCCCGGGAGACGGGTCTTCCGGTCCTGACCGACATCCACGAGGCATGGCAGGCGGAGGAGGCCGCGGCGGTGGTGGACGTCCTTCAGATCCCGGCCTTTCTGTGCCGCCAGACGGACCTCCTGGTGGCGGCGGCGCGAACGGGCAAGGTCGTCAACGTGAAGAAGGGCCAATTCCTCTCCCCCTACGACATGGCCCATGCCGTGGAGAAGCTCACTTCGTCGGGGTGCGATCGGATCCTCCTGACGGAGCGGGGGGCCTCCTTCGGCTACAACAACCTCGTGGTGGACATGCGGAGCATCCCGATCATGCGTTCCTTAGGCTTTCCGGTGATTTTCGACGCGACCCATTCCGTGCAGCTTCCCGGCGGGGGCGGCGGCAAATCCTCGGGACAGCGGGAGTTCGCACCCGTGTTGGCGCGCGCCGCCGCGGCGGCGGGGGCCGATGGATTCTTCTTCGAAGTCCACGAGGCGCCCGATCGCGCCCTGTCCGACGGACCCAACGCCCTGCCACTGGAGAGGTTCCCAGCGTTGGCGCGCCACGTCGCGGCGTTTTTCGATCTGGCCAGGAGGCCGGCATGACCCTGAGCGGCGCGAAGAGAGTCCTGACCCTGGAAGCCGAGGCCCTGATCCGGCTGAGAGACAGTCTGGACGACACCTTCTCGAAGGTCGTGGAGCGGATTCTCTCGTGTCCCGGTCGCGTCGTCGTCACGGGGATGGGCAAGAGCGGCCTGGTGGCCCGCAAGATCAGCTCGACCCTGGCGAGCACGGGCACGCCCTCCTTCTTCCTTCACCCCGCCGAGGCGCTCCACGGAGACCTCGGGATGGTCAAGGGGTCGGACCTCCTCCTCGCGCTGAGCAACAGCGGGGAGACGGAGGAGCTCATTCGCCTAGCGCCCTACGTGAAACGAATCGGCGCGGCTCTCGTGGCCGTGACCGAAAGTCCCCGGTCCACCTTGGCCCGCGCGGCGGACCTGCACCTCACGGTGGCGGTGGACCAGGAGGCCTGCCCGCTGGGCCTCGCCCCCATGGCCTCCACTACGGCCCAACTCGCCCTCGGCGACGCCCTTGCGGCGGCCCTTATCGAGAGGCGCGGGTTCAAGCCCGAGGACTTCGCCCGCCTCCACCCGGGGGGAAAATTGGGGAAGCGCCTCATGCGCGTCCGGGAGCTCATGCACACGGGCGCGGAAGTGCCGCGGGTGGCGCCCGATTCGGCGGTAAAGGACGCCATTTACGAGATCTCCTCCAAGAAGCTGGGCGTCACGCTCGTGATGGACGGCCGCGGCCGGCTGGTGGGAATCCTTACGGACGGGGACGTGCGCCGCCTCATCGAGAAGCACGGCGGGGCGTTCCTGTCCATGACGGCGGGGGAATGCGCCACGGCCAACCCCCTCACCATCTCCCCCGACGCCATGGCGGTGGAGGCCCTCGGGATCATGGAGAGCCGAAAGATCACATCCCTCGTGGTGGCCGACGATGCGGGGCGCGTGGCGGGACTCCTCCACCTCCATGACCTGTGGGGACTTCAACTCATCTGACGCGACCTGGACACGCCCTTGGAAAGCTCGGGAATCGCGATTGGGGGCAGGGGAATCTGACCCCCAAGTGGGACTTCGGTTCTGGACGGGAGGATCGGGACTTGGCACCGGTTGCCCGAGGCCCCTTGGGAGGTGCACCATGCGGCGCTCCCTTCACGCGGAAAGGGCCCCGTGCTATTCTGGCCAAGCACGGAGCGCCCGAAGCCATGACCGTCTCCTTTCTGGATTCTCTGCCCCAGCCGTTGAAGGACCGCCTAAGGAGCGTGAGGCTTCTGCTCCTCGACGTGGACGGCGTTCTCACCGACGGAGGCCTCTACTTCGCCAACGGCGGCGACGAGTGGAAACGCTTCGACGTGAAGGACGGCGCCGGGATTTACATGGCCCGCAAGCTGGGCCTTGAAGTGGGCCTGATCACCGGCAAGACATCCGACATCGTGACGAGGAGGGCCGAGGAACTGGGCATGGCCCTCGTGCGCCAGGGGGCCATGGACAAGGTCCCGGCCTTCACGGAACTGGTGGAGGAGGCGGGGTGCACGGCCGCCGAGACGGCTTACGTGGGCGACGAGGTGCTGGACCTGCCCGTCATGGCGCGGGTGGGCGTTTCGGCGTGCCCGGCCGACGCCCACGCCCTGGTGAAGCGTCACGCCGACGTCGTCCTGTCGGCCCCCGGGGGCCGAGGCGCCGTCCGGGAGTTCGTGGACCTTCTGCTCGATGCCCGAGGGGGGCTGGACAGGATCGAGCGCATGTTCTGGGAGGGCAGGCCGGATGCGTAATCTCCTCGGCACGCTGAAGTGGCTCGTCATCGCCTTGGTGATCCTCGCCTGGTTCGCCCTGAGCGTGGGCAACCGCCAACTTTCCACGGTCTTCGTCCTCATTCCCGGGGTCATCGAATTCCAGAGGGTCCCTCTCCCGGTCCTCCTCATCTTGCCGCTCGTCGTGGCCTTTCTGGTCTTCTGGTTTGTGGGCATGCTCGACCAGGTGGACCACTTCCTCCGCGCACGGGAATTGCGAAAGCGCATCCGGGACCTGGAGCAGGAGGTAGACCAGCTCCGGAACCTGCCCATCCGCGACGGCCTGCTCGGAGAGAAGGCCGTTGAGGAGGACTTCCGCCCGTGATGAAGGCCTTCGGCATTCCGAATTGGGTCCTCGCCACCTTCATCCTCGTTTTCCTCCTGGGGCTCTTCCTGGGCGCCCGACTCCCCCTTTTCCGGAGGCCCTCAGGAGACGGAAAGGACGCCCGCCGGTCCCTGCACTACATCCGAGGCATGTACGCCATGCTGACGGGGGACGTGGAGAACTCCATCCGGCACCTTACGAAGGTCGTGGAGGTCTCCACCGAGCCCGTCGAGGTGTACCTCGCCCTGGGCAACCTCTATCGGCAGCGGGGGCAAATTGACCGGGCCATACGCGTCCACCAGTCCCTTCTCACGCGCGCCTCGCTGAGCGAGGAGGAGCGGGTGCTCGCCCTGAACGCCCTGGGCATGGACTTCAAGACCGGGGGACTCATGGACCGCGCCGTGAAGACCTTCCGGGACGCCCTGGCCCTCCATCCGAGGGACCCCGACGCCCTGACCTTTCTCGTGAAGCTCTCGGAGGACCTGGGCGAGTGGGGGGAGGCTTACGAGTATGCCATCCGGCTGCAGAAGGTTCGCCACCAGAAGGACCCCAAGACGCTCTCCTTCCTTCTCGCCCAAAAGGCCCAGAGGCTGGCCGAATCGGGTCTCCACCTCAGGGCCGCGTGGCAACTCCACCGGGCCCTCCGCCTCCATCCGGAGAACACGACGGCCACCATCTTCCTGGCCCGCCTGTACCTCAAGGTGAACAAGGCCGACCGGGCCCTAAAAACCGTCGAGAAGGCCCTCAAAGAGACCCCGCACAAATCGTTCATGCTCCTGTCCCTCCTGAGGGAGATCTACGCCCAGCGCCAGGACCTGGACGGTTACCTCGACACTCTTCACCACCTGGGTCACGAGCAGGGACAGAAGCGCGCCCTCCTCCAAGAGCTCCAGGAGTTCCTCGACCTCAAGCGGAAGGAGGCCGCCGCGGCCGTCACACGGCACCTCGTGCGCCACTTCGGCCGGTCCAGGCTGGTTCAGAAGACCCTGTGGGACCTGAGCCGCCGGGGCGCCGTCGATCCCTCCCTGGTCAAGGAGTGGGCCGAGGCCCTCGCCGGGAGCGAGCAGATGATGGACGCCTACGTCTGCATTTCCTGCGGGTACAAGACGCTGGAGATCCTCCATCGCTGCCCCAACTGCAAGGAGTGGAACTCCTTCGTGGACGGAGAGGGCTGAGGCCCGGCGGCCTTCGGCCCAGGGATCGGGAGGGCGGGTATGCGGGCGAGACGGGACTTTCGTTCCCTGGCGGAGGTGGCATCCCCCCTCCGCGGGCGCTTGGCCTCCGGCGACCCGACCGAGATCCTTCGATCCGCGTTTCACTTGGCCCCCGGGTCCGTCCGGGCGGAGGTCCGGGAGGAGACCCTCATGATCCGGGCCCAGGACAAGACCGTTCGCTTCGCGCTCGAGGGCGCCGAGCCACAGATCCTCTCCTGGTTCCATAAGAACGGCTTCGAGGGCCTGAGGAGGGTTGCATGGTTTGCGGCCTGAGCGCCCATGCGTTGGACGCATTCCTCCTCGCGGCGCTGAGGGAGGACGCTCCCGACGGGGACCGCACCACCGAGGCCCTCCGCATCTCGGGCCGGGGGCGCGGGTCCGTTCTGGCCAAGGAAGCGCTCGTGGTCTGCGGCCTGCCGGCGGCCCTCCGGACCTTTCGCCTCGCCGATCCGGCCTGCGCAACCCAGGCCCTTGCGGAGGAGGGCGCCCGCGTTCCCCAGGGTTCCGTGGTGGCCCAAGTGGAGGGACCCCTGACCGCCCTGCTCCTGGCGGAGCGGGTCGCGCTCAACCTGCTCCAGCGGATCTCGGGGATCGCGACCTTCACCCGCGCCTGCGCAGACGAAGTGGCTGGCACCCCGGTCCGCCTCCTGGACACGAGGAAGACCACTCCGGGCATGAGGGCGTTGGAGAAGTACGCCGTCCGGACGGGCGGGGGAACCAACCATCGCATGGGCCTTTCCGACGGCATCCTGGTCAAGGACAACCACGTGGCCGCCGTGGGCTCCATCGGCGAAGCGGTCCGGCGCGCCAAGGCCAACGCGGGCCACCTGCTCAAGGTCGAGGTGGAGGTGACAAGCCTCCTCCAGTTTCACGAGGCCGCGGCGGCGGGCGCGGACCTCATCCTTCTGGACAACATGTCCCACGAAGAGTTGGCCGAGGCCGCCCGCGTCCGCCCACCCGGCGTCCTCCTCGAAGCCTCCGGCGGGATGCGACCCGGCCGCCTGCGGGCCGTGGCCGAGACGGGAGTCGATTTCATCTCGGCGGGCGCCCTGACCCATTCCGCCCGGGCCGTGGACCTTTCCCTGGAGATCGAACCGGCGCCATGACCGTACCGGGCTCCCCTCCCTCGGGTCCTGGCCCAAGCGCCCGTCCCCGCCCGCCCGCGACC